>WGNM01000031.1 GCA_016124575.1 Cryomorphaceae bacterium
TCAGTCCACTTTCTAGTTGATTTGTCGTAATTTCAATCTAGAGGTGGACAACCCTTTGCGTCAATTTTTAATGCTCATTATCGGGCAGAGATATCTTGCTCAATTTCCCCTGAATCGAGCAGATTTATTCTGCGAATAACAGCCACCTTCGAATATGACAAAGATTGGCTATCTAACCCATTGCGCAGGAGAACGACTGCCAGATTAGATTAGATTGGACTGAAATAAATGGAACCTGGTCTGCTCAAGACCGGATAACTCCACCAGGAGGCTAATCCTCGCTTTCCTTTCGTCTCAACTTCACCGAATTCAGACACAAACAAGAACAAAAACTATTAAACCATTCAATGTAATAGTGTATAATCGAAACATCTCACCGGAGCGACCCCAGATGCCCGCAACCGCAAAAGAAACAAAAGAAAAAACCGCCTGCTGCCCCAGCAAAGTTCTTCTGCCGAACCATACTCCACTAACCCTGAGGCAATCCTCGGAGCTGGAAGACCTGTTTAAAATCCTGGCCAATGACACCCGTCTGAGGCTCCTGCACAACCTGGCAAGGGTGGAGGAGATGTGTGTTTGCGACCTGGCGGACTCTGTCGACATGAGCCCTCAGGCCATTTCGAACCAGTTGCAGCGCCTTTCCCAGCGCGGCATAGTCGCAACCAGACGAAGCGGCAACATGATCTACTATCGCGTGGTGGACGGCTGCGTGATCGAGCTACTACAAAAAGCCATGTGTCTGCTTGCCGATAGCAGGCAGAATACCGGAGACGATAACGAAAAGGAGTTAGAGATATGAACGATTGCTGTAAATGTTGCAATACAAAAAGCTGCGAACCCTGTTCGGGATGCCAGTGCTGCTGTTGCTGCTGCCAGGCTTATGACACCGACACCAATCGGTGCGATTGTGACGAAGACAATACCTGCGCTATGTAGAATTCGGAACGCAGCAGTAGCGACCTGCCTTAGCCAGCCGCAATAGTGCAAAAGACCTCAAGGGAATCAGCACAAGATAGCGAGCAGAAAATGCGACTGATGACACTTTCAATCCGTCGCATTTTCTTTTATCCGCTTCAGAATAGTCATCCATTTTCAGCGCTTTTGAGCCGCAATCAAAATTCTGCGAGATCTACCTTTGCAACCCTGGAGCAAGTGTTCTCTTCGATTTCCTGCAAGTGCACAAAATTTTTAGAAAGACTAGAAATCCCAATCGAAAATGGTTATCATTTTAATATCAATCAGAATGGAATAATGACCGCAAAATGTTCGACCCATTCAATCGGAGCTCCAGCGCAAACGCCTCACGTACGATAAAGGGATGGGTAAGCAGCGCCCTTCGGCTTTCCGAAGACCACACTCTTTTAGTTACAGAATTGAAGTGCACCGAGCCAGATTGTCCGCCTATTGAAACCGTCGTTGCCGTTCTGGGGCCAGGAGGGCAGCAGCATCAAGCAAAGGTTCATCTTGCCATAAACGAAATCACCAGAGAAGAAGCCCTAAAACTTGCTCTGGATTTACAGCGCTTGATGGCAGGAGAAAAGAGAGATAACAGGGAGGATTGTGATGGACATCACTAACGGCAAAGTTCCGGTAACAGTGCTGACAGGATTTCTTGGAGCGGGCAAAACGACGCTTCTAAACCGAATCCTCACTGAAAACCATGGCAAAAGGATAGCCGTTATAGAAAATGAGTTCGGTGAAATCGGCATAGACGATGCAATTGTTATAAATTCGGACGAGGAAATCTTCGAAATGAATAACGGCTGCATTTGTTGCACCGTGCGCGGGGACTTGATCCGCATTCTGGGCAGCCTGATGCGACGGCGTGATAAATTTGACTATATCCTTGTGGAAACCACCGGATTAGCCAATCCTGCCCCGGTAGCACAAACCTTTTTTGTTGATGACGAGATTCGAGAGCAGCTTGAGCTTGATGGCATCGTAACCGTAATTGATTGCAAGCATGTCGCCATGCATCTGGGTGAGAGCCAAGAGTGCGACGAACAAGTAGCATTTGCTGATGTTATCCTGCTCAACAAGACCGATCTCGTTGATGATGATGCGGTTTCGGAGCTCGAAGGGCGAATTCGCTCTAGAAATGCACTGGCAAAAATATACAGAACTAGCAACGCTACTATCGAGATGGAAAAGATTTTGAACGTAAACGGCTTCAAGCTAGACAAAGCACTAGCGACGAAACCTACGTTTCTAGAACCAGAATACCCCTTTGAGTGGGGCGGGCTATTCGAGCTAAATGGAGACAGCAAGATGCTGGTACTGCAGGATGGCCCCGATCCAAAAATGAATGTCCTGTTTCTAAGAGCCCCGGATAACGAAGCAGGCAGTATAACGAAGCTTGCCGAAACCGCAGTACGATTTTTCTCAAACAACAAAAAACAAATTTCTCCGGGCGAAAAGATAGATAGCTCTGATCAATTATACGAGCTATCTTTGCCTGAAGAAGGTAGTAAAACCTTTGAAGTAGCTCTCAAAGAACCTGGCAGATACGTATTCTACACCCAGCACTTACCGGAAGAGTTTTCTCTCGAGATTTGCACCACCAGTGGCACCATTGAGCCAATCGATTTTGAGGTCTATGACGCCGGACACACTCACGACAGCGAAGTCAGCTCCGTAGGCATCGATTCCGACGGCGATCTAGACGAAGAAAAGCTCATGAACTGGCTAGGAACTTTGCTCAGGGAAAAGGGAACAGACATCTTCCGCATGAAAGGCATTCTGAGCGTTGCAGGGCAGAATGAGCGCTTCATCTTCCAGGGCGTCCATATGCTTTTCGATGGAAAGCGAGATCGTCCCTGGGGCGACGAGAAAAGAACAAATCAGCTGATTTTTATTGGGCGCAATTTGAACAGAGAAGAACTTGTTGAAGGATTTAATTCATGCCTGGCAAAGAAACCTCACTTGAGCTTTCACTAAAACCTCTGTTAAATCAATGGAGCAAACTGGCCTGTAAAGACTATATTCATGATTTGGCATGGTCGCAGAACGGTGAGCATATTGCCACAGCCGATGCATCAGGATACCTGACGGTTCACTCGGCAACTACCGGACAGCCGGTAGAGCTGTGGCCGGCGCACTCACTTGATGCTTTGCGTGTCGACTACTCTTCCGACGGCAAATTTCTGGCAAGTTCCGGACAGGACGGAAAAGCGCATATATATGAAGTTTCTTCTTACAAGAAGGCCGGAACAATAGACCATGACACTGCCTGGGTTGAACATATAGCCTGGCATCAGTCCGGTGACTGCATTTTGACGGCGGCAGGCAAACAGCTCAAATTGAGCGCGACAGACGGCAAATTGATTCGGCAATTTGAAGATCACCAGAGCACGATTGCGGATATCAGTTGGAACCCTGCTGCTCCAGACCTGTTTGCCACCAGCAGCTATAACGGTGCACGTTTATGGACTCTCAAGCAGACAAGCCATAAACGTTTCTTCTACTGGAAAGGCTCTCTCTTGAACATCGCCTACAGCCCCAATGGAAAAGTTCTCGCCGCAGGTTGCCAGGATGGTGCCGCTCACATATGGCTTCTTCCCAGTGGTGAAGATTTGTTGATGAACGGCTACCCGACAAAGGTGAGGGAACTATCTTGGGATTCAACTTCTAGATATCTGGCTACAGGAGGAGGCAACGAAGTCATCGTTTGGGACTTTTCTGGCACTGGTCCTTCTGGCAGCAAACCTGTTGTCTTTCCAGGACACCAAACTTTTATATCCGTCCTGGCTTTCGCTCCCGAAGGGACAAAATTGGCCAGCGGCGGCAAAGACGGTGCTGTGATCATATGGGATCTTGCCAATCAAACAGAAGTCATGGTCAGCAAAGAAGAAGACTGCCAAGTAAGCAATCTTGCCTGGAGTGCGGATGGAACAATGTTGGCTGCAACCTTCGCTTCCGGCCGTATATCGGTATTCTGCGTAAATTAACAGAGCTACAATTACGCGCTTTCCCCCAAACTGCTAGCGCTAGAGACGCCACCTCAATTTCCTGCTGTATTCTTCTCGCCACCAGAGCGAAAATGATAATCATTTCCATTTTTGGCGGCTCGACCCTACCCCACAATTCATAGACATAAGTAATTGTATAACTTCCAGCCCCCTGGACTCTCAAAATTAGAAGCTACAACCTGCTAGTTTAGGACTACTACATGGACTTCATTTTCTCAGGACCACTTAGCAAGACACTGTAAACAGCAAATAGACCTATTCGACAGCTTTTTCGAAGAACTTTCGTTCTTTTAGTTGGCAGGCCATGAAAAAAAACTGGAACGGAGTGTACAACGCTCAAAATTGCCCAATCAGGTGTCAAGCATGTCAAACGGATCAAGATCTTTTCTGTATTTCGTCTCCATAGCATATTTGACCCAGGGAATCGCCCAGCATTTCGGGCTGGTTTCTCAACCGCTCGACTACTTCATGCTCAAGGGTCTGGGCAAAAATGCTGCGGATGTAGCTCAACTGTTGACTATTCTGATGCTTCCCTGGATGGTAAAGCCATTTTACGGAATCATCAGTGACTTCTTTCCTCTCTTTGGCTATCGACGCAAATCCTATTTGTTTATTTCTTACTGCGCGGCAGGAATCTTCTTTGTCTTCGCAGCCTTAGCGAAATCGTTCAATCTTTTGATGGCTGCGTTATTTACAACTGCATTAGGCATGTCTATGGCTACTGCGATTTTATGTGGGCTGACACTGGAAGTTGGCCGTCCGACGAACCACTACAGGCGATTCCAGAGCATCCAGGCAATTTGTTATTACTCCGCCAATCTGGTCGCTTTCCTTGTCGGAGGTTGGCTATGCACATACTTTGCCCCAGAAGGAGCACTACGCTTGGCCCTTGGTATAGCAGCCATTCCATGCATTGTCTCGGCAGCAGCAGCATGGCTTCTAGTCCATGAGCCGATTTCGCCTCCGACCAAAAGATTTACCAGAAGCACCATTGGCAATGTCATCAAAGAATTTCGCAGTCGAGGACTTCTTATGGTGGGCTTGTTTCTGTGTTGCTGGAGCTTCAGCCCGAGCTTCGGAACACCGCTCTATTTCTACGAGACCAAGGTGCTAGGTTTCAGCCAGATGTTTATCGGGCAGCTAGGCGCCATCAACGCCATCGGAATGCTGGCCGGTTCTTTCGTGTTCATGAAGTACCTGGACTTTCGTTTTTCGCCGAGGGTTCAAACGGTCTTATCAGTACTCCTGGGGACACTGAGCACCCTGGGCTACCTTCTTCTCTCCAGCGAAACCTCGGCGATTCTGCTGGAATTCTTCCGTGGATTTGCCAATATCATAGCAATCCTGGCAATATACGGATTGGCTGCCGACGTCAGTCCGAAGAAGCTGGAAAGCACGACGATTGCGACTTTGATAGCTGCATACAATATTGCCGAGCAGCTCTCTAACATTCTAGGCGCGCGCTTATACACTTACACTTTTGGAGAAGCCTTTTCTCCTCTGATTGTCGTAAGTGCCGCTGCTACGCTCGCTTGCCTGGTTCTTATCCCGCTACTGCCAACCAAGGACCTACACGCCTAGTGCCAAGAATGTCTTGGCGGCTTCGATTCCTGCGCTCAAAAAACTGACTAACAACTCTTGTTGGACCTCCATCAGAGGAACTTACCATGTCTACTGGCTCACACACAGGAAGCTGGCAGCCTTCTGCAGCCGTCTCCACTTCACCCCAAAATCATCCCAAAAGTTCGCCTTACACGTCTTTCGACATAGAGGACGCTTTCATAGATTCAAAGGCAATCGTGCGCCTTAGAACCACCAGTGGTGCTATCTTCTCTTTCAAGGCGGAGCCCAAAGGATTGCGTCCTAGCTTCGGGCGCCTCTCATATACACCGGAAACCGGTCGCTTTCACGAAGAGCTTGTGCGCCGGCTTACCGAAGAAGGTAAAAATCCTTTGAAATCGCACGAGCTTAGCCGCTTTGTCGCACCAAGCCTGGCGGAATGGGCTACCGATAAAAGAGGGCTGGATGTCATCGAGCTTGGTCCAGCATTCACCACAGAGATCCCGTTTTCTTTAGAGCCGGTCATCGGCTCATACACAGCGATTGACTTTTCGCCGCCGTTTCTGAACAAGCAGCGCGAATTGCTGGCAGCGAATCCAGAACTTCTGGTACGTTGCAATCACCTTGTCGCCAATACATACGAACTCTGGCTGCCGGGCTCGTCCACTGACTTTGCCGTGGCAGTCTGTCACCCGCCTCTGGTATCGGCGACAGCGCAAGACAAAATCTTGATCCTTGAAAGGTTGCATTCTCTTTTACGAGCAGGCGGAACCCTGGCAGTATTCCCCTGGTACTTTAACGAGCAACCTATCAGCGTGAGCCGTTATATCCTGGAGCGCTTCCGGCTTCGCCGTGTGGCGTATTTGCCTGGACAAAAAGTGCGTCTCCTTCTCATCCTTGAGAAGCAATAAGCTCTTGTTTCCTAATTGTCCGCGCGTCTGGCGACCCACTGGTTATGGACTTATCGAACCCGTGGCCAGGTTCATCTGCTCGCCCCAATTCAACCCCACGCAACCGCCACAACTTCCCCCAAAACACTCTAGATGGGAGACTAGCCATGCCATCCACTACCACATCCCTCTCAAACAACCAGATTCCATTGACGGTCGAAGAACCGGGCAACGGCATCCTGGAATGCTGGCGCCTTGATACCTCCGAAGACTTTCTCCGCAAGCTCTTCGAGGATATTTTCGTCAACAACTGGCACCAGATTCAGTACGGCATTCTTATCCAGGGCGGAGTCCTGGAATTCGAGCCTCCATGCGCCCCGACCAAGTTCGGCTACCTCGACGGCTATCTCACTGTCGAGTTTGGAGAGTTCGGACACATGCACCTCTGTGTCGGCTGGAACACTGGCTATTGTTGCTCCAAAACGAACGAGGCGATTGCGCGTCTGCGATTGCCATCGCGAGTGGAGCTGTATCGCAAGCTCAACCTGCACGGAGAGCCAACATTCTGGGGCCTACGCACATTCAATAGCCGCGAGCCAGAACCCGAGCAGACCCTCCATATCTATCTGCCGAACCCTCTTCTGACAGAAGAGATGGATTATGCCGACCCGCCCGAGTGGAGCAAGCTCTCTCTCTGGGATCACTTGCGCAAGCATTACCTCGGTATCGAGGAACCCGATCCCAAGGACAGAATGGCGAATCGCTTTAGCCACGACTGATGAGACGGCAGGAGGTGCGGGATCTATTTCTGCACCCCTGCCGGATGTCTCATTCGCGGCTTGATTTTAGTAGAAGAGCAGACGAGCAGACGAACAAACTGATTAAGGCGGGAGGAGAATCAAGAGAAAGATTCTCCTCCTTGCAATTTTCGCGAAGCTTCTACTATGCGTTACAGTATTAACAAATCGAGCCAGACGAAACAGTCCAATATGACCAAAACAGCAAGTACGAGAAAGGTTTCCAATCTCCATTTGAAAAATATCATGGAAGGTCAATTGTTTTGCCCATGGTAATCGGATAATTTTGCCTGGTATCAGTAGTGGGAATTGGAGCGGAACTTCGTGCGGGATTTGAATACCAAAAGCTACATGAAAGGATGGTCCGATTGGTCGGCACTATACTATCCATCTGATTTCGAGGTAAAAACCTTAGAAACTCATATTTCAAATCTGGCAGAATCAAAAATCCTGGAAATAGGCTGCGGTGATGGCAGAGTGACTGAAAAACTGAAGGAAAGATGTTCCAGTATCTATGCCATAGATGTCGAAAAGAGCCTTATTGAAGAGTTGGCAAAAGCCCAGGGAAAAATAGACTACAGAGCCATGAGCGGTCTTGATTTGGAATTCGAGGCAGATTCCTTCGACCTTGTTCTTTATTGCTGGTCTTTACATCAAATCAAACCAATGAAAAAGACACTGGAAGAAGCTTATCGCTGCTTGAAAAAAGATGGGCACCTGGTAATTTTCGGATTGACCAGAAAAGGCGAATATGATGAGGTGGTCGAAGCATTCGAAAAGGATCCGGGCGATCACGTCGAATCATATGGTGAACACATCTCTTCCATCGAAGCAGTTTTTGGCTCTATTTCCTTGAATGAGAGAATTGGGGATGATGGTGAATTCGGCTTCTTCTTTGAAAGCGATCAAACAGCCATAGACAACTGGCTCTGGTCTCTTGCAAACTGGCACGAATATGAGGTTAAAGCCGGGGATAAGCCTCGTTTATTGGACGTTATCAAGAGATACAGACAGAAAAGTGGTTACTTTCTCAGAGTCTTCGGCAATCTTTTGATTGCGCGGAAATAATTCAGTTTGGTTTTGCTTGATCTGGCTAATACTTCTGAGCGAGAAAGCTCAAATCACTTGATTTCCAGTTGACCTGCTCTCCGAAGCGTTCAAGATTTTCATCGTATTCTATGCGGTCAAGAATTTCTATCGACCAGTCTCTGTACAAAGATTGCAGCTCCCTTTCAATGGAATCTATTCGCAATGGAGTTTCAACCAAAGACTCGAGCGGCAAGCCCGTTTTAACCGAAGTGACAGTTCTATCCGTCGAAAAAGTAAGTCTGTTGAAACCACCATTTTTTGTTGCCCTCATTATCTTTTGAATGGTATTAATCATAATGGCATATGATCGGCTGTGTTCTAGTACAGAAATTGATAATATGCAATCATAGAGCCCCTCTTCAAGGGAAAGGTCATCCATATCCCGAGCCTCGCCGGAAATAAATTCAGCGACACTGTATTTAGTGGCGTTATCGATTAACTTTTCAATTGCCGTTTCGAGCAGGTCTATCCCATGAATTCTGGGATTATCTCCTCTCAACTGCCTGGCAAGGGCAATAGCGTTTCTCCCTACCCCACAGCCAATATCGAGAATGATCGGATTTTGCCGGCCTTTCAGCAATTCCGCCACCTTGTCAAGCTCATAGTCCGGTTGATAGAGCCAACTTCCCTGCTCAAAGAGTTCGTTGGCACCATAGTACTGCTCATGGTATTTTATGGTTTCTGTGCGAGCTTTTTGAACTTCTCTATCCATCAACTTCCCCGACTCCAGGCAAGTTAGCTTGCTATAACACCTGTATTTTGAACTATTGATACCGGCACTTCTTCGCTCACTACCCTGAACCAGGGCATAGCCACGGAGTCGGTAAAATGATAAGAAGCTCTCGGCGGTAAAACAAGATTATCGCTCTGACTCAGCTCTTCATAGAGCCTGGGAGGAACGCGGCTTAGCTCGAAAGAATTATCGTAGCAAACTTTAATGACCGCATTACTGGAATACTCCGGCGCAAATAAGACCGGCATATGTTCGATGGCTTTATGGCTTTTGATCACCGGTTTAAGCTGTGTTTCCATAATACGGGCTTTATCCGGATCCTTCAGAATAATGCCTAGCTGCCTGTAGCATTCATAAAGCGAGACAGCACCCATAGCTGATTCGTTTCGCTCAGCAAATTCTTTCAACGATGCTTTAAAAGCATCATGATCTATATGCCAGGGTACGTTCGAAGCATGCTTGAGAACATTCCACAGCCAGGCTGTGGTAATTCTATGATTGCCATCAGCAACACAGTCGAACTCATTTATCACCACAGGCGCAAAGCCCACTTCCTGAAGGTTGAAGAGTTCGCCGAAAAGCCTGTCAGTGACACATAGTTCTGTTGCTCGAATGGATGTCAGAGGAAGGTAACCGACATCAAGCCAGTTCGAATCATAAACTCCTGATGCTACTGGATTTATTCTTTCCAGATAACTTACATAACTGGCGAATCCTTCCACCTCAAAAATGAAAGGGAGAAGATTGTCCATATCGAGCTTTCTAAACGAGGAACGAAAAATCTTAGAGGCAAGCTGAACCGAGAGCTTGGAATACTTTGGATGATGATTGAGATGACACCAGGATTTTCGCACCAGGCTCAACAACGCTGTGATATTGAGCATACTCGGACTGATAAGCTTCTGGCACGCCTTCAGCAATTCATCTTGACTGAGCCTCTCTCCATCTTGAGCAGCAGGCTCTGACGGGTATATTGCTTCTACGAATCTTATTTCAGGAAGGGTGATATTGCTCCAAACCCAATCCTGGTTAAGCTCGCATTTTCTTTCCAGCACTTGAAAGTTCGAGGGACTCGTGCCCAAGCCAGGGTTCAAATAACTGTGCAGTGACTGGAAGTGGTGATAAAGAAGGGGGCTCTCATTGTAGATAGACTTGAGCGGAGCAAAGCTGCTCCAGGTGTTTCCCGGAAAGAGACTGACCAACTCGAAGGAATTGAAATCCTTCTCGAGAGCGAGGGTAATCCTTCTCGAGTACAACTCGTTCCAAACTCTTGTGATGTGGGCGGGTAAAGCACTTTTGGCTTGCAAAAGCACTTGCTGATTGATTTCACAAAAATTGCCGGGGCCCTTTAGATGATCGCGCCTCACGATTTGAATGTTTTTTGCCTGCTGGTATCTATGGATATCAGGCTCTCTGAATACAACAGCCGGATTTCTTCGAATTCTTCTGAACTTAAGCGGTTTAGACCAGCTCATCACAGCACCATCTTGGTTGGATCGCTAGAGAACGATATAAATATACGAAAACAACAGAAAAGCAACGCTAACACTATTATCTACAAATCTCTCGCAGAGAAAACGAAAACCAGTCTAATCTTGTTCTGGAGCCCCAGAATTTCCCCCTGGCAGGCGCTTCAGACTGCCTTGACCAGATTAAGATTTTGAAGGTCCTTACCGATCTGGTTGATAATCTTTCCAGGCAAACCGAGGGGATAACCCCATATTTTGATGACACTAGCGGTATTACCGGGTAGCGGGTTTGCTTGAACAACCTCGTTTTTAACCCATTGTAAGCCAAGGCAATCGTAAAAGTCCTTTCTATCTGAGTCAAAACAATAGAGCGGCAATAAACTGTGAAAAACAAACTGATGGTCACCGGTTAGAATATTAGCAATATCTATAGCCTGGGGCTGATTAGCCGCAATCGTTGCTCTGATGAATCTTTTCCCTTTCGTATTTTTGATCCGCTCAATGGTATCGACAATAGCTTTGTGGTTCGCTCGGAAATCGAAGCCCATGCCGAAGTGTAGGTAGCTGTGAGCATACTCGGGCATGAAAGTAATATCAAACTCGGTATTAGAATAAAGGCTTTCTTTCGATTTAGTGTCCTTTACTGAATAACTCAACTCCGGCTTGTATTGATTGAGTATTTCTTCAACCAGACTCGAATAGCGAGAAGGAACAAAAACTTCTCTTTCTTTTAAAAGTGAATCCGCCAGACTCCTCTGGCAATCGTTGTCACAGCTTATGGTTTTGCCGGAAGAACGTAAATCTGGCAGCACTCTTGCAAGCTTTCCTTGCAGCTGTCCTGCCCAGAGCACAGACTCGGGCTTGTCAGGGAAAAATACATGCGGAAAATGGCAATATCCGAAGCCTAGAAATTTATTGTATCCCTCTTTGATATGAGCACTTTGAGAAGCAATAGAATGGGTGACCAGCTCGGTCACGTTGTTGATGAAAAAACAATCGTCGGTGAGCTTCTTTGCACCTTCAAGAAGTTTTGAACCTAACCTCAGCCCGCGATATTTTTTATCGATAGCCATACTGTTGAATTCAAAAGCGTATTCATGAACAGTGTCGGCTACTATAGCCCCGAGAACTTCGCCTTCGTGTCTTATGACAATTATTTTGCGCTCACCGGATTCGATGATTCCTCTTACAGCCGATTCACTAAACAAATCCGGGTCTGGATAAGGCTCATGACCCTCTTCCCCAATGCCATCTTTGCCAAGCGCATTTTCATAGGCCCGGGCAATCTTACCGGCATCTTCAGCGCGGGCCAGAGAAACCTCACAAAGCTCGGGCTCTATATGAGTTTTGGAAAAAGTATTGCTCTTTTGACTCATGAAGCCACTTTCTCCTCTAACCTGGCGATGGCTTTCGCGCAGTTGTAACCACTTACTCCTGTAACATTCCCGCCACCAAAAGTTCCAGCACCAGCAAGGAATAAATTCTCTATCGGGGTGTGATAGGCCGGCAGATTGTTTATATTTCGTTTGTCGAAAGGAAATTCTGTCATGGAAAGCTGCCAGCAGCACATTGATTCAAGATTGTATCTTGTTCGCAAAACCTGGGGACTGACAACAAAACTTGCCTCTATGCAGTTACGAATTGATGGAGCAAGCTTTTCGAGCCTCAATAAAACTTGCTCAAGAAGGTTTCTGTTATCTTCCTCGGTCCAGTCGCCACCGTTTATTCTAGCCGGCAAACAGTGAACATCGACATTGAGAATATGTTTTCCGGGTGGAGCTACTGTGTCATCTGTGACAGATGGAATAGCAAGCGTCATCATCAGCTCGCTCGGCAACTGTCCTTCCTGCACGGATAGAGAATCGGCCAAAATCGCCTTCAGCGAAGGGGCGAATACGATAATGCCTGAGTAGTTGTGACCGAGTTTTTTCAATACGGGAAACTCTGGTATTGCTTTCAGGGAAAAATGGAGCTTGCCTGCTGAAACATTTGAAGGTGACGATTTAAATATTGAAGGGATCTTGGCCAAGGCGGGCGATTCCTGAATGAGCTTGCCGAAAGTAATGTTGTGATCAGCGGTGGAAATAATATAGTCGTACTCTTTCTTGATTCCGTTCTTAAACTCCAGAGCCTGCGCTTTATCGCCATCCAACAGAATTCGGGTTACTTCACTATTAAGCTTTACTTTTACTCCGTCCGCTTCCAAGGATCTTCTCATCGCCTCAGAGATAGAGCCCATGCCACCTCTTACCAAACCCCAAGCACCCTCGACTCCGGAAGTCTCTGCCGTGCCGTGGTGAATGCAACCATAAACGGTACCGACGAGAGACGCAAAACCAGGGGTGCAGGTAGAAACGGCTGACTTAAGCTTTTCATTCGAGAAATAGTTGCCGGCGAGCTCTAGAAGAGAACCTCTGAATATGGAGTCGGCTATGGTTGGTAGATTGTTTTCTCTGATAAGTTGCTCCAACTGTACCGTGGTTGAGTCCGGTTTGAAATAGTAAGGAGCGATAAGACGGGCGGTTTTTCCAATATCGCTCCAGAAATTATTCCATCCGCTAAGATCTCTGTCCGTGAGATCATCTATGGAGTATTTTGAACCTGAGCCGTCTCGAGGTGTAAAAATATAGTTACCGTCTTCAAAAAGAACAATTTCTGCCGGATCGGTCAGATAGGCCTCAAGACCATGTTTTTCAAGCTCCATGTCCTTGACGACTTCCTTTCGCAGCATACCATAGTAGCTAGCAACAGAAGTCACCTTGAAGCCCTCGAAAAGCTCTTCGCTGACACAAAGTCCACCCACATGATCGGACCTTTCAAAAACTTCTACATCGAATCCGTCTCTGGCAAGATAGCTTGCGGCTACCAATCCGTTGTGACCGGCACCAATTATGCCAACATTCATTTAACTGACCGCCTCCCCTAAGCACTCCAGCAGTCGGTCCACATCCTCTTCAGAGTTGTAAATCTGCAAGCTTACTCTGACAAGATCGTCATCGGAAGTTCCTGTTTTCTCACCCTTGCAATGATCTCCGGTTCTAACGAGAATATTTTCGTCATCGAGCAAAAAACCGAGGTCATTAGCCTCTATTCCTTGCAATCGAAACGGGATGATGCCATAGCCTCCAGGGCAATCACATCGACCAGGTCCTGGTCCAAACTCGCAACCGGGAATATCTCTGAGACCTTCGTAAGTGTATCTGGTCAATTTAGCTAGATGTCGGGCTATTGAATATATGCCTACTTCTTCGATAAACTCTATTGCCGACTTCATGGAAAGTATGGCGGGGATATTCAAAGTACCGGTTTCAAACAGGTCCGCCATCGTCGCGCCTGCTTCCGTTATCGTGATACTTCCGCCGCCCACTTTGGCAGGACGAAGTTCCTTCAGGCGCGAATCCCTGGCCCAGAGCACACCCAGTCCACTTCCGGCAAACATTTTATGACCGGAACAAGACATGAAATCGACGGGCAAGGAATCAAGCTCCACAGGAATATGTCCGGCACTTTGACAGGCGTCCAGCGAGACCACAACATCGTCGCCGACTATTTCTCTTATCTCCTTAATTTCCATGTCCATTCCAAAAACATGGTGAACATGGGAGACTGCTATCAGCCTGGTCCTTTCAGTCAAACCTTCCTTGATGGTTTTTAAGTCATAGTCGCCAACATCGTGAATTCTAAAAGGAACAATCTCAATTCGAATGCCAAAACCATCCAATAACTTTTTGAGATTGAGCCATGGAAAAACAGAAGACTTGTGATCCTGAAGACAAACCATTACCTGGTCGCCATTTTTGAGATTATTCAGCCCCCAGGAAAGTGCAATCAAATTGAGACTCTCTGTGGCGCCACTGGTGAAAGCAATATTGCGAGCATCCGCTTTAAAAAAACCGGCAGTTTTCTGACGGGATTCCTCGATAGCCTTAGCCGCCTGGGATGAAAGTTTGTAATTAGCTCTCCCGGCATTGGAATAATACTTCGTGTAAAACTGACTTATGGTTTCAACAACCACATCGGGCTTCTGGGTAGTGGATGCATTGTCTAAATAAACGGTGTCGGGGTTGCTGGCAAAAAAGGGAAACTTTTGCTTTATCTGTTTTGTGTCAATCGCATGGGTTGTGGCTTGATCCATTTTTACCTTCATCTAGTGAGAGATGGTTTGTTCTTCACGTTTACGCTTCTTCTGGGTACGCTCAACCGGTTTTGAAGCATCTCTCCATGCGACGAAACCTCCTTTCATACTGGCGCACTCGACATTCTTGTCGCTGAAGAAAGCGGCAAATCTTTTAGACTGATCTCCTGTCGGGCAGACAAACAAGACTTTCTGCTCGTTTGAAAATGGAACGCCCCAGTCGGCGATTTCCTCTAAGGAGTCGGTGGGAATATTTATTGATCCTGGTATATGTGAAGCCTTGAAAGCCAGGGCCCCTCTCATGTCCACCACCAGGCAGTTTGCTCTGTCTTGAGCCCAGCTTTCTGCTTCGTCCAGATCGACCTGAGGTGCGCTTTCTTGTGCTTCAACGGGAACTTTACGGATAGAGTCCGCCTTTTCAGCAAGGGCGAAGAGAGAAGGTCTGGCTTTTTGCAGGTATGAGAGATACCACTCGACTCGGTCGCAAACAATAAAAGCAGCCTTCTTACGCTCTGGGAGGGCTTCATCAATAGGCTTTAAATATTTCAAAGCCGCCGCCAGACTGCCACCTCCGGTAGGCCCGGCGAGGATGCCGCATTGGCGGATCATTGTGAGCATGGCATCGAGAGATTCATCCGTATCGACCACAATGATGTCATCATAGAAATCTTTTCTAAATAGACCGACTTCATACATTTCGTCCTGGTTTCTAATTCCGGGCAATAGATGCCCTTTGGCAGCTATAACACCGATGTTCTTCATCTCGGGATTCTTTTCCTTTAACAAGGTTCCCGCACCACGGGTAGAGCCAGTTGTGCCAAGACCGCCGATGAAGAAGTCTATCGGTCCAATATCATTAAAAATTTCTTGACCGGTGCTGCCGTAGTGGGCTTCGATGTTCTTTTCATTTGTGTATTGAGAAGTATGATAGTACTTGCCGGGCTCTTTACTCATCTGCTGCTCAATGAAAGTAATCGGATCATTAGGATCAGTCGGATCCGGACATTCGGATAGACCGGGCAGCTCATCAAGCTGGGCTCCGAGCAATTGAAGAATTTGCTTGACTTCTCTCACCTTGATTCTGTTGGTGACAATTTTGAACTCAGCACCATATATAGAGCAAATAAGCTGCATGGCTTTGGCCATGTTTCCACTAGAAGATTCAATTACTGTCTTTCCGTCTCTGGCAACCTGCTCTATGTCCTTCTGAAGAACCTGCCAGGCACTTTTATCCTTGACTGAGCCAAAAGGATTGAGAAGCTCTAGCTTAGCGTAAAGGTCTATGTTCTTGAGCCCGTGGACCTTCGGGTCGATCTCGAAAAGGGGAGTATCTCCTATCAGCTCGGTGACATGTTTAACAAGCATTGACTCTAACCTCTCAATTCAAAACCTATACGACAGAAAACTCTTCATCAAGGCACCAGACGAATTTACCGGCTTCTTTTTTGATCGCCACTTTTCTTGCGATCGGCTCCATCATCGAGGTACAAGCGCTAAAGTCCATAAAATAGCCGGCTGTATTTGGGAATACGACAAGGTCGCCTTCCTCGGGAAGAGCTCTCAAAAATGTTTTGTGGCGATAAACAAGGTCACTTTCCAGACACAGATTGCCTGCGAAATAAACCCCCTTTCTATTCTCTTCATTGTTCTCGTTTCGGTAAATCAAAAGCGGGTCCACAAAAATTTCCTGGTCGAGAAAAGTAACGTCCTGCCGCTTCATGTTTAACAGGATGAGCTGGTCACCGGTGCTTGACGGTCTCAAATTGTTCACTGACGAAACTGTGATACCGCATTGTTTAACCAGAGATCGACCCGGCTCTATCCATAGCTCAATCATGTTGTCCCTCAGAATAGAACCGGCCGTTTTATCTCCCAGATTGGGAAACTTATGACTCAAAAGAGCACTTAGATAGTCAGGACCGGATTCTGAGTCGTAAAAGTTGTAGCTGTTAAAGTTACCCTTGATTTTTCCGTTTTCGGTAGACATGCCGAAAGAATTGCCCTGCCATGTCATTGATTCACCGGTGCCGATCACTGACTCTTTTAAGGCGGTAGTGTACTCGTTCCAATCACTCTCATGCTCGAGATAATTTACTTTATAGCCACCACCAATACAAAGAACTCTCGGCTCTAAATCGCGACTGATAGATTCCTCGATAAGCTCCAGACAATTTTCTATCGCCACCGCTCTTTCAGTAATGCTTACGGTGTCGAGGTGAAATGAATAGCCATAGAAATCCAGTTCCTGATCATGGCTTTCCAGCAAATCCAGCGCTTCCTCTATCTCATTCAGAGTGATACCAAAACGACTGCCCTTATTAAGGAATTTGGAATGAGCGGCAGTAAAGCCGCTTAGCCTGAGAAGAACCTTAGTTGCGCTTCTGTGTTTCAGCTTTTTTCTCAACTCAATTATCGCTCTCAGCTCCCACAGACTATCTACACTGATGGTTACGTCTTGTTGAATACAGAGAGCCAGAAATTGCTTGTTCTTTGGACCAGTCGCTTCTATTCTCGAGCCGCTGAAACCACTGGCAAGTCCATGCTTGAGCTCTTTCAAGGAAGATACATCAAGACAGGCGTCTTCCATGGCCAACTGCCTGACAAGACTGGCTGATTGATTGGTCTTATGAGCAAAAAAAACTCGTCCTTGTAAGTTATGCTCTTTGAAAACCGATTTGAAAGATTCTATATTCTCTGCAAGAATTTCAGGAAACAACACGTTAAGTGGACTTCCGAGCGCTTTCACCAGAGAGAAAAGTTCATTTTTCTCCTCTAGAAGCTCTTGTATATATGGATGAACCAGGGGGCGGAGCAGAAGCTCTTTTTCAATGCGCTCGGCATTGTCTTTCTCTCGCGTAGCACTTGCCCGATCAGCCATCTTCCTTTTGCCTCAGAGTCTATTGAGTTTGAATCTAACATGGAAATGGTTTTCAGCTTTGCAATGTTCGGAGTCTTGATCATAAAACGCAACAAAACTCTAGTAGCTAAGCAACTCCTCATGCCGACAGCCTTTAAGTAGTCACTGATAAGTTAGTTTGACCATCAAAATGAAAAGAGCGTACTGGAGCGAGCTCCAGATTGCCGAATTCTAACAACAGCCAATCAAACATTGAGCCCTCAGGATTCTCCCACTCCGCCCTTCAGATGATCGATAGGGGCATGATCGAATTGCCCCCATGTCGACCTATTACTATATAATCGAATAGAAGGAGCCAAAAGAAAAAAACCGCCTGTTTTGTCCCTGGACATCCCAGGCGGTTCTGGCAGAGCTCAAAGATTTAGTTCATCTTTGTTATCAGCGGGACAGAGAAGACAAAAAAACTCTCGCCTGTCCCAAAATAATCATGCTCTGATTGAGCTCAGGAATGGCAGCCGCAAGTACGAACGGGTTTCGATTTTTCGGCGACTTTATGGGCTGCGACCGAACGACGCTCGGCGTACGGGTCAACCTTCTCGAAATAGCGCCGACGCGCTTCGACCGTTACTCCCAGAGCCTCCCTGGTCTGATTGAGAGCATCCTCGATCAATTCGAAGTGACCCTTTTCCTTTTCGCCAGCCTCTTTGCCGTTCAGGAAGTTGGAACGCGCAACTTTAGCGGCGGCGAAAGCTTCTTCAAAAGTAGTGAAGGATGAATTCATAGCATCGAAGCTTTGGGCTTCAGCGGAGCGCAGAACCTTGTAGGCATCAACACCATTGACGGTTTTGTCTTCTGCCACAAAGTTTCCAAGCTCCGCCGCCTCGTGGCTGCGTCGCCAGTTGCTGAAGCCTTCGCTGAAAGCGAATACGGAATTGAGCGTTTCGAGAAGCTTACCTCTCAGACTGCTGTCGCCAAACTGGGTCTCGATGACATGGGTGCGCCAGTGCGAAACCATGTGAGAGACTTCTTGAACGGTCAGGTAGAGTGCGGCGCCACTGTCATTGAGACCTTTGCGAGTCCAGCAAATCGGGCAGCCGGTTCCGGGATAGTCTTTAAGTGCCATGGTATTAAGGCTCCTTGTTTAGTCGTGAGTTTTGGATTCAAGCGCAAGCAAGCTATGCGATGCGACTTCAAGGCTAATCAAAACTCAACAGCCGAGCTGTGATTGATAAAACCGTTGTAGAAGCGTCAATATAGCTTTCTTGAGCAAAATACCTGGAAGACGAAATCAAAATGAACAGCCTACACCTAGCTGATTTCGGATCGTCGAATCAATCAAAGTTGATAGCTTTTACTTCAAACGAAACACTATTTGATCGATGTCAAGCTAGCGCAAGCATGTATCCCCATCCAGGGGATATGGACAGAACACAGAAACCTGTTGTAACCGAAGCGAAAACCGCTCAAGCAATTGAGTCATCATTATTCAAATAGACTTCTTCAGATCTCGCCTTCCAGTATTCAAGCCTGCTCTCGCTATTTGTCTGCCGACAGAATTCGAAAAGCAGGTCAAAAGTTGTCTTGCCTTGAAGATCGAAAAGGCAGAATTTTTTGAGCAAGAATTCTTCCGCTTCGACAAGGTCTTTATCTTTTAAAATCACCTTGGCTTCTTCAATCCATTGAGAAAGTAAACTGTCGTCAGCTAAAGGGAGCGCCTCTATGGAAGCAACTTCAAGCTTCTGCGATTTCAAAAGGCTTTCAAGATTTTCATTCAGATAACAATCCATCATTATATGAATCCTATGCTCTCCTCCAAAATTTGAGGCACTATGAACGGTGTTTTTTGGATCAAGCTTCCAGAGGAAACCTCTATCCATATGAACCTTCTTCCCGGGCATAATTATGTGAGCATCACTATTGGTGATCACTGGAATATGTAATCTGTACCTGTCAACCTGCTTCAAGTACACATAATCCCGGTGCTCATGAAGGAAAGTACCGGGAGAGAGCTTCAACAATCGAGAAGCCATGATTTTGAAACCAAAACTTTTCAATAATCGCCTGAGAACAGGCATTTTGGCAAGCAGCTCGGAGTCTAGCGGATTCTCGCAATCATCCCAGGAGAAGTTGTCTAATCGACCGTCAGGACTCATCAGTACAGCGATTTCCAGTCCCGAGGAAGCATACTCTGAATATGGTTGATGCCACACTATACTGGCACTTTCTATTTCATTTTGAATTTTATCCAGAGTTGCAATTTCTATCGGAGACAACTTTGAAATCAAATCTTTCGTTTCGAATTGAGAATCGGAAAGGCGCGGAATTTCTGCTTTTGTCTCCATTGTTTCATCCTCGTTGCGTTTCAAACTCCAAGATATCTAACACAAAATTGATCAATTGAACTCTCTTTATGAAGAGCATGTTTCACGATTTGCGCAGGAATTTGGCGAAAAAGTAACAGAGAAAGTAAACAGGGATGCCGAGCAAAATCAAGCATAGTCCGACCAGCTGCTCGGCAGTACCTATGGTAAAAACAGCAATATAGGAGAATGTCGCCAAAACAAAAGCCGCAACGATAAAAGCTAAAAGATTGCTCCGACCCCATATTCTGAAAGGTCGACTTAGATAAGGGCGTTTAATTCTCATTATGGTCAAAGCCAGAGCATATTGAACACCAAGGACAGAGTAGATAAAACCAAACGACTCCCCTAAAAAACTAAAGGCATTGGGAATAATCCTGAGCTGCTGGGAGTTACATAGAGCTATTGCAACTACCGCCATGGCAATGAATTGAAAGTTTACGGCATTGAGCGGCACCAGATAGGGCTTATGCAATTGACTGAGCCAAACTTCACTTCCTAGGGTCTGAGAAGAAACGGAATGAAGTACCCTGGCTCCATACAAAACTGTTGGCAGAGCGCATGCGCATATTGAAAAAATGACAGCGCCATTGAAGAAATCTCCTGCTGCTTGTCCAGCCAGGAACCTGGCAACGCCTGGAACAGTAGCCTCTAGAAGCGTTGCTGGAATGACTGCTCTAGTCCGCCCTTCTGAAGCCAGGAAGTCGCTCGAGAAGCCAACAACGAAAGCAGTAGTAGTGTAGATGCACACCAAAATCAGTACCACTAAAATAATCACTCTGGGTATGTTTTCCTGAGGATTTTTTGCTTCTGACGCAATACAGCCGGTACCCTCGACACCGGCAAAACACCCCAGGGAGAAAACCAGAACTGAAAAAAGGTTTCCGCTGACAACTGCGCCGCTGCCTCCAGCAAACGCCTCCGAGTCGAACTGAAACTTTGAAACACCTAAAGCCCAAAACGCTGCTAAAATGCCAAGCTTTATCAAAGTAAGGACTGCATTTAGCAAGGCAAGGTTTTTTATAGGGAAGTAGTTTACCGCTGATGTGACTACTAAAATAGCTCCGATTAGCACAGGCGAAAACCAATTTTGAAAAACCACTTCAGACCATGAATGGTTTCTGGTTACCAGATCACATAGACCGTTTAGCATAAGTGCAGTGCCAACCACAAACGTCATCCAGTAAGTCCAGCCGGCAAGAAAACCGAGCACTTTGCCTGATATTCCAGGCAATAAATCATATGTCTCCTTGAGGTAAATATACGGACCTCCAGACTTCGGGAACATTGAGCTTAACTCTGCGATGCAAAAGATCAAAGGAAGCAATATCAGTGCCGCTAACGGAAAGCTCACTATGCAATCTATGACACTGCTTCTGGCAATCATCGGAGAATAGATAAGCCAGGCCATAGAACCGATTATCGAACCAACAATTAGAAATAGAGTATGGAAGAATCCCACTTTATTGGACTCCGGATATTCGATTCCTGTTTCTGGAATTTGCATGCGCATTAACTAGTTCAGTTGAGAAAAGCATTTAGAAAAACTATCCTACGACGTGAGCGAAGAGTTTTCGACCATCAAGATTGACTTTAACTTCAAGCAACTTCATCTCTATCAAATCGGAGAGAGTCTTCAGCGACCCAGAGAAGTTGCGGATTTAGAGTTTCGCCACCAATATGAATGGGCAGAAATTTCGCATTCACCGCATGTGACAGGTTAGCGCTAATCTCGCTAGATAGAAATGATAACCATTCCTGCTTTGACAAAAAGAAAACAGGGTTAACGATTGCCAGATCTATTTCTGCATAATGCAGAAATATGCGTCTATTTCCCTAAGAAAGATTTAGATACTCATGTATCTTCAATCGCTTACAGAGTAATAGTCTGGAAGCATCTTTCACTCTCTGATTTCTGGATCAACGATCTCCTCAAAACCTTGTTAAAACCACTTTTAGTCGAACCTTTACTCATCTCGATAGATGAGAAAAGTGGTTTTTACCTTTAAACCTGAAAGCAAGGATCAATACATGACCCTGTTATACGCTGTTGCTGCCGCACTTGCGGTCAGCGCTATGTCTGCGATTGGGATTCTGTTTCTCTTCAAGAAAGATGAGCTTCACGGCAGAAAAGTTCACTCTTTGCTTGCCCTGGCAGCCGGAGCAATGCTCGGCAACGCTCTTCTGCACCTGGTCCCCCATGCACTGACCCTGGAGACCCGGGCAATCGAGAACCACACCCCCCCCGCGATTGTCGAGATTTTCTCGGGACACGACCATGGACACGAAACCAAGGTTGATGCGCCGAAGAATTTCGCACCTCATCTCGAAGATTACATCAAGCAACACCACGACCATGCCGGTCACGACCATGGCGACCATGCCGGGCACGATCATGGCGACCATGCCGGTCACGACCATGGCGACCATGCCGGTCACGACCATGGCGACCATGCCGGGCACGACCATGACAGCCATGCCGGGCACGACCATGACAGCCCTGCCGGGCACGACCATGACAGCCATGCCGGGCACGACCATGACAGCCCTGCCGGGCACGACCATGACAGCCATGCCGGGCACGGACATACAGGGCTGTTCACCTGTCTTATGATCATGTTTGGTCTAGGTGCCTTCGCGACCTTCGACCTCTGGCTGATGGGCAGGTCGTTCCATAAGCATGGCGTCTCTAGCGAAGGGTTTATGGTAGTGGCAGCCGACATGGTCGAGAACCTGCTGGATGGTGTCGTCATCGGTACCGCCTTCCTGCTCAGCCCCGCCGCCGGCTTGGCTGCAACCATCGCCATCATGCTTCACGAAATCCCCCTGGAGCTTGGCGACTTCGCCGTTATGCGACATTCCGGATTCTCCCAGCGCACAGCGTTGGTTCTCAACATCTCCAGCGGCTTGACAAGCGTAGTCGGTGCCCTTTTCGCAGTCTTGATCGGAACAAGCCTGGAGGGCTTCGCTCTTTACGCTACCCCGATTGCTGCCGGCGGTTTCCTCTACATCGCTGCCTCGATTATCATTCCGAAACTGCGCGAGCAGAAAGAGGGCACGGCCCGCTACATGCTCATGAGCGCCATCGGTGTTGCCGTGATGGTGGCTATCCTGTTCTTCGAATAGGACTTCAAATTCTAAAAACAACCCCCTAGGAGTCCAAGGCTATGAACGAATGGATCAAAAACTTCTGGTATGTTGTCGCGAACAAAGATGAGCTGACCGAGGAAACACAGCCGCTCAGAAAGTCGGTACTCGGTCAGGACCTGGCTTTGTTCATCGACGCAGAGGGCAACTATGCTGCGGTGAGCGACATCTGCCCCCACATGGGAGCACAGCTGTCCCTCGGACATGTCGCTAACGGATGCATCGTCTGCCCGTACCACCACAAAGAGTTCGCCAGCAATGGTGACTGCACCAAGGTTCCCTCGATTGACATGGGAGGAAAAATCCCCTCCGGATTGAAGGTCGACTCTTATCCCGTAGTCGAGAAATACGGCTTGATCTGGGTCTTCATGGGAGACCTCCCTGCTACCCAGCGTCCTCCAATTGTGGAAGTGGAAGACCTCGAAAACGACTCTGAGTTCCGTCCGCTGCTCCACACCTTCACCTGGAGAGGCTCGCTGCGACCAATGCTCGAGAACCTCATAGACTTCACGCACTTCAGCTACCTCCACGCCAGAACATTCGGCAACGGAGAGCATCCTTTCAAGGATAACTATGACATCAAGAAGTCCAAGTACGAGATTTCTTGTGTCATCAAAGTGAAGCTCAACCCCAACAGCTGGTTCTTCCCCAACGACGCGCTGGTTGACGGCAAAAGCCCCGACGTGACTGTTTATTGCCGTTATCACGCACCGACAACGGTGGTGAACGCATTCTCAGTTGGACCTTATCGCGATACCACTCTGTTCACATTCACACCGACGAAGGACGACGTAGTGGAGATTCGCATGCTTGGCTGTCGCAACTTCGACAAGACAGCAGAGATGGACGACGAGCTCAGACAGCTTGGTGAGCAAATTCTACTCGAAGACCAAGCTGTAATCGAAACCTGCGTCCCGGAGATTTTGCCGCAACCATCTCTGGTTCCGGTGGATCGCTATCTGGGCGCGAGCAGGCAGCTGTACTCGTCCTTCTTGAACGGGAACGGCATCCTGGACCATGTCTACACTTCCTCCACAGGTCGCAAGATCGTGGTTATACCCTCCCCTGTTCGCAAACGCAGCCAGTCTTTCGGCCGGCGATGGGCGCGCAACGAGGAGAAGGAGAAGCAGAAGCGCTGCCAGGGCTGCTCTGATTGCGATAAAAGCTAAATAGCCATTCAAAATGGCTCGGCTTTTAGACTGGAGGTTCGCCTCCAGTCTTTTTTAAGAATTTGCTCCTTTATATGCTATAGTATCAATTTAGCAGATTGGTTAAATTGAGGTTCCCCGGATTGGGCGGGATAAGGACTGGAGCGTTTGTGCCTGGAGCACGGTCTACAAAATTTTCTACTGTCACCTGCGAGAACAGGTTTCGCAATAGCCGAAAAATTCGAGAATGTGAGAATCAATAAAGAACTTCTTTTCTTTCGCTATCTCTTCAATGCTACTCTCAATGGCACAATTCTGCAAAGTTTCAGTCGAATAACAGCCTTTGCAGATCAATTGGTGATGATGAGATTTGGGCTTCGCTTTAGTAAAACGCTTCTCTCCGTCTTGGAAGAAAACGGTATGAACCAACCCTTTTTGGTTCAGGGTATCCAAGGACCTGTAGACGGTCGTGAGCCCGGGAGCAGCTTTATCATGCTTTTCTCTAAGCCTCTGATGTATCTGCTGCGCTGATAGAAGTTTCGAACTTTCTTCCAGAATTTCTAAAACGAATAAACAACCTTTCTGCATGCGAAACGAACCTGCCAGGAGTAGTCATGAAACGATTATAGATGAAAATGGTTGTCATTTCCTTAGAAAAGAAAAGCTTATGAAACTAGCCGTCTATCTGATGCGCCAGCTCATTAAGGAACGTTAAATACTAGCGCTAACTGCGCTACTCCTCCATTGCCAAACAAAACAATTGTGAAAACGGTTATCGTTTTCAAACCAGGCACGGACCTGCAACCACTTCAGGATACCCCAAAATACTGGACAATATCAAAGGCAACACTTTGCAGCACCTGAATTTTAGAGATTTGAAGACTTGAAGAAGCACCGGGCTGAAATTTAGGCTTGAAGCAGCTTCGTTTTTTCAGATTCTCTCAAGGCGCCCTTAAAGACAAAAAAAACCCAGGCAGTACCAAGACCAGCGTTCTATGCATCTCCTATCAGGAGGTGGGGTTTCTTTTGCTTGAGCGCGCTGAGGTTATCACGAGGCAAATCAAACAATCTCTCCCAGGAGAAAATATGAGCACTAAATCAAGAATCCCGGTGACAATCATCACAGGCTTTCTGGGGTCCGGAAAGACAACGCTTGTAAACCGGATTCTGAGCGAATCACACGGTCTCAGAATTGCGGTCATCGAGAACGAGTTCGGCGAAGAAAGCATCGATGACGCCCTCTTGGTCGATTCGGGCGAGAGCATCTTCAAGATGAGCAACGGTTGTCTCTGCTGCTCCATTAACGATGATTTGATCGACACTCTTCTCTCTTTGCTCGAGCGCAAGGAGGAGTTCGACCATGTCGTGATCGAGACCACAGGAGTGGCCAACCCCGGGCCGGTCATCCAGACATTCATCGCCAACGAAGAGATCGCTGCCGAGTACGAAGTTGCTTCTGTGATCACCCTGGTTGATGCCCTGCACCTCGGTCAGCACATCGACAAGAAAGAGTGCATCCAGCAAGTAGCTTTGGCAGATCTGATCTGTCTCAACAAGGTGGACCTGGTCGAGGCAGATGCGCTGGCCAAAACGATTGCGATGATTCGCGACATCAATAAGCTGGCTGAGATTCGTCAGGTCGAGAGAAGCGCATTGAAGTTCGCTGAAATCTTCGATCGCGATCAATTCTCGTCGGCGTTTGCTGAAGAAGATCACGGCTGCTGCGATCACAACCACGGCGATCACGACCACGGCAGCTGCGATCACGACCACGGCGATCATCACCACTCACACCTGGCTCACGAGCATCACAGCTCTGATTTCGTGTCCGTGGCGTTCAAAACCAAAAAGCCTCTCGACCCGGCCAAGTTCAACGCCTGGTTTGGCCAGCTGCTTCTCAAGGATGGTGACTCCATCTACCGTGCCAAAGGTATCTTGAAGTTCTCCAACAGAAAGGAGGCCAAGATTATTCAGGCCGTGCATCGGATCGTCGAGGCAACCGACTCGTCGATTTCGATGGATGACGCATTCGAGAGTCGCTTCGTTATGATTGGCGAGAACCTTGACGTGGAGGCGCTCAAGGCAGGCTTCGAAGGTTGCTACGCCTGAATCATCATAGTGTAACAGTCTGACCAAAAGCAGCTCTCGAGTGCGAGAGCTGCTTTTAACATGAGGAAGAAAACATGAGAAATTTTATTCCTGTCGCATTCACCGAGGAAGAAGCAGTTGCTTGTCCGGTGTGCGTGGTTCGAGTTGGGATGGAAAAGTGCCTTGATGCTGAATTCCAGGCTTTTCGCGAGATCTTCATCAGTGCGCTCTCTCAAAACTCCCTGAGCGCTGAAGCCGCTGAGGAACTGACAACTGCCTACGAGGTATTCAATACGTTCTACAGTGACTATCGAATCGCATTCGTGGTCAATCTCTGCATCTGGTTTGCCGCTGAACGCTTTGGCAAAGCCGGCAAAGTTCCCGATGTCCTGGCGGCCTATGAAGAGTACCGCGACAAAGCGAAAGCAGCTTTTCAGCATTTGGACAACGCTATGACCAAGCTGTTCGCCTCTCTGACTGAAGCGGCAGTTGAATTCGACGGTCTTTCGGCTTCTCATCAAGCCCTGAAGGAAGCTTCTGAGCTATTCTGGAAAGAGGTCGATTCCTGGACTGACGGACGTCGGTCCAAAGCTTTCCAGATAGTCTAAGTTCTCAATGCTAGAGTAATTGATGACATTGCTCTAGTGCTTAGCACATGCTTTCTTGAAACCTTTTTCGAAAAGTAGGGAAAGTGGCTATTTAATATAGCCACTTTCCTCTGCTTTTCGACATTTTATGAACCATAACACTAAGCACAATTTCTATTATCCGCGTCTATTAATGAGTATAGTTGCACAAAAAAAACGAGTTTGGGTTCGGCCAGCCCAGGTTGTGGTAAAGGAGATTTCATTTCAGAGCGAGAAATCAAGGATGGCCTTTTGAAGCGAATCAGATCAAAATGGTGGCATGCGAATAAAGCAAAAGCACCCAAAAACCAGGCATACA
>WGNM01000032.1 GCA_016124575.1 Cryomorphaceae bacterium
CACTCCTCAATTGGGAAGCCTGTCTCACTTGTAAAGATCTCGATTGAGGTAACATCGTTACAAGCATCTTCAGCAGATACTTCTTGTGGTGCTGGTACTTCTTCAATACACTGAACCAATACATCAGCCGGAATGTTGATTTCCGGACCAGTAAGGTCAATCAGAGTGATCGTTTGAGTACACATATCTACCGAAGTGCCAGCAGTTGCAACCCACGTGCGAGCAATAACTGAAGTACATCCTTCAGAAATAACTTCATCAGTGAAGTTTAAGACAACTTCTTCGCCAAAACAAGTATCCACAGATACTGAAGGCCAACCAATCTCATCTGGATTGATCGATGCTGTGCATTCAATAGTAACTTCTCCCGGACATGTGATAATTACATTCGGGTCACAATCGCCCTGTTCAGCAGGACTTGTTAATGCGCTAGAAAGTGTAAACGACATCGTTGCACCTCCCCACATTGTTGAGTTCAAAGAAGAACTCTTAACATCAGAAACAGCAGTAGAAGATGTTAAAGCAGCAAATGAACTTGACGGTAAAGCCATCAGGCCTCCCAACAAGAACATAGTCACCGCAATCCACCTTGAACCTCGCACATTTCCGATGTTTTTAAACATCGTAGAGTAACTCATAGTTGATTAGGATTTAGAATAAATTCAGATAATTGTTTCATTCGTTAGACACTTTCGTGTAATAACTTCCACAAAGGTAAATACTGAGTCTTTGTCTTGTATATAGAAACACTCGTCTTTTATTAACAACATTTAGTCGATATATTAAACCTAATCCATTTTCAGCGGTTGTTATCTATAGTGTACTCCTTAAAACATATAAAATGAACAAACCAATCGTCGGAAAACCGGCCCCAAAATTCACAGCAACCTTGGAGGATGGTTCTGAGATATCTCTTTCAGAATTTTCCGGAAAAAAACTAGCATTGTACTTTTACCCGAAAGATGAGACGCCAACGTGCACAGATCAGGCATGCAATATTCGCGACAATTTTGCCGACCTGCTTGCAAACAACATACACGTCGTTGGAGTAAGCGCCGACGATGCTAAATCTCACACAAAGTTCATAGCAAAACACAATTTAAACTTCTCGCTCATCGCGGATGTTGATCATACACTATTAAATATGTATGGCGTGTGGGGACCTAAGAAATTCATGGGCAAGGAATTCGATGGGATTCATCGTACCACATTCTTGATTGACGAAAACGGGGTGTTGGTAGACATCATTGAAAAAGTAAAAGCGAAAGAACACAACCAACAAATCAAGAAAGGATTCGAGATTTAGTGCATTCATAAAAAAATACATACCGTTCACAAATTCGATGCACTACGTAAATACTTTACGTTCTTAAATAGATACTTTAGCCAAAATTATTAGTCATGGCAACAGAAGTTAACAAGGAGAAGCTAAAGGCGTTGCAGCTAACGCTCGATAAGCTTGAAAAGACATACGGCAAAGGTGCAGTCATGAAATTGGGTGACAATCCGGTAGAGATTATGGAAGTGATTCCTTCTGGATCGTTAACTCTTGACCTTGCGCTTGGAATTGGTGGTTACCCGAAAGGTCGTATCATCGAAATATACGGACCTGAATCTTCAGGTAAAACAACTTTGGCCATTCACGCCATTGCTCAAGCTCAAAAAATTGGTGGAATTTGTGCATTCATCGATGCTGAACACGCATTCGATAAATTCTATGCTGAGCACCTCGGTGTCGATACAGAGAATCTTCTCGTTTCACAGCCCGACAACGGTGAACAAGCACTTGAAATTGCCGATAATTTGATCCGCTCAGGTGCGATTGATTTGATCGTTATCGACTCCGTAGCAGCGCTTACTCCTCGCGCTGAAATCGAAGGCGAAATGTCTGACTCACAAGTGGGTCTGCAAGCACGTTTGATGTCGAAAGCACTCCGCAAACTTACTTCAACAATCAGTAAAACTGGATGTTGTTGCATCTTCATCAACCAACTGCGTGAGAAAATTGGTGTTATGTTCGGCAACCCAGAAACAACTACGGGTGGTAATGCATTGAAATTCTATGCTTCTGTGCGTCTCGACATCCGCCGAGCTACTCAGATCAAAGACGGAGAAAATGCCATCGGTAACAGGACAAAGGTGAAAGTGGTGAAAAACAAAGTAGCCCCTCCATTCCAAAAAGCTGAATTCGATATCATGTATGGAGCAGGAATCAGCAAAACTGGCGAAGTCATTGACCTCGGTGTTGAATTGAATGTCATCAAGAAAAGTGGTTCTTGGTTCTCGTATGGTGAAACAAAACTTGGACAAGGGCGTGATGCTGTGAAGCAATTGCTGGAAGACAATCCAGAGCTTATGGATGAGCTAGAGAACAAAATCAAAGAGCTACTTAAGAAATAAGAAAGCTTTTAAAAGCAATTATTCCTGAATATTCTACTTCCAAAGCCCTCGTTTGCACACGCAGCGAGGGCTTTGTTTTTTATCTTCGCACTGAACTTACTGTGAAAAGAACATACGCTGATGCGGACACTTATTAAAACGACCACCTTCCTTTTATTCGGATCTTTCCTCATCCTCGCTGCATGCGAGACCCCAAAACCTGAAGAAAGCACTGAAATACAACAACCTTCTTTAGACCCTACCTTAGAGGAATTGAACAAGGCCATTCTCGATGCTCCGAACGACCCAAATAACTACGTGCGCCGCGCTAATTATTACATCGAAAACAATCAAATAGAGCAAGCGTTTGGTGATTTCAAATTGGCTCTCTTTGCCGACTCAACAAGGTCTGACATATACTATCAACGCGCGCAATTGTTCTATAATCAAGGTGCAATTCCTGAAGCTACAGCCGACTGCGAGCGATGCATTACGCACAATGCAAGTGAAACCGATTGTTTGCTCATGCTCGGTGAAATCAACATCCACCTGAAACAATACGGGATCGCATTTGATAAAATCAATGCCGCCCTCGAGGTAAACGAGCAATTGCCTTTCGCTTATTACATGAAAGGGCGCATTTATAAAGAAACAGGCGACACAACACTTGCTGCATCGTCATACCAAACAGCAATCGAAGTAGACCCCGATTACTACGATGCTTATATCGAAGTGGCCTTGCTTTATGCCTCGGCAAAATCAGACCTCGCATTGGAATATTATACGACCGCTATCGAGATTCGCCCGGCCTCTGTTGAAGCGCGCTACAACAAAGCCATTTACCTTCAAGACACTGGCTTCAAAGACAAAACCAGGTACAATTCAGCATTTAAATTGTACGACGAGATTCTTGAAATCGACCCTCAAAACGCAACAGCGGCCTACAACAAGGGATATATATATCTCGAATTCTTGCAAAAATATGATAGCGCAGGCATGGCTTTCACACAAGCGATTGAAATATACCCCGGCTATTTTCAAGCATATTACAACCGTGGTTTATGCTACGAAAGCCTCAATAAACCGCAACTAGCATTGGAAGATTACTCAAACGCTCTCAAATTGCAACCTGCTTTTGATGCCGCCGCAATTGCAAAATCACGCGTTCTTGGCTACTGATTAGTCAAAAGGCACCCACTTGATGTCGTGCTCCTTTTTCGAACCTTCAACATAATCGAATGGCACGACTAGTAAAACAGGTCTGAACAATACAATGCCTGTTGACTTCTCTTTTACAGTAAGATAAAGTTGTAAATCAATGTATTGATTCGACTCATCTTGGTCTATCTCTACCTCCATAAATCCACGTGCTGGAGAACCAGAAATGATTCTATTGAAATTATTTGACTCTAAAAACACTTCGTTTCGTCCATCGCTGTATATGCCATATTTCCCTTTAAAATCGAACTGTATGTAGATATTGTTTGTCCCCTCACCGATCTCAACAGCAGGCAAATAAACCCTATCACCTTCAGTGTATGCCTCGTAATTCAGAAACAGCGCTTCCAGATTCTTCAACTCCAGCTTCTTCGATTTTCCCTTTTTCAAGCGCACTTCTTTGATGGCATTGTTGAAACCATCAACTACCAGAAGCTGTCCGTTCGACATATCTATTCCGCTCGGACAATAAAATCGCGCCTTCTTACCTTTGCCATCAACATCTCCTGGTTCAATATTACCAGCTTGCACTTTCCATTTGTCATCTTCCAAAACCAATATTCTGTTGCGGTCTGAGTCGGATACATACAACTTCAATCCACTGCAGGTAAAATCGCCCACAGTTGGAATTCCGAGTGTTGAAGACGGCATTGGCGTTTGAGCATCCACAATGGTGGTGACCCTGCCGTCAGAAATAAAACGCAGCGACTGACTGCCAGCATCAAATACATAACAATTGCCATTTCCATCGTATGTAATGCGCTGGGGGACATCAAACGATGCCTCTTGAAAGCTACCATCGAAAGTTGTTTTCAATCCACTTCCAATTTTCACCTTCGCCTGTTTCGTAGTTGGAGAATACTCCCATATTTGGTTCCATCCCGACATGGTGATGAGGAGAGTGCCATTGAAAAAAGTAATATCTGTTGGGTACGATATTGAACTGCTCGTGCTATCAATCACTGTCGGAAATTCCATCGCCTGCACCCCATTTCCCAAAATCGTTTTTACTTCACCCGTTTTCAAATCTACCCTGCGAACCGTATGATTGAGCGGCTCAGAGATATATAGTTGTCTATTCTCATTGTCAACTGCTAAACCTGTTGGATAATTGAGCTGACAATTCCCGAATGTACCATCGCGATAACCTTGCACTCCCGAACCTATAGTTTCCGATACCGCGCCACTTACATCCATCATCAAAACGCGATTGTGCAGAGCATCAGCGACAAAAAACAGCTGTTCTTTATCTGAAGCCTCTAGCGTATTGGGTTGCAAAAAGATGCCCGTTGTTGCCACGGCTGGCAAGTTAATCTGGGTCTTTATATCCGTCACATTCAACAGTTCTCCGCTTCCTAACTGAGTCATTTTCTCAAGAACTTCTTGCACCTTATTCCCACATGATTTACCTGCGTACTCAGCCATTCGTTCGCCTTGGTTAAGGGTCATGACCATGACAGGAAACTCATTTGTGATCAACATGAGTGAAGTGAAATCATTTGCCACAGCCACTGGGTGATTGATACCATAGGCCTTGACTATAGACGCCACCGCTTCTGGACCATACTCCTTTTTTGAAGAATTCAGAATCGTCAAAATAACCACATCACGCCGATCACGTTGAATCTGATTGGCTCTTAGAATAGACTCATCATGGAAAATACTTCCAGGCTCCCAAACATGAATGACCACTATTTTATTGAAAACACCGTCTATTTTAAACTCACGATTGGTATTATACCACTTCATGTTTTTAGGCAAGGAGATGCTATTCAATGCTTTGTTATGACGATAAAGCGTGTCTTTTTTATCTTGAGCAGAACCGCTTGAAGCACAAACTATTGCGATTATCAAGACCAAAAATATCCTTACAATTTCTCTCTTCATATGACCTATTTCTAACAAAACGAAGATACTGTTTTCGTGTGGGAATTGAGAATGTTCAAACGCAAAAAAGCCCGTTGTATCAGTATACAACGGGCTTTATATTTTAAGCGATCAGGCTTATTTCACTTGATCAACAACTGCTTTAAAAGCTGCTGGATGATTTAAAGCTAAGTCAGCCAAAACCTTACGGTTTAGATCGATATTGTTTGCGTGCAATTTTCCGATAAACTCAGAATAAGACATTCCGTGCGGACGAACACCAGCGTTGATACGCTGAATCCACAAACGACGGAACTGACGCTTACGTTGCTTACGACCAGCGTATGCATACTTAAGACCTTTTTCTATGGCATTCTTTGCTACGGTCCACACGTTTTTACGTGCTCCGTAATAACCACGGGCCATTTTCATCGCCTTTTTACGGCGTGCCCTTGCTGCTACTGCATTCTTTGAACGAGGCATTTTCTTTTGTTTTTAGATCTACAGCGGCTAATTAAGCACTTGTTAGACTGCAGATCGGGTTAAACATTACCAAATTTGGTTTCTTATGCGCACAATTGTGCTTTGATGCTCTTAACATCAGCTTTGTCCACTGTAGTGAACGCGGTCAGATTGCGCTTACGCTTTGTCGACTTCTTGGTCAAAATGTGACTTTTGAAGGCGTGCTTACGCTTAATCTTCCCGGTTCCGGTGAACTTAAAGCGCTTCTTGGCGCTTGACTTTGTTTTTGACTTCGGCATAACCGTCCGGTTTATTTATTTACTTTTTCTTCTTCGGATTGAACATCATGATCATCCGTTTTCCTTCTAATCTTGGCATTTGTTCAACAGCGGCAACATCTTCCAACTCTTGAGCAAATTTAAGCAAGAGAATTTCACCTCTCTCCTTAAATACAATAGAACGACCTTTAAAGAATACGTAGGCTTTCACCTTTGCACCTTCTTCAAGAAATTTGCGAGCGTGATTCAACTTGAAGTCAAAATCGTGATCATCTGTGTTCGGTCCAAACCGAATTTCCTTGATCACAACCTTCAGTTGCTTGGCTTTCAACTCCTTATCTTTCTTCTTCTGAGAGTATAGAAACTTGTTGTAATCCACTATTCTGCAAACCGGAGGGTCTGCATTTGGTGAAATCTCGACAAGATCTACCTCTTGTTCCTCAGCTAGGCGTAGAGCTTCATCCAGAGAAAATATCCCCTGTTCGATGTTCTCGCCGACAAGGCGCACCTCTTTGGCTAGGATCCTTCGGTTTATCCGGTGTTGATCCTCGCGCTGCACCCTACCGGGAGCTTTGCTCCTTTTTCTTCTTATTGCTATGGCTCTATCGTTTAATTATTACTGCTTTAACATTTTACGAACCTCACTGTTAATGTGGTTCACAAAATCCTCTATCGACATTGTTCCGAGGTCACCCCCTTCACCTTGCTTCCTTACAGAGACGGTGTTGTTAGCGACTTCCTCTTCTCCTACAATCAGCATGAATGGAATCTTTTCCAACTCTGCTTCTCGTATTTTCTTCCCAACTTTCTCGGCACGTAAGTCTAAGAGGGCGCGAATATCGGAATTTTTAAGGACTTCCAAAAGCTCTGACGCATATTCGTTGAAACGTTCTCCAACAGGAATGATTTTAACCTGCTCAGGCGTTAACCACAATGGGAATTTTCCTGCGCAGTGTTCTATCAAAATTGCAACGAACCTCTCCATCGATCCAAACGGCGCTCGGTGTATCATCACCGGACGGTGTCGGGCATTGTCGGCACCTACATAATCCAACTCAAAACGCTCTGGCAAGTTGTAATCTATCTGCACTGTGCCCAATTGCCACTTACGTCCAATAGCATCACGTACCATAAAGTCTAACTTCGGTCCGTAAAAAGCCGCTTCGCCATACTCAACAACTGTCTTCAAGCCTTTCTCATTCGCGATCTCCTGAATAGAACGCTCTGCCTTCTCCCAGTTTTCATCGCTACCTATGTACTTGGCCGGATTGTCAGGATCACGCAATGAAACTTGTGCTACGTAATCTTTGAAATCCAAAACATCAAAAATGTACATCACCAAGTCGATCACCTTTCCTACTTCTTTTTTCACCTGGTCAACTGTGCAGAAAATGTGTGCATCATCTTGTGTAAATCCACGCACCCTTGTCAAGCCATGCAATTCTCCACTCTGTTCATAACGATAAACGGTTCCAAACTCAGCATAGCGAATCGGAAGGTCTTTGTATGAACGTGGACGGCTTTTGTAGATTTCGCAGTGGTGCGGACAGTTCATCGGCTTTAGCAAATAAACTTCGCCTTCAGCAGGTGTTAAAATCGGCTGGAAACTATCCGCTCCATATTTTGCAAAGTGACCTGATGTTACATACAATTCTTTATTCGCAATATGGGGTGTAATGACCGGCTGATAACCGGCTTTGCGCTGCGCCTCTTTCAAAAAGGTCTCCAAGCGAGACCGCAACTCCGCCCCTTTCGGCAACCAAAGCGGTAAACCTTGTCCGACCTTCTCCGAAAAGTGAAACAAATCCAATTCCTTACCCAATTTGCGGTGGTCACGCTTGCGCGCCTCTTCCAACAACTCAAGGTATTCTTTCAATTGCTTCTGCTTCGGAAAAGCAATTCCATATATACGGGTCAACTGCTTATTCTTCTCATCACCCTTCCAATACGCTCCTGCCACATTCATGATCTTCACAGCTTTAATGAAGCTTGTGTTCGGTATGTGCGGACCACGACATAAATCAGTAAATCCTCCCTGGGTGTAAAAGGTAATTTGTCCGTCTTCCAAATTCTCCAACAAATCAAGCTTGTAAGGATCACCTTTCTCAGTGAAATAAGCTATCGCATCGGCTTTGCTAATTTCTTTACGGACATATTCATTCTCATTTCGACCGAGTTCGAGCATCTTCTCCTCCAGCGCTTCAAAATCTTTGTCTGAAAACACCATGCCGCCAAAATCAACATCGTAGTAAAATCCGTTCTCAACGGGCGGACCCACCCAGAATTTAACGCCAGGATACAACAGCTCAAGCGCCTCCGCCATCACGTGTGCGCCTGAATGCCAAAAAGTCGATTTACCACCATCTTCCTCCCACGTCAATAAGCGCAACGTGCAATCGGATTCAATAGGCCGACTTAAGTCGCGTATCTCTCCGTTTACTTCTGCTGCCAGCACATTTCGCGCTAGTCCTTCGCTTATCGAACGAGCCACTTCAAATGAAGAGGTACCTTTCTCAATCTGTCGCACAGATCCATCAGGTAGGGTAACATTGATCATATCTATAATTTTCGGAGTGCAAAGTTAGTAAGAATCCGCATCATACGCGTATTTAAGCACGACAAACAACTCGAACAGTTTTGTTTACTTGGTCCTTACTTTCGTCCATGGCTTTATCTGCCATGTTACTCTTGCCGTACACAATTTGTTGCCCTGCACGTCATAAACGCCAACCTCGCAAATCCTGGTCGCCGAATCAGCAGTTCCTAGTTGTGCTTCAATATCGTTCATCAATTCTGATGCTGTTAATGTGTACTTCACAACGCCGTCGGTCTTGCCCTGATAATGATAGTCTACCGATAGGTTTTGCATGATCAATCGGTATTGAGCGGTGCCCAGATGTTGAAGGAGCAATAACCCCGTGCTGTACTCTGCAGCAGTAGCTAAAACACAAGCATGCAAACCGCCAATGTGATTCTTATTCTTACGATTAAATGGGATGTGGACGTGCACGTCACTTGCAGACAAATGTTTGATACACAGTTTGTGTGGCTTATTAAAAGGTATGCCCCGAAGTAAAATAAAATTCAAGGTCCAAAGCCCAAAAGCAGATGTCTGCGCTTTCGCAAAGCGTGGTGCTAAATCTATCATGGCAGTTTCTATAAAAAAGCCACCAAAAAAGGTGGCTTTGTGTCAGTGTTATGTGTCTTAGCGATTCACTTCTTCCAAATCATCTACCAATACTTTGCGGATGTCTGGTCGGAAGTAATGCTCACTTTTTAAAATCTTACCGTCTTCGCGGACAATAGGTTTTCCATCACTGTCTAGTTTAGACATGTTACTGCGCTGAATCTCCATGAAGACATCAGCTATTTTATGTTGCAAACCATGTTTCAAGATGGTTCCACATAAAATATACAACTGATCTCCTAAAGCATCAGCAATCTCTACCAAGTCGCCTCGTTGAGCAGCCTCCAAGTATTCATCGTTCTCCTCCGCCATCAGTCGGTGACGAAGTTCGTAATCAGCTTGCGGAATTTTACCCACTGGTTCTGCCGCATTTCCAATCAAAAATACCTCGTGAAAATCAGCCACACAGCCAATCACGTCTTTCAAGTGAACGTCTTTCTCTGCCATGCCCAAAGATCATATTATGAAATGAAAAGCTGGTCTGTTCACAAACCATTTTATTCACCATTCGGCATCACTTTTCAAATATTCAGGGGATACAGATGATTTTATAAATGCCGATACATATATTATCTTGCGCCCCTTAACAACTTTTAACGTGCTTCTAGGGTATGCTCAACAATCAATCTAGAAATTTGTAACGCGCATGAAACTAACTGACAGAAATTACAGCGCAGACACTATAAACTCAATATGGAACAAGAAATGACTGGAATGACAGACATCGGAACGTTGCAATCAAGCGACATACGAGCTCTGAACGAACGTATTGAAAGAGCAAGTGCCTTCATTGACATGGTGAACCTCGAAATGGGGAAAGTGATCATTGGCCAGCACGATATGGTTGAAAAACTGATGATCGGCTTATTAGCAAACGGACATATACTTCTTGAAGGTGTGCCCGGATTGGCGAAAACCTTAGCCATCAAATCGCTATCCGAAACTGCTAGCGTGCAATTTTCACGCATTCAATTTACCCCAGATCTTTTGCCTGCCGATTTGGTTGGTACCATGATATACAACCAGAAAAAGGAAGAGTTTACAGTTAAAAAAGGACCCCTTTTCGCAAACTTTATCCTCGCAGATGAGATAAACCGCGCTCCAGCAAAGGTGCAAAGTGCCTTGCTAGAAGCGATGCAAGAGAAACAAGTAACCATCGGTCCTGAAACGTTCAAACTTCCAGAACCATTCCTTGTCCTTGCAACGCAAAACCCTGTTGAACAAGAAGGAACATACCCGCTGCCTGAAGCACAGGTCGACCGTTTCTTATTGAAAGTTGTTATCGGTTATCCTTCGCGAGAAGAAGAAAAAAAGATCATACGATCAAACATCGCTGCAGGAGAATCGCAAAAACCACAGCAAGTAATTACACAAGAAGACATCATCGCTGCGCGGAAAATGGTGCGCGAGGTGTATATGGATGAGAAAATCGAACAGTACATCGTAGACATCGTTTTTGCCTCTCGAAATCCAGAAGAATACGGTCTCGGACATCTGTCGAACCTTATCGCCTTCGGCGGATCACCAAGGGCGTCGATCGGAATGGCCATGGCAGCAAAAGCATACGCGTTCATAAACCACCGCGGATTTGTCATCCCAGAAGACGTGCGGGCAGTTTGCATGGATGTAATGCGTCACCGCATCGGACTAACTTTCGAAGCGGAAGCCGAAAACATTACCCAAGAGCAAATCATAACCGAAATCCTGAATAAAGTTGAAGTTCCTTGATGGCCGAGCCATCAGCATCTGACCGCATGGAAACGACGGAGCTACTTAAAAAGGTAAGGGCCATCGAAATTCGCACGCGTGGACTAAGCAATCAGATTTTCTCTGGTGAATACCACAGCGCGTTTAAAGGACGAGGTATGGCCTTCAGCGAAAACCGGGAATATCAGCATGGTGATGAAATTCGCACCATCGACTGGAATGTCACGGCGCGCATGAGACACCCTTATGTCAAAGTTTTTGAGGAAGAACGCGAGCTAACGGTAATCATGCTCGTAGACCTTTCTGGAAGCGGAAATTTTGGGACGAGAAATCAATTGAAGCGTCAACTCATTACTGAATTAACAGCAGTGCTGGCTTTTAGCGCCATTCAGAACAATGATAAAATCGGTGTCCTGTTTTTCACCGATCGCATAGAACGTTTCATCCCGCCGAAAAAAGGGAAATCTCATATTTTACGAATCATTCGCGAACTGCTAGACTTCAAACCAGAAGGCAAGGGGACCGATATTCGATTGGCATTGGATTTCCTCAACTCTGCCCTCAAGAAAAAAGCCATCTGCTTCGTGCTATCTGATTTTATGGACTCTGGCTTCGATCGCTCGCTGCGCATTACAGCGCGGAAACACGATGTCGTTGCCATACGCACTGTTGATCCCGGAGAAGCAGAATTGCCAAACGCTGGTTGGGTGCTCTTCCATGACAATGAATCGGGCGATTTGCAATGGGTGAATACCTCATCGAATAATAATCGCAAAGCACTGAATATTAGCCGACTAGAACACAATGCAGCACTAAAAGATACTTTTTCTAAAGCCGGTGTAGACGCCATCACTGTGCAAACCGACAAACCTTATGTGCAACCTCTCATGAATTTATTCAAACGTCGTGGTGCTTAAGTATATACTCACATCTGCTGTTTTTTTCGCTGCCTTTCTCGGGGTGGCGCAAAATGCTTTTCTAGAATCCGACACAAATCGTCTGGACCTCGGTAAACAGACATATCTGACCATTGCGCTCGAATATTCAATCGACAGCGAGCACCGTGTGGTGTGGCCAACCTACAATGATACGCTGACAGCCGCTATTGAGATTTTAAAGGTGCTTCCTACCGATACGAGCTTGGCCGACAATGGCAATGATCACATCTTCAAAATTAGTCAACGCCTGCTGATCACGTGTTTCGATACCGGCTTGGTAGTTATTCCTCCCGTGAAAATTGGTTTTAACGACTCGGTAGTAGAAACCAACCCGCTGCTCATCACCATGATTTCACCTCGGGTGGATGAGAAAGATAACTTACGCGATATTGCCGATATACGCGAGGTAAATCTAAACTTCATTGATTGGCTCAAGAAAAACTGGATGTGGGTTGCTTTGGGCCTGGTTATTTTGGGAGTCATCTACTTCTTCTACCGCCATGTCCGTATCACCGAGATGGAACCATCCGCGCCAGCGGCACCGAAAAAAGAAATTATTCCTGCGCATATTACAGCGCTAGAGGCCTTAAAAAAGCTCAAGGAGAAAGAAAAATGGCAACGCGGACTGCTCAAAGAGTACCATACAGAGCTTTCTGATATTGCGCGAACATACGTAGAAGATCGGTTCGGGTTGATGGCACATGAGCGCACTTCGAAAGAAATCATTAACGACTTGAAACGATATGGCATTTCAAGCGATTCGGTAATCACTCTGTCGGCGGCATTGCAAGTAGCCGATATGGCGAAGTTTGCCAAATACAAGCCCCTGCCTGAAGAGAATGAAAACGCTTGGTTGCAGATTTCGGCTTTCATTGAAAAAACAGCGGAGGTAACACAGTCATGACAAAACAGTCACTGATATCATTGCTGGTCGTTATCGCTATCAACTGCATTGCGCTGCTAGCGTTCCTTTTCTTGAAAAACTGGCAAGAATACCTCCATCCTGAGCGCTTTTGGCTGCTTCTCGTTATTCCATTCATTTCAATATGGTTCATCTTGCGAAATAAAAAATCGCATACGGCCTTGGGATTCCCGAAATTGATTGATCACTGGAAACAGATGTTGCCGCAGTTGGTGCAGCATATCTTTTTCGGCTTACGTGTCTTAGCATTGTTGGCCATCATCATGGCTGCCGCACGTCCACAATCGAGCACAAGCTACGAGAACATGACCCGCGAGGGTATCGACATCGTGCTTGCCCTCGACCTTTCAGCCAGTATGCTTTCAAAAGACTTTGAGCCGAATCGTTTGGAAAGCTCAAAAGAAGTGGCCATTCAATTCGTTGATGAACGTCCAGACGACCGCATCGCTGTCGTGGTGTATGAAGGTGAAAGTTTTACTCAAGTGCCCCTCACCACCGATCATGTGGTTGTGAAAAACGGCATCAAGCAGCTCAACACGGGCATGGTTGAAGGCGGAACAGCCATCGGGATGGGACTTGCAACAGCCGTGAATCGCCTCAAAGAATCAGATGGTGAAAGCAAGGTCGTTATTCTGCTTACAGATGGTGTAAATAATAGCGGACAGATCAAACCTGCCGATGCAGCGCAACTGGCCAAGCTATACGGAATACGTGTCTACACCATCGGTGTTGGAACCATAGGCAAAGCGAAAAGTCCGGTGGGTATCATGAACGGACAATACGTGTACGACTGGGTAGAAGTAGAAATTGATGAAGCAACATTGCGACAAATAGCCGAGGCAACGGGAGGGAAATACTTCCGTGCGACTAGCCAAAACAAGCTGCGCGACATCTACACAGAAATTGATCAATTGGAGAAAACGAGGTTCAACGTTTTGCAATACAATCGAAAAACCGAAGAATTTAAGCCACTGGTTTTACTGGCATTGCTCCTCATCGTTATTGAGTTTGTCTTTCAACACACAATTTTCAGAACGGTATCATGACAGACAAGAAACCATATGCAACCGGGGCTGCAACGTTGATTCTGATCATCGTTGAAGTGGTCTTTTGGGCTGTGGCTCTTGGTATCTTCTTCGTGCTCAAGAAGTTTACGCCCAACATTTCATTGCACAACATGGCCCTTTGGCCACTGGTGTTTTTATTACCTGCTGCTGCAGTAATCTTTATTCTGTTTTTAAGCTGGAGAAATGTAGCGCTGAAGCGGCTGGCCGACTATTCGCTCTTACCTTATTTAGCACCCGGACTATCACCGCTGCGCGCAACCATTAAGTTTATCGTTTGGCGCTTTGGCTTGGCATTTCTGATTATTGGCTTGCTCGACCCGAAAGTTGGATCCCGCTTGGAGGAGGTTGAAACACGCGGTATCGACTTGATGGTAGCCATCGACGTGTCGAACAGCATGCTCGCAGAAGACCTCAAACCCAACCGCTTGAATCTTGCGAAGCGCACAGTTCAGCGAATGATCAACGAATTGAAAGGCGATCGTATCGGCATTGTTGTCTTTGCTGGCGACGCCTATGTACAATTGCCAATAACCAGCGATGTGCAAGCTGCAAAGGTTTTTCTCGACGCCATAGAAACAGGGTCTGTCCCTAAGCAAGGAACGGCCATCGGCGCAGCCATTGACTTGTGCGTAGGTTCATTCGACGAGCGATCAGAAGCCGGAAAAGCCATCATCATCCTCACCGATGGTGAGAACCATGAAGACGATGCAAAAGGAGCAGCCTCACGCGCAGCAGATGCAGGCATATCGGTGTATTGCATTGGCATGGGAACTGTTCAAGGAGCACCAATTCCTGTATACAATCGCACCCAACGCTCTGGTTTCAAGACAGATAAAGAAGGAAACACCGTAGTTACCTCACTCAATGAGCAAATGCTTATCGACGTAGTAAAAAACGGAAATGGGTTGTTTATTTTGTCTGGCGAGACCTTCGTAAACCTCAACCCTTTGTTCGACGATTTCAACAAAATGGAAAAGGCCGACATGGGCATTACAGCATATACCGATTACGAGCACCGCTACGCAGTATTTCTGCTCCTGGCGTGCGTTTGCTTTGTTATTGACCTTATGATTGGCGAACGAAAATTGTTTTTAAAAATCTAACGGCATGATGAGAAAAATTGCACTTCTTATTGTCGTATTGTCCGCCAGCGGCGGGATGTTGAAGGCGCAAGACAGCAAACGCATGTTGTCGGAAGCGAACGCTTTGTACCGTCAAGGCCAGTATGCCAAGGCCGATTCGATGTACCGCTTGGTTTTGCCGGAGAAGAAAATGAGCGCTGAAGCCACTTACAACTTGGGTGATGCTTTGTACCGACAGCAAAAATGGGACGAGGCAGCAAACGCTTTTAAGCAAGCAGCGGAGGGCACAACAGATACAGGTTTACAGTCTGACGCATACCACAACCTCGGCAACACATCTTTTCAGAAAGAAGATTACAAAGGTGCTGTGGATGCATACAAACAAGCCCTCAGACTCAATCCTGAAAGAGACGATACACGGTACAACTTAACGTCGGCGATGCGACAATTGCAGCAACAGCAGCAGCAGCAACAGCAGCAGCAAAACCAGGACGATAAAAACGAGAACGAAGACAAAGAAGAGCAAGAAAAACAAGACCAGCAGGATCAGGGCGACAAAGGAGAAGATCAGGAAGATAAAAACGAAGGCGACGGACAAGACAAAGATCAGGGCGAAGGATCCGATAAGCAAGATCAGAATAAGTCCGGTGAGAATGGTGAAGAACAAGAAGCAAAGCCTCACCAGATAAGTAAAGAAGATGCTGAGAAAATACTCGACGCCCTGAATCAAAAAGAAAAGAATATTCAACAATCACTTCAGAAAAAGAAGAAAGATGATGGCAAAAGCAAGCCGATTGAGAAAGACTGGTGAGATGATCTGGTTGTCCTTCTTTCTTTTGATTGGAGGATCGCTATTTAGCCAAGAGATAACGGTTACCGCATCGGTAAGCGCAAATCCTGTTATTGCCAATGAGCCGTTCCAAATAACGGTTACAGTTGAGAACAGTCAGGGCAATGTGCAGATGACACAAGTAGAGGGACTAGAATTCCTATACGGACCGTCGCAATCGCAAAGTTACTCGAACGTAAATGGCAAAAAAACAAGTCAATTCGTTTATTCATGGACATTTAAAGCGAAAGCCGAAGGAAACGTTGTGATACCATCTATTGCAGTTCGGACATCAAAAGGCACGATGAAAACCGAGCCTATAGATTTGAAAGTGACAAAAGCTGGCGGACAAAGCAATGCAGCGATAGATAAAGACTTCATGACAGTAATTGAGGTCAGCAAAAAACAAGTTTACCTAGGAGAACCGATTGTGGTGGAGTATAAAATCTTCAATCGCTACAATGGATTTAGTCCTGACACACACAACATTACCGAGATTGATGGATTTTGGACAGAGACAAAAACAGACCATCAACCCGCGTGGACTAACGAAGTTGTGAATGGCAAGAGGTACCAGGTAGCCACGATGCGCATTGACGTCTTATTCCCCCAGGAAACAGGCACCTTCGAGCTAAAAGGATTTGAAATGACAGGGTTTGTCCGCACCAATTTCTTCTCCCGAAACGAGATTAGTGCCACATCCAAACCCGTAAAAATTGAAGTACTACCCTTACCATCCGGCAAACCCGAGAATTTTTTAGGCACCTTCTCGCAATTATCAATGGAGGTTACACCTTCTCGCACCCAGCTGAGCACCAACGAGGCCCTCGACTTTGATGTAGTATTCTCAGGAAAAGGAAACATGCGTTTGTTGTCTGACATCAAACCGAATTGGCCCGTTGATTTTGAGGTTTACGATCCCGACATCGACGAAAAGATAAGCGTAAATGAAGCAGGTGTGAGTGGTAAAAAAACCATGCGATACGTCATCATTCCACGATCTGAAGGCACCTATACGATACCGGGGTTCGCCTACAGCTATTTCGATTCAAAGCAGAAAAAATACGTCGCCCTCACTTCTGAACCCGTCACGCTGAACGTCAAAAAAGGCACAGGTTCCTCAGATGGAAACTACAGTTTCAATAGCAAATCGGATGTCCAAATGATCAACCAAGACATCCGCTACATCCGTCGGGATGTTGGAATTTTATTTGCTCCCGAGACCCGCTTTTTCGGTTCACCCCTCTTCTACTTACTTTTTGGAATTCCTTACCTCGCATTTGGTGCTGCTTACCTTGTCTATCGCAAACGCAAACAAGAAGCAGGAAATATGGCTTTGACCCGCCAACGAAAAGCAGGATCGTTTATGAAGAAATGGCTGAAAGAAGCTTCTGCAGAAGTTGGCAATCCATCAAACTTTTACAACGCCCTCGGTCGTGGATTGGAACAATACCTGATTGATAAACTCAGTTTTGAACGCGGAAGCATGCGGAAAGGAAGCATCAAAGCAGCGTTGGAGCCGAAATTCGGTGATGACATTACAAACCAATTCATTTCACTTTGGGAGCGATGTGAAATGGCGCGTTTTGCACCGGCCAGCAGTGCCGATGCTGCTACTGACTTAGAGCTTGCCAATGAACTCATCAAAAAAATGGAAGCAAGATGAAGTATATAATTGCAGTACTCCTTTTTTCTACCAGTTTGTATTTGCATGCACAAACTCCTGAAGAACGTATACAAGCGGGCAATTCATTTTACGAAAATGCATCGTTTGAAGAGGCGTTATCATCGTATGAAGCGGCCATGTCAGATGCTAGTGGAGTAAATTTATATTTCAATGCCGGAAATGCAGCTTTCAAAACCGGCGCTTTGGGAAAAGCCATTCTTTATTTTGAGCGCGCCAAGAAAATCGATCCTACAGCTGAAGATGTGAACAACAACCTTCAAATAGCCAATTCAAAGGTGGTAGATCGCATAGAATCACTACCTAGTCTGGGTGTTGAAAATCTGTGGGGAGTAATGACCTCCCAGTCGAAACTAAATACATGGTCATGGCTTGCAATCGCCTTTAACCTTTTGGGATTCAGCGCTTTGATCGTACGACTTTTCTACCAGAAATCTGCCACCAGGCGGATGATGTTGATAGGGGGAACTGGGTTGTTTTTGGTAGGACTGGGATTTTACGCATTGAGTCGGGCAACGAACTACCGACTTGACCGCAGCACTGAAGCCATCGTTCTTGCGCCAAGCATTGTGGTGAGAAACGCACCAGCTGAAAACTCGCAGGAAGCATTTGTTTTGCATGAAGGCACCAAGATCAAAATCATTTCGAAACAAGACAATTGGAATGAAATAAAAATCGCAAATGGCAGCGTTGGGTGGATGCCTGAAGTCGCCTCTGAACCGATATAAAAAGCCAAGGCCCCGATCGCTATCGGGGCCCTGTCTTAACCTTAACCAAAATACTAAATAACTAAACTACTTAACTTAACCATATATCCGCAGAAGAACTGCGGTACTAAATGCTTGATGTCTTTTATACAATTCAATTGTAAGTTACCCTACTATTAATAAACGTCTGTTTTTGCTTCTAAGTGCGCGCAAACCCATTTATAAGGGTTAAAAGGTGTTAATGCCTTTGCATTCATTCGGCCTGCCTTACAATGGTACAATTGGGAAGTCACCATTTCGTCACACTGAAATCACATTTCCGACTCCTTGGCCGGAAAAAGGAAACATGTACAAAAAAAAAGAGTCTCGACGTTTCGAGACTCTTAACCTTAACCAAATTAACTTAAATACTTAACTACTAAACCTTTATGTTATGTCCAGATGAACTCTAGACAAAAATGAAAGCTGTAACTTTCTGGAGTAAAACTAAGTCGCTTATACAATTCCATTCGTAGGAACATATCAGTAACATTAAATAGGAATTTTCCTACAAGATTTGGCAGTCGAAAATAGCCGACAAAAGAAAAGTCTCAGACGTTTCTGAGACTTACCTAACCAAATTAACTTAAATACTTAACTACTATAAACCTATGCTTTGTCTTCTCAGACTTTACAATTCGAAAGCGCTAGCCTTCGTATGTAAATGTATATCGATACGATTGTTTGGGATGTAGGAACAACTCAGAATTGATGTGTAGGAAGATTCTTACAGGCGAAGCAAATATGTGAGATTGGGACAAAGAAAAGTCCCAGACGTTTCTGGGACTTTACCTTAACCAAAATATGCTTGCTCTATAATAATGTGTATTAACACATGAAAAAACTTACACACCTTTACGGGAGTAATTCCAATAGGTTTCATTTTTCTTCATTTTTTTTTATCCTTTGTAAACGTTGGTCTTGAAAGACTGTTATTTATATATCGACCAACCAAAAAATTGAACAACATGCTAAACATTGGAGACACCTTGCCGCTTTTCACGGCACAAACAGATGAAGAAAAAGAAGTTCAGCTCGGAGGCAATGCTACATTGGGCAAATCATTGGTGATTTATTTCTACCCGAAAGATGATACACCAGGATGCACCAAAGAGGCGTGTGCTTTCAGAGATAGCTTTGCCGACTTCGAAGCACTGGGCGCCACTGTATATGGTGTTAGCGGAGATTCACCAGCCTCGCACCGAAAGTTTCGTGAAAAACATCGCCTGCCGTATAGGCTGCTCACCGACCCCGATAAACAGATCCGGAAACTTTTTGGTGTACCAACCAATTTGCTTGGACTTATTCCAGGAAGAGTGACGTATGTGATAAATACAAGTGGAAAAATTAGCCATATCTTCAATTCACAAGGACAAGCAGAAAAACATATAACAGAGGCTTTATCGGCTCTTAATAACCGTTAGTCGATTCTTTTTTTTAATTACACCAAACAATCTCATTTTCTGCTTAATTTTCGGTTACGAATTAACTTATTTCAAGTGTCTGAAGAAAATGAGATCGCTCATGAGGGCGACAACAGAAAGCACCGTTTTAAAAAGCGCATAAAGTATCGTGTTGGAGCAGAAAACGACGTAGAGCGCAATGCTAGAAAACAACGTGAATCGTGGGAATACAAACGCCAATCCCTCGAAAAAATCATGGTGCCTTTCGCAGGAATTGCTGGCGTAATTGTTATCGCTTCGGTTACCATCAACATCCTAGCAAAATGGAGTTGTCCAATCTGCATGTGGGTGGTTGTTATTGCCTCCATTTTACTTCTATTATCGTGGACCATTATCAAAACCTTAGAACTGGGAGCATCTCGTAAGTATCACATGCTCAAAAAGAAAAGGAAACTGCAAGAAGAAAAATCGTGATCTTCGCAACCAGATCCGAATTTCTATGTTTCGAACGCTATCGCTGAAAAACGTCTTTGTTGTCGTCATCGTTGCTGCAGTAGCTGCCCTAATTTCCTTTCCTAACCACTTTACTTTTCGCACCTACGCCCTCGATTTAGGTCTGTACACCAATATCGCATGGGGATATCTAAACGGAACCACCAGCGGATTTCAAATGCTAGGCATTGACCGACATCCTTTTGCTGATCATGCCGACTTTTACCTACTCTTTTTTGCTCCAATCGTACTGATTTTGGGATCTGTAGGACTGCTCATTGCGCAATGGGTAGCAGTTGTAATAGCTGCATTTAAAAGTCTGCGAATTGGGGATTTCACAACCGACAACTGGCTGTTCCCATTGTACATGCTAGCTTTGTGGCCTCTTAGCAACGCATTGGCATATGATTATCACAGTGTGCTCATTTCAGCAATGCTTTGGCTCGGATGGTGGCATGCATCTGCGAATGGGAAATGGCGTGCATCGTGGATTTTCCTGATATTTATTTGGTTGGGAAAAGAAAACATGCCCCTTTGGATGGCTTTCTCCACTTCTGGCTTTGCCTTTCTTTACCCACAATTTCGAAAACAAGTATTAGCACAGACTGCTGCTAGCATCCTTGTATTTATCTTTATTTTAGGTGCATTCATGCCATGGTTCAGCTCAGGCGAGTCGGTTTCCAATCTTGGTAAATACAGTTTACTTGGCACATCAGCTTCAAGTGCCTTGCAGGCATTGGGCAATCCAGGTCTGCTTCTAGAAGCGCTGTGGCATTCAAAAGCAAACGGACGGCTTATAACAGGTGATGTAAAAATAGAGTTCTGGATATTTTTCGCCTTGAGCGGCGGATGGTTGTTCATACGCAAGCCCGCATATATGTGGATGATCATTCCGATTATTCTACAAAAAATGTGGCACGACAACGAACGATTTGGCGGCACAATTGGTCACTATTCCATTGAATTATTGCCTGTAATGCTGGTCGCCGGCATCGACTTCTACAAATCAATTCCAAACAAGAAAGTATTTATCTTGGCCTTGGTACTCCCTGCATTGCTGGTAACATTCCGCAGTATGGACAGACCAGTAGACCGCAGCAATCAAGCGCAGATTCGGTTTTATAAGAAGACACATTACTATCGAAAAGGTCAAACCGAATCGCATGCATTGTTGCAATTAATTCCAAGCAATGCATCCATTAGTGCAATGTCGCCTGTTGTCCCCCACTTCGCATGTCGAAACAACATTTACCAATATCCAACCAAGTCTGACGACGCAGCTTTTCTTGTTCTCATGAAAACAGAGCAATGCTTTCCGATGCCATGTGAGGAGCGTGATCAAGATTTGAAAATGCTAAAGGAAAACAACAGCTACGAGCTTTTTGGCGAAACGGATTTAATGGCTGTATTTAAGCGGAAATAAAAAAGGGACCTGAGGTCCCTTTTTTATGTTGTTTGTCGTTGTTAGAACTATTCAATAATCAAGCGCTGTGCCTGTGTAGATCCTCCGTTAGAAAGCACTACCACATACATTCCGCTGCTGAGATCCGACGTTTCCAATTCGAAAACAGCATTCATTGAGATAGATCCCACTTGTTGCGACTTAACCAGTCTTCCAACACCGTCGTATATATCGATTCCAATTGGAGCATCTTCAACTGGCACACGACGAACCGTAATCCGTGAGTTGACATGAACAAGAACTGGGTTTGGCGAGATTTGGTATTCGATTGTAGGATCAAAAGATGTGAGACTAGCTGCAATCAAACCTGGCAAACCAGCAAACGTGCATGAACCATCGTCAATTGTCGCTGCCGGATCATAGTTCAGTGCATTCGGGTTGGTGCAACCAGCAACATCCTCAACCACTGAACAATCGTCGTTAATACCAAACTGAATTGAGTTGAAAGAACCAGTATCAACAGCTGCTTCAATGTAAAGAAGCGAGTCGGAGGTTGTTAAAACAATGAATCCATTGTTCCATCCATCACCAAAGCTATCGAACATTTCTAGCGTATAACACCCATCTTCAAGGCAAATGGTTTCGAAAACAAAGTCATTGTTAAAAGAATAATCTCCACTGCTAGCTACTTCGTTTCCTTCTGCATCAATTATTCCCCAAGAAATCTCATTTGGGAATATACCTGTTGCGACACCAACATATACCTCATTTGAGAGGCAAGGTTCCGGATATACACAAGAACCGTCATCTTCATTCGCATCAGGATTGAAGTTAGAAGCATTTGGATCGGTGCAACCTGCGAGAGGGCAAGATCCATCGATGCTAAAGGTCACCGATTCATAGTTTAAGTTGTTATCAAGAGACTCATTAATGAATTGAGCACCACCTCCATTGATCCAGAAATAGCCTCCATACCAGCCAGTTTGGCCTGCTGAATTTGACATTTCAACGGTATAGCATACACCAGGCTCAAGACATAGGTCGTTGTAAATAATTGCCCCATTCGGAAGAGTTGAAGTTTGGTACACCTCATTTCCATCTTCGTCAGAAATTGTAATATTCACATTATTGCCATTACTAAATGTGCAAACATAGATTTGAGCTGCTATCCCAGAATCACATGAGAATGGGTAAGTGCAGGACTGGTCATCAATGGTTGCATAAGGATTGTAGTTGAGAGCTTGTTGATCGGTACAGCCATAAACTTCTGGAGCATAGCACTCGACCTCACCGATTCCAAAAAAGAACACTGCATAGCTGCCTGATGGCATACCTAGAGTTAAAGGCCCGTTTGGCAATCCGACAGTGATTTCAGCACCATTCCAACCATCACCAAAAGAATCAAAAAGTTCTAATATGTAGCACCCATCTTCTAGACAAAGGTCAACATTCCAGGAAGAATTGCTAGCGTAGTTTCCACCTGAATAAGTTGTGCTATCTCCAGAAAGAACCCAAGAAATTTCATTTCCGAAAGCGCCAATGGCAATATCAAGCGAAACATAGGTTCCATCATCACAAGTAATTGGGTAGGTGCAAGAACCATCTTCAATTGCAGCATCTGGATTGTAATTTAGAGCCGACTCGTCTGTACACCCCATTACTCCACAACTTCCGTTGATAGAGAAATTTGCCATCTCGCTCGTAGCGTTAACATCCAACGACTCGTTGATGATTTGTCCGTTTCCAGCATTGATCCAGAAATATCCATTGTTCCAACCAGTTAAACCGCCTGCATTCGACATGTCGACAGTATAACATTGGGTTGGATCAAGACAAATATCATACGTTACGATAGCTCCATTGCCTAGGTTGCTAACAGATTGAACCACAATACCGGCTTCATCAACGATATCTAGCTCCAGCTGCCAACCATTTGAGAACGTGCACACATATAAGGTTGCTGCTACACCATTCTCACAAACAAAAGGATAGGTACAAGAGCCATCGTCTTCATTGGCCGATTGGTTGAAGTTATTAGCTAGAGGGTCGGTGCAACCAAGAACAGGAATTTCAGGACAATCTTCAGAGTTGATGTTGAGTGTATAAGCGATATAGCTTCCATTGTCCATGGTTGCATTCAAAACAGATACTCCGTTCATAGCAATGTCAATTGAACCACCATTCCATCCATCACCGAAAGAGTCGTACATTTGTAGGAGATAGCAGCCATTTGGCAAGCAGATAAATTGTGTTGGTGGGTTACCATTGAAATAAGAACCACCGGCAACAAACACAGTGCTATCAGCATTCGAAATAGACCAAGAAATTTCGGAAGTAAAAGCTCCAGTTTGTACATTTATGGCTATTGAATTATCGTCGCATGGTTCTGGATAAACACAAGAGCCATTATTTTCATTAGCAAGAGGATTGTAGTTGATCGCGTTTGGATCCGTGCATCCTGGGTTTGGACAAACTGAATTTCCGCCATTGAAAAGTACAGCTTCGAAACTTGAATTCTCATCTAGCGAGTCATAGATTACTTGACCGTAGGCACCGCTGATCCAAAAGTAACCATTGAACCATCCGTTGTTTCCGGCTGCATTCGACATTTGGGCTTCGTAACAAACATTTGGATCGAGGCAGATGTCTATGACTTGAATTGCACCATCGTTTAAACCTCCGATTGTAGCTACAATGCTGCTATCAGCAGTATTTACAATGTCGATAGCGATTTCATCACCGTTCGCGAATGCACACACATAAAGTTGAGCTGCGTATCCTTCACCGCAATCGATTGAATATTGGCATGAATTGTCATCGGTGTTGGCAATAGGGTTGTAGTTCAACGCTTCAGGATCGGTGCAACCATACCAAGTAGCTACACAACCGTCATAATTGATGCCGAAAGAATTTACCCCATAATTTCCAGCCGGTAAGTCACCAATGACACTCATGGTATCATTGTAAGATAGCGTTAGCAGTGCGCCATTCCATCCATCACCGAAAGAGTCGTACATATTCAAGGTGTAGCATCCATCGGGTAAACAAAAACCGAAAGTGTAGGCTGTTCCATTTTGAACTGTGGAGCCGATGAAAGTAGAAAAGTTAAAAATCAAGCTACCATCTGAGGAGATGATATCGAAATCTACTTCGTTGGCCCAAGAGCCTGTAGTAAAGTTTACGATCACTTCGTTTTCTGTACAAGGCTGCGCCACTCCTGCAAGGGAGAACAGAAAAACCATGATCGCACTGAGATAAACATGCTTCATAATAAGATGGTTTTGGTTTGATTCTGTCTAATTTAAGAATCAGTTAGTGTTTGGTGAATAATTTTTTGTGCTACCCTTTGATTCTTATTCACTTGTTGAAAGACAACTCACTAACACGTTCAAGGTATTCTAAATGTAGACCAAGTTTTAGATAGAATGGTTGCTTGGGCGAAAAAAAGTTGTTGGGATTGAATTGTTTCGAGTTGAAGGGAAGCATTTTTTGACAAGTGATTTAGTTATCCGCAATTATATAACAGCTAAACAATCATTTTCATACAGTGTTGTTTTTCATCCAGTTACAGATCAAAAATCCGAAACTGATAAGGAGATAATCAGAAATCAGGAAATAAAATCGTCGTTCTAAAAATACTTTATTATACAATTGCGGATAAGGGAAATGAAGTCATGTGTATTCAATCTTTCAAACAATATAATTCATCAACAAAAGCAGGCTCTGAACCCCTTATCCGCAATTATATACCCGATAAAACGCTATCCATGATCAACCTGTTAGAGTGAGTTACAATCAAATAAACTGAAAAATAAAGCGCTAAATAGCCATTCGAAAAAAGCAGTTTTATATAATTGCGGATAATAGAAACAAGAATAACATTCAAGAAAAACTGGGCAATCCCCTCTACCTACACCTATACTTCGTCAAATCACCACGATACTCCTTTGCATACCGTTCGTTCTTCTTTCGATGTCCGGCATAGTCAAATCCCGACTTCTGAGATGCACAAGATGTAATAATCGCAACTGTCAAAATGTATAGGAGAAATCGGGTAATTCTGACAACCATGGTGGAGCTTTCTATATCAATGCAAAATGTGTATCTTTTAGTATGAGCATCTCGAATGAATTTGCAAAAGTTGAAATAAAACTCAACTTGCTCTCTCAACAAATCAATCGTTCGGGCATGAAATAGCTCGGCATCTGCTCAGGATTGCTTACAATTAGACTTCAAGGCCTCATCATTTCGCACCAGCACCGCTTTTCAACACTCTAAACATATGAAAGTGTTGATAGTCAGATATTTGAAATAAATATACCCCATCTGCTAAATGTGATAAATCAATATTCTGTTCTCCATTTGCTGGAGTGGTGAAGACCAACTCACCACATAATGCATAAACCGCTACTACACATGACCGTGACACATTCAATTCCAAAAAACCCGACGTTGGATTCGGAAAGAGGCTATATGGCGTTTCTGTTTCTGCGATTCCTGTCGGACACTCCACATTAAAAGGATCAGTGGCACAATCATTTGAGTCAATAATAACCACCGAATATATCCCCTCTGGAGCTTGCAGGTCTTCATAATTGCTCCCATTCGACCACCACCATTCATAAGGTGACTGCCCGCCTGACGTACTTATGTCAATAAGAATATTGTCATCAGCACAAACAATAGATTCAACAAAAAGTACTATCGGTTCAGGTTCAGAAATAACGAATGATAGTTGTGCATTGCATTCGAAATTATCTACAACAAATATATCATAATCTCCAGCAGGTAATGCGTTCAAATTAATCCCTTGAAAATCAAGCGTGTAGGGCGGGATCCCGCCAGAAACAAAAACTGATACCGAGCCTGTTGAATCGCCATAGCATAAAACATCGGTCGTTTCCGCTATAGCATTTAAAATCAATGGCTCTTCTATGAACAATGAATCGGAAAAAACACATAGCAGGCTATCTTCGATAGTAAAATTGACCCAACCAGCAGACAATCCACCTAACGTATTTCCAAAGGATCCATCATTCCATTGTAGCAGAAAATTCTCATCAGAAAAAATAACTTCTATTGCACCATTCGATCCGTTAGCGCAGGAAACTGGAGAAACATCAACTTCGAAATAGGGTTTTTCATTCAAAGTAATAGTTGTTGAACATTGTGCCGATAAACCACTTTGATTAAGAACGGTTACACTATATTCTCCTGGAGCGAACACAACCATTTCTGATAAATTGGTTGAGTCGTTCCAAACATAAGAAGCATGATCTCCACAGGTAAGATAAGCTGGTTGAGAACCACAAATTTCTTGAACATCAGCAATTATTTGACATGTAAATGTTTGTCCTTCAACCACATAATGTTTCGTATTGACTTCCAAATCCCTTAGAACATCGGTATACCCAGAAGGCCAATGCACTTTCATTGAATCGATAACAGTATTGGTAGATAAACCAAAATGAATATCGAGTGTAGGTTGTCCGAGATAGCTTTCACCACAATGCTGTTGCGCAGATTGCTTCACGCCACCACACCACAATTCGATCCTGCTGCCAATTCCGAATGTGTTTGAGACAACTCCTTCTAAAGCAAATTTGACCCAATTCTTATTGCCCGTGTTGCACCGCCACAGGGCTGCATTTTGCGCATCGAAATTACTCACTGCCAGATCCAGATACCCATCGTTGTTCCAATCAAACTTCGTTACGCTGTAGCTATCGTTTACGTCAAACGGAAAGGTACTTGCTGCCGCATTGGTAAAAAAGCCCGATCCATTGTTCCTCAAAAAAGGATTTGGTTGTTGCAGATTGTTGTAGTTGTTTTCGCAGACATACAGATCCAAATCCATATCGAGATCTTGGTCGAACCACACGGCGCCCCAAGTGAGTTGACTGAGAGTTACATTCGCACTGGCAGCCACATTGGTAAAACCATTCCCTTCGTTGCGCAAAAGAGCGCACTGACCGATTGAGGTATTGGTAATGAAAAAGTCTTCTTTGCCATCGTTGTTGTAATCGCCTGCAGCAATGGTCATAGCATCCATGGCTCCAACATCCGCGCTGTATGCGCTGCCCTGCTCAATAAAAATACCCGTACCAGTATTCATATACAATCTGTTCGGGAGTTCAAGGTCATTGATCACATACAAATCAAGCCAACCATCGAGGTTCACATCTGACCAGATGCTTTGAAACGACAGACTGATACCATCGCTGACACCAGCGGCAATGGTAACATCTGAAAATGTGCCATCACCATTGTTTCTATAAAGGTGGTTGTGCCATTCATAAGGCGAGTTGCCTGTATAAACATAAATGTAGTTGCACTCATACAAGTCAAGGTCGCCATCGTTGTCGTAATCGCCCCAAGACGCTCCGAAGGTCGACACATTTGTAACAGGCAGACCGGCCGCTGAGGTGACATCAATAAAAACGCCGCCATCGTTTCGGTACAGTTTATTTGGATGAAAATATTGGGTAAAATAGAAATCCAAATCACCGTCGTTGTCGAAATCAACCCAAAGGGGATGCTTCGCGTTGTCGTCTACAACAAACCCAAAATCTACCAATTGGGCAGCGCCCTGGTTGTTGCGATACGTTTTAATTTGTCCGTCAAGACAGAAAGTCAGATCATCCCAACCATCTTGGTCGAAATCGACCCCCGACACCCCAGCACCATGTAAATTGTTAGAATTGAACGCAACAATTCCTTGCTGAAAAGCAATGTTTGTGAACGTTTGAGCATTCACAACCAGCGAAGCCGAAAGCAACAGCAGCCAGAGCGTATAGCGTAACATGATTAAGGTTTAGTCTAAGATAGCGAAGAACAACGCACAATGCTTCACCAAGCGTTTTTTTTACCGTAACATTGAACCATAGCCATATTAGGGCTTCGCATGGATTTATTGACCCACACCTTAACCGGCTTAGCCGCCGGAACCGTAGTTGCATCATTTGTCAAAACCAACAACGCGAAATTCTAGGAGAACGATTGTTTAATTTCATGGAAGCGTTCGACAATGCCGTTAAGTTGAGTTTTTAAACGAAGGCATTTTTTCACTTTGAAACTGAATGTGCGGTGCCGATATGGTATAAAGCAAAAAAGCTCTCCGATTTGGAGAGCTTTTCGACTTGATATTGGTTTACTTATTTCTGCACAATCACTTGCTGTGTGCTGACCATATTCGCGTTTATTACACGCAGTTGATATGCTCCAGCAGCCAGTGTCGACAGATCCAGAGTGAGGTTCGAACCTGAGAAGAACACCTGCTGCTCGAGGACAACCTTTCCACTTAAATCGAACAAACTTATAATGGCTGTCCCAGTTGCATTGGTAGCAATCACGATTGCATCTGTAGTTGGGTTGGGGTATACCACAAACGTAAGTTCGTTTGCTTCATTAACATTATCCGGACAACCCTGCGTTTCATATGTTTCATTGCATGAATCGAATTCGTTTGATGTCAGCGTGAATGTCACAAATGTCCCCACCTCAAACGGACCTGCAGTGATGGTTCCATCTTCTGAAACATCAGATGTTAGATCGTTCACGTCATTAGACAAAGTATACGGTGAAGCTGTTCCCAAACCATCAACAGTTATTTGCACAGTGAATTGTCCGTCGTTACAGCCCGTAACTTCAAAGCTCACGTTTGGCAACTCACAAAATTCACAGCTTCCATCGTCTATGGTTGCGGCAGGATCGAAGTTCAAAGCTGAATCGTCGGTACAGCCTGCGCACGTCTCAAAATCGCATTCGCCTTCCTGCGTAGCAGATTCATCGTAATTGCATGCTGATGGATTCATACATCCAACACATGATGTCAAATCGCAGTCACCTTCTTGCGTAGCAGATTCATCGTAGTTACACGCCGATGGATTCATACATCCAACACATGATGTCAAATCGCAGTCACCTTCTTGCGTAGCAGATTC
>WGNM01000006.1 GCA_016124575.1 Cryomorphaceae bacterium
CACTCCTCAATTGGGAAGCCTGTCTCACTTGTAAAGATCTCGATTGAGGTAACATCGTTACAAGCATCTTCAGCAGATACTTCTTGTGGTGCTGGTACTTCTTCAATACACTGAACCAATACATCAGCCGGAATGTTGATTACCGGACCAGTAAGGTCTTGTACACGAATTACTTGAGTGCAAGAAGTAACAGGTGCGCCAGTTACTTCAGCTACAGACCAAGTGCGAGTGATTGTATAATCGCAAGAGTTACCAGAGATAACATCTTCACCCATTGTGATGATGTAGTTACACTGACCACCAATTGTTGGCATACCTGTAGCATCTGCAGATGTAGATTCTTCGCAGCTAATTGTAATGTCTTCAGGACAAACAACAACACAATCGCAGTTGCCGAACACACAACTTCCGTCGTCAATTACAGCAGCAGGATCGAAGTTACAAGCTGCATCATCTGTACAACCCATAACGAACATACAAGAACCATCGTTACCACATGCATCAACGTTGAAGTTGATCGCTAGAGGATCATTACAACCAGCAGCAGAAACGATAACAGAAACAGGTCCTGCGATATCAAAACAGCCTGAAAGATCAGAAGCGTTTTGACCGACAGCAGCACCGTTTATATCGAAGAAAGAGGCATACCACACGAAATATTCGCCAGCGGCATAGCCTTCAAAGTTGATATCGATGTTGTTAAACGAGTTCGCGCTTGTAGGAGCTACGAAAACGATATTCAAAGCTTGGTCAGTTACAACCCATGCGGCAGAAGAACCTTCTTGGTCGATGCTTGAATAGAAGAACGAAAGTTCATCTTGGAAGCCATCACCAGAACATGTCTCACCTAAACCGCTTAAGTCGATAGAACCAGCGTTAACAATTTGACAAGAACCGTCATCTACGGTAGCAGATGCATCGTAGTTACAAGCGTCGGCATTTGTACAACCGGCGATTTCAACTACTGCATCGAAAGGAATTGTGCAACGGAATTCATTCGCTCCAACACCGTTAGGGAATACTTGAGCGAAAACATTTCCGCTGAAATCACCATCGGTAGTGAACTGACCGATGAGAACCTTCAGGTCATCACCAGCTAAACCGTTAACATCACCATTCAAAGCGAACCAACCGCCACCAACTAAATCGTTGATTTCGATTGAAGACCCGCCTTCAAACGCAGCGATCCAATCAACCAATCCAGCGATTGTATTGATAGATGCACCTGGATCAGTTGATAGACTACGTCCGATTGTTACCCATGAATCATAGGCTAGCGCAGGAAACGAGGCTAAAAAACCAGGATTTACTTCAGCACCAGTTAACACACTCGCAACTGGAGTCTGATAAAAAGATGTTGAAGTTGTGATTGAAAGAGGAAAATCCTCTGATCCTGCAATTGCCGAAACAAAGTCTGTTCCAGCAGCAACAGTTAAATAAAGACGGTAAGTGGTCATGCCGTTTAGCGATGCAAGCGGGTCTCCGCTCGGATAATCATGTACAGCATAGGTCTCCACCTCAACGCCTACTCCCGAACAAGGAGTTTGGGCCCATGACTGCATAGCAAGCAGCATTACGGCCGTTAGACAGCATAAAAGTTTTTTCATAAAGCAAGCATTTAGTCCACCCAGTTTAGGTGTGAAATGATAATTTACCCACCATTTCAAAACAAAAGTAGCAAATCCATCATGACTTTTACAAGTATTCCAATAAAAATTATCGCCAATTTCATATCATTGGTCGACATTAAACGAAACTTTATCACATTGTTAAGGCTGCGTTTCATTTTTCTTCCTTAGATGCAGCAAATTTGTTTCTCACACGTCTTTATATAAATTGAACCCACGCATGTCTGACAAACAGCTCATAGATCGCATTGCAAGAGGAGAACCAGAGGCACAACTGATTTTCTACAAGCTGCATGTGGATATGCTATTTGTAACTGCGAATCGGATTTTGAACAATCCTCAAGTCGCAGAAGATGTTGTACACGATGCAATTTTAAAGGCATTTGAGAATATCGAAAACCTCAAAAATCCGCAAGCAGCTGCCGGCTGGGTACGAACCATCGCGAGAAGAATGGCGATCGACCAGTTGAAAAAAGAACATTTGTTAGAAACCGACGAGTTTATGGTTGACATACAAGAAGTAGAAGTTCCTGAACACGCCGACATCGACATATCTGTGATTCGAGATGCTATGGAAAAGCTACCCCCTGGTTACAGAGCAATAATCAACCTGCATCTGCTTGAAGGAATGTCATTCGATGACATCGCAATTCTACTTGAAATCAAATCTTCTTCTGTCCGCTCGCAGTTCGCCCGTGGAAGAATGAAGTTAATCAACATATTAAATAGGTATCATGTCAGACAATCTTAAACACCTCCTACTTCTGGCTGAACAAAAAAAGCCAAGAGACGGACATACGGCTCGCTTTGAACAAAAGCTAAAACAATCTGCCCGTCCCCGAAATCGGAAACGAATTTTTCAGATGTCTGCCCTTGCAGCAGCAGCGGCGGGATTGATTCTCATCGTAGTCATTAATGGAATACAATCCGACAATGAAGAATTCCAAAAACGATCTTTGTCTGACATATCTCCTCAAACAAAAGCACTTGAACTCCAGATGTCGGAGCATATCACAAAGCGAGAAGCCGAAGTAGACTTCGAAAATCCGGCGCTCTTCAATCAAATAAAAGTGTATCGCTCTCTGCAGATTGAATTCAGCAAACTTGAGAACGACCTGAATTTGAATTTTGGGGATGAAAGGCTAATACGAGCCATGATGGACAACTATCAACACCGGTTAAAGGTGTTGGAAAACATACTATTAATCAAACGGTTGAATGAGCAGCAATTGCCATCAACACCGCACCAAATAAACTCGAAATCATGAATAAAATCACCTTCCTCCTGTCGCTTTCTGTTTTCTGCTTCTGCGCAGTTAACGCAAAAGACTATCAAAAAGAATTCAGTAAAGCCTACGAAACCAATCCAAATGTCACTTTGGAAACTTCGACTTCTTTCGGTGCACTGACTATCATTCCATGGGAAAACAATGAAGTAGAAATCTCTGTTTCGGTTATTGTCGACGCTAAATCTGAAAAAGAAGCGCAAGAGGTCTTCGAACGGATTGAAGTAGAAATGCGAGGTACGCGCGACCAAGTAGCCATTGAAACAGAAATCGGCAATGGGAGTTGGAGAAATCAAAGTGGGAACTTCGAAATCAACATCACAATTCACGCTCCTGAAAAAATGAAATCGAAAATAAATCACTCCTATGGGGATTTGAATTTCGGCGCTTTTGAAGGAAAAGCGGTTATCAACGTTAGCTACGGTTCATTCATCGCTGAAAGCTTCACAAACCCTGATAACGATGTAAAAATAAGCTATAGTTCCGGGAGAATTAAAGACACATCTGGAGGCAACTACGACGTCCAATTTGGCAGCTTATCTTTCGATAAAATCAACGGCGACGCGAACATTCATGCCGGATATAGCAGTCTCGACATTAAAAATGTGACCCCAAACTGCAAAGAACTTGGTATTTCAAGCGAATTTGGAAGTGCCGACATTTCACTCGACCCTAAGTGCTCCTTTAAAGTTGACGCCAACGCCTCGTTTGGCAGCATCGAACTTCCTCAACAGATGAAAATCACCTCATCTAAAAGCGACTTTAATTCGACAATTAAGGAAGGCACCATCGGAACAGGTCAAGGCGAACTGTCGATTTCATGCAGCTTTGGCGATGTTGACGTCGATATAAACTAGGCAGCAGACACCTTCTTTTTGAGAAAAAATAAAAGAAACTTCCATTGATATAAGTTTTTTATATCTTTGCGCTCCCAACCCAAAAGGGTACCATAGCTCAGTTGGTAGAGCAAAGGACTGAAAATCCTTGTGTCCCTGGTTCGAATCCAGGTGGTACCACGAAAACCGGATCATAAGATCCGGTTTTTTCGTTTCTATCCTTTAAGTTTACAGCATGCAACTTGGAGACCTTCAACTTCTACAATCACTACTCGCTGAAAATCGGTGGTCAAGCGTATTTATTTTAACCGATGAAAATACCAACAAACATTGTCTGACCAGCTTGATGATGTGCATTGACTTCCCCGTAAATCCGGAAATACTGGAGGTAGAACCTGGAGAAAATTCAAAGTCAATAGAAATATGCCACCAACTGTGGTGGGCCTTGAACGACTTGGGAGCCGATAGAAATTCGCTCTTGATCAATCTGGGAGGAGGCATGATTACTGATCTCGGTGGATTTTTAGCCTCGACGTTTCAAAGAGGCATCGACTTTATTCAAATACCAACGACACTGCTAGCTATGACAGATGCAGCCATCGGAGGAAAGACAGGTATCAATCTCGGTAATCTAAAAAACCAAATCGGGACTTTTCAAAATCCTGTGGCAGTGATTCTTGATCAGGCATGGCTTGAAACCCTCCCATCAAGAGAAATACGATCAGGATTCGCCGAGGTTGTCAAACACGGCATCATTGCCGACAATTCGCTTTTGAAAGCATGCTTTGAGACCGATGTATCGAACCAAGAAGAAGTTTTTCAACTGCTGGAACCTTCCTTGAAGGTGAAAGCTGACATCATTGCTATTGATCCTTTTGAAAAAAAGGAAAGAAAGTTTTTGAATTTCGGACATACAGGCGGACATGCTTTAGAATCGCTGACATTGAACGATGAAGATCCGCTTCTGCATGGAGAATGTGTTGCCTGGGGAATGATGATTGCCACCTTGCTTTCCATTGATGGGGGAGGATTAGAGGCTGAAGCAGCCAAAGAATTGATTCGTTCAATCGACAGCTATTACCCCGACATCCAACCAGAGGTTGAAATAGAAAAAATGTGGGAAGTGATGCTTCGCGATAAGAAAAACAGAAATGGAAAGGTGAACTTCGTGTTACTATCTAAGGTGTCGAAACCGATAGCAAATGTCGAAATCTCGATGGAACATTTCGCTAAAGCATGCGATGACCTGCGCGTTATGCGGGAAGAACTGTAGCGCTACCGCGTTAAAACGATGTAGTCTTTTATCAATGTCCGCAAAAACCCAATTTGATTTTGCTCAACCAATGGCACTTTCATTTCGGAACAAATACGATGAACCAATAAATCCATGGCCTCACTGTGGGCTAGGTTTTTATAGGTGTTGTATCGCTCAACCGTTTGCTTAATAACCAACATATCGTCTTCACTAAAAAAACGAACCTGCGGATAAACCGGTTGATAGTTGTCGATGGTAGAAATATTTAAGATGTCTTTCAACGAGACATACAAATCAGGATTCGATTTTACAACGGCTGTGTTCGAAACCACATCTCCCAATCTTTGCGACCTTCCTGTGCTGTTGATCAATACAACGGCTACCGCGCCTGCCGTGAACCAGATATCGAATAAACGAAACACCCAACGCAACAGGTGATCAATGAAATTCATGGTTCTTCCATCCAAGCGCACAACCTTAATCCGCAGAGCCATCTTGCCTAGTGTTTGTCCGCCATTCAACAACTCCCAAAACAACGTATAGAAAGTTGCGACAGGTAAAACGACAACATACACGAAAATAAGCGCTAAACTTTCGCCCATCAATCCTGTGCAGAGCGACAACAAAAAAATCAAAAAACCGAGAAGGACAGCATCAATCACAAAAGCAAGAATACGATCTCGCAAGAGCGCCAACTCATAATTGATTGTCACATTTTGTGTTGTTTGTAGCTCGATGGTTTTCATCTACTGTTTAACTTGTTTTTATATCTTAGCTAATCTCTTAAAATTCTGCCTGAAGTGCATGCGCGAGACTGATTTTATTAAGCAAAACAAAGAAAAGTGGGGCAGATTTGAAAAAGTGCTTCGCAGTGATTCGAAAAACGCGGAAGAAATGAGCCGCCTTTTTATTGAATCTACTGACGACCTTTCATTTTCAAGAACCTATTACCCGAATCGTTCAGTGCGCATTTACCTGAACGGCATGGCGCAGCAAATTTACCATAAGCTGTATAAAAACCGCCGCAGAGAAAATGGTGCCTTCAAGCGTTTTTGGGTTCAAGAACTTCCCGACTCGATGTGGGCAGCGCGTAAATCGCTTCTCCTGGCATTTTTGATTTTCGTTGGTGGTGTTGCCCTTGGTTTGTTCAGCAGTAATCAAAATCCTGAGTTTGTAAAAACAATTTTGGGAGATCAATATGTTGCCATGACAGAAGCCAACATCCAAAAAGGCGATCCGATGGCTGTATACAAGGATAGCGGCGCACTCGAAATGTTTTTTATGATCGGATGGAACAACATCCGCGTCAGCGTGCTCTGTTTCTTAGCCGGACTATTATTCGAAGTGGGAACCATGTTCATAGTTGGGAGTAATGCAATAATGGTAGGTGCTTTTTTATATTTTTTCATTGAACGCGACCTCTTCAAAGAATCTTTTCTTGCCATCATGCTGCACGGTTCGCTTGAGCTCAGCATGATTGTTTTGGCGGGAGCTGCCGGACTTACACTGGGTCGTGGATTGGTTTTTCCAGGCAGTTTATCACGAAGTCAGGCCTTGCTTTTATCGGCCCGACAGGGCATGCGCATGATGGTTGGAGTGAGCATGTTTTTGGTAATTGCCGCATTTATAGAAAGTTACGCCACAAGACATACCGACACCCCCGACATCGTTCGCATAACCATCATTGTTCTTTCGTTTGCGATTGTGCTGTGGTATTTCGTGATTTACCCCTACAGAAGGCATCTTGCTGGTTTGCACAAACCCGATAATGAAATAGAAAATGCAATTCCGCCGCTAGAAAAAATCGAATTGAACGCCATAAAAAAAGCCGGTCAAATGATGTCGGAAGCATGGCGAATGGTTTTTGACAAAGCAGGGAAGCTCCTAGGAAACGCCGTTTTGGCAGGATCCGCTGTTGTTGGGTTTCTATACATCTTTAGAGACCACATCGAAGCACTTGATGTCGATACTTACCACGGAACCAACGAATTCATAAACTTGTTAAATGGCTTCTGGTTCTTCGATGAAATGAATGACTTTTTCAACTTCTTCGACATGCCGTTGCTGGGGGCTTTGTTTGTTGGATTAACGACGTTTATTTTGTACCAAACTGTCCACGTGTTCAAAAAAGATTTCTCAAACCGCTTGGAAGCAAAATCGAACACACTGATTTTTTTGAATGCTTTGCTGACGAGTATTCTATTGCTATCTGTTTTCTTTTTACCCTCAGCTATTGATGCCATTGTTTTGATTATCACATGGCCAATCATACTTTTAGCCTTCGCCTCTGCCACCTTCGAGCGCCAAGGCCTTTTCAATAGTCTCTCGCAGTTGTCATCGCTTTTGGCTGGAACAGCAATAAAGACCTACGCCTTGTTTTTTCTGCAAGTATTTATGGTTACAATTGCTTTGGGAGCCCTGAGTGCGCCGCTGTTCTACCTGATTTTCGATATTATCGGTAGTCAATTTTCATCTTCTTTTGGGCATGCCGACGATCTGTTTTATGCTCTACATGCATTTTTTATGTTCACGTCAGCAGCCTTCCTGTTTCCAGTATTTGTCTACGCATCTTTTCTACAATACTTCAGCAACACCGAAATAAATCAAGCCACAGAACTCAAAGCTCGCATTGGCAAAATAACCCTTAAAAAAAGCGCGTATGGCTTGGAGAAAGAGGGTTGAGCTATTGGTCGTGATATTTGTATTGTGCACTGCTCCCATGTTCGGACAAATGGAATATTCTGGGGAGGCCACAGAACAAGCACCACCAACAAAGATCGAAAAGTCTGTTTGGGAAAAATCCATCGAGAATCTCGACTATGGAAAAACAAAGGTGCCCGAAAAAGATAAGGACATAATTCAGCCCGACTTCAACTATTCTACCTCCTTTAGCGGCTCCGCAGGAGTTAAAAATATTGTCCTCGGTATTGTAATTGCCGTGCTGGCAATAATCATTATCCTGGTTATCATTCAATTCATGAAGACACGAGACATCGCGGTTGAAGAATTGACGCGGGTGAAAGAGATATTGAAAGATGAAGACATCGAACATTTTGAACAAGATGAACTTTCAATTTATCTGTCGCGTGCGATTGCCTCAAGTGATTTTCGATTGGCAGTGCGCATTCAATATTTGATGATTATTCGCCAAATGGCGGATGCCGGATGGATAACTGTGAAACGCGAAAAAACGAATTACGACTATTTGCGTGAGCTAAAAAACCGAAGCGAACACCAAGCATTTAAAGATGTGACCTTGAGTTATGAGTTCATCTGGTACGGCGACGTTTCAGTATCTCAAAACGAATACTCAGTAATGACACAGTCGTTCGATTCTTTGCTAAAATCCATTCCACATGAATAAGGGAATGAATGGTGGCTGGATCATCGGTGGTGGCGCTTTGCTTTTGCTGCTGTTATTCTACTTCTTTTATATGGGAGAGCGGGATATAGATTGGTATGAATCGTATGAAGAAGTGAGGGAAATGCCCTATGGAACTGCGGTATTCAGATCGCTAATGGAAAAATCAAATGGTGAAAGGTTTACTGCGATTGATAGCAACTTGGTTTCGACTCTCGCGTCAAACGACACACCCCCATCAAGCTATATCATCATTGGTGATGAACTGTTTTACGACTCCCTTGAAACACAAGCTTTGCTCGATTACGTGCGCAAGGGGAATTCAGCCCTTCTGATTTCCAACGACTTCTCTTCGGTGTTATTACAAGAGGTTTTCGAAACGACCTATGGCTTTGACGATCAAATGGATTACGTCGCTAAAAGCATATTTGAGTTTTATGCTGATACGGCTGTAGGACTAAATATAAGAGCCGGAAAAGAGGTTTTCGACCGTCCAATTCCATGTGTATCCATAAGAGAGAACAAACCAGTCAATAGGCTATGGAAGTCATTTACCAGTGGATTGGAATTTAAAAACAATAGCGGAAACATGGTGTCTCACGGTTATTTTAACATGGAGTACAGCAACTTTATTGAAATCCCTATTGGAGATGGACGGTTATTCCTTCACTCTACGCCGTTGGCTTTTACCAATATCCAACTGCTGAAAGAAGAAAACTTCAACTATGTCAATCAAGTTGTCTCATATTTAAATGAAGGCACCCTTTATTGGGACAGCTACAATCGCGATTATCAAGCCATCAGTGATCCAAATTTTGATGGTGATGATATGAATAAATTCGATGACGGTCCGTTGGCTTTTATTCTTTCGACCCGATCACTCAGAAGGGCTTGGTATACATTAATTGGACTCGCATTCCTCTTTTTACTTTTTGGAGCAAAAAGAACACAACGTCCGGTTGACGTTTTACGCCCTGTTTCAAACACCAGTATCGAATTCGCTCAGACCATAGGCACGATGTTCCGAATGGAAAACAGCCATCAAAAACTGGTCGAGTTAAAATTCAAACACTTTAAAGTGTTTATTTTCGAACGGTATGGCATCCGTGTCCCCGAAGAAACAGAAATGAATTCGGAGTTCATCAAAATATTATCGATGAAATCGGATGTAAAAACAAATCAAATAGAAGAGCTTTTTGGCGCTCATAGAAAAGCCGCCTATAACCCAGAATTGGATGCCAAAGGATTGGTGGAATTCCACCACACCATGGATCTTTTTTACAAAAATTGCAGATAAACATGGAAGATAACCAGCACGAAATGAACGAGCAATTGCCTGAAAAACAGGACATTCAAGATGCTCAGACCCAAGAAACAACCGGTGATTCTCAGCCTACACCCTTCCCTGCCCATGATAACATACACCCCGATGTTAGTATGGTCACATCTTTTGCTGAGAAGGTAAGGCTGGAGATCGGAAAGGTTGTTATTGGCCAAGAAGAAATGGTTGAATTGCTGTTGGCGGGGGTGTTGGTGGGCGGACATGTATTGCTTGAAGGATACCCAGGGATAGCCAAAACGCTAACCGCCAAAATGCTCGCCAAATCGATCGCTGCTGATTTTAGCAGGATTCAGTTCACTCCTGATTTGATGCCTACAGATATCACAGGTACCGCCGTCTTCAACCTCAAAGAATCTGAATTCTCCTTCAGAAAAGGACCCATTTTTTCAAACATCGTGCTGATTGACGAAATAAACCGGGCTCCCGCAAAAACGCAGGCTGCGCTTATGGAAGTTATGGAAGAACGGCAGCTAACATACGACGGAGCTACCTACAAATTGGGGTTTCCTTTTTTTGTAATCGCAACACAAAACCCAGTTGAACAAGAGGGCACCTACAATTTACCAGAAGCACAGCTCGATCGTTTTATTTTCAGAATCCGCATTCCTTACCCCACTCTTTCTGAGGAGCAAGCGATTTTGCGCCGTTTCCAAAATGATTTCGAAGGAATATCAGCACAAGAGATCTCGAGCGTTGTGAATGTTGATCAATTGAAAGCAATAAAAGCAATCATTGAAAAAGTGTACATCAAGCCAGAGCTTATCGATTACATCTCAGCAGTGGTGCACAACACACGAAACAATGGCGACTTGTTTTTAGGTGCATCACCAAGGGCTTCATTATCGATACTCAGAGCTTCTAAAGCCATCGCTGCCATGCGAGGAAGAGGTTTTGTAACCCCCGACGACATCAAACACGTAGCCATACCGGTGCTTAACCACCGATTGATTTTGTCGCACGAGCGTGAAATGGAAGGAACAACAATGACTGAGGTTATCAATGCAATTCTTCAAACCATTGAGATACCTAGGTAAATGAGATTCAAAGAAAAGATTCTGGGAGTGCTCAAAGGACTTCAATTATCACGGCGATTTTTCATAGCCGGTGGAATTGTTGTTGCCCTAACCGCTCTTAGCTTCACGATTCCAATCTTACTCCCTCTTTCTCAAGGCTTGCTGGCCATGTTATTGCTTGTTGCAATTGCCGATAGCCTGCTTCTATTCAGCAAAGCGAATGGATTTAAAGCACGCAGGCATACGCTGAAATTATTGTCGCTCGGAGATGCCAATACCATTTCGATAACGATTGAAAATAAATTGCCTTTTCGCGTGAATACAGTCGTTTTCGATGAGTTGCCAATTCAGCTTCAGACAAGAGATTTTCAAATGTCGCATTCTTTTGAGGTAGGTAAAAGTCACACGTTCTCTTTTGAAATAACCCCTCTCACACGCGGCGAATACCATTTCGGAAGAACCAACATCCTCGCTACTTCACGCATTGGATTGGTAGCGCGGCGATTCAAAATAAAAACCAATACGAGCATTCCGGCTTTTCCGTCCATTGTCCAAATGAAAAAATATGAACTCCTCGCCTTCGCGAAAACGAGCACTTTGGAGGGCATTAAAAAGGTACGCAGGCTCGGACATAGTTACGAGTTTGAGCATATAAAGCCCTATGTGCAAGGGGATGACATTAGAAGTATAAATTGGAAAGCGACGAGCAGAAGAAATACGCTGATGGTCAACCAATATGAAGACGAACGCTCGCAGCAGATGTATGCCATTATCGACAAAAGCAGGGTAATGCACATGCCGTTTAACGGATTGACCTTGCTGGACTATGCAATCAATTCGTCGCTGGTGATTGCAAACATCGCCCTGAAAAAACACGATCGTGCAGGCCTTATTTCTTTTTCAAATTCTGTTGGCTCAACTATAAAAGCCGACAAAGGGGCGAACCAATTGAAGAAAATTTTGCATGCCTTATACAATGAAAAATCTATAGTTAGAGAAGCCAATTACGACCTTCTCTACCGTGCATCGAAAAATATAATCAGCAGTCGGAGCCTGATATTTCTATTTACAAATTTCGAATCTACTTTCGCGATGGAACGCGCCCTGCCCGTTTTGCGAAAAATCAACCACCACCATTTATTGGTCGTGATAATATTCGAAAATTCTGAACTGATCGACTATAGTCAGAAAAAAGTGCAGAGCTTAAGTGATATATACACCCAAACGACAGCAGAAAAGCTGGTGATCGAAAAGAAACAAATCACGCAACGCTTGCGGAAAGAAGGTATTCAAACCATCCTTTCTAAACCAGAAGACCTCTCAATCAATACCGTTAATAAGTACCTCGAATTAAAATCGAAAGGCTTAACATGATCAACAGATTATGCTTTTCTTACCTTAGATTCAGGTGTACACTGTTACTTTATTTCTACTTTTGCTAAGATGGAATTTTCTGCACGCCAAATCGCTGATATTTTAGGTGGCACTGTTGAAGGCAACGACCAGGTTGTAGTCGGCAAATTGTCTAAAATTGAAGAAGGAGTACCGGGTAGCCTGACTTTTTTGGCGAACCCCAAATACACATCACATATATATGAAACAAAAGCGAGCCTCGTAATCGTTGCCGACACTTTTGTTCCTGAGGCAGCGTTGCCAGAAGGCTTGACGCTCATTCGCATGGAAGACCCTTATTCAGGTTTTGCCAAGCTGCTTAGTTTTTACAACCAGTACAAACACCAACGATCTGGAATTGAACCTACCTCGTATATTGACGGTGCTGCGAGTGTCGGGGCCAATTGTTATGTCGGACATCACACAGTAATCTCCAAAGGGTGCTCGATAGGCGATGAGACCAAAATATATGGTCAGTGCTATATCGGTGAAGGAGTGAAGATTGGCAAAAACTGCCTCATCCACCCAGGGGTGAGAATTCTCGATGACACCATTATTGGCGACAACTGCACCTTTCATGCAGGATGCGTGATTGGAAGCGATGGATTTGGTTTCGCTCCAAGCTCAGATAACAACTACCAAAAAGTTGCACAAATAGGAAATGTGATCATTGAAGATCATGTCGAAATAGGCGCCAACTCGACCATCGATCGCGCTACACTAGGCTCTACAATTATCCGCAAAGGGGTTAAACTTGATAACCTCATCCAAATAGCTCACAACGTCGAAATTGGCGAAAACACAGTTGTTGCCGCTCAAACAGGAATTGCTGGGTCGACGAAAATTGGGGCGAATTGTATGATTGGCGGACAAGTTGGCATTGTTGGACATCTCAAAATTGCAGATGGGGTTAAAATCGCCGCCCAATCAGGTGTAGGATCATCTATTCTAACACCTGACACGGTCTTACAAGGATCACCTGCCTTTGATATCCGCGCCTTTAAAATGGCTTATATCGGATTCAGAAAACTACCACAACTAGAAGAACGCGTCACAAAAATTGAGCGTTCATCAAATAACCAAGAGTCATGAACGATTTTCAATGCACGCTCAACGAACCCATTGAATTTAAAGGTATAGGCCTGCACACAGGTGAACAAGTTACCCTTCGGGTTTTGCCTGCTCCAGAAAACCATGGATACAAGTTTCAACGCATTGACCTGCCTGGTGAACCCATCATCAACGCCGATCCTGATAATGTTATCGGAACACAACGGGGAACTACGCTGGAACAAAATGGCGCAAGAGTGTACACCACAGAGCATATTCTTGCTGCGATTTATGGGTGCGAGATAGACAATGCACTGATTCAGGTTAGCGGACAAGAAATTCCTATCATGGATGGCAGTGCAGCGCCGTTTGTTGCCAAAATCCTTGAAGTTGGAATCAAACAACAAGCTGCTGCACGCGAATACCTCGAACTGAAAGAAAACATCGCTTTTGAAGACACTGAAAAGCATGTCGAAATGCTCGCTGTGCCAACTCACGGCGGTGAGTTCCGATTAACGGTAATGGTCGATTACAACTCTCCTGTACTCGGAACACAGCATGCGAGCATGTACCACTTGGGAGAATTTGTTCCCGAAATATCTAAATGCCGGACGTTCGTTTTCCTCAAAGAAATTCGCCACCTGGCACAGGCGGGATTGATTAAAGGTGGCGATATGGACAATGCTATTGTCCTCGTTGAACGCTATTATTCAGAAGACGAACTCGATGAAATCGCCGCACTAGTAGGTAAAAAACGATTGGATGTGAAAGTTGACTCCCCAGGAGTGCTCAACACCATCAAACTGCATTTCGAAAATGAACCAGCACGCCATAAATTGCTCGACATTGTTGGCGATCTGGCCTTGGTAGGTAAATTTATTAAAGGACATATTCTCGCAGCGCGCCCAGGTCACGCCGGAAACGTGGCTTTCGCAAAAGTGCTCAAGAACTACGGTAAAGAATCGAAAAAACAAACCGTTCACTTCGATCTTACAAAAACGCCGCTCTACGACATCAATAAAATCAGCCAGATACTCCCCCACCGCTACCCGTTCTTGCTGGTAGATAAGGTTATGGAAATGGATGAATCGTCTATAATTGGTGTGAAAAATGTCACTTTGAATGAACCGTTTTTCCAAGGACATTTTCCTGACAACCCTGTTTTCCCTGGTGTCCTCCAAGTAGAAGCCATGGCACAAGTAGGTGGCATTTTCGCATTATCTACTGTTCCCGACCCCGAAAACTATTCTACCTATTTCATGAAAATTGACAAGGTGAAGTTTAAGCAGAAGGTGCTTCCAGGTGATACTTTGGTGTTTCAACTTTCGTTGGAATCGCCAATCCGACGTGGATTGGTGCACATGAGCGGAAAGGCATACGTAAACGGAAAAGTTGTTTCAGAAGCTGAAATGATGGCCCAAATTGTGAAAGAAAGAAACCTCACCCCTCAGCCTGTAGAAGCATGATATCTCCAAACGCATCTGTAGATGCAAACGCAAAAATTGGTGCAGGCGTCGAAATAGGTCCTTTCACCACCGTATACGGTGATGTTGAAATCGGTGAAAATAGCTGGATCGGCCCCAATGTAACAATCATGGATGGCGCTCGCATAGGCAAGAATGTCCGCATTTTCCCCGGCGCTGTGATCTCTGCTATCCCTCAAGATTTAAAATTCGCAGGCGAACAAACCACTGCCGAAATTGGAGACAACACTACCATCCGGGAATGTGTCACCATCAACAGAGGAACAACCGATAAATACACCACCAAAGTTGGTGCGAATTGCCTGCTAATGGCATACGTTCACGTTGCACATGACGCCATTATCGGCAACAATTGCATCATCGCCAATTCGGCGAACATAGCCGGCCACGTAACCATTGATGACCATGTTGTAATTGAAGGTGTGGTGGCAATTCAACAGTTCATTCACATCGGTGCATACACATTCATAGCGGGTGGTTCTTTGGTGCGTAAAAACGTTCCTCCTTTTGTGAAAGCTGCCCGAGAACCTCTGACATATGCCGGAGTTAACACCATTGGCATGCGCCGTCGAGGGTTCGAAAACGAAACCATATCGCACATAGAAGATGTATATAGAACGCTCTACATACACAACAACAACATGTCGCAAGCCATCATGGTTGCAGAGCTTGAATTGCCTCAATCAGCGGAAAAAACTGCAATCTTAGATTTCATTCGTGCTTCCACAAAGGGCATCATTCGCGGTCCAGTATAATGGATATTACCCTGAAAGATATTGGCAGACGCTTCGGAAGAGATTGGATCTTTAGAGGGGTCAACTTGCACATCCCCGCAGGGACTCACACAATTATTACAGGACCAAACGGATCCGGGAAGTCGACACTACTCATGGTGCTCACTGGTTTTATGGAAGCCTCAGAAGGTTCTGTTACTAGATCTGAAAAAAATGTAGATATCGACGTTGCCGATGCTGCACTGAAAACATCGATCGCGACACCATATCTTGATCTCTATGAAGACTTGACACTCATTGAAATGATTGAGTTTCAAGCCAAATTCAGGTCGTTCATCAACAACCTTTCGAACCCAGAAATCATTCGTTTGATGGATCTCGAACCCCACGCGAACAAAAGAATAAGCCACTTCTCTTCTGGAATGCGCCAACGTGTGCGACTCGGACTAACGATACTTGCCGACTCAAACATTATTGCCTTAGATGAACCTGTTTCTAACCTCGATCGCAAAGCCATTGAATGGTATAGGAACCTGCTGGGTGAATTTGCCCTCAATAGAACTGTTGTTGTGAGCACAAACCACAATGAAGATGAATACCTCAGAAGCGATATCGCTTTCGATGTAGCATCTGCGAAAATCTAATCAGAATTGTCTGACAAAGCATTGTCTACTTGTCAGACAAACTTCCCCAGGCCTTAAGCGGTAAAAGGTGCAAACGATTAAAAGTCTTATGCACCCTAAGTATCTCATCGCCGCCGCATTGTTGGCATTGCTTTCATCTAACCCGATTACGGCAATAGAAAAAATGCAACCCGGTTGCTTGATCATTCAAAATCATGAAACCGATCAAGTACAACTCAATGGCGGATATATTTCGCAATCGTTTACTCCCTGCGAATCGGGCAAGCTAGAATACATCTCGTACTACCTTAAGTCGGCCTCGAACGAGAGCTTTAGCGTTCCTATGTCGATTCGTCAAGACGGACGTATCATAGCTCGTCAGTTGATCGTGATTCCCGTGAACGACAACATGAAATCTGTTCGTGCGTGGATCGCCCAAGATGCAAATCTGGTTTCTGGTAAATCGTACACGCTCAATATCGAAATACCACAAGATCGAACCGTAATCGCTAGCTATTCAGCCGAAAATTTGTACGAAAACGGCTCGCTGCAACTCAACAACAACGATCTAAATGGTGACCTTGCCTTTGAAGTTGGCATGAGAAAACAAAACGAATTTCCTTTTGAATTAGAACGTGGCTCATGCGACCTTTCTCAAGCGCTCGCCAATGGCTTGCTGCAGTTTGATGGTGAAATTGAACAAAGCATCACGCCACAAACGAGTGTTACATTCAGCGAGATCATTTTGCAATACACTTCGGTAGAAAGTGGTGATTTGTTGGTGAGTTTGCAGACAAACGGACAAACCATGCAATCAAAGGTTGTTTCAATTGCGCCTTCGCAAGATATGATGCCTTTGTTTGTCTCATTCCAAAACGAAATCATTCTGAACCCCGGAATTCAATATGATTTGCTCATTCAAAAGCTTGGTGTTTGGAAAAAAGAAGAACCAAAAATAGCTGTGGGTAAAAACGACCCTTTCGGCTGTGGAGAGCTGCTTCGCAATGGAGTAAGCGCCAACATCGATCTCACATTCGAAATCCTTACCAGCGTATCTCCTGAAATAAACAATATTTTCGATGCGTTCCCTGAACATGAGTGTTCAATTGCTCAGAGAAATTTCAATACAACGAAATCGTTCTCAGGCGATCGGTTGGTGCAAGAACTACAATTCTGCGCCGACGGTATGATCGAAGGAATTTACTTCGCCGGATCTATTACTTCCAATTTAGAAAATGTAGAAATCGCTATAACCAATCAAAAGGGTAGTATTATCAGTCAAGGACGGCTGACAGCAATCGAAGGAGTGGCTGATTTACTACAAGCGCAATTCTCTCCGTTTCAGGTGGTGAATGTCCAAGATTATTGGATTGAAATCCTCATCCCATCATCCGAAACACTAGAATTGATAGGCAGCACCGACTCTCGCCATCAAATAACAGGGATGCTACTGAACGAAGAACCTTTCGACTTTGCACCCATCCATGCCGTGGGCATGAAACCTTTTAACTTCAATTTCATTGAGGCGACCGAAGAAAAGGAAGTCGAAGTGAGTTGCTTTCCAAATCCGTTCTTAAACGACTTCAACGTGCGCGTTAGTCCGTTCGAAGGCGACGACCTGCACATCTTGGTATACGACTACATGGGCATTTTAATGTTCGAAGATTGGCTGCAACCTTCACCTGAAACGCAAACGGTGAATGTGCTGAGCAATATCCCTTTCAAAAAAGGATTTCAAACCGTTCGCATAGAGCACGGCGGACAAGTCTACTTAAAAACTGTAATCAAACAATAATTCAATTTTATAGCTAACTCCCCCAAGAAGGTGCCTGCGAAAGTGGGCACTTTTTTATTTGTGATAGGGTCTGAACAGGTCATTCACTGTTTTTACTGGCGCGAATGTCTCAAGCGGCACTTCAACAAAAACACTATTCCACAACCCCATCGAGCCATTCCACAACCCTGGATGTTCGTATACGGTTATGCTTTTTCCCTGGTGATTTTTCTTCGTAATAAATGCCGTTTGCTCTTCAACGAAATGACTCAAATTGTACAATTCTCCTTTCGGATTGCGGATAGAACAAACAATATCTACGGGGTTAAAATGCGTGCTACTTTCTAAAATACCCACCTGCTCTGCCTGCGAGAGATCAATTTGTGCCTTCTCAACAATTTGAACGCGTAACTCTCCATCGCTGCCTTTCACCCAAAAAGGTCCGCCTCCCGGTTCGCCAACGTTGGGCACCATACCGCAGACACGAATAGGTCTCAAAAGCAGATTTTCTAAGGTGTTTTTCTCGCGCACGGCGAGGATGTTGAACCAAGTCTCGAAAAACTTGGTGGCCTGATCAATTGCGCCCGACTCTTCATTCATGATCGCTGCGTACAAGCGATTTCGCTCTGCAGTTAGTTCAATAATCAAGCCCCCCAACAGCTGTTTGCTTGAGCCAACTTCTCCCTTCAATCTATCGGGCAGCACGTTGTCGATATTCTTAATGAAAATCAAATCGGCGTTCAACTCGTTGAGGTTTTTAAGCAATGCACCATGTCCGCCAGGTCGCAAAACCAGACATCCTTTATCATCGCGCAAAAGCTCTCCATTTTGAAGCAAAGAAACCGTATCGGTTGAGGCGTATTGTTCAGAAAACGACACGGTCATTTTCACACCTAAATGCCCTGCAATTTTCTTCGATTGATCCCGAACGTGCAAGCGATCGGTAGTTGAAAACGTGGGTGCAACAGTAAAATGGACATGCGAGCCTGTTTTTCCAATGCTAAACATCGCCGCTTCCCAAAGGTGCTCCTCAAAAGGTGTTCTACTTGCATTCTCATAAGCATGAAAAGGAATGGATCCTTTTGGCATCGCGCCGAAGTTCAAACCATTTTCAGAAAGCAATGTCTCCACCACCATTTGAGGCGTGAAGATGGCATTGTCGTTGACGTCTAAACCACTGCCCTCCAAAACCGCCTTCCACTGAGGAAAAAAAGGTAGCTCTTTTCGTCGGCTTACAAACTCATTGAACTGTGCTGTATTTAATTCAGCATGGTGAAGATGGCTGAACATTCTGCTCGCTGCGCCCGATGCTGGAATAAAACTTACAATTTCAAATTCGCTTTGCTGACCCATGAACAACGATCTAAAATGCTGTTGCTCATCGCCATCGAACTTTAGAATACCATCACCGGCTGTGCAGGCACGCTCAAGTTTGGTATGCTGCATGTCAAGTCGTAAGGCCTGAATCTGTGCGTGAACACGGGGCAATACAACACCTTTGGATTCCAGGTGTTTAATATCGTCTGTATTTAATTGTGCTGCCTGCATCAGAATTCAATCAACTACAAAAATACAAATGCCACCCCAATAGGAGTGGCATTTGTACGATTTTCGAAAATATCTTTCTAACTGCTTTGTAGAACATCGGCCAACTGTTGCCTGGCCATCATGCAATCATTTTGAAGTTGATGCACCAAATCGGGAAGAACGTCCAGATTTCGATGGGCTTTTGAATCGCTTTCAATTCGCAGCACTTTCTCTTCAAGTGATTTTAATCCGAGCATCGCAATGCTCGATTTTGCCTTATGTGCCAATGGATGTAATGCTAGCAGGTCATTTCTGGTTAAGCAATTCTCCATCTCCTGGATGTACTCCGGCACTTGCTCTAAAAACAGCTGAATGATTTTGTGCACCATCTCCTGATTTCCTTGGAAAATCTGGTTTAGGTACGACAAATCAAAAAGCTTGTCGTGGTTACTCGTATTCATTTGCTAGATAGGTTAGTTCACAATCATACGTCATAAGCTTTCATTGGTTTCAAATTTCCGTTCGAAAACTCAACGTGATGATGATTAGGTTATTAATACATTGTTATTCAGTTGTTTAAATAGGTTGCGGTTTGACTATCAGCCGTCAGATTCATCAAATAGTTGATGAAACAAATCTCATTTTTGGCCGCATTCAAAACCGTGTAATTCCGTTTAAGGCTCAATCGCCTGATGCCAAATTCATCTGATTGCATGAGCTTATAATTGGTATCCGCAAAGATCCCTATGGCTTCTTGTCCGTTCAAAAACAAAACAATTCCCAAGGGTTGCTCCTGACTATGGGAGAAGAATCCCAATGCATGGCTTTCGATAACCATGACTCTCAGACTACCCATTTTATTGAGCATTTCCAAGACTTCTGACACTACAACTCCATCGCGATAGCGATCTTCTAACAACAGCACTTCAGTCATATCCGCCTCTTTTATACCTCCTGTTACGGGCATTACAAAGGCATTGCCGTCAACTGCTGTTACCTTATTTTGTAAGATTTCTCTGAACAAATCCTTTTACTACCTTTAGCCGAGGCAATGAATAGCATGAAAAAAGTACTTGTTACAGGCGGCGCAGGCTTTATCGGCTCGCATACTGTTGTTGAATTGGTAGCGGCTGGTTTTGAACCCATCATTATCGATAATTTATGCAATTCCGATATTTCAATGTTAGATGGCATTGAAGCAATCACAGAAAAGAACATTCCGTTTTTTAATATCGACTGTACAGATTTAGACGCGATGATGGACTTGTTTCAACATCATGGTCCTTTCCTTGGTGTGATTCATTTCGCTGCATTTAAAGCGGTTGGTGAATCTGTTGCAAAACCGCTTGCATATTACCACAACAACATCAACTCTACCCGTGTGGTGCTCGAATGCATGGCTCATTTTGGTGTGAAAAATTTAGTGTTTTCTTCTAGTTGTACAGTGTACGGACAACCCAAAGAAAATCCGGTAAGCGAAAAAACGGCATGGATGTCGGCAAGTTCACCATACGGCTATACCAAGCAGGTTTGCGAACGCATGATAGCCGATACTTCTCTAGGCTCCAACCTATCGTCAGTGCTCCTGCGGTACTTTAATCCAATAGGTGCGCACCCGTCAGGATTGATTGGAGAACTGCCGTTGGGAGTTCCCGAAAACCTCATTCCTTACATTACACAAACTGCTGCTGGATTGCGCAGCCATCTTACGATTTTTGGAAGCGATTACAACACTCCTGACGGGACGTGTATTCGCGATTATATTCACGTTGTTGACCTCGCAAAAGCACACGTGGCAGCCCTAAGTTGGCTCGAAAAACAATCGCCCATTTGCGAAGTTTTCAACCTGGGTAGTGGGAATGGAAACTCGGTTAAGGAAGTCATTGACACTTTTCAAGAGGTAAACAACATGCCTGTCAATGTTGTTGCCGGTGCCCGCCGACCTGGAGATGTGGAACAGATATTTGCATCAGCTGATAAAGCGAAGGAAATACTGAATTGGGGGTGCGAATTGACACTTGCAGATGCGCTGAAAGACGCATGGACATGGCAATTAAAGCTGCAAGAATGAGACTTTTTCTACTCGGTTATTTGCTGTTATCAGTCATGAGCGGAATTGGACAGTCGGACCAAAGCAAGCGTCCCTTCATTCCGCAATCACGCGATAGATTTGTTTTGGATCTTCACAATGACTTTCTGATGCGGGCGCCAGAAAATCTCAATGTGCGATCGTGGTCACCTGGCTTCAACGCCGCTTTGATGTTCGATTACCCAATACAAAAGTCGTTCTTTAGCCTCGCTTTCGGTGTAGGATTCAGCTCTTTTAATTTGCACACAAAAGGCTTTTTTTATCGGACATACGACAACAAAATTCAGTTCATTGAATTGCCGACCACGCTGTATAAGAAAAACAAACTGTCGGTAAACTTTATCGAAGTACCTGTTGAATTGCGTATTCGGACAAAATCAGAATCCCCTTATAAAATATACCTCGGAGGAACAATCGGCTGCGCCGTCAATACCCATACGAAGACCATCGATGATGACGGAAAAAGAAAATTCTTCGACATTTGGGGATTGGAAAAGCTGCGCTACTGCGCAACCGTGAGGGTTGGAAAAGGAAAATTAGCCGCCTATGGGTTCTTTAGCTTTTCTCCATTGTTCAGATTGGAAAATGCCCCGCTGTGGAATCCGTCAGGAATTGGATTAAGTTTCTACTTATTGTAGAATCAGACAAATACGCCGTACGATATAACGTAAAAATGTATCAAAAAACCCAACGAAAAGCCGAAATATACTTGTCGGTGGGTGTGCACTCCCAACGTTAAGCGAGCCCATGCCACAGCGGTTCCAATCAACAGTAAAATAGCAATTACAAAACCTTGGTTGAGATAATGCACCACTTTCAAGGCCGCAATGCTGCCGAGCATCCCTCCAAAAGCCAACATGTGTATGCTGATCTTTGTGAAGTTGTTGATGATCATTGCTAAACCAAGCGACAACAACAGTCCAAAGAAAAATGAACTGACAACAATCGGAAAATGGTCGGCCCTTGTCCGCAAAAGGACATAAGTGAGCAAATAATAACCAAATACGAGAAGGAAAGGTATCCACCTTTCGTTTCTTTCAGAAATCTCTAAATTCGAGATCATCTTGCGCTTGGCCATAAACAAAATCGTTATGCCCGGAACCAAGATGTTCACTAAAACAATCGAAAGCAAAAAGAGAAAAGCCTTTGGGTGAATACCTAAAAACGGATCAAGTCCAAAAGCTATGATCAAGGTAATCAGGGGCATCCACAAAGGGTGCAACAAAAAAGAAATGATTTTAGCCGATCGCAACATGGTTACAGTTGTTTCCGCAAACGGGCAACTGGAATATTCAATTGCTCCCTGTATTTAGCTACAGTGCGTCGGGCAATGTTGTATCCTTTTTCTTTTAAAAGTTGCATCAATCGCTCATCAGTGAGGGGCTTGCGCTTCTCCTCAGCTTCAATGGCATCTTGCAAAATCTTTTTCACCTCTCGTGTTGAAACCTCTTCTCCTTCATCATTTGTCAACGATTCACTGAAAAAGGTTTTTAGCAAAAAGCTACCGTAAGGCGATTGCACATACTTACTATTTGCCACACGCGAAATGGTCGAAATATCCATGTTCACCAACTCAGCCACATCTTTTAATATCATGGGCTTCAACTTGGTTTCATCGCCAGTGAGAAAATACTCCTCTTGAATACCCAAAATAGCCTCCATTGTCACCAATAGGGTTTGCTGACGTTGCAAAATCGCATCGATAAACCATTTGGCAGAATCTATTTTCTGTTTCACAAACATCACTGCCTCTTTCTGCGACTTATCTGTCTTGGCCGATGCGGCGTATGATTGCAGCATTTCCCTGTATTGTCTTGAGATTTTCAAGTCAGGGGCATTTCGCTGATTCAATTGCAAACGCAACTCGTCTTCTTCAATCGTCACAATAAAATCTGGAACGATGTGCTGAACGGTCTTTGTTGTCTCCAGCATCGAATTACCGGGCTTCGGATTCAATCGGATGATCTCTTTTACCGCCTCCTTTAGATCTTCTTCTTCAATACCCAACTTCTTGGTTATCTTCTCATAATGTTTCTTCGAGAACTCATCAAAATGGTTGGTAACAATTTCTAAGGCCAAAGCAATATCCGGATCGCGCTGGTCTTTCTTCTCCAACTGAATTCGCAAACACTCCTGCAAATCGCGCGCGCCTACACCCGGAGGATCCATGTCTTGAATCACTTTCAAAACTTCTTCCAATTGACGCTCTGTGATTTCTATATTTTGAGAAAAGGCCATATCGTTCACAATCGAACGTAAATCTCTTCTTAAATAGCCCGAGTCATCCAAATTACCGATGATGTTATCGGCTATCACAAGCTGTGTCTCGTCCAGATTCCTCCACCCCAATTGAGCTACCAATCCTTCTATAAATGTCCGCCCACTGCCCAAAGGCATCTCTTTCTCTTCTTCGGTACCCCGTAAAACATTCAGCTTGTAGTCAGGCGTGTCGTCATCCATATAGTCAGACATGTCGAACTCTTTCTCGGCTTCAGAACGCTCTTCTTCATATTCGCCATCCGATTCTTGCTCGTCTTCCTCATTTTCACGCCCTTCCTCAAGTGCCGGATTAACCTCCAATTCTTCCTTGATACGTTGCTCGAGTTCTACCGTAGGAACTTGCAACAGTTTCATAAGTTGAATCTGTTGTGGCGACAGTTTTTGAAGTAGTTTCTGTTGTAGTGAGTGTTTCAACATATGCGTTCGAATCTTCTCTTCTATATTCTAAAATTCCGCGTTAAGTGGGGTCCTTGGAAAAGGAATCACATCGCGAATATTCGTCATTCCAGTTACAAACATGATCAACCGCTCAAATCCAAGTCCAAACCCAGCATGCTTCGCAGTACCGTATTTTCTAGTCTCAAGATACCACCAAATATGCTCTTCTGGAATATTAAACTGTTTGCATTTTTCTATCAAAACATCCAAACGTTCTTCTCTCTGGCTACCGCCGATGATTTCTCCGATTCCAGGAACCAAGATATCCATGGCCGCAACAGTCTCACCATCCTCGTTAGAGCGCATATAAAACGCTTTAATTTTTGATGGGTAGTTGGTAATTATAACGGGTTTTTTGAAATGCTTTTCAACCAAAAAACGTTCGTGTTCACTTTGCAAGTCGATACCCCACGATACTGGGTATTTAAATTTTCCTTTTTTATAAGGCTTCGAATTCAAAAGGATATCGATGGCTTCAGTGTACGTAATGCGTTCAAATGGATTTTCGACAACAAACTTCAAACGGTCTAACAACGACAATTCGTTTCGCTCTGCTTCTGGCTTGTTCTTTTCCTCCCCAATCTCTCGCTCATTCAAGAAAGCGAGATCATCGCTGTAATTTTCCAACGCAAAGCGGATGAGGTGCTGAAGAAAGTCTTCTGCCAAATCCATGTTGTCGACGATGTCTGCAAAAGCCACTTCGGGCTCAATCATCCAAAACTCAGCGAGGTGGCGAGAGGTATTTGAGTTTTCTGCTCTAAAAGTTGGTCCAAATGTGTACACTTTCCCTAGCGCCATAGCTCCCAACTCGGCTTCAAGCTGTCCGCTCACTGTCAAGTTCGCCTCTTTACCGAAAAAGTCCTTGGAAACGTCTACGCCTCCTGCTTCATTCTTCGGCAAATTCTCCAAGTCAAGGGTGGTAACACGAAACATCTCTCCTGCTCCTTCTGCATCCGAACCGGTGATAATAGGAGTGTGCATGTTGAAGAACCCACGTTCATGAAAATAATTGTGGATGGCATACGACATCCCGTGTCGGATTCTGAAAACAGCACTAAATGTGCTTGTTCTAAAACGCAAGTGGGCTTTTTCACGAAGAAAATCCAAGCTATGGCGTTTCATCTGAATCGGGAATGTTTCTGGATCAGCCTCCCCAAGTATTTCTATGGTCGAAACAATCAACTCTGTTTCTTGTCCTTGCCCTTTCGATTCAGCAAGGATTCCGGTAGCTGTTAAAGCTGCTCCTGTGCTGATTTTTTTCCGCACATCTTCAGACACTTCATCTCGGTTGATCACCAATTGAAGGTTCGAAATGCTAGAGCCGTCGTTCAACGCAATGAATTGGTCATTGCGAAAGGTTCTAACCCAGCCACAAACTGTTACAGTGCGGCCTGCGGCTTCTTTTTTGAGTAATGATTTTATAACGTCGTACTTCACGATCACTGGATTTTCAATTCCAGTGCAAAGATGCGATTTTCAGAGGGTATTTTCTTCCTCTAATATTGAAAATCAACGCAGCTCACTCACGTTTCTCTCTGGGTTCATCTGATCCTGCTCCACAACGCCATCGCGCAGGCGGATAATTCTCTCGGCGTGGGAAGCTATATCTTCTTCGTGAGTAACGAGTATGATGGTATTTCCGAGCTTGTGAATATCTTCAAACAATCGCATGATCTCGTAGCTAGTGGCAGTATCTAAGTTACCCGTTGGCTCATCGGCTAAGATAATCGATGGGTGATTGACGAGCGCTCTGGCAACCGCAACACGCTGACGCTGTCCGCCACTCAATTCGTTCGGCTTGTGGTCCATGCGGTCTTCTAATCCAACTTGCTTCAACACTGCTGTAGCCCGTTTCTCTCTTTCTTCTTTCTTAAATCCTCCATAAATCATCGGCAAAGCGACGTTCTCTAGCGCTGAATAACGCGGTAAAAGGTTGAAGGTCTGAAACACAAAGCCGATTTCTTTATTCCGCACTTCCGCCAAGTCGTCGTCAATCATTTTTGCAACTTCATTGCCATTGAGGATGTAACTGCCAGATGTTGGTGTGTCTAGACAACCAAGCACGTTCATCAAAGTCGACTTCCCAGATCCTGAAGGACCCATCAATGCAACATACTCACCACGTTGTATCACCAAGTCAATGCCATTCAGTGCGTTGACGATTTGATCTCCAATCTGGTATATCTTCTTCAGCGATCGTACTTCAATCAGCGGATTCTCCATTTTTTGCCCTTTTGAATTTCAAGATTAGTGATACTTACTAGAAGATATACCATATTTTTGGTTAGCGGTGATAAATTAAAGTTGAAAGGAAATTTCTTTTAGGCAACCTTTTGGATTAATATAGCATCTGCTTAAAAACCTCAGATGGATTATGAAGTTCAAAGTTATACTTTCATTTTTGACATGTATTACCGTTGTGACAGCAAATGCACAGTTAGTGGTCGATGCAACAGTAACCCCTCAACAAGCAGTAGAAAATATTTTGCTGGGTGAAGGGGTAATTGCAACAAACATTACGTTCTCCGGTGATCAGGATCAAATCGGTTCGTTTAATAGCCAAAATTCAAATATTCCAATTGCTACTGGTGTAATCATGGCAACAGGTTCGGTTGGCGTAGCCGTTGGACCTAACACTCAAGGTGGTGCCGTTATGGGTGGGGGAAATTTTGGCGTCTCAGATCCTGACCTTGAACTTGCCAACGGAGACATTTACAACGATGCTGCTGTGCTCGAATTTGACTTCATTGCAACCGGCGATTCGGTGAAATTCGAATATGTTTGGTCGTCTGAGGAATACCCAGAATTTGTAAATAGTGTGAACGATGCTTTCGGGTTTTTCTTATCCGGCCCTGGTGTTTCTGGACCGTTTTCGAATAACAGCATCAACATTGCTTTGGTGCCGGGTACAACACTTCCGATCACCATCGACAACGTGAACGCAGGAAACAACGACCTTGGTTGTGTTAACTGTGAATACTATATCATCAACACGAACAATACGGCTGCATCAGGCACTCAAATGGACGGTTTCACAGTTGTGTTGACCGCTGAGGCGCAGGTGCAATGCGGACAAGAATACCACATTAAAATTGTGATCGCTGACGCTTCGGATACATCCTGGGATAGCGCAGTTTTCTTGCGTGCAGGTTCTTTTGCATCAAACAACCTCCAAGTTTCTTCAACCATCAACAACCCTCCACCAACATTGCCGGCTTTGAGCTTGCTTGAAGGGTGTGTAGATGGATTCATTTCAATTTTTAAACCTGAAGGTTCGCTTCAAGACACTGCATACCTAGAAATAACTGGAACAGCTACAATGGGTGAAGACTTCGAACCGCTGGCGGAATTTGTTGTATTCCCTCCCGGAGTAAACATCGTTGAGATTCCTATCACTTCAATTTTTGATGGTGTTTCTGAACCTTTGGAAGTCCTGAACATCTCGTATCAATACGTCAACGCTTGCGGCGATTCAGCAACTGCCACTGCTTCATTGAATATTGTCAATTACGATCTTCCAACACTCGACTTTCCTTTTGAGATTTTCCTTTGTAACGGACAATCACAGAACGTCAGCGCGTTGCCAACAGGTGGTTTTCCACCTTTTAACTACACTTGGAGCAACGGTCAAACATCAAGCTCTGTAAACGCAACGAGTGCAGGCCCTTTTGCCTACGATGTTTCTGTTCTCGATGTTTGTGGTAACACTGTAGTTGATGATTTCATTGTCAGCATACCCGATCCAATTCAGTTTTCTGACGATTATGAATTGTGCTCTGGCATTGGCTTCTCGGCTTTTGTAATGGGTGGTGCAACTCCATACTCGTACGCTTATGAGTTGCGAACCGATACAGACACCATCTTCGGAACCGATCTTCCGAACTTCCCTGAAAACGGTCTGTGGATAGTTGATATAACCGATGCGTGTGGTGAAACAGATGAAATTATCATCGATGTCCACGCCTGTGAAACATTTATTCCGAACGTTTTCACCCCGAACAATGATGACAAAAACGACTTCTTCCGCATCGCTGGTCTAGAAGGTTTCCCGAATAGCCGTCTAGAAGTATACAACAGATGGGGTGGACTTGTCTTTGAAAAAGATAACTACCAAAACAATTGGAGAGCAGAGGAAATTCCAGATGGAACGTACTTCTACATCCTTTATCGCGGTGACGGTAAAAAATATGCTGCGCACTTCACCATTATCCGAAACTAAAGCACAATAAGCGATTCACCTGTCATTTCAACAGGTTGAGCTACTCCCAATATTGAAAGTACGGTTGGCGCTATATCCGCAAGGATGCCCGACCGTACTTTTTTTATGTCACTGTCAACAACAACGAATGGTACCGGATTCAAACTGTGGGCGGTGTTCGGACTGCCATCAGGGTTAATGGCAAAATCTGCATTTCCATGATCGGCTATTACTATAAATGAATAACCATGCTGGCGACCAATGTTGATGACTTCACCTAGACATTGATCGGTAAATTCTACAGCACGTACAATGGCCGAAAACACGCCGGTATGTCCTACCATATCTGGATTTGCAAAATTCAAACAAAAGAAATCTACGCTTTCCCCTTCCAAAACTGGTGTGATCAACTCTACAATCTTACCTGCACTCATCTCTGGTTGCAAATCATAGGTTGCTACCTTGGGCGAATGTGCCATCAACCTCGACTCTCCAGGGAATTCAGACTCTCGTCCACCCGAAAAGAAAAACGTTACATGCGGATACTTCTCTGTTTCAGCAATCCGCAATTGCCGCAAATCTGCGTCACTTACAACCTCGCCGAGTGTCTTCTTTAAATCATCTTTTTGATACAAGACATGCACGTTCTTGAATGTCTCGTCGTATTTGGTCATGGTGAAATACCCTAAGTCAAGAGGCGCCATGTTATACTCCGGAAAAGCCGATTGCGTCAAAACTTGCGTAATCTCCCGACACCTGTCTGTTCTGAAATTGAAACAAATCACAACATCGTTCGGTTCAATCACTGCTCGAGACCCCACGGTAAAGGGCTTGATAAATTCATCAGTTATGCCGTTGTCGTATGATGCAAGGATTCCGGCTTCTGCCGACTCAAATTTTTCTCCTTCGCCATTAACGAGCAAATCGTAGGCTAGCTGCACCCGCTCCCATCTCTTGTCCCTGTCCATTGCGTAGTAACGACCTACCACACTCGCAATTTTTGCTGACCTCTCTTTTATATGTGACTCAAGCTTTTTTATGAAGGCTAAACCCGACTTAGGATCTGTGTCTCTTCCATCTGTAAAGGCATGAATAAAAACCTTTTCCAAACCAAAAGCGTCGGCGTAATAGCATAGCGCATGCAAATGTTCCTGAGAAGAATGCACCCCTCCGTCGGAAACCAATCCCATGAAATGCAACTTGCAATTTCGATCTTTGGCCATTTCAAACGCCTCCATTAACGTTTGATTCTCGCGCAGCACACCCTCTCTAATATCTTTATTGATGCGGACAAGGTCTTGGAAAACAACTCGGCCAGCGCCAATATTCATATGACCAACCTCACTGTTTCCCATTTGGCCGTCAGGCAAGCCTACATTCTCACCATCCGTTCGTAAGGTGCCGTTGGCAAAATTGCTAAGCAATCCGTCCATGATTGGAGTATTCGCCTTAAAAACTGCATCAGAGTCGTCCTTTGCCCCAATGCCCCAGCCATCCAATATGATTAATCCAACTTTCTTCATGTTCATTTACTTTGTGGTAGGTGAATCTCAAAAATACTTCCTCCGCCCTCTCTTCCTAAAGCATGCACTTCACCATTGTGCATATTTACAATTTGTTTGACGATAAATAGTCCCAAGCCTGTGCCTTTCGACTCTCTGGTTTCCTCAGATCCTATTCGGTAAAATTTTTCAAAGATTTTTTCCCTTTCGGGAGGAATGACACCAACTCCTCTATCCAATACCCTGATCTGAACTCGGCCTTCTCGAATAGCAGCCTCAACATGAATCGGACTTTCATCAGGGGAATATTTGATGGCATTCTCAATTAAATTCAACAGCATCGACTCTATCATCATGGCATCGCCGAAGAAGGCTACTTCACCTTGGACTTTCGACTCAATTGATCGACCTGTGCCGGCGATCCGCCGCATCTTAACAACACATTGGTCAATAATCTCGGCCAAATCAAGACGAGATCGATCTATCATTTCAAGTTCATCCAACCGAGTAGAAAGTAATATGTTCTGCACCAAATGCTCCAACCGATGTGTTTCATTGATGGCTTCTATCTTCATCTTTTTCGCTTGATCCTCGCTGATACCTGTCCGACTCAATGTCTGCAGTAGCAGCCGAACGGATGCAATGGGTGTCTTCAACTCATGCGTAACTGCCAACATAAAATTTCGCTCTTTGTCTGCCAACGCAGCTTCTCTGTCAAAGAATCTCTGAATACGCCACACGCCCAACAAAAGTAGAATTGCGAATACCGCCCCTTCGCCAACTACCATGTAAACCCTTTTTAAATAGCTTTTCTGCACATTGGCCGCTCCGAGCTGATCTGTAATTCCTTCCAGCGATAAATCTCTGATTGTCTGTTCCAGTTGAATGATATGAAAAGCCCACCAGAAAAATTGGAACAACACATAAATGGCTAGCAGATAGAATATCATACTACTTCGTTTGAAGCCTTTTCGTTTGTTCATGGTACAAAGTTAGTGACAATCGGTTTGGCTTGGGCAGTGTGTTTCTTTTGACCATACCTACTCCATATAGTGCGTAAATGAGAGCGTTTCATTGAGGTATGGCCGACAATTCTTGCTGTTCGCTTAGGACATTGAAATAATGATCAGCAGATTCGTTGGTTGGAGAAATGAGGCTAAACCAGTGAACCTCCCGAGGGTATTCGGGATGCTCTGAACCAGCTGATCAAATAATTATATGAAAGGATGACATAAAAAAAGCCCCACATAGTGAGGCTTTGGTGGGAGATACTGGGTTCGAACCAGTGAACCTCCCGAG
>WGNM01000053.1 GCA_016124575.1 Cryomorphaceae bacterium
CCGTTGTGCTTCTCTTTGTTTTGATTCTACTCAGGAGCAGAGATCACCCATCTCCTGCACAGAGGCGCTACAAGCCGGGCAGTAATGGAAGTTGCCGCATTCTGAATGATCCCAGCCATCTTGTTCAGACATATCAACCAGCGCTTCACCATGAACCGTCCAGGCGCTCACGTCGTCGCTGACGAATCTGGAGAATGGATAGAGACAGCGACAGCTATCGCAGTCAATCAGGAGTGAGACCTTTAGCATAGCTAGAGAACCTCATTCTGGTCGATGACCTGGCGGATGAGCTTGGCATTGATCTCTTCGGCATTGAGCGCCTGAGCTTTAATGTCGCCGGCGACACCAGCGAACACACTGGAGGATAATCTAACCCTGGAAATGGCGCCATTTGAAGTCATTCATGGTTCGATCCTCACAGACTAAGATTAAATCCTGATATATTCAATTTGTATATTTCGTAGAATAACAAATATGCGAACCATCCGGACCAAAAAAGACATCCAATGACCAAGCAAAAACCTAAAAAGCCCACCAGTTTCGCAGCGTCAAAGCAAAATACGAAATCCGAGGCTGTAAAAAAGATCGTGCGAGTGGTCCGGCAGCATCAGCTCTCATATGACGCCTTTATTGCCGTCTGCCAGCAGGTTCGCCTCAAGTTAAAGATGGAAAAGCCAAAGAAAGAACGGCGGCTACCGGCGCTGTTGTCTCTGGCTGAGCTCAAGAAGTTTTTCAAAACGGTACAGAAGTGCGGCGACACAAAGTACGAGTTGATGCTCAAGCTGATGCTGTACACGGCTGTCCGAGTCAGCGAGCTGGTAAACATTCGGGTCAGCGACGTGGACCTGGATGGCTGCAAGATCTTCATAGATAACGGAGAAGGCAGCAAGGATCGGTACATTCTCTTTCCTTCGGACTTCCGACTCGCCTTGCAGACTTTTATTGATGCGCATCCCGGCAATGACTTCCTGTTCGAGTCTCGGCTGAACCAGCCATTCACACCCAGGCGAGTTCAGCAGATCATGCGCAAATACGCAGACAAGGCCGGGCTCAACCGCGCAGTGCACCCTCACCTCTTGCGCCATCAAATGCTCACGTTCTTAACGGCTCAGGGGCTTACTGACGCCAAAATTCAGATCATATCCGGACATGGAAACAGATCGAACCTGGAACTATACCAGCACCTGTCGCTTGCTTCCATTGAAGGTGATTACCAGAAAGCAGTTCGCAATCTAGAAATTTAGGCATTTTTTGCAACAGAGCCTTTAAAAGCCTAGAAGAACCGGCAGTTTCGAAAGAGATGCCGGTTTTTTATTGGGGTAGCCTCCGAAGCCCGCCTTACCCTTTGCCTTACCCTAACGAAAAGACAGGATTTGGCTATATCCCTATTGCTGCTGTCTTTTGCAGCTTTGCCTTAAAACCGTGTCTTTCCTCGATCGTTCTCCAGCTTTTACGGTCATTCTTGAGGTCATTCTCCAGGCTTAATGGGGCTTTCTGGACCGTTCTCCATCTTTCCTTGTAGGACGTGTAACACCGCCAACAAGGAGCCTCACCTCTCCTCATACTGTCCGAAGTTCGCTATGGAGAAAACCGCGCACGATCATAAAGCCAGACATGACGCACCATATACAATACTGTATACAGTGACAGTCGGTCAGATCGAGCGGTCACGCACAGCCATTTTTTTAACCGGTCCTGCGGCGAGCTATTCACTGTTCCGAGGCAAGAGCCTCGCTGAATTCAAGATGAAGACCAGCTCTGAGCTCACATGAATAAATGCCGCAATCAAAGGATTTAAACAACCGAACGCGGCTAAACCAACGCCTAATCCATCCACTATCAAGGTTCCAGCAAAATTCGTCATGATGACACGTTTGCACCGACGTGAAATTTTGACCGCTTCAACAAAACGTGTAAGATCATTGCCAATCAACACGACATCGGCGGATTCCCTTGCTACGTCAGTGCCAGAGCCAATTGCCACACCAACTGTAGCTTCGATTAGTGCGGGTGCATCGTTAACACCGTCGCCAACCATAGCGACGAGCTTGCCAGAGTCCTTCAATTGCTTGATGTAGTCTTGCTTTTCATCAGGCATGACTTCTGCAGCTACTTCAACTATGCCGACGCTTTTCGCTATTGCGTTTGCAATTCCCTTGCTATCGCCCGTCAGGAGTATCGATTTGACGCCCATTTCTTGAAGATCGCTTACAGCCTTTTTGGCTTCTGTCCTCAGTACATCTGTCACATGAATGACACCAATCAATTGACCGGATTTGCCGACTAGCACCTCAGATGTATCTGTTCTCTCATCATTGAGCGCTGTGATTGAATAGCCATTTTGTTTAAATAAGCTCCGGTTACCGATAAGCGCCTCTTGTCCATCAATCACGCACTTAATACCTTGACCGGGATTGTATTGGAATTCACTGGGATTACTCAGCGTCAAGCCTTCCTGGTGCGCCTTTGCGACTATTGCTTTGCCGAGTGGGTGCTCAGAAACCGATTCTGCGATGGCAGCCACGGTAAGAACTTCTTCTCTGGATGCATCGCCACTGGTGTCTATTGCAGTTACTTCCGGGACACCCATTGTGAGCGTGCCGGTCTTATCGAAAACGACTGTATCAACGGTGCCTAATAGCTCCAGAAATAGACCACCCTTGATTATGGAACCCGATCTGGCGGCACGCCCAACCCCGCCTAGAATGGCTAACGGCGTACCAGCCGCGATGCCACAGGCACCCGCAACTATAATTACAGAGATAGTCGAGGTCATGTTGCGGGTAATCAAAAACGTCAAAACAGCGCAGCTAATCGCGAAATACACAAGGTATCCAGCTAGCCGATCTGCTGTTTTTTGAATTGGCGCCTGGAAGCGATCGGCTGTTTCAACAGCGTGGATAATCTTTCCAAATGCGGTATCTTCTCCTATTCCGGTTGTTTGTACATCGATGGTGCCGGACTGATTGATGGTGCCTGCGTAAACTACTGAGCCCGGAACCTTTTCAGAGGGGACCGACTCGCCTGTAATCGTTGCCTGATCGATAAAGGTATGACCTGCAGTCACAATTCCATCAACAGGAATTCTAGCGCCTGGCTTGATTACAACGATTTCGTCTAGTTGTAGCTGAGAGACTTTTCGCTCTTGGACCATGTCACCCGTGCGAATAAATGCATCTTGAGGCAGGAGCGAAAGCAGTTGCTTGACAGCGTTTCGGCCTCTCCGCATTGTTAACGCTTCTAAGGCTTCGGCTATCAAAACAAAAAAGGTAATCACAAGAGCGGTGAAGACTTCGGAGATAGCGAGAGCCGCAAATAACGCAATAGACATGGACAGCTCCATCGTCATACGGCGTTCGCGCAAATTTGAAAACGCTTCCTCAAATATCGGATAGCCACCAATGAATGTTGCAGCAATGCCAATTAGGTGAAAATAAGGCACGTTTAAAATGCCCATGAGCACCACGCCCCCGACAAAGGCAATGCGAATGAGATCTTCACGCTCGACGCTATGGTGCTCGGCATGCTGATGATCTGGTGGCTCTAATGAAGGTGCTGCTAAAGAATTGCTTTTCTCAACTGTCATCATGATTGCCTTACCTTGACTTATCTCAAATAGGACTTAACCAGCGCGATGAGATCTTCGGCTACTTTGTCTTGTTCTTCTTTATTGGGCTGTTCGGGTGCGATTATGTGCGATCTAATATGACCTTCAACCACTTCGGCCATGAGTCCATTCATTGCGCCCCGGCATCCTGCAAGGTGATGGAGGATGTCCGAGCAATCCTTCTCTTGTTCCAGTGCCTTTTCAATGGCAACTATCTGCCCCTTGATGCGTCGAACGCGATCAAGCAGTTTCTTCTTGTCTCTAGTGGTATGTGCCATGCCTTTAACCTCATCGAAGAAGGTAGCACTCATAGGATAGGGGGGGTCCCTATATGTAACTTATTGTTATCGTCAGTTTTACCGCCGTGCATGTCAGTTTCACCGGTTTCAAAAGCTAGCAAACAGGAATGATAACTATTTTCATTTATACTGGGAATTCTCAGCTAAGAGGTTCAACAGTGCTTAACAGCGGACTCAATCGAACATCATCGGAACACGCCAGCAAAGGGCGCCAGATAAAAGAGTTTGTTCGGCAAAAACTTGCACTGAGCGATGATGCGACTGTTCTCGTTACTGAGCTTCAGTGCTCTGAACCTGGGTGCCCACCACTAGAGACAGTCATTGCGATCCTGGGACTTCATGGACAGAAACTTCAAAGAAAAATTCACGAGCCAATGCTTGGCATCAGGATTGAACACCTGCAAAAGGTCTGTGATTCACTCAGACCGGATTTAACAGCGACAGACGAAAGTCGAACAAATAAGAAGGAGAGTTGTGATGGAGAACACTAATCGAATTCCGGTAACAGTGCTTACTGGCTTTCTAGGATCAGGAAAGACAACTCTCTTAAATCGAATACTTTCCGAAAATCATGGCAAACGTATTGCAGTAATTGAAAATGAATTCGGCGAAATCGGCATAGATAACGCCCTGGTCGTCAATTCTGACGAAGAAATTTTTGAAATGAACAACGGTTGCATTTGTTGCACCGTCCGTGGTGACTTAATTCGCATCCTGGGCAACCTGATGCGCAGGCGGGACAAATTCGATTACATCCTGCTTGAGACAACTGGTCTGGCTGATCCGGCTCCAGTTGCTCAAACGTTTTTTGTTGATGACGAGATGCAGGAGGCATTTCAACTAGACTCGATCATCACCCTTGTTGATGCAAAACATGTCTCGATGCATCTTGAAAGCAGTCGCGAATGCAGGGAGCAAATCGCATTTGCAGACATCGTGCTCCTAAACAAGACCGACCTTGTAGAGCCAGCTAAGTTGGACGCTTTGGAAGAGAGCATTCGCTCCATGAACGTCATGACAAAGGTCTTTCGAACAAAAGACTCTGTTGTCGATATGAATCAAATTCTCGACATTGGCGGCTTCGATCTCGATCGAGCGCTTTCTGTCAAACCGACCTTTCTGGATACCGAATATCCGTTTGAGTGGGCTGGCGCATTTGAGTTGAAAAAGGGCGAGCACATTTTGACTTTAGAGGAAGGCCCTGACCCGACAATGACATTTCTCGCGATGAAATCGCCAGTATCAGCCCAGGAGGCTATAGCTACGAGTAAAGAACCAGTGGCGCTCAAGTTTTCCGACGAAAAACACAAAATGAAACCCGGTGCCAAACTGGAACCAAAAGAAATCTTGTATCAACTGCAATTGGAACAAGAAGGGCAGAAGCGGTACAAGCTTTCGATACCGGAAGACGGTGTGTATGTGCTTTTCACTCAACATCTTCCGCAAGAATTTGCGTTGTCACTTTCTTTTGCTGATCGACCCGTTGAGCCGGTTGTTGCCGAGGAATTTGCAGCAACCCACACACACGATAATGAAGTAACCTCTGTCGGCATCGCAATGCCGGGCGATCTCGACCCCAATAAATTCAACGATTGGCTTGGTACTCTTTTGCGCGAAAAAGGAACAGATATCTTCCGTATGAAGGGCATCTTGAGCATTGCCGGTCAAGAAGAGCGCTTTGTTTTTCAAGGAGTACACATGTTGTTTGATGGGCAGCCACAAAAGAATTGGGGCAATGAGCCACGGTACAACCAGCTCATATTCATAGGCCGCAACCTCGATCGGGTAGAACTCACTGAAGGATTTAAAAAATGCCTCGTCAAAACACCACAATTAGTGTAAGTGCAAAACCGTTAAAAGCATTGTGGAGTGCGGACCTCGAAGACTATGTAAACGATATTGCATTCTCGCCGGATGCTGCTCGTCTTGTAACAGCGGCTGCTAATAGCAAAGTAACCATATTTGATACACAGACGGGGCAAGAAATCTACTCACATAACAGCCATGAACTGGGCGCTTTGGTTGCTGAATGGTCTTATGACGGCACGTTCTTAGCGACTGCCGGACAAGACGGAAAAGTCAGGATACTTCATGGTGAAACTTTTCAGCTGCTTACAGAATTAGACCACGGCGCTGACTGGGTTGAACATTTGACTTGGGCTCCGGCACAGAGGAAACTTTTAACGGGAGCCGGCAAAACCGCGCGCTTATGGAATCTCGACGATCTCTCAGTTGAAGAATTTCCGAAACATGAAAGCACAATCACGGGTGTCCAATGGGTTCCGGGGAGCAAAGATAGTTTTGCGACTGCTTGCTATGGCGGAGTGCGTTTTTGGCAAATCGGTAAGTCTGAACCGAAGCGACATTTGAAGTGGAAGGGATCTTTACTGAATCTCTGTTTTTCACCAGGCGGCAAGGTTGTCGCTTGCGGCTGCCAGGACGGAGCGGTTCACTTTTGGACCTTGCCAAATGGTGTAGATCTTGAAATGAGTGGTTATCCAACCAAAGTAAGAGAGCTAGCTTGGGACTATCAAGGTCGGTATCTTGCCACCGGCGGAAGCGACCAGCCAACCATATGGGACTTTTCAGGCAAAGGCCCGGAGGGGAGCAAACCCACAATGCTGTCAGGGCATGAGAGTTTTGTCTCGTTCCTGTCTTATCAACCCAGAGGCACCGTCCTGGCCAGCGGTGGTTTTGATGGTCGCGTTTTTCTCTGGAATCCGCCGAAACAAAAGGCGCCTGCCGGCCATGCCAGCTTGAATTCACCTGTGAGCAAACTGAGATGGAGTCCTGACGGTAAAGTGTTGGTTTCAGGCTTGGCAACAGGTGAGATCCACCTTTGGTCTATTCCTTAGCCCAATGAACATGCTGGTTTTGGCATCTACAGCCGTCTTGCTTGGCATAAGACACGGGGTTGAATGGGATCACGTCGCGGCAATTATGGACATTGTCAGCGCCGCCCCGGAGACCACACCCCCGGAACCAGTCTTGCTCTCTAATGAACAAGCATGGCCACAGCGTTTTATCTGTGATCTCAAAGGGTCTAAAGCAATGCGACTGGCCTGTCTGTATGCCGTAGGTCATGCCTTGATAGTTGCTGTTCTTGGTCTAGTAGCCATCTCGTTTTCCGTTCTTTTGCCGGAATGGATTAATCCAATTATGGAAAAAATAGTAGGCGCGACGCTGCTCTTCTTCGGCTTTTACGTCGCGTACTCCTTATGGTTATATTGCTCTGGCAAGCAGAAATTTCGCATGCGAAGCCGCTGGATGCTGGTTATACAGGCAATTTCCAGGCTCCTTTCAAAACAAAAAAGAGAGTGCAGTCACGATGAACCTCAGCCCGGCTGCTGTGGTCCTCGAAGTGCGCTAGGGCTAGGCATGCTGCACGGTTTTGGCGCAGAAACCGGCACGCAGGTATTACTATTAAGCACCATATCCGGTGCGAGCAAAGCTGACGTAGGTGTACTGCTACTCACTTGCTTCATTATGGGAATGTTCGTGTCAAACACTATCGTCGCAGCAGTCCTCACTTCTGGTGCATTAGCTTCACGGTTCGCAATGCCCATAAATGCTGGAATTGGAGCAGCAACGGCGTGCTTCAGCATTTGGGTTGGGATACTACTAATCACATGAATCCTCTTCCGATGACCGTCAGGATGTTCGAAAGCGTGGATGATACGCAACTAGAATAACCAACTTCGGAAATTGAGCGTCAATCGTCGTTCGTCATAAGACTCGACGCAGTTGAATCGTCAAAACCTTCAAACGAATCTCGAACGATTTCTTCCAATTCCGATAGTTCCTCTTCCTTTAACGCCGCGTATTCTCTTTTGCGCCGCTTGTTCGGAAGTGTCCCACCATTTTTGTGGACGAAAAGAACAAACTGCTCTGCCATTAGATCAGGCATTTCAACGAGGTTCATGATATCTCTGACCGCTTCGTCACGGCGTGTAAGATAATCGATTTCTCTTGGAAGATCAGATTCAATAGTACGCTTGACGCAGCTATATAGAAACTCGGCTACATGGGTGCAATCAAAGAATCTATAGAGATCAGCCGTGTCGTTCATAACTTCAACGTTCCCTTTTGGAGTCGGAGTCCATTCAATGAAATCCATCAGGCAAGCGGAATGCGCTTGCAGTGTTTCGCGATATTCATCTATCCAATCCAACATAACTGATGATACCGGAAACAGCATTCCGGGAGGCGTAAACTGCCTGTCGGAGAGCGTGTGATGAATCAGGCACCGGTGTAGTCGTCCATTGCCGTCAGCAAATGGGTGGACGAAGACAAAGCCAAAGGCGGTCGCTGCCGCTTGAAGAACGGGATCTAAATCGCCGTCTTTCATGATCTCATTCGTTTCAATAAGAGCGTTCATCAAATCAGCGAGGTCGTCCGGTTTTGCGCCGATGAACTCAGGAAGCGGCTCTCCATCAGGCGTGTGCTCGCCTAGAAAAACGCCTTCAGATCGCAAGCCGCCTTCCACAAAACGGTTGTCCTCAATGAGAATTCCGTGAAGCCGTATAAGTTCCTCGAGCGACAACGGGTGTTTACCAGCTTGCATTACTGCGCGTCCCCAGCGCTCAATGCGATTGCGTGGAGGTCGTTCGCCCTCTATTTGAAAACTGGCCTGGCTGTCCGCCAAAAGCAAAAAACTTGCCGCCCGCGCAATCACAGCCTTGCTTACGCGTCCAATAACAGCCAGAGCAGATTTCGAGAGGTCGCTCTCGACATAAGTCTTGAGCGCCTCCGTTTTTCTGATCATTGGGCAGAAACGAACTGTGCCCAGAAGATTGTCGCGTACCTTGTGTCGACGCGATAGTGTGCCACTAGATGTGGTGAAGTATTTTTCAGTGTCAAGCAAATCAACTGCAGTGACATTCGGCGCATCGGGCACGTCGAGCCTATTTCCAGTCAGGTATTCATAGAAGTACCAGGCTCGCCGTGTTAACACGCTGGTTGGAGCCGACTGAACGTATTGCCTGACAGCATCAGTCGGGAGCACCTGGAACACCCGCTTTAGAACAAGCAGATCTATACTCTCGTATCGCATAGCAAAATTGAGGTGGGCTTTGACAGTTGGAGCTAGTTCATGACGCTTGCTATAGACCCGCCACCCTCGGTCTTCTTTAATGTGTCCTTTTATATTTTGCTCGGAAACACAAGAAAGCTCCCTTACGGGGGCCTGGACACCAAAAGCATGTACAAGCGCTGACAATCCTGCCAGGGTCGTCCCATTTGGCAATGCTGCATCTTGAAACACGGCTGGTTTTTGGGGCTGTAGTTCCATACAAAGGGTTCCAAAACCTTTTTTTGTGGTTCCATTTGTATATATTTTACCGCCTTTGGTTCCAAATTACTTGAAAAGCAGTTGGCTAGTTCCAAATTCTTTAGAATGGCGTGTATTTTGCCAAAACTCTCAGCAATGGTTCCAAAATCTTCAGGTTGGTTCCAATTTCCTCTTTTTTCTTAGAAATGGGTCCAATTTCTTAGCCTGACGGCGGCGCTTCTCATAACCCAAAGGTCGACAGTTCAAATCTGTCCCCCGCAACCAATTAGAACGAAGCAATATCAGGCTTCTACATATTTCAAATTTACTACTGCTACAACTTTTGCTACATAGCCTTGATGTCGGTGAGCTGTTTGTGAGCGGAAAATAGGTCGTTCAGTTTGCCTACATTGCGGTCTGCTTCTGTCGGGATGTAGCGACCATAAACCTCAAAAATCATCTTCAGATTGCTGTGACCAACTTGTTTAGCTATCCATCCAGGGTCGAGACAGGCCTGGAGACAGTTGCTGATGTAGCTATGGCGAAGTTGGTAACTTGGCCGATGTCGCAACCCAGCCTTTTTGACTGCCCGAGCCCAAACGTCGCCAACATGTTTATTGAAGGGCCTTCCGTCCGAACGGGGAGCGTTGCAGCAACACCATATTGACCGGCAGCTAGACCAAGGCGGACAATACAGGCGCGTACGCGTTCGCTTACGCGCGCGACGCCGACGCCAATGTCAGAAGCCGAAGGACGGAGTGAGGATCAGGTTGTTACAGTGCTTTTCGGAAATCAGCCGAAGTGACGCTGCCACTTTCTTGAGCTTTTTTCCAGCGATCCGGAAGGAACTGGTCGATCTGCGATATCGGCGTGGACGGCAGTCTTGTGAAGACGTCCTTGAGATATTCGAAGGGATCGATGCTCAATCGGTGGCAAGTCTGGATCAGAGTCATGTAAGTCGCTGCGGTCTGCCCGCCTTCAACCGAGCCGGCAAACAACCAGTTGCTGCGTCCGATAGCCACCGGCTTCATACCAGCCTCCACTATGTTGTTGTCGATTTGCATGTTGCCGTGCTCGACGAACAAACAAAGCGCATCCCAGCGATTAAGGCAATAATCAATTGCTTCGCCGAGAGCCGACTTGGGAAGCGCAAGAGGAGCCTGCTCATCCAGCCATTTTTTGAGTGCCACCAGCTTTGGCTTGGAGAGGCGCTGCCTGAAATCTTTTCTCTCCTCTTCCGAGAGGTCTGCAATGACTCGCTCGATATCGTAAAGGCTTTTGAAAACTATGCTGGACTCACATCACCAACAGCAGGGCGCCCAGCCTCTAAATTCTCAACAACACTGCGAAAGTAGGCTGATACAAGCCTTGGAGCATTTTCAGGCAGCAAAGATTTTCTCAGAGGATCGTCTTTCATGTCCTGTAAATCGGGATATTTATTCACAAAACCCTTAATGAGTGATGATTTCATCTGCGCAGGTCCAATGGTCCAGTCCTGCCCAGGAGCCATCTCACCTTGAGCTTTAGCTCTCTTCCTCTAATTTTTTCATTATTGCCCTATATGTGTCGAAACCGCGTTCCCAAGCGGGCAGCAAGCGACATCCAAACCTTGCAAAATGCATTAATTGCTTATGCATTGACATCAAATACGGTGCATGCGCCCGGTTGGTCACCGGGCAGGGGAAGTTCCAAGCCAGTACACGACACCAGTTCAAATGTAGCGCTTTTGCCATGTATGCTGAAAAATATATGTACTTTCCGCTACATTTTCAGTAATTGGTCAATACGAGAATACACATTGCGGGCGACCGCTTTGCCTTCTCAGTCAATGGCAAGAATGACAAGCTCAAGATCAAAGACTTTGCAGCAGTCGCTAGTCGCTGGGGACTCGAAAAGTCAGTGGTATACGCTCTTGCACAGTCACTAGCGGAAGGCATCAGAAGCGAATTGCCGGAAATTCTCAAACTGTCAGGCTTACCGCCAGAACAACAGACACAATATTCTTCTATAGTCGAATCCAATTTTGTCTCAATGCAGCTGCACTAGAACCTGACACTAGATCCTGACACAACAACGCTTTGCATCCCGGACATTACAAGTAAAAATGAGAATACTTCCAGCTTTAAAAGGACATTTCTCTTTTGCAGATGAAGCATAACGAAACGAATTCACGTCAGGCTGCCTGCTACAACTTCACCGTCGCTAGTGCTTTGTTCTTATCTTCGGTCCGATAAAGCTCCTGACAGTAAACGTGCCGAGTTCAGGATAAATACCAACTCAGAGCCGACATGGATGAATGCCGCAACGAGCGGATTGAGAAGCCCAAAGGCGGCTAGCAATACACCAACGCCGTCAACTATGAGCGTTCCGTCGGTTCACGCGACTGTTACCAATCTGAAACCTTTTACTGCTAAATTCTTAGAATCGCTCAAACCAGTAATCATCAGCCGCCGAACAGAAAACGATCTAATGTCCAGGCTGGCAAAACTGACATCATCTCTTTGCCTGGAGGTGACTAAAAATCAGAATACAAATAGATAGTTCTCTTATGAACACTTAGTAACTTAGAACTCAAACCAGGTCCATGACGTATGAGAGCTTTGTGAAGCTATCTATGGTGCGCGCTCAAAGCAGCGCATCAATTTCACATCGCGACGCTCCTTAATCTCAGCCCAAGAACCCAGGAGATTAAAATGACTTTTGACAACCGACAAAGCTTCGCAGCAGACCGCCCAGAAGGGAAATCCTCAGATAGAGGCTCTTGCCGATCGGATGGCATCGACAGGGTATCGCTTTATGAAGACTTCGGGAAAGTCAAATCCGGCAGTCAAGCCAAAGAAAATGCTTGCTTCCAGAAGTCCGAACTGGACTTCGGCTCCGCAAAGGATCTCTTTGGAGGTGTCTCTAAAGAGTTGAACAAACCAGGTCAGACTCAAACAGAAGACACACGCTCAGACAGAAGACCCGATGGTGCCAAAGCAGAAAGCTCCGATTCAGAAGACCGCTTTTCGGCTTCTAGAAAGTGGATTCGGGATCGTGTCAGTGCAGGAGATTCAAGAGAAGATGAGAGCGGTAGTGTCATATCGGATATGTCCGAAATAGGAGATCGGTTCACCACATCAACCCGCTGGACGCCCAATCTACAAAACAGAAGCGAAAAAAACTCCCCGGACTTCCTGGACATGGGGTCATCTTCAGACCTTTACAGCAGACAGCTTTTTGACCAGCTCGACTTGAATGGCTCGGGCGGCCTCAGCAAAAGAGAGCTAAGGCAGGGAGTAGTAAATGATCTCCTGAGACAGGACAAAAATGATGACGGACGTCTTGACCGAAGGGAAGCGATCGAAGGAGCAAAAGAAAGAGGCACCTCTCCTTTCCTGGCCGAGCTTGGATTCCATTTTGCCGACAGAAATCGAAATGGAGAGCTAGATTCAAGAGAGATGCGAAGAATGGCTAAAGGAGTAGCAGATCTCACCATGTTATTCGGAGACAGGGATAGAGACGGAAGACTGAGCTACGACGAGTTCAGACCCCTGGTGCCGGATAGACCGCCTGTACCACCACAGCCCAGGCCGGACGTGCCACCGCAGCCCAGGCCCGACGTACCGCCGCAGCCCAGGCCGGACGTACCACCACAGCCCCAACCGGACGTGCCACCGCAGCCCCGGCCGGACGTGCCACCGCAGCCCCGGCCGGACGTTCCCCCGGAGCCCCAGCCAGACGTTCCCCCGGAGCCCCAGCCCGATGTCCCCCCGGAGCCGAAACCGGATGATACAGTGGAACAGGCCAGAGAGAAACTGCTCGACTCTGTGGATGACTATCTGACTCCGGCGGAAGCCCAGAGAATGCAGAAGATGATGGCAGAATTCGAGGAGCGCGGCTCTGAAAGAGTAGAAGCCAAAGTTGCAGGGGGTCAAGACAGAACTAGTGCAGAAAAAGAGTGGAATGAAAAAATCAAGAACACCTACCAGGAATTAGACGATATGGTCAATTCCGAGTCACCAGGTGCGGTGTATGACAAAGCCACGCGAGCGAAGCTTGCTGAAAACGCGATGTATTTATTTATGAATCCGGCTAATGAGAACCAGGGTCAACACGGAACTTGCTGGGTGGAATCTCAAATCAATCTGATCGGATTGGGCAAGAATCCGGATAAAATGGCCAATCTGCTCAACCAGGTGGCCACAACAGGATCCTACACCGATATAAATGGTCGGCAACACAAGATTCCAAGCCAGTTGCTTCAGATTTCCGGAGAGGAAGCAAGATGGACAGTATCCAATGCCGGCAACGGCTATCGAAGCCCAGTAGGAGCAATCTTTGACCGAACCCTGTCCTACTGCAATAACGGACGAACCGATGGTGGCACCAATGGCGGCACCGTACAGGAAGCAGCGAATGCTATTCGCCTGGCCTGCGGTGAGTCGGGCAAGATGATTCAAATAAGAGATAACTACCTGACAGAGAGCGATATCGCCCGAATCACCTCTAGAGAAGCCCGACAGGCAATGCTGGAAGATGGTGGTGTGATACTGGTCGGACCAGGACATATGTTTAGCTCCAGGCTAGTAAATGAAGATGGAAACTGGCAAATAATCGGAGACAATCAATGGGGTTCGAGAAATGATCAACTTATAGGGGAACTCACTAATCTAAACACCTGGGACGTTCGCCAGACAAGAAAAAGCTACGTGCCCGATCACGGCTCCATGTACATAGCAAATGACCGAACCATCTCGTCCAGGTCAACTGCATACAGCACGGACAACTTCAGCTATGGCAATTATCAAGGTCAAAGCCCGCTAGCCGACAATTCGAGAATCTATGATGACACCAATGACATGATCGAAGGTCCTCTCGGGTACAGGAGAGAAAATAGCAATGAAGATAGAGATGGACATTACAGAAGAGATAGAAGATTCAACCATGAACGCTATATGGAGAATCAACGTCGACTGAGAGATGAATGGCGAAGAATGCATAGAAGCTAAATGGGAATCACGCAAAAACACAAGGAGAACAAAAATGCCCATAGACTATCAACCACCGAGTTCACAGGAATATAAACACGAGGCACTCTTTACAGCGATTACCGAAATACCGGAGAATCTTGTACTCTTATCCCAACAAGTTTTTTCGGACCAGATCAAGGATTCTCCCAATTCAGGTGAGCGTATGAGTAAACCGTCTAGATTGAACGACTATGGTTCGATAGCATCCATGGATCTGCCCGATGGATTTCATCAGACTGAGACGGGAAGAGGTTTTGGAGACAATAACAGGAGCGCTCCAAAAGAATTCCGCTCGGAAACAGAGACAATAGGAGCCTGGAACAATAGAATTCCAGAAACAAGCAAAACGGCGCTCGAAGATTTGCTAAAGAAGACCCCTCACAGCCTTTCAGATGATGAATATTTCAGTATCTCAGAGCTGATGGCACCGGGTCCCTGGTCCGGCGATGGTCGCAACCATGAGCTCGGGCTCAGACTCGAAGAATTTAACGGCAAGAAAGCCCTGGTTTACGACTACTGGAAAACCCGGGATATTTCCCGTGATGGTCCATTAGCCAAACCAGAAGCCGATGACATAAGAGGCAGAGTTGTTTTCTTTCCAAACGAAAAGACCGGACGAGTCGATGTGCTCTGGATGAGAAGCCAGTATGAAGACTTTGAAAACGCCTCAAAGAAATTCAATCGAACCCTCAATTCAATCGAATGGAAATAGCAAAATCAACCGGACTGAGAACGCCTCCGTCCTTTGTCTATTCGCGTTCGACAGTCCTCGACAGCGCTGTTTAGATAGCGCAATATTCCGGTATACTGCCTGGCGTAGGTTCTACGCTGGCTGAAAATGGCGATAGCCTGCTGGAAGTGCTCAACAGCCTTGCGGTAATCACGTTTGTAGAAGAAAACGTGACCGAAATACTCCTGGAGATAAGCATAAGACTCAAGACTCCTGTATCCCGGAGTAGCAGAAGCCAGTCTTTCAACTGTCTCTAGACTTTCAAGTCCCTCTTCGTACTTTCGGAGGGCAATCTGGCTGGCGCCAAGACCCTGGTAAAAATAAGAGACCACCAGCTTCTCGTAAGAACTACCCAATTCAATCTTCTCGACCAGAGATACAGCTTTTCGAGAAGCTATAAGCGAATCCATGTATATCCTCTGTAGTTTAGGATCCTTCTCATTGGTTTCTGAAAGCGTCATTCTTGGCACAGGTGAATCGCTCAAAACCCTTCTGCTCGAGAGCCCCTCATATTCGTATGCGCGTGCTCTCAGACATTCACTTAAAATATGGTGGCACTGAGCAGCGCAAAAGAAAACTTGGCGATTTTCCTCACTGGAATCAATTCCATTAGTCAGTCTTGAAACGCCGAGAATAGTGGAATTCATCTGACTGAGGATCTCAGAATCAAATTTCGTTGCGGTCCTTCGATACTTGAAAGATAAGTCGTCGAGCAATAAAAAAGCCGCAAACACTCTATCCTGTGTTGCTACCGCAGAGGATCTAAAGGTCTTGTTCAAGAGGCTCTCTGCGAGGGAATCATCGGTCTCTCCGCCAGAACTATCAATTATTTGAGCCAGCATCACCTCAGGCATGATACTAGCTCTCGCTTCTCTTTCAGGAGACTTGCGAACCTCGGAATGGTTGCCAAGGAAGAAGAAAGGAAGAGATAACGCCCCGGCAAGAACAAGAGCACCGGCAGCGACGGCTAAAGGTTTAACTTGCGGTTGCGCGGTCTTATGTTGAACGAACAGCAAATCGCTTTTCAAATCGGCGGCAGACTGATAACGCCTATCCGGCTCCTTTTCCAGGCAACGAAGAACAATCCCCTTAAGTCTATCCGGGCATTCAACCTCTGTGACGGCAAATACTGGAGTATCATCGACCTGTTTCTCCATTACCTCCATGAATGCTCCTCTAAAAGGAGGTCTGCCCGAGAGAATCTCAAAGAGAATACATCCCAATGAGTAAATATCCGATCGGCTATCTATGTCACCTCCGGAACACTGCTCAGGACTCATATATTCCGGAGTGCCGAATACTTCACCGGTTTGAGTCAAACGCTGTATTTCACTGAAAACACCAGCATCTTTGGCGATTCCGAAATCTAGAATGCGAAGCAACGAATTACCGTTTGACTCCTCTGATATCAGAAGATTCTCCGGCTTTAAATCCCGATGGACCAGTTCGCTGTCATGAACATAAGCGAGAGCGTCGCAGAGCTGGAGAGCCAGACCTATAGCCTCAGAACTGGTAAGTTTCGCTCGCGCCTCAAGCAACTTTCGCAGTGTCACGCCACTGACATAGTCCATAACCAGGTAGGGAACACCACTATCAGTGGTGTCATAATCATATACCGATATCAAATTCGGATGCCTGAATCTGGCACAGATTCTGGCTTCCTGCTCAAATCGCAAAACAGTGACGCTATCGGACATTCTATCATCCCTGAGCATCTTCACAATACAATATCGTTCAAGGTGCCTGTCCAGGGCAAGAGATACAGTTCCGACCGCTCCCCTGGCTATCAAGCCGAGACTCTGATACCGAGCGGAAAGGTCTGTGCATTCTTCCTTTCTATCCGAGCTGGCTAAAAGATCCTGATCAAGGGAGGGCGTCTGTCTGGCGTCAAATTAAATTGCCGGTCGCGACAATTTAAATTTGCCGCTTGAGAACGGGGTGATTTCGGTATAGGTAGTAGCAGTCGATATATCTCGTTTAGTACCGCCCCAAGCTCCAGTCTTGATTTCTCTAGCAG
>WGNM01000016.1 GCA_016124575.1 Cryomorphaceae bacterium
GACCGAACTGTCTCACGACGTTCTGAACCCAGCTCGCGTGCCACTTTAATGGGCGAACAGCCCAACCCTTGGGACCTTCTCCAGCCCCAGGATGTGACGAGCCGACATCGAGGTGCCAAACCACTCCGTCGATGTGAGCTCTTGGGAGTGATCAGCCTGTTATCCCCGGCGTACCTTTTATCCTTTGAGCGATGGCCCTTCCATTCGGAACCACCGGATCACTATGCTCTACTTTCGTACCTGGTCGACTTGTATGTCTCACAGTCAAGCACCCTTATGCCATTACACTCTTCGTACGATTACCAACCGTACTGAGGGTACCTTTAGAAGCCTCCGTTACTCTTTTGGAGGCGACCACCCCAGTCAAACTACCCACCAAACGCGGTCCTCTTTCGAGTTAGAAATCAACTAATCAAAGGGTGGTATTTCAAGGATGACTCCACAACTCCTGGCGAAGCCGCTTCAAAGTCTCCCACCTATCCTACACATTAATTAACCAATTCCAACGTTAAGCTATAGTAAAGGTGCACGGGGTCTTTTCGTCCCGTTGCGGGTAATCGGCATCTTCACCGATACTACAATTTCACCGAGCTCATGGTTGAGACAGTGTCCAGATCGTTACACCATTCGTGCAGGTCGGAACTTACCCGACAAGGAATTTCGCTACCTTAGGACCGTTATAGTTACGGCCGCCGTTTACTGGGGCTTCAATTCAATGCTTCGCCGAAGCTAACATCTCCTCTTAACCTTCCAGCACCGGGCAGGTGTCAGGCCTTATACGTCATCTTTCGATTTAGCAAAGCCATGTGTTTTTGATAAACAGTCGCCTGGACCTATTCACTGCGGCCCTGATTACTCAGGGCGTCTCTTATTCCGAAGTTACGAGACTAATTTGCCTAGTTCCTTAACCATGATTCACTCGAGCACCTTAGGATTCTCTCCTCGACTACCTGTGTCGGTTTGCGGTACGGGCTGCTACACTCGCTTTTCTTGGAAGCTATTTCATGATTTCGCTTCGCCCGAAGGCTAGGCTCAACGTGCTATTCCGTCAGCACGTAATCACTACGTATCTCCGTCACTTTTAATGTGTAGCAGGTACAGGAATATTAACCTGTTGTCCATCGACTACCCCTTTCGGGTTCGCCTTAGGTCCCGACTAACCCTGATCCGATTAGCGTTGATCAGGAAACCTTAGTCTTACGGTGGGCGGGTTTCTCGCCCGCCTTATCGTTACTTATGCCTACATTTTCTTTTCGTATCGCTCCAGCATGCCTCACGACACACCTTCAGCGCAATACGAATGCTCCCCTACCATAAATCTACTGCTTCGGTACTATACTTATGCCCGATTATTATCCACGCACGATCGCTCGACTAGTGAGCTGTTACGCACTCGTTAAATGAATGGCTGCTTCCAAGCCAACATCCTAGCTGTCAGTGCAACCGCACCACGTTAGATCAACTTAGTATAGATTTTGGGACCTTAGCAGATAGTCTGGGTTCTTTCCCTCTCGGACATGGACCTTAGCACCCATGCCCTCACTCCCGGGTATATGTCGTAGCATTCGGAGTTTGTCAGGATTTGGTAGGCGGTGAAGCCCCCTAGTCCAATCAGTAGCTCTACCTCTACGACACTAAATCCCGAGGCTGCACCTAAATGCATTTCGGGGAGAACGAGCTATTTCCCAGTTTGATTGGCCTTTCACCCCTACCCACAGTTCATCCCAAGACTTTTCAACGTCAACGGGTTCGGTCCTCCACTCCGTTTTACCGGAGCTTCAACCTGACCATGGGTAGATCACAAGGTTTCGCGTCTACCTCCACTAACTAAGCGCCTGTTTAGGACTCGCTTTCGCTTCGGATGCGGACCTTAAGTCCTTATCCTTGCTAGTGAAGAGTAACTCGTAGGCTCATTATGCAAAAGGCACGCCGTCGTCCGAAGACTTCGACCGCTTGTAGACAACCGGTTTCAGGATCTATTTCACTCCCTTATTTAGGGTTCTTTTCACCTTTCCCTCACGGTACTAGTACACTATCGGTCTCTTGATATATTTAGCCTTACCAGATGGTTCTGGCAGATTCACACAGGATTTCACATGTCCCGCGCTACTCAGGATACGGTCCATTTTACTCTAATTGTTATACGGGATTATCACCCTCTATGATGCAACTTTCCAGAAGCTTCTAACAACCTTCATAAAACTTATGTCCGTCCTACAACCCCAGCCATGCCTAAACATGACTGGTTTGGGCTATTCCCACTTCGCTCGCCACTACTACGGGAATCACTATTGTTTTCTTTTCCTCCGGGTACTTAGATGTTTCAGTTCTCCGGGTTTGCTCTCTTTCGAGTAACAGTACTTCATACTGCTGGGTTACCCCATTCGGAAATCTACACCTCAAAGACTATTTGCGTCTCAGTGTAGCTTATCGCAGCTTATCACGTCCTTCATCGCTATCAAGAGCCAAGGCATCCACCGATTGCCCTTATTTGCTTATTAAGAATTTACTCTACCAATATGTCAAAGAACTTTCAAAAGTGGAGAATATCGGAGTCGAACCGATGACCTCCTGCGTGCAAAGCAGGCGCTCTAGCCAGCTGAGCTAATCCCCCTCGTTTATCTGTAGTCCTGCGCAGATTTGAACTGCGGACCTCTACATTATCAGTGTAGCGCTCTAACCAACTGAGCTACAGGACTAGATAAAAAGGAAAATGATGCAGCAACCATCGCCAAGTAAGTAGGCGTTTTCTCTAAAAAGGAGGTAATCCAGCCACACCTTCCGGTACGGCTACCTTGTTACGACTTAGCCCCAGTTACTAGTTTTGCCCTAGGCGGCTCCTTGCGGTAACCGACTTCAGGCACCCCCAGCTTCCATGGCTTGACGGGCGGTGTGTACAAGGCCCGGGAACGTATTCACCGCGTCATGGCTGATACGCGATTACTAGCGATTCCAACTTCACGTAGTCGAGTTGCAGACTACGATCCGAACTGAGATAGGGTTTGAAGATTAGCTCCCCGTCACCGGATTGCAACTCTCTGTCCCTACCATTGTAGCACGTGTGTAGCCCAAGATGTAAGGGCCGTGATGACTTGACGTCGTCCCCACCTTCCTCGCGGCTTACGCCGGCAGTTTCTCTAGAGTCCCCGACATTACTCGCTGGTAACTAGAGATAGGGGTTGCGCTCGTTATGGGACTTAACCCGACACTTCACAGCACGAGCTGACGACAGCCATGCAGCACCTTGTAGATTGTCCGAAGAAGGAGATGTTTCCACCTCTGTCACTCTACATTTAAACCTTGGTAAGGTTCCTCGCGTATCATCGAATTAAACCACATGCTCCACCGCTTGTGCGGGCCCCCGTCAATTCCTTTGAGTTTCACTCTTGCGAGCGTACTCCCCAGGTGGATTACTTATCACTTTCGCTTGGACACTGATCAAAGACCAATATCGAGTAATCATCGTTTACAGCGTGGACTACCAGGGTATCTAATCCTGTTCGCTCCCCACGCTTTCGTTCCTCAGCGTCAGTTATAACTTAGTTGGCTGCTTTCGCGATCGGTGTTCTATGTCATATCTAAGCATTTCACCGCTACATGACATATTCCGCCAACTCCAATTATACTCAAGAAAATCAGTATCAATGGCAGTTCTACAGTTGAGCTGTAGGATTTCACCACTGACTTAATTTTCCGCCTACGAACCCTTTAAACCCAATAAATCCGGATAACGCTTGGACCCTCCGTATTACCGCGGCTGCTGGCACGGAGTTAGCCGGTCCTTATTCATATACTACCGTCAGCTTCGGACACGTCCGAAGGTTTCTTGGTATATAAAAGCAGTTTACAACCCATAGGGCCGTCATCCTGCACGCGGCATGGCTGCGTCAGACTTTCGTCCATTGCGCAATATTCCTCACTGCTGCCTCCCGTAGGAGTCTGGTCCGTGTCTCAGTACCAGTGTGGGGGATCATCCTCTCAGAACCCCTACCCATCGTAGCCTAGGTGAGCCGTTACCTCACCTACTAGCTAATGGGACGCATGCTCATCCTTATCCGCCGGAGCTTTAACTATCAAACCATGCGATTCGATAGTGTTATGGAGTATTAATCCAGATTTCTCTGGGCTATCCTCCAGATAAGGGCAGATTGCATACGTGTTACGCACCCGTGCGCCGGTCGTCAGCGAAAAAGCAAGCTTTTTCCTGCTACCCCTCGACTTGCATGTGTTAGGCCTGCCGCTAGCGTTCATCCTGAGCCAGGATCAAACTCTCCATTGTAAAAAGTTTAATCTGTTCTGGCCTACTTAACTAAAAATTGACGTTTGCTAGGTTTGCTGCATCATTTCAAAGAACTTATCGCTAATCACTCCTTCGAGTGACGAAATATCTTGTTTTCAAAGCGGACAGCAAAAGTACATTGTTTTTTGATTCCTCCAAACTTTCTTTCGAAAATTTTTCGACTCTCTACTTTTGCCATTCTGTTGAGAACGTTCCCTCTCTTTCGATTGGGGGTGCAAAAGTACAAGTTTTTTTGATTCCTCCAAATTTTTTTTCGAAAATTTTTCGACCCTCTACTTTTGCCATTCTGTTAAGAACGTTCCCTCTCTTTCGATTGGGGGTGCAAAAGTACAAGTTTTTTTGATTCCTCCAAATTTTCTTTCGAAAATTATTTTAAACCCTTTACTCTGCTATCCTGTTGAGAACGTTGTCCCCCCTCGGTTAAAAGGGGTCGCAAAAGTAAGTATTAATTTGATTCATCAAAGCTTTTTCTAAAAAACTTTTAAAACCTTGTATTTTCCTGTCTTGTTGAGAACGTATGCTTCTGTTGAAAGCGGGCGCAAAGATACACACTGTTATCTTAACTCCAAGTTAATTCGCAATCATTTTTAGAATAACTAGTTAACTAGCTGTAAATCAGAACGATTCATTTTAAATCAGCTATTTCAGCGCAATCTCCTCTTTTCGTAAGATCTCTATGTCACTGATAATCCGCTCAATATCTTCTCCCTTGGTACCGTCATAATACCCCCTCAACCGTCCCAAACGGTCAATCAACACGATATTCTCTGTATGTATGAAGTCTTGCAACCCGCCATCCCCTTCATCCAACACCGCAAAATAACTTCTACGCGCAAGGTCATATATCTGCTTCTTGTCGCCCGTTAGAAACCACCACCTGCTATTGTCGGCATTGAAACGCTCAGCATATTCGTACAAAACAATCACACTATCTATATCAGGAGTTACTGAATGTGATAACAACATGAGGTCGTTGGCCTGCTTATTTGCCTCATGTATCTTCGACATGTTGGCATTCATGACCGGACAAATCGTAGCGCACTTGGCGAAAAAGAAGTTGGCGACTACGATTTTATCTCCAACATCGGCTCTTGAAACAGTATCACCTAGCTGATTGACGAGCCTAAAATCTGCTACCCGGTGGTCAGTTCTGTTACGAACTGCCTCATCAACCAGTGCCGGATTGATATCTTGTGGCTGATATATCGGTAATTCATCCCCAGGCTTAAGGATGAAATATGCTATTCCGACCGATAAAAAGAAGATGACCAAGAACGATATGATGGTTTTCATTTATACCTATATTATATACAACACATTTTTCCTCTGAACTTTCGAATGGAACGCGTTTGTTCCTTTAGCAGAAATCTCACTCCATATTCTGATACAACATCTCTCCCCCTATCCATGTTTGCATGACTTTGGTTTGGAGAATATCTTCATCAGAAACAACCATTAGGTCGCGATCGAGGACGACAAAATCGGCAACCTTGCCAACTTCGATGGTGCCCTTCTGCTCTTCTTCGAAATTGCTGACGGCTGCCCAAAGTGTCATTCCATTCAATGCCTCTTCTCTGGTGAGCGCATTATCGGGTTGAAAACCTCCTGCAGGATATCCCTTTGCGTCTTTTCTTACTACAGCAGCGTAAAAAGTGGCGAGTGGATTTATCCCCTCTACCGGAAAATCTGTCCCCAAAGCCACCATCCCTAGTTGTTCGCGTAGCTCCTTCCAGGCATATGCCCGTCGGATTCTGTTTCTTCCTAGTCTATACTCTGCCCAATACATGTCGCTGGTAGCGTGCGTAGGCTGTATAGATGGAATCACGGCGTTCTCTCCAAAGAGGTGGATATCTGCTCTGTCGACTATCTGGGCATGTTCTATTCTCCAGCGGCGGTCGTTGGCACCACCCAAAACAGATGCATATATATGTAAGAGTTCTCGATTGGCTTTGTCTCCAATGCAGTGTGTGTTCATTTGAAAGCCGGCATCATACATTTTCTGAGCTGCATCTTGAAAATACTCGGTGGTATTCAACAAAAATCCGCTGTGGCCGTCTTCACGATCACTGTATGGCTCGATCAAAAAAGCTCCTCGTGATCCCAAAGCGCCATCTGAATAGAATTTGAAGGCGCGGACACTGAGTCGATCCGTGATATATGGGCCGCTTTTCAGAAAATGGTCTTTGTTTTCTTCGGTATCTGAAAGCATGGCATAGATGCGCATCTTCAATTCACCGCTTTTTTGCAGTTCATCGATCAGTTCCACATCCGATTTATCGAGACCTGCATCATCAACTGTTGTCAATCCCACCGCCAAACATTTGGCTTCGGCTTCTTTCAATGCGCGTATTTTGTCTGCACGGGTGCGCTGTGGCATCACTTTTCTCACCAAATCAATCGCATTGTCGATCAACATTCCTGTAAACGCCCCTTGTTCTTGGATCAATTCACCACCCAAAACCTGTTCATTTCCTATTATCCCCCCGCGACGCATGGCCTCTGAATTGATCAATGCGGCATGTCCGTCGATTCGTGAAAGCACCACCGGGACATTCGGATACACGCTATCGATCATGAATCGACTTGGAAAAACTTGCTCTTCCCAATCGTTCTGATCCCATCCCCGACCAATTATCCACTCACTCGGATAGTCTTTTTGATGATTCTCGATGCGGATCATGACATCATCCCAGCTTTTGGTGCCCGCTAAATCGACTTCTTGAAGTCCTAAACCGTACCCTAAAAAGTGACAATGAGCGTCTATCAATCCGGGGTATACATGTTGTTTTTGGATGTCGACAACATTTTCACTCTTGTATTTATTCAAAATCTGACGTTCCGGACCGATTTCAATGATGCGCCCATCGCGAATTGCCATCGCATCGTAGGTCTTCATTGTTCCATCAAGGGCATGGATCTGCGCATTGTGAATGATCACATCGGCCAATTCATGTTTGAAAGCACAAGCATGGAACAGTAAAAGGCCGAGGAAAAAGAAGAGCCATTTCAGTTTCATAAGTCCCTCAGAATTGTTGTTGAATTCGCTTGCGCGGAAGGCATGATAACGATATCGTTCAGGCAAACGTGCTTCGGACGTGTGATTGCATAGTGCACTGTATCGGCTATGTCATCCGCCGCGAGAGGCGTAAACCCATTGTATACCGCAGCAGCTTTCGCTTCATCGTCTTTAAATCGCACCAAGCTAAACTCAGTTTCAGCAGCCCCGGGCGCTATTTGAGTGACCTTGATTCCGAGAGGTAATAGCTCAATGCGCATTGCTTTGGTGAGTGCATCGACCGCGAACTTTGAGGCACAGTAGACATTTCCACCATCATACACCTCCTTTCCGGCGATTGAGCCGATGTTTACAATGTGTCCCTTCTTCCGTTTTTTCATCAGATTAGAAACCGCGCGTGTAACATAGAGAAGTCCCTTCACATTTGTATCAATAATGCGGTTCCAATCGTCAGCATCACCATCGTTGATTGGAGATCGACCGACTGCAAGTCCGGCATTGTTTACCAAGACATCAATTTTCTCCCAGCCCCCATTCAAAGAAGCGACCGACTCGTTCACTGCTTCTTCGATTCTCACATCGTAGCCTTGCGTGAGTATGTGGACATCGTACTTTTTTGAAAGCGACTTTGCCAATTTTTCGAGGCGATCAACGCGGCGACCGGTCAAGATCAGATTCCATCCCTCCTTCGCCAGGCGTTTCGCGGTAGCTTCTCCAAATCCAGAAGTAGCACCTGTGATCATAGCAATTGGTCCTTTCATAGTTCAAATTTCTCCAAAGCTACATCATGAAACATATTGAAATCAGGGTACCCGAATGTGATTTATCAAGAAAACTGCATGAATAATATCACGTTAACCTTTGACAACGGCAGGCGCGTATATTTGCAGCATATAATATAGGTATGAAAAATCTACTACTCATTTGCTTTAGCATCATCGGATTATTTGGTACATCGCAAACCATTCAGGAGATTCAAGGCTCTGCGGCATCGTCACCATTGCTTGGAAGCAGTGTAACGACTAGCGGAATTGTGACTGGAAAGCACAGTTTGGGGTTCTTTATTCAGAACGGCACTGGCATGTGGAGCGGATTGTACATATATAATAATGTATACCAGGTTGAGATTGGAGATTTAGTAGAAGTAACTGGCGCAGTGGAAGAGTATTTCGGTATGACCGAACTGATTAACGTTTCGAATGTCACCATTTCATCTTCAAACAACCCAGTGCCTGCTCCAGAGCTTTTGACCACAGGAAGCGCTGGCGCGGAAGAATGGGAAAGTGTTCTTGTCCGCGTTGAATCAGCCATTTGCAACCAACCAAACGCCGGTTTTGGCGAGTACTTCGTGAACGACGGCAGTGGCGATTTGAAATGCGACGACCTCTTGTATGTATTTGTCCCAACCATTGCGACGACATACAACTTGACCGGACCGATTTACTATTCATTTTCAGAATATAAGCTTGTGCCTCGCGATGCCAGCGACATTGAGAATGCCGAGCCTTTGTATTTCACCGTTGAGCCCGAAGAGTTTGATATGACCGCCAGTTCATTGACCATCCGTTGGGAGACCAACGTACCATCGAATTCAGCCGTCTTTTATGGATTGACACCTACTTATGAGATCGGCGTAGTTGCGGATGAAGATTTCACCACCGTTCATGAATTGGTGATAGAAGAATTGGAAGCTGCAACCTCGTATTATGTGCAAGTGATCTCCGAGGATGGAGAATTCACCACCCCGAATTTTGAATTTATTGCTTCTACAGCCTCGCCAACAGAAGGGAATATTCAAGTTTGGTTCAACCATGCCGTGAATACGGAGGTAGCTTTTGTTGGCAATGAAGCCGTTGTTGCGACAAACATTACCGATACCATTATCAGCATCTTGTTGACAGCTACAGAAACATTGGACATCACCATGTATGATTTGGAGGGTGTTCCACCTGTTTTGATGACCACATTGAACGACCTTCATGCTGCTGGGGTAGACATACGGTTTATTACCGACATAGATTTAGCGAATACAGCATTCGAATTGTTGGATAGTGAAATTTCGGTATTGGCAGGGAATTCCGAGGGCATCATGCACGATAAATTCATTGTTGCCGATGCTGGGCTGTCGACAGCATGGACGATGACTGGTTCAATGAACTGGACATGGGCCAATTTGGGATGGGATTATAACAACGTTATTTTGATACAGGATCAAGCAGTGGCGCGCACCTACGAACGAGAATTTGAGGAAATGTGGGGCAGTGCTTCTTTATCTTATGACATTCAAAACTCACGATTTGGAAGTCAAAAGACCAACAACACAGCACATAAGTTCACAATTGGCGGCATACCTGTTGAGGTTTATTTCTCACCTACAGATGGAACCACCGCACAAATTCGCGAACGAATAGAAGAAGCGCAGACAGAATTGGCAATTGCAATGATGGTATTTACAGAAAATTCCCTTGGATCAGCGATCATTGATGCCGATGCAGCGGGAATAACTGTGCAGGGCATTATCGACTATACTCAATTCAACGGCAGCGAGTTCGACCCATTGGTTGCGGCAGGAGTAGAAGTCGTAGCTTACTCGAACCAAGACGGCACCGAGTGGCCCGACGGACCCGTTTTGCATCACAAGTATATGATTGCAGACTACAGTGCAGGATCAGAGCAACCCGTTTTAGTTACCGGCAGTCACAACTGGTCGGCATCTGCAGAATCGATCAACGATGAAAACACCTTGATAGTTTACGACGCCAACTTAGCGAACCAGTTTTATCAGGAGTACACGAAGCGATATCAGGATTTGACCATTGGTATTACAGAGCGCATTACGGGAGAAGAACTTCGCGTATATCCAAATCCCACCACTGAATTTTTGACAGTGAGTATTTCAGAGCCAGGCACATTGCGCGTAATGAACATCAGCGGACAGCTTGTTATGACAGCCGCAGTGACAGGCCCAGGAACCATTGACGTTCGACATTTGCCTCAAGGAGTTTACATGGTAATTCTTGAACAGCAAGACAGAACAACAACAGCGCGATTCGTTAAGCAGTAGGATTTTCCTCAGAAGTATCCGCTTCTTGGTTACTGTCAGGAGCTTCTTGCTTGCCTTCACCACGTTTTTTCCGGCTGCCACCGTATAAATCAAATCCGAGATAACGGCATTCGAGTTGTCCGTTGAACAACTTCTCCTTCTTATCAGGTCGGAAACCCAGGTGATCGATAGCATCGAGATTGCTGGAGATGATCCAAGCCGTTGATCCTGCGAAATCACCCTTGAGTTTTTGTCCGATCAAGCGATAAAGCGCCTCAATATTCTCTTCTTTCAAACGTTCGCCATACGGCGGATTGAGGATGAGGATGCCAGGAGTTCGAGCTGCGGGCAAGTCGAAGAAATCTACTTTTGACACCGTAATTTCGTTGGCCCACGACATTTTAGACACAGCCAAAGTTGTTTGTTGCACCGCATCGCGGTCTTTGTCGGATGCGAAAATTTTCGCGATTGACGGAACCCGTTTTTGCCACAGCTCCACCCGCACCGATTCAGCTACTTTTCGATCGTAGTTCGGCCATTTCATAAATCCGTAGGTTGGGCGAAACCATTGTGACGGGAGATTAGCGGCGCGCATGGCAGCTTCCATCACTAGCGTCCCTGAACCGCACATCGGCAAATGCAGCGGCACATCGGGAGTCCACCCACTCAATTCAATCATTGCAGCCGCCAGACACTCATTCAAAGGAGCTTTAGCACCGCCTGGGCGGTAGCCTCTTCTGTGTAAGCTTTCACCTGTTGAGTCGAGAGAGATGCGCACTTTATCTTCAAAAATTTGGAGATCGATCCTCAAATCTGGATCATCCTTATTCACATCTGGGCGAGCGCCTATTTTCTCTACAAAATAATCAGCAATGGCATCTTTCAGTTTCAGACCTGCGTATTGTGAGTGCGGGAAACCTTCTGAATGCACTGTTGCGCCGATGGAAAACGTTTGATCTAAGCTCAGGATACCATCCCACGGAAGGGTTTTTGCTACAGCGTACAATTCATCTGGATCTTTCGCCGTGCCCGTCCACCAAGGAAGGAGCACCCGAACAGCAAATCGCGAAGCCAGATTCACCATTACCAAACCACGGTAGTCGGTTTCAAATTCTACCCCACGCGTGACGGGGTTGATATTTTTCATTCCGAAGCCTTCCAGTTCTTTGGTTAAAAGTGGTTCTAGACCTGCCAATGTTTTTGCGAACAACGTCCACGTTTCTTCTGTACTACTCATCCGCCTTTGCGCTTTACTATGTAACCTTTAGATTCTAGAAATTTCACTGATTTGTCGCGGTGATCGCCTTGAAGAAGTATTTCACCCTCTTTGGCTGAGCCACCTACCCCGCAGGCATTTTTGAGCGCTTTGCCAAGATCAGACAAGTCATCATCATTGCCAACAAAACCCTCAACTAGCGTAACAACTTTACCGCCACGCTGTTTTTTATCGAGCGAGACGTATAGTTTTTGTTGAGACGGCGGCAATGTTTCAGCTACATCCTCCTCCTCTTCGCTGTATTGGAAGTTGGGGTTTGTTGAGTACACAACATCGATACGTTTCGAGCGTCCGCCCTTACCCATGACTGAATATTTTTGCAAAAGTACGAACTTAAATGGCTAAGTCCGATTCTTCTTCCTCTCCAAGGTCGAGTAAAAGAATCACATCTACCAGCGTATGGGCAATAATTGCGCTCCAAATTCCAAAAAAATCTGTTGCCAATCCGAATCCAAAAATCACTGCCGACATAAAGAGACCGTATACCGACACCCGCCAATCTTTCGGATTGAGGTAACCATGAATGGCTACAAAAAGCACAGAAGTGATGATGATACCCAACAACGGTTGGATGACCCCACGAAAAAGCAGCTCTTCACCAAAGCCCGCGCATACTGCAATGAATAGCACTTCAGGAAGAGAAAGATTCAGGTTACCGAACATACGGGCATACTTCAACCGCACCGACCGCATAAAGTCTCTGCTGATAATAAACCGCGCAGAGAAACCTGTAATCAGTCCCATTACCACCCCCACTGCCAGTTGCACTAAGATCGGAGCTTGACCCGTCCACCGCATTTGTAGATCGACATCGAAAATCCAGCCAATGACAGCAGCTAAAATCGGCATACCAATCATGGTGGCACCGGCGAGAAAAAGCAACGACCTTTTTTGTTGAGACATGTCCCAAAAGTCGCACATTACACCCGAATGATTGCAAAATTGACTTATTTTACGAAAGCCAAAATCAAAAGATGAAAACACACCTACTCCTTGCGATACTCGCCGTGCCATTTTTCGGTCTATCGCAAGGCAATTGCGACCAAAGTGATTTACAATACATTGGAGCCAATGCAGCCTTTGTCCAACAAGCTGCTGCTGATTGCGGAGTTTCATGCTTGTTTGCGGCCAACCCACAAGCTTGCTTTGAGACCTGTTTTAGTGCAGAAGTCCCACTAACAGGTCCATGCATTTCCTGTTTCAGCGCCCAAACCGACTGTGCATCAGCCAATTGCTTGTTCGCATGTGCTTTTGGCACCGAGGCCGATTGTGCTGCGTGCATTGAAGTAAATTGCTTACCCGATTTTGAGATTTGTGCTGGTATAGAAGACGCCGATGCGGATACCTACTCGAATTTATACGACTGCAACGACGCCGACGCAACTATCAATCCAGGGGCGGCAGAGATTTGGTATGATGGCATTGATCAGAATTGCGACGGAGCCAACGACTACGATCAGGACGGCGATGGAGCAATTGCTTTCGCCTATGGCGGATTGGATTGTGACGACAGCGACGCCAACTTCATCGGGACAATTACAGCATTTTTTGTCGATTCAGACAACGACGGCTACGGTGTATTGGCCAATCAGGTATTGGCATGCAGTCAGCCTGCCGGTACCAGCACCCTTTTTGGCGATTGCGACGACACCGATGAAACCGTATATCCAGGTGCTCTCGGCACAGGTGAGAATTTAGACAACGATTGCAACGGCACAATTGAAGCAGACGAAGTTTTCGTTTGTTTAGGAGATTTTAATGGAGACCAGGTGATTGGCGCCGGCGATTTGCTTTCATTCTTATCTGTTTTTGGCTGCAGTTCGGCATGTATAAACGATTTAACAGGCGACGACATCGTGAATTCGGCTGATCTTCTTATTTTTCTCGGCGTATTTGGAACCACCTGTCTGTAATGGAATTTTTACCCGAAGAGATTGCGCAGTATGCCGCTTCGCATAGTGAAGCAGAGCCACACGTTTTGCAAATGTTGAGCAGGGAAACCTATCAACGCGTTTTGATGCCGCGCATGCTGTCTGGACATTTGCAAGGGAGGACATTGAGTTTGTTTAGTCGGATGATGCAGCCCAATCGCATTTTAGAAGTAGGAGCATACACAGGCTATAGCGCCATTTGTTTTGCTGAGGGATTGGCCCTAGGCGGAGTTGTAGACACCCTAGAAGTGAACGACGAGCTGAACAGCATACAAGACAAGTATTGGGAGTTGGCTGGAGTTCGGGAAAAGATCAATCGCATGAATGGATCAGCGTTAGACATACTTCCGACATTGACCCCAGGGTATGATATAATTTTCTTGGATGCCGACAAGCGCAATTACATCAATTACTACGAAGATTGCGTGCGATTGCTTCGACAGGGCGGTATGTTGATGGTAGACAACGTGTTGTGGAGCGGCAAAGTGGTTGAGGATTTGCGACCCAACGATGTAGACACCAAAGTCATTAAGGAGCTAAACGCCAAAATGCAATCTGACCCACGATTTTTCAACGTCTTGTTACCCATTCGGGATGGCATACACATAGGCATGAAGCTTTGAAACACCTGCCTTAAGCTTTCGCGCCCCCATTTTTCCCGAATATTTTGGGAATTGAGCTCGCACAATGAGTACTGAGAAATACCAAGATTGATAGTGTGACGGTATTGAGAGACTAGAGGAAGGAAAAGGTGAAATTCAAAACCATCACTAACTTACTTAAGCACCAAGAACCTCTTTCACCTTATCGGCAGCTTCTTGGAGGAGCACTACGCCGTGCACTTGAAGACCGCTATCTTCGATGAGTTTTTTCGCTTCTACCGCGTTGGTTCCTTGCAGGCGAACGATGATAGGCACCGGTATTTCACCAATGTTGCGATAAGCATCAACGATACCTTGAGCCACACGGTCGCAGCGCACGATACCACCAAAGATATTTACCAAGATAGCTTTTACAGCAGGGTCTTTTAGAATGATGCGGAAAGCTTTTTCTACACGAGCAGCATCGGCAGTACCACCCACATCGAGGAAGTTCGCTGGTTGTCCGCCACTCAACTGAATGATATCCATTGTTGCCATCGCGAGTCCGGCACCGTTCACCATGCACCCCACGTTACCATCGAGTTTCACGTAGTTCAGACCGGCAGCTCCTGCTTCAACCTCTGTTGGGTCTTCCTCAGTGATGTCGCGCATTTCAGCATAGTTTTTATGACGATAAAGCGCATTATCGTCGAGCGTAACCTTTGCATCAACCGCAATAATACGATCATCTGACGTTTTTAGAACTGGGTTGATTTCGAACATCGAGGCATCGCAGCCTACGAATGCATTGTACAACGCAGTGACGAAAACGGTCATTTCCTTAAAAGCCTTGCCTGATAGTCCGAGTTGAAAAGCGATTCTACGCGCTTGATATCCTTGAAATCCGATTAGCGGATCAATTTCTTCTTTAAAAATAAGGTGAGGAGTATGTTCAGCAACCTCTTCGATGTTCATTCCACCTTCAGGTGAATACATTACAATGTATTTCCCGCTGGCGCGATCGAGTAGTACCGACATGTAGTATTCGCTTGGTTCGCTTTCGCCTGGGTAGTAGACATCCTCAGCGATGAGGACTTTGTTTACTTTTTTACCCTTTTCGCCCGTTTGAGCGGTAACCAGCGTACCGTTGATAATGCCCTTAACTTTTTCAGTTACCTGATCAAGTCCTTTAGCTAGAACGACCCCATGAGAGCCCGTTTCTTTCACTGTTCCTTTACCACGACCACCCGCATGAATTTGGGCTTTTACCACGAACCACCCGGTTCCAGTTTGTTCCTTTAAGCGTGTAGCAACTTCGAGTGCTTCATCAGCAGAATCAGCAACTAAGCCTCTTTGGATTGCTACGCCGTATCCTTGTAGGATCGACTTACCTTGATATTCGTGAATATTCATGTCGTAACTATTTGCCGCAAAAGTAGCCCTTCACGGGGGTAAATCAAAACGAAAGTACCGATTGTTGAAGATTTGTTTTCAGTTCAGCACTCTTTGGGATCGACCCGTATATTCGTTACTATTGCAGTTATGATTCACGCAGTAGGTTTAAAAAAGAAATACGGGTCATTGGAAGTCCTCAAAGGCGTTGACCTGCGCATTGAAGCAGGAGAGATTGTCTCAATTGTGGGCGCTAGTGGGGCAGGAAAAACCACCTTGCTTCAGATTTTGGGCACGCTTGACAATCCTGACGAGGGCACCTTGACCATTGCTGGGCAAGATGTAACGCGGTTTTCGGGCAAAGACTTGGCTGCCTTTCGGAACAGTTCAATTGGATTCATCTTTCAATTCCACCAACTCTTACCAGAATTTACCGCATTGGAAAATGTCTGTTTGCCCGGCATGATTGCCAAACGCCCCATGGCGGAAGTTGAGCAGCGGGCAAAAGAACTGTTGAACATGCTCGGGCTCACGGCCCGGATGGAGCATAAGCCAGCGGCATTGTCGGGAGGTGAGCAGCAGCGCGTTGCCGTTGCACGGTCGTTAATCAACTCACCATCTGTTGTTTTTGCTGATGAGCCCAGCGGCAATCTCGACTCAAAGAATGCGCAAGAGCTGCATGAATTGTTTTTCACCTTGCGCAAAGATTTGGGACAAACCTTTGTGATTGTAACCCACAACGAAACATTGGCCGATATGGCCGACAGAAAGATACGCATTGTAGATGGCAGAGTGCAGGTTTAGTAAACCCATTATTCTACCACCAACCTCATCATCGCGTTTTTAGCAACAACCACGTAGCAGCCGCGAGCGAGGGAAGAGACATCTCCAATCGGTCCGTTTCCAGATAAAACCATTTTACCCAAGTAATCGACCACCTTCCAAGGCTCATTGTTTTCGATGTTTGTGATTTGGAACATCGAAGAAGTAGGGTTTGGGACAATCTGCAACACAATTTCTGATGATTCTCCGATACTGTTTTGTTCACAGTTTTCGAGCGACAGCATGTCGAAATAGTAATATGCGCTTTCAGATGCTGTAGAACCGTCGACCACCTCGCTTGACACATCGGCATCATCGAGTTGATTGCCAATTGTGAGGTATTGCTCTCCCCCTGCTGCAACGAACTCAATTGACAGCGTCATCCAGTTCTCGGTATCAGAAACAACCTCATCGAATTGGATTAGCGGGGTTAATCCGAGCGTACAGGAAGAAGCAAAGTTCACCGTGCTATCAGCTGATAGTGCCACCCCTACCCCATTGCATGCCCGATCGAACATGCCAGAAAACGCCACTTGCATTGAAAAACAGTATATTTTCCCTTCTTGCAAAGGCTCGAGCAATTTGCATTGAATCATTTCACGAATGCAAAAGCTCGACATGTACATGATGCCCCCAACAAAGCGATCGCCTTCAAAAGGTGCTTGCACCTCATTGTACAGCTCCCAATTCAAACTTTCGGTGTCTACCAAAAAACAAGACGGTGAAGGTTCAGCGGCCGCATAAAAATCGAACGTACCCGCGTTTGCATTGTACCAATGGTCGGCACCGAAATTGCCATTTCCCAGAGCACCAGGTGAGCAGTTTCCTTCAAAACCAGGATTTGGAATAAGGTTTTGGGCTGAAGCTGACAAAGCAAAAATCGCCAGAATCACTGATAGAAATATTGGAGTGTATCGCATAATGGATCGAAAAGGTGAACACTAAAAGTAAGAAAAAATCAAAAGGAGAAACCACTCACACATCCGTGCCGTGCGCACGAAGCAGGAAAAAATGAAAAATTGTTAAGGCTATCATCCCAATTCCTACATATATATAGTAACCAACGGCTTAGCATTGCGTATGATTAGCGCAAAAGAAAACAATTTGTTATGCGTGCATACATTTTTTTTATAGTTTAGTGGTCTATGAAACCAGAAGAAACCATCGACTTTCACATACGTTGGCTGTGGGCAAAAATATCACGGCTTTACAACGCAGAGGCCTCGAAGCACAACGGAAGCATGTCGATAGGTTATGTGTTATTGAACATAGACAAAGAGGGGACATTTTCGACCAAGCTTGGGCCCAAGATGGGGATGGAGTCGCGCAGTTTGACGCGCACATTGAAAACCATGGAAGAGAATGCATTGATAGAGCGACGCACAGATCCCGATGACCGACGCATGGTGCGCGTCTTCTTAACAGAGAAAGGCAAAGAAATGCGGGAAGAATCGAAGCGTACCGTTATCGACTTAAACGAACACGTAAGAAACAATATAGACCCAGATAAATTTGCGGTGTTTTTAGACGTAGTAAAAGAGATGAATCGCTTGGTAGACAAGCCCGGCATATTTAAGAATAGAACAACCCACCCGATTTCCAATGAGAAGAATTAAAAAAGTCGCCGTTTTAGGATCTGGCGTCATGGGATCGCGCATCGCGTGTCATTTTGCCAATGTAGGAGCGGAAGTATTGTTGCTCGACATTTCTCCGAGAGAATTGAACGCAGCAGAAACCGCGAAAGGACTAACGCTGGATAACCTGTCTGTCAAAAATCGCATTGTAAACGACAGTTTGCAGTTTGCCTTGAAGTCGAACCCATCACCGATATACCGCAAGTCGTTTGCACAGCGCATTACCACTGGCAACTTCGACGATAACTTGAGTGAAATCGCGTCCTGTGACTGGGTGATTGAAGTCATCGTAGAGCGGCTCGACATCAAGCAACAATTGTTTGAGCGGGTAGAGAAATATCGCACACCGGGGACATTGATTACCTCGAACACATCGGGGATACCGATTCACCAGTTGATAGAAGGAAGATCCGAAGATTTCAAAAAGCACTTTTTAGGTACACACTTTTTCAATCCACCGCGGTACTTGAAATTGCTTGAGATCATCCCTACCCCATCTACCGACCCTGCGATAGTATCATTCTTGATGGAATATGGCGAGCGCATGCTGGGGAAAAACACCGTGTTGTGTAAAGATACCCCAGCGTTTATAGCCAACCGTGTTGGAGTGTTCTCGATACAGGCCCTTTTTCACACCGTTTCTGAAATGGGATTGACCGTTGAAGAAATAGACAAGCTTACCGGACCCGCCATGGGTCGACCAAAAAGTGCAACCTTCCGCACCTGCGATGTAGTAGGACTCGACACACTGGTCCATGTAGCCAACGGCGTTGCACAAAACTGTCCACAGGATGAACGCCACAGCGTTTTCACCATTCCGGCCTATGTCTCGAAAATGGTTGAAAATGGATGGTTAGGTTCTAAAACCGAACAAGGCTTTTACAAAAAAGACAAGGTAAACGGCAAGAGTGAGATTTTGGCATTGGACCTCAACACCCTTGAATACAGGTCGCAACAGAAAGTAAAATTTGCCACATTGGAAGCGGCAAAGCAGATAGATGACCTACCGACACGTACCAAATTGTTGTTTAACGGCAGCGACAAAGCCGGAGAGTTTTACCGCAAATCATTCCTCGGTGTATTTGCCTACGTTTCAAACCGCATACCTGAGATTTCTGATGATCTATACAAGATCGATGACGCCATGCGTGCTGGTTTTGGATGGGAATTGGGTCCGTTTGAAACATGGGATGCCGTTGGCATTGAGAGCACCCTTGCGCATTTCGCTGGACACGGATTGATTGTTTCATCGTGGGTTAGCGACATGATCGGGAAAGGCATCAAGTCGTTTTACAAAACCGAAAACGGCGTGCGCTACTACTACGACATAGCTTCAGGAGCGTACCAAATAATTCCTGGACAAGAAGGAAAGATCGTACTGGCCAACTTACCAAAAGAAGCCATAGTATGGCAGAATTCTGGCACCACCTTGTATGATTTGGGCGACGGCATATTGAACTTCGCCTTTCATACCAAGATGAACACCATAGGTGGAGAAGTATTGGCAGGAGTAAACAAAGCCATAGAGATTGCCGAGGCAGGATACAAAGGCCTCGTGATAGCCAACGAAGGCGCCAACTTCTCAGCCGGAGCGAATGTCGGATTGATATTCATGATGGCCGTTGAGCAAGAGTACGACGAATTGGATTTCGCCATACGCGCCTTTCAAAACACCATGATGCGCGTCCGATACAGCAGCATACCAGTTGTTGTTGCACCTCATCAATTGGCACTTGGCGGCGCTTGTGAAATGAGCATGCACGCCGACGCCGTTGTAGCCCATGCTGAAACCTACATGGGATTGGTAGAGTTTGGAGTTGGATTGATACCAGGAGGTGGCGGCACCAAAGAATTTGCAGTGCGGACATCAGACGAGTTCAGAGACGGCGACATACGCATTAACACCTTGCGTAACCGCTTTTTAACAGTAGGACAAGCCAAAGTATCGACCTCAGCATACGAAGCCTTTGACCTTGGTTACTTGCGCGAAGGCATTGACGAAGTTATCGTAAGTCGCGAAATGCAGATAGCCCGTGCAAAAGAGAAGTGTTTGAGTCTTGCAGATAAAGGATACACCTGCATGCCAAAGCGCAAAGACATTAAAGTCCTCGGACAAGAAGGCCTAGGCATCGTGTACGTTGGAGCCCACAGCATGATGAGTGGTAACTACATATCAACCCACGACCAATTGATCAGTGAAAAACTAGGTTTTGTGATGTGTGGCGGTGATTTGAGCGCTGTTACCGAAGTATCAGAACAATACCTACTTGATTTGGAACGACGAGCCTTTTTGGAATTATGTGCAGAGCGTAAGACCCTTGAAAGGATGCAGAGTCTGCTTACATCAGGAAAAATTTTACGCAATTAAAAAGACCACCCCATGAACGCATATATCATAGGCGGATACCGCACCGCAGTAGGAAAATCATCACGCGGATTGTTTCGATTTACCCGACCCGACGAATTGGGAGCACAAGTGATACAGCATTTGCTCGCAGATTTCCCACAGCTTGACCCCGAGCGTATAGACGACGTAATTGTTGGTAACGCTACACCCGAGGCAGAGCAAGGATTGAACTTAGGCCGCATGGTATCGCTCATCGGCTTGAACACCGAAAAAGTGCCCGGTATGACCGTTAACCGCTATTGCGCATCAGGCTTAGAAACCATCGCCATAGCGAGTGCCAAGATACACAGTGGCATGGCCGACTGCATATTGGCTGGAGGCATTGAAACCATGTCGCCCATACCCTTTGGCGGCTGGCGGATAGTTCCCAACGCACGCATATCGAAAGAGCACCCAAGTTGGTATTGGGGAATGGGCTTGACCGCCGAAGCCGTTGCCAACGACTATCAAATAAGCAGAGAATCGCAAGACGCCTTTTCGGCAGAATCGCACCGTCGCGCTGCTGCGGCTATTGATAGCGGACGATTTAAAAGCCAGATAGCTCCCATACAGATTAACGAAGTGTACCTTGACAGCAATGAAAAGCGTCAAGAAAGAAATTACACCGTAGACACTGACGAAGGCGTAAGAAGAGACACCACCGCAGAAGCTTTGGCCCGATTAAAGCCCGTGTTCGACGCCCGCGGATCAGTTACCGCTGGAAATAGTTCACAGACATCCGACGGAGCAGCCTTCGTTTTAATCGTCTCTGAAAAGATGCTTAAAGAATTGGGAGTAGAGCCACAGGCCGCATTGAAATCGTACCATGTCTCAGGACTCGAGCCCCGAATCATGGGCGTTGGACCCATCTATGCGATTCCCAAAGCATTGGAGCGCGCTGGATTGACAAAAAACGACATCGACATCATCGAATTGAACGAAGCCTTTGCCTCACAATCGCTGGCCATACTTCGGAATCTCGAATTGGACCCATACAAAGTCAACGTTAACGGAGGAGCGATAGCCCTCGGACACCCCCTCGGGTGCACCGGCGCCAAGCTAACCGTTCAGATGATGAACGAATTGCGCGCCCGACAGGGAAAATACGGCATGGTAACCATGTGTGTAGGTACCGGACAAGGGGCAGCAGGCGTATTTGAATTTTTTAAATGATCACACCCGAAGCATTAAAAGCCATGGAAAACAAAAATAAGAAAGCAATTACCGGAGGAGAGTTCCTCATCCGCGCCGTTGGCGCGACCGACATATTCATTCCAGAAGAATGGAGTGAAGAACAAATCATGATGAAAAGCACCTGCGACGAATTTGTACAGCAAGAAATAGCTCCCATCTTGGATCGAATAGATTCATTGGAAGCAGGGCTGATGCCATCGTTGCTAGACAAAGCAGGAGAGCTTGGACTCTTGGGTATTTCAGTACCTGAGAACCTCGGCGGTATGGGTATGGATTTCAAGACATCCATGTTGTGTACCGAAGCATTGGGCGAAGCGCACTCATTTTCAGTAGCTTACGGGGCACATACCGGCATCGGGACCTTGCCTATTCTATATTATGGGAACGACGAACAACGAGCCAAGTACATACCAAAACTTGCCACCGGAGAATGGAAAGCCTGTTATTGCCTTACTGAGCCGAGCAGCGGATCGGATGCCAACAGCGGAAAAACCAAAGCCGTACTGAGTGAAGACGGCAAGCATTACATCATCAACGGACAGAAGATGTGGATTACCAATGCAGGATTTGCAGACGTGTTTACCGTTTTTGCCAAGATAGATAACGACGAAGACCTGAGTGCCTTCATTTTGACAAAAGACATGGAAGGCATCACCTTGAATGCCGAAGAGAAAAAGATGGGAATCAAAGGATCATCTACTCGCCAAGTCTTTTTCAACAACGTAAAAGTACCTGTAGAGAACATGTTGTACGAGCGCGGCAAAGGCTTTAAGATCGCGGTAAACATATTGAACATCGGGCGTATCAAGCTTGCTGGAGGCGTTTTGGGAGGCTCAAAAGGAGTGATAACTGAAAGCGTTAATTACGCCAATGAGCGCGAGCAATTTGGCAGACCCATTGCAAAATACGGCGCCATTCGCAACAAAATTGCGTTGATGACTATTCGTACCTACGCCCTCGAATCGGCCGTATATCGCGCCACACAGAACATCGACGACGCCATACAGCACCTCGTATCTGAAGGCATGGACAAAGGAGAAGCAACACTTCAGGGCATCGCAGCCTTTGCACCAGAATGTGCCATGTTGAAAGTACAAGGTTCGGAAGTATTGGACTTTGTAGTAGACGAAGGAGTGCAGATTTATGGCGGAATGGGCTACAGCGCAGAGACCCGCATGGAGCGCTCGTATCGCGACAGTAGAATAAACCGAATTTTTGAAGGCACCAACGAGATCAACCGCATGTTAACCGTTGACATGTTATTGAAAAAAGCCATGAAAGGCGAATTGGACCTGATGGGGCCTGCGATGAAAATTGGTGCTGAACTTATGTCGATACCCGACTTTGGCGACGAGCCAGCCAACGTCTACGCACAATTCCACAAATACATTGCAAACTTCAAAAAAGCCATATTGATGGTAGCGGGCGCAGCAGCGCAGAAGTTGATGATGAACCTAGCAAAAGAGCAAGAAGTTTTGATGAACATTGCCGACATGGCCATTCAGACCTATGCTGCAGAATCGATCTTGTTGCGCGCCGAGAAACTATCCCTAATCCATGGTGAAGCAGCAGCAGCTTTGCCAACTGAGATGATGAAAGCGTTTATTTACGACGCTTCAGAAATCATCGGACGTTCAGGACGTGAAGCCCTTGCAGGTTTTGCTGAAGGAGACGAATTACGCATGATGATGATGGGCATGAAACGCTTTACGAAGATCGAAGTCTTCAATATTGTTGAAGTCCGCCGTAACATTGCCGCCAAACTCATCGCCGAAAACAGATACTGTTTTTGATTGCCTCGTCATGGTGAGACATTTGAGTAAACAACACTCACCTTGAATTGAACATTTTTGTAAGAATAAACAGGTCGTTTGAAGAATCAGACGGCCTGTTTTCATTTGCGTGTACAAGAATTGCAAACTGTTAAGAACCATGAACTTTGTAATTCGTCCATTGTAATGTAAATTCATCGAAAATGGCACCCATGCGATTACTCTCAGCGCTTCTATGCTCCCTATTTTTCATTAACGGATTTAGTCAAATGGAAAGTATGAACTGGCATTTCGGAAACGGAATAGGATTATCGTTTAGTACTGGAGTGCCCGAGCTTACATCAAGTGCTATCAGTTGCGCGTTGGATCACACACCAGCCACCATAAGCGATGCAACAGGAGCACTGCAATTGTATGCTGACCAAGATCGTGTTTACGCCAATAATGGGACGACCTTACCAAATGGCACCTTCACAAATTTCGCCTTAGAAAGCATTTTCATACCCGACCCTGGAAATACAGATAGATATTATTTGATACGTTCTCGAGGAGTCGACGGTCTATTTTATTCGGTAGTAGACATGACCATGAATGGCGGAATGGGAGACATACCCGAAGGCTTGAAAGAGATAAATTTTTATAATCTAGGCGGACAGCTCATGGCCATTTCCAAAGGTGAAGGCATTGGGTATTGGTTGATTAGTGCAGACAACGATAACGGCAACGAGTATTGCTTCATTCGCACCTTTGAAATATCAACAACTGGCATCACCTTCAACCAGGAATTCAGTACCACATGGCTTTGGGTAGGATGGTACAACGAATTAGACGACGCCGAGATCAGCAGCGACTGCAGTATGATTTCTGTAACATTCAAAGGACATTACATCGGACTTTTCGCTTATGACAACATCGCTGGAAATTGCACTGCCGCTCTTTCGCAATCGGTAGATAACAATACAAGTTTAATTAATGCGACAGAAATGGCTTTTTCAGCCAACAGCGAATATTTATATACCATTGGAAATTTCAACAGCATTAAAAAATACAACGTTACCGTTTTCACCAACACCGCCGTGCAAGCGAGTCAGCAAACTGTGGAAACCAGCAATACCAATAGCTGGAACGATTTAAAACTAGGCGTTGACGGGAACATATATATTCTCGACGACCAAGGATTTATACATCGCATAGTGGATGCTGATTTACCAACGTCTACATTTGAGAGCAGCGTCCTCGCATTGCCTGATAACGCCGTTACCACATATTTCCCACACACACCGAATTTGACCTGCGGTGTCAACTTTTTCATAAATCCGCAAACCATGGATGTCTGTTTAGGAGAAACAACAGCATTCACGCTTTCTTCAACCATCATCCCAGATAGCGTTTTATGGACCTTTGGCGATCCCGAATCAGGTTCTTTAAACAGCAGCGAATTTGCAAATCCTGAGCATTTATATAGTGCTCAAGGATCCTATGAAGTAAACACCCTTGTTTGGTTTGAAGGTGAAGAGTTCTCTTTTGATTTGATCGCCAATGTATATGCATATCCCGACACCGACCTCGGTCCCGATCAAACCATTTGTGAAGGAGAAATTGTAACCCTTAGTGCGGGTCAAGCCAACAACATAGTGTGGAGCACGGGAGCAACAAGTGCACAAATTGACGTAAGCCAAAGCGGTGTTTATTCAGTTTTAGCAACAAATGGGATATGCAGCGTGACATCGAACATTCAGATAACAGTAATACCACAGTTAAACGTCGACCTCGGTTCAGACATCTTGGTTTGCGATGAACCCTCAGCACTTTTGACATCTAATCAGCCAGTAGTGTGGAATACCGGCGCAAGTTCGCAGCAAATAACGGTGTTTGAAACAGGTACTTATTGGGGTACAGCACAGAACATTTGCTTTACAGAGACAGACACCATTGAAGTGCAATTCATCAATGTCGCCCCAAACCTATTGCCAGATCGCATTGAGGCGTGCTGGGGCGACACCTTGTACTTGTACACTGGACTGCCCGAAGCAGAAGTTTATTGGGTTGGCAACAACTCTCCCGAAGGCGACTCATTGGAAGTAACATCATCGGGCGCCTACAACGTTTTCTACTACTATTACGGATGCATCGCTGCTGACGAAGTCATCGTTACCTACTTCCCACTCATCAATCCTCAGATTTTTCAGATGCCGAATGTCTTCACACCTAACAACGACGCAAAAAACGACACATTCCACCCAATAAATCCTTATTCAGACGACGACCCGTGTACGCTCACATACTTAGAAAGCAATATGCGCATTTACAATCGATGGGGAGGCTTGGTAAGCGACGGCAGTTGTTTTTGGGATGGCCGCACCGAAAACGGCAACGACGCCGAAGAAGGAGTGTATTATTACCTCATTGAATTGAAATCAACTTGTCTGGGGCGTGAGCATGTGCGGACTATAGAAGGCGATTTTTCCTTAAAACGGTAATGTTTTAACCATGCAGGGAGGAAACTTAAAGGGGTTTTTCATTGTTAGTTTGTAGTTTTGTTAAAACACACCGGATGAATCGCCTTCTCACCTTATTGCTGCTCCTTCTCTCTTACGCTGGACACACCCAAACTTGGCAACAACATATAGCCTCAGGTGCGCCTTTAAACGAAGTTAAAGCAGCATTTGAAAGTGATTTGGCCGCCAATCCACAGATGGGGGGCAAGAATCATTTTCACAGATGGTACCAATTCATGGAGCCACGTTGTTACCCCTCACAAGATTGGACAAGCATTCGATTGCACTATGCCGATTATGAAGCGCTTGTTAAACCACACAGCGATGAACGAAATGGAAACTGGGAGAATATGGGGCCCGACCATTGGGTGAACAGCGCTTATGCACCGGGTAATGGACGTGTAAACTTTGTTGCCGTGCACCCCACCAATAGCAGTTTGTTGTATGCAGGGACACCTGCAGGAGGCATTTGGAAGAGCCAGAATGCTGGAGGCACATGGACACCATTGAGTGACGACGCATTTTTTGGCGGTGTTAGCGCTATTGCCTTACACCCCTCCGATGTCAATACCTTGTATATAGGAACTGGCGATATTGATGCATCCGACACCGAAGGTTTGGGCGTGTATAAATCTACAGACGGTGGAGAAACTTGGCAAACAACAGGTCTGGTTTTTAACGTTGGTGATGGGGCGCGCATAGCGCGGATATTGATGCATCCAGACAACCCGAACATATTATTAGCCGCAGGAAGCGAAGGTGTTTACCGCTCAACGAACGCCGGACTTTCATGGATGCAAGTGCGCAACGGAAGTTTCCGCGACATGGCCTTTAAGCCAGGAGATCCGAATGTGGTGTATGCAGCAAGGGCCGACATCCTATTTAAATCTACCGACAATGGCATTACCTGGTCATCGGTTACCGACGGGTTGCCATCGCCAAGTGACGTCGGACGCATAGCCATAGGCGTTTCGCCTGCTAACGCCGAATATGTATACCTCGTGGTTACCAATGACACCTCGTACGGCTTGTTAGGAGTTTACAGATCAACAGATAGTGGCGAATCATTTTCATTGCGTGCCGATAGTCCGAATATACTTGATGGAAGCGAAGACGGGAACTCCACAGGAGGACAAGGCTGGTATGATTTAGCGATTGTTGTGAACCCATCAAACGCCAATGAAATATTGATTGGTGGTGTGAACCTTTGGCAATCAACCAATGGAGGTAGCACTTTCAACCTTCACGCTTACTGGGTGCTACAAGGCGGCAACGGATACGATTACGTTCATGCCGATATTCACCACCTCACCTCCTCTGGGAGTAGCGTTTATTGCGGTACAGACGGCGGCTTGTTTCGATCAAACTGGAGCAGCTTGAACTTTATTGACATGAGTGAAGGCCTTTCAATATCGCAGTGTTATCGTATAGCAGTAGACCCAAGCAATGCAGATCATGTTATGGTTGGTTTGCAAGACAATGGCACCGTGATATTGAACAACGGCGTTTGGACCCACATACAAGGCGGCGATGGCATGGTGTGTCATTTCGTACCATCGAGTCCGAATACCGTATACCTATCTGCCCAATTCGGCGCTTTCTACTCAAGCACCAATGGCGGATTAAACACCGAATGGGCAGCAACTGGAATAACCGACGAAGGCGTTTGGACCACCCCCTGGATCATTGACCCCAACAACGCTTCGGTCATGTACGGAGGTTTTTCAAACGTTTGGAGAACCACCAACGGAGGCAACACGTGGACACAAACCTCGGCAACCATAAATACCGACTTGCGCTCCATGGCCATGAGTGCTGCAAATAGCAGCGTTGTTTACGCCGCCAGCTACTCGAACATTTATCGAACAGGCAATGCAGGTGCATCATGGACATCTTTGGGTTCACCATCACCTGGCAATGCCATGACCGAGATCATTTGCGATCCAGCCGATGAAGACCACATTTGGGTTTCATTTTCAGGCTTTGTTTCTGGCAACAAAATCTTCGAATCGTTTGATGGAGGCAATACGTGGGTCAATTTAAGTATCGGTCTACCCAACCTGCCAATCAACTGTTTGGCCTTTGATTCAGAACTGGGAGTCCTTTATGCCGGAACCGACTTCGGCGTGTGGATGTTGCATCCTTCCCTTGCCGGTTGGCAACCCTTTGAAGACGGCCTGCCACGCACCATTGTCAACGACCTGGTGCTGCACAACTCGAACCAAATTTACGCAGGCACTTACGGTCGGGGCATTTGGAGAAGTCCGCGTTTTTCAGAACCAGCAGACTTGCCCCTTGCCGCTATTGATTGCTCAGCAAAAATCATTTGTGCTGGAGGCAGTGTTTCATTCACCGACCTTTCTGTTGATCATCAACCAAACTGGAACTGGAGTTTTGCAGGCGGCACACCCGGTGTTTCAGCCGATCAACACCCAGAAATCACCTATTTCGAACCTGGCGAATACGACGTTAGTCTGACTGTACAAAATGAAAACGGAACATCGACCTACACCCTTGAAAATGCAGTTATTGTTTTACCCCAAAACGGCGTTGCTGTAGGAAACATTGAAGAGTTTGTTTCAGAACAAAATGTTTGGGACTACCTTCCAAAAAGCGACAACCGCTGGCAGTGGAACGATCAAATTGGGTACAACGACAACACAAGTATTTTTGTCGAAAACTTCAATTACGACCTAGAAGAAATTCACGAAATCATTTCCCCTGCCTTTGATTTGAGCATCGCATCGAGTGCAACATCCGCCGAAGGCGCCCTGATGATATTTGCCTATGCATACACCCAGATGGGAGACGACGACGACGACAGATTTAGGTTGTATTTTTCGGATGATTGTGGTGAAACATGGACATTGATTCGGCAGTGGCGAGGGACTGTAGATTTGCCTACCGTAAATACATCAGACAGTTATTTCACCCCAGCGCAAGGAGATTGGGACATTGCCAGCATTGAGATCACCAACGAGCAGTATTTCAACAGCGACTTCAGGTACAAATTCTATTTCGACTCAGACAACGGCAACAACATGTACGTTGACCGCGTGCAATTCAGCAATCTTACCAGCGTGCCTGAAACCAGTGGTGTGCGATTTGGGTTATCGCCTCAACCGGCGGATGTTGATTGCCTCTTAACTTTTGACACCATTGCACAAAATAGTGTTTTGACAGTTTACGACCTCAACGGGAAGCTGGTTTTGCAGGAGAATTTAGTGGCCGGGATAACGCAGACGCGATTGAACACCGCGCATTTGGACAACGGCGTTTATTTAGTGAGCATTGACACAGGCAAAAAAGTGCTTTCGACAAAGCTCGCAGTGATTCATTAAATTCCTTTCAGACGATTGAAAAGCGCTTTTAGCAAAAGCGATGCTTCATCACCGGAGGGTGAAGGCTGTTCGTTTTGAACAATTTCGACACTACCATTTTCAGGAATTACATGAAATCCAAAAACGATTTGTGCCTCGCTCCCATCGAATGGCGCTATTTGTCCGAACCGCAGATCATTGATTACCACCCCAGGCTCAGCCGGCTCTACCGAATAGAACCCTTGTGAAAGGAAAATCAGTTGTTTCACATCCTTTTCATTCGCGTAAGGGATTGCAAGATCGTGGTTTGCTGGAACGAAAGACAGCTTCATTTCTTCAGGTCGAAGTGAGTCGAACAGCGAGTAGTATCCAACATAGTATCCATCTCCCGATTTTGCCGTTCCCGACCAAAGAATCGTGTTAAGAGGAGTGGGACGAGATTCGAAGTATTCGACATTTATGCCTTGAGCAGCGAACGCCCTTTCAAACGCATCGTTGGCGAGATTTTTATGCACCACAGTGAGAGCGAGATACGCCGAGCTCAACGATAGCCCTACCCAGTTCACCACTTGCCGACTAATTTTTGTCCGCTTAATAAACAACACCACCAGCACCGATATCAGCAGCGGCACCGTGTACAATGGATCGGCGACAAAAACTGTATGCCAGGCAACGCGGGTTTGGAGCGGCCAAAAGAGCTGCGTGCCCCATGTTGTGAAGCAATCGAGCAGCACATGAGTGACCAACGTAGCGAACATCACCCACCCCCAGAATTTTGCTGAGCCATGATTGTTTTTATAGATACGACTCACCATCCGCCCGAGTAAGGGCGAGATAAGGATAAAGAAAAGAAAGCTATGCGAAACGCCGCGGTGCCAATCGATGCCATGGATATCGTTCACAAAAGGCCTCAGGAACACATCCAAATCAGGAATTGTGCCTCCTATGGCTCCCCAGAGAATGGCCTTGTTGCCTACTTTTTTTCCAGCGATAGCTTCAGCAGTAGCGGCACCGAGGACGAGTTGTGAAAGAGAATCCATAGCGAGTTATTAACCTGTAAAGTTATGATTTGTTTCAACTTGAGAGCGAAGAGCGAACGAATCAATAACTTACCTTTGAAAGAAACAACAAGCATGGCAAGAAAGAAAATTATCAATAAGAAGAGCATGGACTTTATGGAGCGTTATTTAAACAACGCTTCACCGACTGGATTTGAGAGCAGCGGACAGAAGATATGGCTTGATTACATTCGACCTTACATTGACGATTATTGGGTAGACACCTATGGTTCAGTGGTTGGAATTGTGAATCCCGAGGCCAAGTACAAAGTTGTAATAGAGGCGCATGCCGACGAGATTTCGTGGTTTGTCCATTACATCAACAGCGACGGCTTCATCTATTTGCGCAGAAACGGAGGTTCGGATCACCAGATAGCACCGAGCATGCGAGTGAACATACACACCGAGAAAGGGCCAGTAAAAGCTGTATTTGGATGGCCAGCTATTCACACCCGCACACCGGGGAAAGAAGAAGCGCCATCGCCCACGAACATATTCTTAGATTGCGGCTGTAAGACACGGGAGCAGGTTGAAGAATTGGGCATACACGTAGGTTGTGTAGCAACATTTGAAGACGAGTTCATGGTATTGAACAACGATTTTTTTGTTGGTCGAGCTTTGGACAACCGCATGGGAGGATTTATGATTGCAGAGGTAGCGCGATTGATACACGAAGCTGGGGAGAAGTTACCATTTGGATTGTACATCACCAATTCTGTTCAAGAAGAGATTGGATTGCGCGGAGCCGAGATGATAGCAGAGCGCATACAGCCCGACGTAGCTATAGTGACCGACGTGACGCACGACACCCAGACACCCATGATTAACAAAATACAGCAAGGCGATGTAGCGTGTGGAAAAGGCCCTGTATTGACTTATGGACCAGCGGTTCAGAACAACCTATTGAAGCTTGTGATAGATGCCGCGAACAAAGAGAAGCTCCCCTTTCAAAGAGCTGCAGCATCGCGATCGACAGGTACCGACACCGATGCATTTGCTTACAGCAACAAAGGAGTCGCGAGTGCATTGATTTCGCTTCCGTTGCGTTATATGCACACCACGGTAGAGACGGTGCATAGAGACGATGTAGAGAATGTGATACGCTTGATACATGCTTCATTGAAGCAAATCAAGAACGGACAAGATTTTCGGTATTTGAAATAATCAATCTTGAATGAGACGACGTAGCAGGTATACATCAAGGGGCTTTTCCAGCACCTTGATGATATCTGGTATGTTTTCAGCGCGTTCGATGTCATTTCTATCGATTGAAGACGACAGCATGAACACCTTACAAGACGATTTGAAATCATCGGGTAGATTTTGATATTCGCTTAGCACTTTGAACCCGTCGGCACCGGGCATTTGAATATCGAGAAGCAAGACATTCACATGCTGCTTGAGCTCGTTCATGTTATCGACGAGGTAATTGATAGCAGACTCGCCATCACTAAATGCAGTGATATGTTCTGTAAGATTTGCTAGGCGCAGCAATTTGGTATTGACAACCACATCAATGTCATTGTCGTCGACCAATAAAACGTTTAATTGCAAATCCTCTTTCATAATCTATTTGGTAGTTCAATTTCAAATTTTGCACCTTGGCGAAGTTCAGAAGAGAGGTGAATCTTTCCTCCCATTTTATCGGCTGCTTCTTTCACGATATACAGTCCTATTCCACTTCCCAGTTTGCTATCGTTTGACCGGAAGAACATATCAAAAACCTTCTTTTGGTCTTCCCTATTTATGCCTTGTCCGTTATCTTCAACAATCAATCGCACCACCTTTTCATTCGCCTCAATCATCAATTTCAGGAAAGGTTGATCTTTTGTTAGATCAGCGTATTTGATAGAATTTGAAATCAGATTATTGAGAATCATTTTCAATCGAAGTTCATCGAGTCGGATAGGTCCAGATTGGTTTGCTGATTTTTGAATATTTATTTTTTCGGCGCCATCAAAATACCTGTAATGTTCGATAACCTCATCCAATAAGATATCAGCTTGGATATCGGCGAGCACCTCGCCTTGTTTTCTGTTTTGGTAGTATGAGATAATGTTTTGGACAAACCCATCGAGACGTTTTACTGATTTTTCGATCATACCGAAGTATTCACCGGAAGTTCCGCCGATATTTTCTGCGCGAGCAACTTTAACAACACCGAGGATAGAAACAAGCGGTGCGCGAAGATCGTGAGATGCTGAGTAGACAAATTTTTCGAGTTCACCCAACGCCTTTTCAAGGTCTTCATTCTTCTTTTTCAGTGCTTGTCGGCTGGCATAGAGTTCATAGGCATTCATGATAGTGATGCGCAACTCTTGTTCATTCCATGGTTTCGGAATATAACGGAAAACCTGACCTTTATTGATCGCATCGATTACCGCTTCGATATCGGCATAACCTGTGAGCAACATGCGCGTTGGTTCAGGAAAATCGGGAACGATGAGTTCAAAGAACTCAACACCGGAGATATTCGGCATTTTCTGATCTGATATAGCGACATGGATTTCGTTATCAGATAAGATCTGCACCGCCTCGTTCGCGTTCGTTGTTGTGAACACATCAAAATCTCTGCGGAACGCTGCTTTGAACGATATCAAATTGTTTTCCTCGTCATCGAGGTACAACACACGGATTTTTTCTTGAGGCATCATTCTTTTAGAGAGCGGCGATCAGAGGCTGCCGGGTAAAGTTATAATAAATTCCGTTCCAACCCCTTCATCTGACTCAACCACAATGGTACCCTTGTGATCGTTGACAATTCCCAGTACTATGCTTAGTCCTAAGCCCGTTCCTTCACCTACATCTTTGGTGGTAAAGAACGGATCGAAGATGCGCTGTTTTACTGCTTCAGGAATTCCCACCCCATTGTCTTTGATTCGCACCACAACATTGTCTGATTCAAAGCGAGTCGTAATCCATATTTTCCTCTCCTCTTTTGTCCGCCCCAACCCTGCCGAAGCCTGCATCGCATTGTTAATGATGTTCATAAACACCTGATTCAATTTACCTGGGAAGCAATTGATATCCTTCATGTTTGGGTCAAGATCCTCAATTATTGTGGCTTCACCCCGCATATTGCTTTTAAGGATGATGAGAGTCGAAATAAGACATTCATTCACATCAGCCTTTTTGAGAGCATCCTCATCGAGGCGAGAGAACACGCGCAAACCGCGAACGATAGCAGAAGTGCGACTAGCGCCATCTTCAATACCTTTCAGCAGCTGGCCAATTTCTGTCCGCAGAAACGGCAATTCAAGGTCTTTAGACAACTGCTGAATATTTCTAACTTTTTCGTGAATTTCAGCATCTTCGGGCATGATTCCCTCCAGGTTATCTATTACTTTAAAAAGGTCGTCGATATCTCTTTTAAGGGGTGAGATATTGCCAGACACAAAGTTGATGGGATTGTTCAATTCGTGCGCGATACCTGCTGTCATTTGACCGAGAGAAGCCATTTTTTCAGCATCTACGAGTTGCGCTTGGGCCGATTTAAGGTTGGCGAGTGTAAGGTTTAGATCATTATTTGCACGTTCAAGTTCCCTGGTCCGCTCATTCACTCTCGATTCGAGTGTTGCATTCTGTTGTTTAATGATGCGTTCATTTTCACTGAGTGCGAAAAGTTTTTCTTCTTGTTCTACTTCTTTTTCGCGTTTCAGTTGGTTTATTCTGTCGGCAAGGGCCAAAGACAGGAGAACGACTTCAAGGGCTGAACCAACTGGGAGGGCAAATCGAGTTAAATTATTGTACGGGAATATCCCATAATCTTTCAGAACGAAAATCACGACTCCGATTAAGAAAAACAACCAAGCGATGACGAAATACAATGCCGGTTTGAAACCCTTTCTATAGATCTGTACACTTCCAAAAATCAAAATCAAACTGAACATTGCACAGAAGTTGATCAAGTTAAAGCTAAATTGAAAGTATCCAAGAGTTGATGTTACAAGCGCTACCAGATATAGCAGAGAGTAGCCAATCATCAATCTGAAAAGCCATTTTGAATTTTGACGAACGTGCAAAAACTGTCCAGCGAAAATAATTGTTGCCACGCCAGAAACTACCCCACTGAAGTGAGTAGCCCGCATAGCAATCCACGTATTGTTGGGCCAAACAAATTGGTTACCATATCCATTTAGCACCAATTGAGTAAGACCAACAAACAAAATATAACCGATGTAGTACAGGTAGCTTTGATCTCGAACAGAAATGTAAACAAACAGGTTATACAAGAACATAACCATCATTAAGCCTGCATAGAAACTAAAAAAGATATCAGACGCATTCTGTTCTTTTAGAAGTTCATATTTATCGTTAATGGTAGGCACTACAATAACTTGTTTTCCACTTTGGACTCTTAAAAAAGCCAACGACTTTTCTTCTGAAGCCATCAGTTCAAATAAGAATTGTGGAGAGTCAATTTGTCTAGTTGAAAAAGGAAAAGCCACACCAGTAGTATCTCCAGAAAGAATTTCTTTTCCAAGCACTTGATAAAAGAACACTGAATCGAGCATTGGCGATTCAATCTGAAGAAAAAGTCCGCCCTCGTTTGGTGGCAACTCTATTTTGAGCCAAGTTGCATTTTCTTTAATTCCCAGATTCAAAACATCTCCGAAGTTTTCATCAAAAGACAAATCGATAACATCTTGAATTGTCAATACATTCAGCGAATCGTCGAGTTGGTAAGTCGTGAGTTTTTGAGGAATGTAGGTTGCGCTCGAGGCTAAAGAAACAACGCACAAGAGAGCACAGACATTGATTTTAAGAAAATTACTCAACATGAATTTGAATATCGAAGTGAACAGTAACTTTTCCTCTTGCTCCGACTATTTCTTGCTTTAATTGGGGGTTATTTTCTAAAGCAACAACAGTAGAAAGGAAATCGTCGTCCAAATTCTGCCTGCTTTCAGGGTGCTTATACAATGTCAGTGTTGCGATGAAACGATCGGTTGGGTAAGGGATTTCACCGTTATTCGCCAATTCAGTAAAATGATCAAGACCGAGTTCTTTCATCCATCTTCTTGTCACAGGAGAAAGGAGAGCCACCATGCGGTGAATTTTGAGTTTTTCACAAAGACTCCATCCACATTTTACCAAATCTTTGGCGCTTACGCCCAGACCTGCTATTTCTACTGAAGTCCACAAGGCACAAAACTCTGCAACGCCATGTTTTGAGAGGTCTTTAAAAACTTCATCTGTTCGTTCATCATGCAGTCGGAATGTTTGCTGACATGGGAGAGGATTGGCATCAGAAAAGATATGAATACGCGCTCCACCATATATTTTCTCACCACCTGGCGAGGTAATCATCAGCACGTAAACATTCGGATCTTCCGCCCAAGTAGCTCCCATAGTAGAGACCTTCTTGATTCCATGATTTTTAAGCACCGAAGCGTGCCCTTCGGCAAAGCGCATGGATTTATTTACGTCATCAATTGCGCGGAAAGCTATAATCCGCAACGATCGTATCTGCGCAACTGTGCGTGCTGCAGTATCTTTATTAACCCAAGTTGAACTCACCGATGTCTAGATATTTACGTCCATTCAATTTTTCATCTCCTAATAATATCAATCGCGATACCGAAGCCACTACACCAGCTCCCATCGTCACTTCGGAGCCCAATTGAGGCCAGCGCGAAATAGATTTTCCAATTTCTGTAAATGACAATTTCATCCGACTGCTCAATTCTTCTACAGCGATAAATTTCGATGTTATTTCTGGCGTCCAATTGTCGGCCCCCAACAAGTTCTCAACTTCATTATCTGTAAATCGTCCGTGAAGCAACCCCAACGCAGGATTCAAGTCAAACCTTTCAATATCTAACACCCCATTATCCGAAGTTTCCATCACCACTGGTATACCTCTTTTCTTTGCATGCAATCGCGATCTGAGTTTCATACTGATACTATCGCATAACTCGACGAGAAGATCGATCTTCCCTCCTTCATCAAAAAACTGATCAATATTTTCATTCGTTATTCCGCAATCATAAACCTTCACTTTTATAAACGGATCGATCTCGGAAATTTCACGTGCTACCACAGTAGTTTTAGGCAAACCGAGATTCAAAACACTTGAGCGGATTCGATTCAAATTGGATAAATCCAGCGTATCCATATCAGCAATTCTAAGCTCACCAGCGCCGCGTTCTAAGGCTATAGCAAGGGCTGCCCCTGAGCCAACCGACATTCCGATGATTCCAATAATTTTAGATTGTAGTACCTTTTGTTCTTCGCTCGTGATTTTGAGCATGTTTCGATTTGTGCGGACTTCAATAAACGCCTCTTCATCCAAAAGGTGGATGATCGTATTTCGCCAAGGATAATAGACCCAAACACCATAGTCGAACTTTTGAGAGCCGTTCAATTCTTTTTGGATTCCCAATTCTAATTCTTCAGCAGAAGGCCTTCCCATTTTCTCCGGAAATCTGAGAGCAACCAATTCTCGCAACTGATGTCTGATTTCATCAATCAATAAAGGTTTTTTTTCTTCCAGCAAGCGATCAAATGCCTGCCTATCATCTGATTTTTTCAATTGGAAGATGACAGGATAAATTACCTGATTCGCAATGGTCGGCTCGTTGGCTATTGTTGCCATTTTACAATGATTTCCCGTTAGTTTTCGTTCGCAATATTAGAGCAAGCACTTTTTGATATCGGAATACCAAAAAAGCTTAATCGAGGAGAATGTACGAAACCTTTGGATATGTCAAACGTACTATACTTATGGAAATGAGCAATCTTAAAGTCTTAATACCACAAGAAACTGTAAATCAACATTTTGACTTACCTGAAGTGGTTGGAAAAATAACATATTCCGAATCGAGTGATATATGGGCATTTGCAGAGAAAAAAGATTTCTGCGTTTTGGTCGTGTCGATGTCGTTCATACAAAATGGCAACCACTCCCTCATTCCTGCTATTCGAGCCATTCATGGGCAGATGGTAGTGTGCTTGGTTCAAGACATTGACGACATATCGAAGCTCGTAGACATCGTTAATCAATGCGGAGCGATTCGCATTTGCCGAAAAGAAGAAATTTCCAAAAGCGTGAGTGCGGCAGTAACAGACAGCATTCTAGTAGCCATGGAAAATGATAGAAAAGACAAACTGATTGCGTCGCTAACTCTTGAAAATGAACAATATGAGTTTATGCTCCGACACAGTTTACTTTCTTAACTTTTGAAATTCTTTTTTAATACCCAAGTTTGAACTACCTTTTGTCTTTTGTTTAAGGAGTAGTTCATAGCACGATGGTTGATTTAGGTTGGTTTTCATGGACTGTTGATTTCCACAAAAGGGAATTCATTCATCTCAAGTACACAGAAGATTTGCATCCTTTATTCGATACGAAGAAGGATTTTCCTGTTTGGTGGAACCACCTGATACAAACAGATCGCATCACACTTGAAGTTGGACAAACATTCACCGTTATCGGTTCGGATGCTTTGTTTTCAGATTCAAACTTCATAACAAAAGGGATCGTATTGGATACCGATCCTTTGGTTATTTCTGGCACGACCAAAAGACATGACCTTGTGCCTGATGACATTACGTTTAGTCAATTGACTCAAGCCATAGAAAATTACAATTCTCAATCAAACGGGAACATTACCCACCTGCTAAAGGCGCCAATAAATCGAATTCGGGGTTTGACCGGAATTCTCATCCAGGAATTGAATCTTAAAACCAACGACGCAATGTTGTTGGAATATCTCAAAGACAGCGCCAACAGGCTTAGCACGGTTTTCAATCACGTATTAAGTGGAGAACAATTCTCCCTAACATTTTCTAGCACAACTGTTGGTGAAGTTCTAAATGAGGTGAACGACGTGCTTTGTCAGGTATTTGACCTCAAAGGCTTCAAACTTTTCGAACAACCTGAGCCGACAGAAATTTCTGCTGAATCAGGTAAGATGCTGCATGAGGTCACCATGCGGATCATGTTAAACAATGCATTTCCCAAGGATACGCCACGTGCACGTTGGACAAAAGTCGACGAGTCTACAGGCTATGTCTCTTTCTTATTTGAGAATGACTCACCCGAGGAGGATATTGATTTTATGGGGGTTACAGGTATCGCACCTCCACCCGCATCCGTTAAACTTCTGCCAGGCAGCCTGGTAATTCATGAAGTACGTGGCAATAATTCAGAATACAAAATTGTGTTGACTCTCAATTAATTGAGAACAGATCGCCGCTTCTCATAATGCGATACTGTTCAGAAAGCATGCTGATGTAATTTTTGAAGGTATCCATAGCCGACATGGTTTCGGCTGAAACCTCTTGTTTTTTCAGTCGCAGCATCATCAATCCATACAACGCTGTGAGGCAAGCTTCAACAGGGTTCATTGTTTTGTTGCCCGACATCTCCAAGAAATCGCGGAGGTTCAGCTCCGCAGCATTCCACACCTTCGCGAATTGATCATGGTGGAGGATATTCAGCAACGTATGGTGCAGGTAATTCAGTTCAATTAGAATTTCATTCACCTCTTCGACATGACCCTTTTGCTGCACACCACTTGATTGCATTGCGCGGATTAACGTTCCGAACCAATTCATTTCATTGTCGAGTGCTTTGGCATCAATTTCATTGGACAAAAAAGTGCGAATTACAGACAGGTCGAAGTTTGCAGCTCTAACCAAGTCTTCCATTTGCCAAAGAAAAAGCAAATACTCAGCAATGTTCTCCTTCTTCTTTTTCTCGCCGATTGTCATTTTGTTCCTTCATTTCCCATTTTCTCGATGGCATACTCCGTATTAAGTCCATCGATTACCGCACTTGTTACATCAAAAGGTTGAGATCCGTAAAGGATGCCTTCTCCCGAAATTCCCCAATTGAGGATAATATCGATGCTGTTTTCAGCGGCAAACTTCTTCAAGAAAGCATCGAGGCGATCAACGATTTGGACTTGAATTTCTTGTTCTTGCTGCATTAGGCGGTTTTGCTCAGATGATTCAGCTTGCTGAAGCTCATACTGCAGCTCCATTATTCTGTTCTGCGCGATTTGCATTTCCTCCTCTGATGCTTGACCGCTTTGCGCATACTGAACAAGCTCTTGGTACTCCTTTTCAGCTCCAGAAAGTCGCGATTTTAGTCGGCCTTCGCTTATTTTACTCGAACTGATCAACTCTTGTTGTTTATCGATGATGAACTGATAGCTTTGATTGATGCTATCACCTTTCACGAATGCAATGCGCGGCGAAGTCCCTGAAGAGTCGGCGTTCATAAAAGTAGCAGTATTGGAAATAGACCCAATGCCGTCCTGCGAAGCGTTATCACTGTTTCCTCTTGTGAAAAACAGCACTCCACAAAGCACAATGGCTAGAATGCTGATAGCTAAAGAAATTTTTTGCATCATTTGCTGGTGTTTAGGTAGGTTTGTGAAGCTTCAGAAAAATCTGTTCTCATTTCGATAAAACGCTTTAGCACCTGCGTGCAGAAAGCGGGAGTAACAATAGATTTCACCTCAGACAGGCCTACAGATTCGAGTTGACCAATTTTATACGTTTGTTCAAACGTTCCCACTTCAAATTTAATGAGGTACTTTTCATTCCACTTAAAAACAGTGATTTTCATTACTTCGTGAGGAATTTCGGCAACAACTCGCATAATTTAAATTTCGGCAAAGATAGTAACTCTGAAAATGAAAACGGCGCATGAATAAAAACCCGTTCTACCATCGGGAAATTGCAAATTTAGCGTGGATTATTGGCAGCAGTTCGCTCATGGCCAAATCTACCCTATTGCCAGGCCTCAAAGATTCAGCGTGGTTTCGAGCGCAATACCAACTGCACTATTCCTGGTTAAAAGAATTAGACAGCTCAACCCCACCCGAGGAACTTCAGCACACCATGACACGTGAACCATTGGGCAAAGCCTTTGAACGGCATGTTGGTTTTTGGCTTCGCGAAAGTCCGCACTTCACATTGCACACACAAAACCTTCAAGTATCAGCAGCTCAAACCGTGGGTGAATTCGACTTCATTTTTTCCGACAACGAACGCACCTATCATTTAGAAGTAGCATGCAAATTTTACCTCAGCAAGGCAAATGGAACCGACTGGCGACAGTGGGTTGGGCCAAATGGCATCGACAGTTTGGCAGAAAAAATGGATGCACTGCAGCGACAACTGGAATTGAGTCAACATCCTGCCGGTAAGGCAGCCCTCGAGAAGATGGGTATAGACAGCGTTGAACCCATTGCCATGATAAAAGGCTATTTCTTTCATCACTACAGCGACATTCACCGTGCCACCCCGCCGAAGGGAGCCTCACCCGATTACAATTCAGGGTGGTGGGTTTATGAAGATGAATTAAGCACATTTATCTCAGAAACAGCCAGTTACCTCATCATTCCAAAATCTGAATGGCTAGCCAACTGGCATCAACCCGATCATGAGCGCATACTTTATGGAGCGCGGTGTGTTGAAGAATGTCTTAAACAAATTGAGACAACCAACAGTGCAGTAGGCTTGGTTCAGTTGATTCAAGACAACGGATTATGGGTAGAATTGAGTCGAGGATTTGTCGTCAGGCGCAAACTTTTTCAGCGATCCAACCAGTCTCGGAATTCTTGAACCCGTTCGCGCGCTACAACCACCAATTCATCGTCCATGCCCTCAATTTTCAATCGCAAGCGGCTATTGCTCCACGTTGTGATTTCGGCGAGCGCTTGCGTACAGACAATAAATTTCCTGTTCACTCTAAAAAACCTGTCGGGATCGAGTTGAACTTCCAGTCCTTCCAATGTTGTATCGAACACATAACGCTTCAAGTCTTTCGTCAGAATCCATGTCGTTTTTTCCTCACTAAAAAAGCACAAGACATCTTGCACCTCAAAGAACCTCAACTTATCTCCATACCGAACAACGAAACGCTCCTTATACTTTTTGCTGATGCGTCGGAAATCTGAAATAAACGCATTCAAATCTGACCTTTGCGCATTTAGCTTTTCTAGGGCGCGCAGCAAGTCGGCAGACTCAATTGGTTTTAGCAAGTAATCGACACTGTGCAACTCGAAAGCCTTTAGCGCATACTGATCATAGGCCGTGCAGAAAATGATTGGAATGTGCTGAGGCAAAGCATCGAGAGCTTCAAAGCTCAAACCATCAGAAAGTTGAATATCTGATATCACAAGGCTAAAATTACACCCCTCTTGAAACCGCTTCTTCGCCATTTGCACCGAATCGATCACATCGACTACCACTGCTTCAGGTCGAACCTCGCTCAGCAAACGCGACAAACGCTGGGCTGCCCGTGGTTCATCTTCTAGAATTAGAACATTCATAGCCGTATTACTTTTCAGATTTTAAAATAGGAAGAATTACTTCAAACGTACTCGCCCCATTTGAAACAATCAACTCACCTCCCAGGCTCGCGTATCGTTCAGAAAGGTAATTGAGACCAACCCCAGTTGACTCCTCCGGAGCTGTTCTTTTCAAAACCGTATTCATTACAGAAATCTGATTCTGTTCTACCCGAATGCGGACATCAATAGGTTGTGACGACGAAATAGCATTGTGTTTAGCGACATTCTCGAGCAAGAGTTGGAGCGACATCGGCACCAGCCAACCATCCGTGCCGCTGGCACGAAAAATTTGAACCTTTAATTTCTCACCGAACCTCATTTCAAGCAGATACAGGTACGACTCCGCGAATTTCAGCTCATCATCAACAGAGACCACATCCCGATCGCGGCTATCGAGCACATAACGGTATACATCGCTTAATTGGCGGATAAAACGGACAGCCACGTGAGGATCTTCGTGCACCAGTTCAGTCAGCACATTCAGGCTATTGAACAGAAAATGTGGATTGACTTGATTTCTGAGTGATTCATAACGGTGACGAAACACTTCCTTTTGCAGACGTTCGGCATCTACGGCTGCATTTCTCCAGGCCCGAAGGAAACCAACACCCGATAAAACGAACGAAACTACCAGCGATATAGATACTGCGATACGTCCGGATTTATATAGCGCTTCGCCAACAATATCGCCACTCTCGTTGATGTACCCAAACTTGCCTGACGCCAAGAAAGTGAACGACCCGTCGACAATAACAAACGCCACAAAAGAATAGAGAGAGATCGCCAACAGGCTCAAGACGAAACGCATCTTCGGTTTTTCAAGCCACGAGAACTTACGATCCAGCAATTTGATGATGAACGCATTGCCGTAGCTCTGCGTGATCCAAATCGACAAAGACCAAGCTGTGCCAATCAAGAAAAAACGAGGAGTTGAGAACAGCCGACCATTTGTAAAGAAATAGGCTGCCAGGATGCTTGCCAGAAGCACAGCGACGAAGGTGAATATTTTCTTTTTCATAGCTTATAGTCCAGATTCTGCATCTTCATTCATCAACTGTTCGAACCTTTTCTTTTCCCATTGTTTTTGAGGAAACCAAGAAGGACCGAAAACCCTCATCCAGTGAGAGAGCAAACCGATTCCCCAACCCAGTGCCGGGTAATACCACCACGAAGCGCCGTTCGACATGAGATCAGACACCATAAGAAAACCATTGACTGCAAGATAAACAAGTAGGTGAGAATAGAAGCTACGTTCTTCTTCGATACGCTTCGTCACCCTTTCGATTTTAGATTGATCTTTCATAACAATTGAATATTTGATTAAAAATTCGGCAACCACTTTTGAAATGTTGTTCTTTGCATGGTTGTCGTTATCGTTGATCAAATTTGAGTTTAAAAGATCCGCTTAGAAAACAAAAGCGACTCAACTGTAGAATTCGAAGGATGAATTGTACTTACTCGATTAAACCAAATCATCGGAACACAGTCTTGAAGTTATTTTTAGAGATGCGCACCTTACTGACCGCCCTTTTCACCCTAACCGTATTCACCGTTGGCGCCCAGCGTCCGCAAGGTGAACGACCACCCATAGCCTCTATTTTTGGACGCGTATTAGACAATCAGACAGGCAAGGCAATCGAATTTGCGACCATAACTGTAGTGAGTGCGCGCGACTCCAGCATAGAAACAGGAGGTATAAGTGGTGCTGACGGTCGATTCAAGATCGAGCAGATACGACCAGGAGGTTACACGATTCAAGTCACCTTCATAGGTTATGAAGTTAAGCTCATACAAGGCGTGAAACTAAATCCACAAGCGGGCATATCGAAAGACCTAGGAGACATCAGATTAAACTTCGTTGTCAATGAAATTGGCACAGCGGTTATAGAAGAGAAGAAAGAGTACATGGAATTGATGATGGACAAAAAAGTGTTCAACGTTGATCAAGTCATGGGCGCTACGGGTGGCATGGCCACAGATATATTGGAGACCATACCCTCCGTTCAGGTAGACATGGATGGGAACATCGCCTTGCGCGGATCGCAGAACGTCACCGTATTGATTGATGGCAAGCCCTCTGCCTTAACAGGCTCTTCGCGACAAGCAATATTGCAGCAATTGCCCGCCAGCAGTATCGAGCGCATAGAAGTCATCACCAACCCCTCGGCCAAGTATGACCCTGACGGCATGACCGGAATCATCAATATTGTTTTGAAAAAGAACAAGCTTGCAGGGTTTCACGGCAACGTACAACTCACTTACGGAACAGGCGACAACTACAACGCCTCATTGGGATTGAATTTACGCACCACCAAGTTCAACATCTTCAGCAATTACTCATTCAATTACAACGACAGATTTTCACGTGGGAACACCGACAGATTGAGCTTTGCAACCGAAGACATCCAAGTGTTGGATCAGCAAAACAGAGGCAATCGAGTAGGCTTTGGACACACCATCAAAGCAGGAACCGATTTTTATGCCAATGGCACTACTACCTTTAATGTGAGTGGGACATATAATATCTCAGAAGACGAAGACAACGACAGTGTTTTTAACAAATTGAGTTACACCACCGGTGAATTTTTATCTGCCTTTGATCGAATATCGGCAGGCGCCGGAAATCGGAACGGATATGATTTGACTGCTGGAATGCGAAAAGAGCTCAGAGGAAAAGATCATTTGTGGACCATAGACGGACAGTTTTCATCATTCGATGGCAACTCAGTTAGCGACATCGAGAACATCGAATTAACCGCCAATGGAACAAATTCAGACACAGCACCCTTTTTCGAAACCAACGCCAGCGACGACCAGACCCAGACCATAACTGCACAAACCGACTATGCGAAAGCTACCGGAGAGAACGGCAAACTTGAGGCTGGGTATAAGTTGACATACAGGAACATGGTGAACGACTTCTATGCAGAGTTCCGCGACACCCTTACTGGCATTGCAACACCCTACACCGACAGGAATAACATCTTTCGTTATAAAGAGCAAATACATGCATTGTATGGGACATATGGATACAAGTGGGAGCGCATCACAGCGCAAGGCGGCTTGCGGGCAGAGCAAGTGTTTACGGAAAGCAAATTATTGGATACCGACGAGACATTCGTGAATGACTATTTCGCACTTTTCCCAAGTGGTTTTTTGACATACAAAATGAGCAAAGCGAGCGACATCCAGCTGAGTTATAGCAGACGAATCAACAGACCCAACACCCGCCAATTGAATCCATTTGCGAACTACTCAGACAACTTGAATTTAAGGAGAGGAAATCCCTATTTGTTGCCTGAGTTTGTAAACGCCATAGACCTATCGTATAGCATCAAAAAAGAGAGCACCACCTATATTTTTTCTGCTTATGTCCATGACGTCAACCAAGTCATAAGAAGATTTAAAACCATCGACACCTTGGGAGTGAGCACAACCAGGTATGAAAACCAAGCTGGTTCTCAGAACATAGGTATTGAAGGCGTTGTAAATTTAGAAGTAGCCAAATGGTGGGCGTTGAATATGAGTTTTAATGGATACCGCGTGAACAACGACGGTACGAATTTGGAGAGTGATTTGAGCAACATTGCTTACAGTTGGACGAGCAGGGTAATGTCGACCATGAAATTCAACAACGCCATGCAGTTGCAAGCCACGGCGTTTTATCGAGCTCCAGAGAACACAGTTCAGGGCAGAATGAGTGAGATGTACTTTATAGACTTGGCGTATAAGGTATCATTTTTCAAAGGCAAAGGCAGTTTGACAGTTAATTTGCGCGATGTATTTGATACGCGGCAGTTCAGTTTCAGTTCATTTGGGCGAGGTTTTGAGCAGGAGAGCTTGCGAAAGCGCGAGTCGCGGAATTTGTTTGTGAGTTTCGGATGGAGGTTTGGGAAGTTGGAGGCTGGGAGAGAGAGACGAGGGCGTGGGGAAGGGAATTCTGATGGTGGCGGAATGGAAATTGACTGATTATTCGTAATCGTACCATAAGATTTTCTTCATCTACAAAATAATTGCAGTCGTTGACAAAGTCGATGTAACTCGCTTCATCTGATCTTCTATTTTTAGTTTCAAAGAACTAAAATATGACGCTCAAAGATTTCCTTCAGCAATTCCCAGATGAGGAATCATGCATCCTTTACATCCGCAGAAAAAGAGAAAAACAAGGCATAACCTGCAGAAAATGTGGTTGCAAATCACACTCTTGGTACAAGACTAGATCCATGTGGCAATGTAAAAATTGTCGTTACCGAACTTCTTTGAAAGTAGGGACGGTGATGGAGGATAGCAATCTCCCGTTAAAGACCTGGATGCATGCCTTATATTTAATGACTCACACAAAAAAAAGCTACTCTGCTTGCGAGATGCAAAGAATACTTGGACACTCAAGGTATGAGACTATATGGTATTTGATGCAGCGAATCAGGCAGTTTATTTCGGAAAACAATCGAAAACTATTCACTTCAGGGATTTTCGATCATCGCGAAAATCTGAAAAACAGAATTCAGATAAGACGGAAAAAAACATGTTGCAAGAAATTTGAACCAACAATTTTCATTCATCCAGAATCATATTTATCCTCGCAAGTTCGCGGCATTTCCGATCAAATGCAACTTGTGCTCGCTTCAGAACCGACCTTTCATGAGTCAAATAAGCCCAAGAATTACAAATCAATATCTGAGCATTTTCAATCTCAATACAACTTGAAATTTAGCGAACCGCAAAGCAGGCAAAAGGCTCTTCCAAAATGGATCCAAAATATCCTGTTCAATGTCAATTGTGTGATTAAAGGAGTCCATCATTTCGTCCAGCACAAATATTTACAGCTTTATTTAGACGAATTTAGTTTCAAATACAATCATAGAAATGACCCTGATTTTTTCAATCACTTCATTGATATTGTGTTCAAACCTTTTTGGTACAATTCCGAATAATCAGTAAACGAGGGTCTTATATCGTGTTTGTTTCCTTCAACCACCTCGCCAAAATCACCGTCACCAAAGTAAACCCAACACCAATTATACCAACCCACATATACCCCTCCAAGGGCTCTCCAGGTCCGGCCTGAACGACTATAGAACCGCCTATCATCGATGCTATGCCAGTTGCCAACGATGTGAATGAACTATTCAAACTCATAAAACCTCCCCTGTTCTCTGGTCGAACAACAGCGGTAATTAAGGTGTTGGCCGGAATCATCCTGCCAGAAACAGCAATGAAAAATGCTCCCGTAATCGTAAATACTACCCACAAACTGACGGGCCATAAATTGGTGATCAATAAAGCAGGCACCATTGAGATACTAGCCATAATAGTGAACATGCGCTTGCGTCCAAATCGATCAACCATCCTGCCAATCAATGGTGAGCTAATTACTGTACATGCCCCACCAATCAAATAAATAAATGGTATCTGATTCTGGGTCAACCCTACATTGTTTATCATATACGGTGTAATGAAGGGTATGATGCTGAAATGTCCTATAACCAACATCAATACAAACAACAAGGCCAATTGCTGATTCTTGCTCTTTGCCGCTACGCGGATGGTCTCAAATGGATGTGGCTTCTGAATCTGGCGATCTAAATGCTCTCGTATTGAAGGAACCTTGAAAATTATTAAGGGAATAACCACCGTTCCCAACGACGATACCATGTAAAAGGGTATATGCCAATTGCCATCAAATGCATTTACCAATGCCAAGCCGAGGGGAACCCCCAATATGGCGGCCAATGAAAATGCGGTAGCAACCAAGCCCATTGCCCGACCTCTGCGCTCTAAGGGAATAACATCACCTACTATCGACATAACAAGCGCTCCCAAAATGCCTCCAAATAAGCCTGTTAGCAAACGGGTACCGATAAACAATGCGTAATTCACTTCCGCTGAAGCAGTGTTCGGAACTATGGCACTCGATAAGGTTCCCAAAATAAACCCACTGTAAGCGAAAAGAAGGGCTTTTTTTCGGTCAAATTTGTCGAGAAAAAAAACGCCAAATAGACTACTCACGAAGGCTGCAACGGGATATGCCGACACCAATACAGAAAATTTGAAGGGTGTTATCTCCAATGCGCGTTGCAATATATCTCCCATTGGCATCATGATCATGAAATCAACGATGTTGGTGAATTGAACTGCCGCTAAAATGAATAGTAATAAGGTCTCGTTTTTTACTTGCATCAATCTGCCTATTGTATCTGAAGTGTCTCGAGCTCTTTCTGCTTGAATGCTACGCGTTGTTCAAAATCCCCTGGTTTAATGTACCCAAATAACAATTTCAAAAGGGCATTGGGCGCTTTCTTCCTGTGTCGTATATAACATTTCATGTCTACCGGAAATGCGCCAACTGTGCTCTTAATCTCCATCGCGGTGCGTCCAAAAACTACCTGACGTGTCTTCATCCGTATGGCTTCTCGGATATACTCATACAACATGCGTTGGTAAATGGCATGCGATTGATTATAGGCATAGTCGATGCCGACAAAATGTGCATCCAAAACGTTGTTGTAGAAAAAGCCACTCTGAAACCCTACCATCTTGCCATCCAACAAATAGCCTTTCAAAAAAAAGCATTGTTTCAGTTGTAACTTCAATGCAAAAAAGGCCTGTGCTTCTAACTTACCTAGCTTAAAATCGGCACGTTCATACACCTGCTCGTACAACCGAAACAGGTCTGCTTGATAGGTATCTATATCTTCACTGGTCAAATCTACCAATGTCAGTGATTCCGACTTCTTCATCGCCGACTTGGCTTTGGTTCGATACTTCGTGGTCAAAGCCCCCAAGTAATCTTCAAAGGTGCCCCATGCCTGATTGATCGGCATGATCATGTTGGGGTCGACAAAAAACTCTGAGTAGCCAACGTCTGCGAATCTGTCAGACAATATAAAATGAGCCGGATAAAAATCTTTGACAACTACTGCAGATATCCGATTACCACGCACTTTCTCGCGCTCTTGAATGCGTTCTACGGCACTATTCAATGATGCAATGCAGGTTGCTGTATCTACCCCATCCACAAATCGAAAGCCATGATCGCCAGTAGCAAAACTGTTCCCCAACACCAACACTTGAAACTTTAAACCCGCCCGTCTGGTAAGGTGTCCCACGGCTGCACGGATAATGCGATTGCGAAGATTGGCACCTAAATCGTTTGTCTCGGCTATGGTGATGTGAAATGCTGCAACCCCAATCAATTTCCCCGACTGGTGAAAAGTAGCAAACGTGTATCGAATATTCGCATGTTCAACTCCCAAGGCATGAAAATACTTGGTCTGCAAAAACACGCTGGTGTCTTGAACAACTTTATCCCATTCTGTCTCGATTCCAGCAGGCAGTTGATCGTAAATCGCAATATCAACGCCTTTACAATCTACATTGAATGGCGAATCTAACCCGTTCTTACAGGTGGTCTCTTTAAATTCCTTGAAATTGCGGCAAAACATCGGGCAAAGGTACTTTTCTTCTGTGCACTAACTTTCACATGTTGGTTAATTTTGTTTAACGCGCTCTGCTTTGGTTTTGAGAATAACTCCTATACACCAGACATAAAGCAGCAGCACAGCAGGCAACTTGTATCTCACTAGCGCACCCAAAACAGGAACGGTGGAACCAATGATGATGGCTAGAGCTATGCTGAAGGTGACGATGAAGACAATCAACGGACTGTAAACTGCTTTTTGATGGCGATACAGCATCAGCAATGCCCAAACAATGACTGCCACCAATATGATATTTTCCACCGCTGGTGGGATGTAAAACAATGTCTTCGATTCCCACAAATAGGGCCTACCGTAGGTATACATTATACGGTTGGGAATTGATGCGATAAATGCCAATGCGGAAACGCCTACGGGTTCTATGTATACTGTGCTACCAGCATTCACTGCGGTGTTATAAAAATCTTCTTGTTTCTTCGAAAGGATGTAAAGCAAATCGCCCGCGGGGTATAATACCGATGCGTTCAATGCCATCATAAACGATATGCCACTCACCACGGCACTCGTTATCCATGCATTCCAATGGTAACGCTGAACGATGATCCACGAAAAGGAGGCTGGCAGCATTGCGACAAAAATGTATGGCTTGAGGACTATCAAGAACATGCTTGTAATTATCAATACAAGCTTTCGCTGGTTCGATTTGGACAATGCCCAGACATACCAGCCAAATGCAGCTAAAAAGGGGGCTTCTTTTAGTAACCCCGAACCCCAAAACAAGGCGTTGGGCAGCAAAACTATAGCCCACCACATGCTCCTACTCTTCCCGAAATTCTCAGAAAACAGGGCGTAAACGCCTACAAGTCCGGTTAGCGACAGCAGATTAAAAAACAACAAATGAACCCAATACACGCCTCCTGATAGCAAGGCAATGAGCATGTTCAGTCGAATAACGGTCTGGGTGTCGTTTGGTAAACCATAGGTCGATGCACTGGACCAGTTATTCATGCGGTCAAAAACCGGAATCAAGGAGGGATCATCTAACCCATATCCAAATAAAAACTTAAAATATGTACCGGGCTCTTTCCACAACTCGGCATATATAACCATGGCATCATCGAAGTACCGAAAGGTGTCTCCTTTGCCGCGAAAAGGATAGTAATAGGTGTATATCGCCCACAAGCCAACACCAACAGCGCATTTCAAAATGAACGAAAACTTCAAATCAAAAGCGCTCAACCCAAAGGCTCGAAACAACCTATTCTTTAAAATGAGCTGCAGCAGCACATAGAACCACAGCGCAACTATTATCGCATGTAGAAAGGCCTGCATGATTAATCTGCAGGTTGAATCGCTTGTCTTTGCTTTTTATATTCTAAAAATAAGGCCACAAGAATAAACAAGCCCAATAAGATGGATGCGATCATTGATATATTCTCTCCTCTTTTGTATACCGACGACTCAAAAACAAAGGATACCTCATGCGCTCCCGCAGGTATCTTCAGCGCACGAAGAATGTAGTTGGCTCGTGCATGTGGCACTGGCTCACCATCGAGATAGGCCTGCCATCCATCAGCATAATACACCTCCGAGAAAACAGCCAGTTGATCTTCTGCACTTTGCGATCTGTAAACGAGGTGATTCGGCTTGTAGCTGGTAAGCACTATGGCTGCTGTTGAATCTGGTGCGACAACCTCGGGGACAATGGATTCAAAACGGCGATCAATTATGGCAACTTCGTTGGATGTCACATTGTACAATCGTTCAATCTCTTCATCGGCATTCTCAACAAACTCAACATCCTTCACAAACCATGCATTGCCAAATGTATACGGATTCTGAAGCGGCGCTCCATTCGGATCCAATATTAAATATTTGACATTCAGCATGTTCGCGAATGGCATACCGCGCAAGACGTCCGGACCCAAAGTATTGGCGGTTTCCATAAATCGCTGAATCTCCGGTCCAAAATGGAAATCAATAAACTCTTGATAGCGCTTCATTTTTGCCCCGTGATAACCGCCCACAGATTTGTGGAAATAAGAGGTTCGCGCATCACTAAATGGATTGCGGATGTTTAAAACGCGGTAGTTTGTACCTAACGTCAACGCTCCAAACTGCGCTGCATGCAACAATTTCTCGTTCTTGGTCGCCGCCTTAGAGACCTGACTTTGAGCTAGAATCTCAACATAATCTTTGGCTTTTGTAGCTATACCAGGGTTCTCTATGGTCTCCTGCTGGTATATCATCATGTCAGATTGAGATGCTGCAAATGGAAACGATCGATCAATATCTTTCACCCAGCGGGCATACTCTTTCCCCTGCTTTTCGTTGTCGAAATATCGCCGATCAACGCTGTATAAATCAAAAATAACAAGCAAGCCGATAACGGCAATGCCTATGCGCGCGTCAAACTTCTTGCGGTCGATGAAGAACAAGATCACCAAACCTATGAGCACCATGAGCAGCGATCGCATTGCGTCAGCTTTGAAAATACCCATGCGCACATCCGACAATCCGTCGATGTACCCTTTCACAAATCCTTCTTGCTGAGGATCGCCCCCTGCCTGCAATAGGTAGTCGCTAAACTGAATCTCTTCTGCTGTGGAGGTAAAACCAAACAAGGCTGCAGGTGCTGCCAAAAAGAGCAGAAACAAGGCCAATACACTGCCCGATCCGATTAGAAACATCTTCCGCGAATCAGCCGAAAAGCCTGTCCATGCTTTTTGAATCAATAGCATAGCCATCAAAGGAGCCATCACCTGCACGGTTGCGAGCATCATCTTGGTATCCCTGAACTTCGAGAATAGAGGGACATACTCAATGAAGAAATCGGTGAGCCAAGATGCCTGTTTCCACGACAACACGATGGCTAAGAGGGTGATAACTAAAAAAGACCATCGAATTTGGTCTTTAACGACAAAAAAGGCCACGAGAAACAAGGCCATTATCAATGCCCCGAAGTAAAACGCTCCGCCGGTAAATGCCTGATCACCCCAGTACCGATTGCTTTGAGCGATGTTCTCACGAAACTCTCGCTTCGCTGGCTCCAAAACGTCTTTGTCTGATCCAATAGCTCCCGAAGTTCCGCCTTTAATGTCGGGTATCATCATCGACCAAAATTCTCCTCTCGACATCGAATACTCCAGGATGTAATCTTTATTCAATCCGTCGTTTCCTGCTACTGTTGAAGAAATGCCGTTTGCCAATAAAACATCTTGACTCAACTCACTCTTGCCTCGGGTGCTCTCTTTACTGTAACTGTAGGTAGACAATATGTTGGTTGTGTTCGGCGCGATTGCCAATACGGCCGCCAAAAGCAAAAACGCTGTCGTGGTTAAAATGTGCTTTATCTTTTTTTCAATTATTCCTTTTACTATCTCTCCCAAAGCCACTGCCCCCACCAAAATCATCAAGTAGTAAGTCATCTGTAAGTGGTTGGCTGCCAACTGCATACCCAAAAACAAGGCAACAATAGCCGCTCCTAAAAGTGCTTTGCCTCTGTACGCCAACAATACGCCACCAAGCACAGCTGGCATAAGGGCTATGGCGGTCACTTTCGACATGTGACCTGCCCCTAGGTAGAGCACGTTTATTGACGACAATCCGAACGCTATAGCACCAATCATCGACAACCATGGATTGATGCGCAAACACAATCCCAAGATGTAAAAACTAATCATGGCTAAAAACAGGGCTGCTACAGACCGAGGAAACAGTCCATTCACGCTGCGCAGAACTGCCAGTGGTAAATTGGCATGCTGTTGCATGGATATTTGAAAAGCTGGCATCCCCGAAAAGGTGTTGCCCGCCCACAAGGTCTCTTCTCCTTCGAATCGATCAAAATCGCGAATCTCTTTCGACATCCCAATGAATTGGTCGATGTCGCCTTGTCGCAGCTCATAGCCGTCAAAAGCTGGTGAAAAAAAAGATCCGGAAATTGCAGCAAACAACACAATCGCAACGATGTGAGGAATGGCCTTGAGCAGGTTGGTCTTCATTAAAAATGGTATTTGGGCTGAAAGATAAGATTTCAACCGCAATGAGCGAATGGTGATGCCTTAGTCTTTGATCTCTTCGTAGTCAACATACTCGCCAAGATCTTCATCACTGGGCTTTTTGGTTTTTGCAGGTGGCGCATCTTGTCGTGGCGCATTTCTGCGCCCTTCCTCAAAACCTCTTCGCTTGGCGTTCTCCTGCGATCTGCGGATATAGTTCACCAATTGATAAATCAACAAAATGATGAATATTGTACGAACCAGCCCCCAAAAACCCATATTCCTTGTTTGAGCATCAAAAGTAGGAAATTCTTGCATTCAGTAGTATTGTAACCACCCACGGTCGGCCGAGTTTATTCCAAAATTCACTTTACCTTCAAGGTGAGCAGTAGGCGAGAAGACTGAGGAATCACCTACGTTTCAGTGTCTCATCAAAACTCCATACCCGCACTCTCTGCTCTGTTTCATCCCTTCTCGATTTTTAACAACTGGTTCAAATCGTTTTGTAAAATCATATCACCCCGCAGGAGTTTCTATCAAAGCATCTAAATCAAAAACCGACAACTCCTCCTGCACTGTTCTAGTCCATATGTCTATTACGAATGGACCATTTTTATTTCTTTTTTCAAAATACTAAACAAAAAATAGTCTGCGCATGGTACAATGACCTTACGCAGACTATTTCACTTTCTCCTTGATTGCACCTACAATAAGCAGGGAGCAACTACTGATTCTTCTTTAGTTTACTTACTCAAATACAAATTCCGCTCTGCGTAAATCTTTCTAAAGTAAGGATCTTTCAAATCTTTGATGAAGCGAATGGCCTCCCCTGTCGACTTCATCTCTGGACCCAATTCCTTATTTACATTCGGAAACTTCTCATAAGAAAACACTGGGATTTTTATCGCATAGCCTTCTTTTCGAGGATTGAAATTGAAATCTTTTACTTTCTTCTCTCCCAACATTACTTTGGTCGCATAATTCACATACGGCTCATTGTAGGCTTTCGCAATAAAAGGAACCGTTCGTGACGCACGTGGATTCGCTTCAATAACATACACCATATCGTCTTTAATCGCAAATTGGATATTGATCAATCCAACAGTGCGCAACTTCACAGCGATGGTGCGCGTGTGCTCTTCTATCTGCTGCAACACCAAATCACCTAAATTATACGGTGGCAGCAATGCGTATGAATCTCCACTGTGAATTCCTGCTGGCTCTATGTGCTGCATGATTCCAATGATGTACACATCTTCTCCATCACAAATGGCATCGGCTTCAGCCTCTATTGCCCCATCAAGAAAGTGATCCAACAAGATCTGGTTGTCTGGCATGTCGCGCAAAATATCAACCACTGTGGTCTCCAAATCGTCTTCGTTGATGACGATCTTCATGCGCTGACCACCAAGAACGTATGACGGACGAACCAACAAGGGGAAGCCGAGTGTGCGGCTCAATTCAATGGCTTGCTCAGCACTCTCTACAACTCCAAACTCTGGATATGGTATCTTGCAATCTCTCAACAATCGCGAGAAACTGCCTCTGTCTTCAGCCAAATCCAACGCCTCATAGCTGGTACCAATAACTTTAATGCCATACCGGCTCAACTTCTCCGCCAACTTCAATGCGGTTTGTCCGCCCAACTGCACAATCACGCCCTCGGGCTTCTCATGCTGAATGATGTCGTAAATATGCTCCCAGAAAACCGGTTCGAAGTACAATTTATCAGCAGTATCGAAATCGGTGCTGACTGTCTCAGGGTTGCAGTTGATCATGATGGTCTCATAACCACACTCTTTCGCCGCCAGCACTCCGTGAACACACGAGTAGTCGAACTCAATGCCTTGACCTATGCGGTTTGGCCCTGATCCAAGAACGACAATCTTTTTCTTATCTGATCTTACACTCTCGTTCTCGTCTTCAAAAGTCGAGTAGTAATAAGGGGTCTTCGCTTCAAACTCTGCAGCGCAGGTATCTACCAACTTGTATACGCGGTTGATGCCCATCTCACTGCGCTTGGTATACACTTCACTCTCCAAACAACGCAGCAAATGCGCTACTTGTCGGTCGGCATAGCCTTTCTGCTTGGCCTCAAAAAGCAATTCTCTGCTGATATTGCCGATGTTGAACTTTTCAATCCTGCGCTCAAGCTTTATCAAATCTTCAATCTGCTTCAAAAACCAATTGTCGATCTTGGTCTTCTCCTGTATCGTCTTAAATGGTATCCCCAACTTGATGGCATCATAGATGTGAAACAGTCGGTTCCAACTTGGATGCTCAAGTGATTTGAGAAGGGTGTCTTGGTCGCGGACTTCTCGTCCATCTGCTCCCAATCCGTTTCGCTTTACTTCAAGCGACTGACAGGCTTTTTGAAGGGCTTCTTGAAAAGATCTTCCTATGCCCATCACCTCTCCTACAGATTTCATCTGCAACCCCAACTCTCGGTCTGCACCAGGAAATTTATCGAAGTTCCAACGTGGTATCTTTACGATAACATAGTCCAAAGTCGGCTCAAACATCGCCGATGTCGACTTGGTAATTTGGTTCGATAACTCGTCGAGGTGATAACCAATGGCCAACTTCGCGGCAATCTTCGCTATCGGGTAACCGGTGGCTTTCGACGCTAAAGCGGATGATCGAGAAACGCGTGGATTGATCTCGATGGCGATGATGTCTTCGCGATCATCCGGACTAACAGCGAACTGCACGTTGCATCCTCCTGCAAAATCACCGATGGAACGCATCATCAAGATCGCCATGTCGCGCATGCGCTGAAACACGGTATCACTCAAGGTCATGGCAGGAGCAACGGTGATAGAGTCTCCTGTATGAATCCCCATCGGATCAAAATTCTCAATGGAACAAATGATGGTCACGTTGTCGTTCGAATCACGCAGCAATTCCAACTCATACTCTTTCCAACCCAGCAAGGCTTTGTCTATCATCACCTCATGAATGGGCGATGCATGCAATCCGCGGGTTAGCAAGTTCTCATACACTTCTTTGTCGTGCACTATGGCGGCGCCTGAACCTCCAAGGGTATATGATGGACGAATGCAAAGTGGAAATCCGAATTTTTGAGCGATCTCCTTGCCTTCTAGAAAAGATTTCGCAGTGGTTTGCGGTGCCATAGGGACACCGATACGTTCCATCAATAAGCGGAAAGCCTCTCGGTTTTCAGTGATTTCAATGGCATCGATGTCGACACCTATCATGCGAACGCCGTACTCTTCCCAAAGACCTATTTCATCGCATTTAATCGCCAAATTCAACGCCGTTTGTCCACCCATGGTAGGCAAAACAGCGTCGATATTGTGCTCTTGAAGAATTTTCTCTATCGACTCCGTTTCCAATGGCAACAGGTACACATTGTCGGCCATAACAGGGTCTGTCATGATCGTCGCCGGATTGGAATTTATAAGGGTTACTTCTATCCCTTCCTCGCGCAACGAGCGTGCCGCCTGGGATCCAGAATAATCAAACTCACACGCTTGGCCTATAACGATCGGCCCACTGCCGATGATCAAAACAGACCGAATACTCTTGTCTCTTGGCATTTTTTTTTTAGCCGCCCCCCTGAAATTACTTCCGGCAGGCAGCCCTCGCAAAAGGATCGAAGGGCTTTGGGTTTTCCGAGCGCGAAATTAGGCAACACGAAGCAAACACTCGAATGAATCGACGCTTTCTTTTGCACATCTTAAACTTCTATGTGAATAACCTTTGCATTTTCAAGAAAAGAAATACCTTTCATTCATGCAGAGGAATGTGATTTCTGTTGATGATTTGGCTGTGGAATATTTCACTGTCGGACAAGGTTATCCGGTGCTTGCATTTCACGGTTTTGGACGTTCTGCGAATGATTTCGAACCGTTCGCAGCTTTGCTCGCCCCCAATGAAATGTTGGTCGCTATCAATTTGTTTCAACACGCTGGCAGCCGCTGGCCATCAAACAGAAAGTTAATCGATGGCCTGTCAACTCAAGAATTGAAAGACGTCATTCTCCATATCCTCGCTAAATATGATGCTCCCAGATTTTCTATGCTGGGCTATAGCATGGGGGGAAGAATTGCCCTCACTGCCATTGAACACATGGCAAGTCAGATCGATAAGGTGCTCTTAATGGCTCCTGATGGATTAAAAATTGCCACTATGTACAAGTTCACAGCTCACAACCCTCTCGGACGCTTGTTGTATCGCTCGCTGATGAATCGACCTCATCTTGTCTTAAAATCTGCTGATCTTGTCAAAAAAATAGGACTTTTAAATCCAAAAACACACCGCTTTCTTTACGCCCATGTAGATTCAAAGGAAAAGGCGAAACTTGTCTACGAAGCTTGGCTCATCTACCGATTCTGTCAACCAAACCTGCAAGAAGTAGCAAGGGCGATCGATCAACAAAAGGTTGCTTTTACAATGATCTTTGGTGAATTCGACAGCGTTATCAAACCGCATTTTGGTAAGCTTCTGTCTCAGTATTTGAAGGATTCAACGTATCACATCGTTCCATCCGGACATTTGTTAATGACTCCTGAAACGATGAAATATATCGTTGAAAATCGGCTTTGGACAAAACACCCAGAACCGAACAATACCATAATTTGATTCTCCCTTCGCGTTACTTCAATCAAATAGTATTGATGCTGCATCTATCGACATGGCTTCAAAATCATGTGCAACACCCGGTACCTCAATTTTCAACCATTCAAAAGGCATGGAATTGAGGCTACTAATCGACTGACTCTCAGCAAAAAAATAAAGGCCTCGTGCATAGCGATATGCACCTTGAGCATTCGCCCCAGCGCTCTGATTTAACGAGGGGTCATTCGGATTGGTATCCGCCTGGCCCAGGTGGATAATCAGCTTTCGGGTAAAGAATGTCGGCATTTGTGCAGTTCCAGACGGACTATTCTGCAAACCATAAGGAAAATCCACAAGTGGATCTGGCACGGTATACCACCCAGAATTTGCCGCTATCGCCCGGTTAACAGATGTAGTAGCTGCAAACAAAATGAAGCGATGAACAAATTGACCTCCCGCAGAATGTCCAAACATCTCATATTCAGATGTCAGATTCCCAACATCCGACTTGACAAAGTCGAAAAGCGGTTCTATCAATGAGAACGTCCACTCAGATGCTGGATTCAAATTACCAAATGAATCAAAAATATTTCCTTCCATGTATTGCTCGCTTCCCGGATAATATTCCTCAGAAAATTCTGGCGCAACCACAATGCATTGGTGGGTATCAGCGCTTGAAATCCACGCATCCCGATACTCACTTCCATTCCGATTATTCCCGTGGAAAACAAATACGATCGGCATCTGAGAAATATTCCCTTCTGGAATGTAATAATGCACCGTAACAGGCTTCAATGATAACGGTTGATAGGCGTTGTAAACAAATGAACCCAAACCCGGACTGAGGTAGGTCATTGGCGCAGGCTGCGGACAGGTAGTTCCGAAAGAACTTAGGAAAGAGAGTAAATCTCCTGAGTTGACGAGGTTGTCGTTATTTAGATCGGCAACACAATCATTGCCAAACAGGCACGAGTCATCATCTACTGTCGCCAGTGGATCGTAGTTATTGGCAGCCAGGTAAACACAACCAGCAACCGAACAGCTGCCATCATCAGCATTCGCCATGGGGTTGTAATTATCCGCAATGGGGTCGGTACATCCTGAAATGATTAAGTAGCTGTAGGTTCCTATCGGAAAAGGAATACTGGCTTGACTATTTTGCGTTGTACCACTAAATAGGTTCAATGCACTAATTTCCCAATTAGAAAGTTGAAAAGATGAGCCATCTGGACCTGTTTCATTGTTGCGATGCGCCCAACCCAATGTGTATTCCCAAGCGGTGCCATCACCCGGCACATCAATGAGCCCAAACGTGTCGATAACGACTCCATTCTCAAACAATTCAATGGCATCGTTCCCATTGAAATTACACGCCAATCCATTATCAATAAAATCTGCATCAAACCCAAAAAAGCTACTGAAAGATGCTCCATCATTCACCACGTATATAAACTCACCAGCCAGTGCTGTACCTCCAGGAAAACTAAACTCTTCACCATTGCTTCCGAGACCATTGTTCGCAGTACCAACGCCATAAACACTGAGATCTGGAATGTCTGCAATGACATACAGCTCAAGTGCCTTGGGTGTACCAGCCAATGGACCATGAACCACTCCTGTTAGCACTAAATTTTGTGCTTCCAATGACAAAGCAGACGCCGTGAAACACAACAGCAAAAGGATGTATTTCTTGAAATATTTAGTGATATTCATACGCCTCATTTGACTACAAAATTTAAAAGTTGAAAGGAAAAAAGAGAAGGGCGCCAAATACCGACGCCCTTTTCTCTTGTAGTTAGCTATTGAAAAATTCTAGTTACAAATGGTACCAAATGAACTTAAAAACGCAAGCAAATCGGATGAATTGACAACGCCATCTTCGTTAATGTCGGCGGGACAATTGTTTGGTGCATCGAATAAACACGACAAGTCATCAACGGTAGCTGCAGGGTTGTAATTCGTAGCTGAAGGGTAACGACAGCCTGGAACAATACATGAGCCATCATCTGCGGTAGCTGCAGGATCGAAATTGGTTGCAGCCGGGTTTGTGCATCCAGGCACAGGACAGTTCGCATCGTAAGCACCGATGTTATACGGACTAGCTGCCTCAGCATTGGTTGCTACACCAGAATAGTTGTTCAAAGCAGCAATGCTCCAATTTGACTCGATGAAACCGCCATCAGGACCTGTTGCACAGTTGCGAGTGGCCCATGTAAGCACATATTCCCACGCAGTGCCTGTACCGTCAATATTGGCGTATCCAAATGCATCTGCAACTTGTCCGTTTTCAAAAAGTTCTACTGTATCATCTCCGTTGAAGTTCAAAACAGTGGTTACATAGTCGGCAGCAAAACCAAAGAATGAAAGGAAAACGGCTCCATCGTTTGCCAAATAAATGAAGTCGCCCGCACTTGCAGATACAGCAGGGAAAGAAAATTCTATTCCATCTGACCCGTTACCGTTGCTCGCAACACCAATGCCGTACAAACTTAAATCTGCTATGTTCTCGGCAACATAAATCTCTATCGCTTTTGGCGTTCCACCAGGGTACATCACACCAGTAAGAATCAAACTGTTGGTGAGCGGAATTAGGGTTCCTGCACATCCACAGTCACCTTGAATTACATCTCCTGTAGTAAATGCATTGCCATCATCGCAGCCATCGCCTGGAAGAATACAAGACCCATCGTCAATACCAGCAGCGACATCGTAATTGCATGCCAAAGCATTTGTGCATCCTTCCAAAGGACAAACCAATGAATATGACCCAAGATCAAAAGGCAGCGGTGATCCTGCATTGGTTGTCTGACCAGAATAGGTGTTGTTCGGCGCTATTGTCCAATTTGACTCTACAAATACATCACCATCAGGACCTGTAGAACAATTTCTGCTCGCCCATGTAATGACATACTCCCAAGTTGTTCCTGTACCATCAATGCTCACTTCTCCGAAAACATCGGTCACTTGACCCAATTCATAAATCTCTACCGCGTCATCACCATTGAAATTCACAAAGGAAGATTCATAAGTTGTTGTTATACCATAAAATGCCTGACATTGTATGATGTTGTTCGTTACATAAATGAAATCTCCTGCGAAAGCGGCATCTGCTGGAAAGGCATACTCTTGTCCTTCTGATCCGCCGCCATTGTTCGCTACGCTAAACCCATAAACACTCAAATCAGGAATGTCGTTCACAACATACAACTCAATGGTTTTACCAGTAGCACCTGGATACAACACACCTGTTAGTACAAGGCTATTCGAGGCTGGAGGAAATACTCCCGCACAAGAACAATCTCCTTGAATCACGTCGCCAGTAGAATAAGCATTTCCATCGTCACAAGAATCCCCTGCGAGTATGCATGTACCATCATCAACTGCAGCAAGGGCATCGTAGTTACACGCTGCAACGTTTGTGCATCCCAAAGCCGGACAAACCTCAGCGTAACTAGCAACAGGGAATGGTTGGGGAGTGGTAGCATTGTCAATTTGTCCTAGAAAAGCATCCAAAGCTCCAAATGTCCAGTTGCCTAAAACAAAAGTTCCCCCATCAGGGCCCGTTGCACAATTGCGCACAGCCCAGCTATTTGTGTATTCCCATGGCTGCCCGGTGCCGTCTACAGCGATTTCACCAAACGTATCGATGACGGCTCCATTTTCAAAAATCTCAAATGCATCGTCACCGTTGAAGTTAACGGCAACACCTGCATCGGTATAGTCTGCTGCAAAACCAAAGAAAGCATCAAAAGCCACTAAATCATTGGCTACATAGATAAAGGTTCCGGCTGTAACAGCATCAGCTGGAAAGGTGTATTCCTCCCCATCTGTACCTCCGCCATTACCCGCAGAACCAATGCCGTAATTGCTCAAGTCGGCAATGTCGTTCACAACATACAGCTCTATCGCCTTTGGCGCAGCTCCTGCATAAATGATTCCTGTCAAGATCAAACTGTTTGTCGTCGACACAGGTGTACCAGCACAAGTGCAATTGGATTGAACAAGATCGTTCTCAGTTCCTGAGTTTCCATCGTCGCAGACATCGCCTATGAGCACACAACTGCCGTCATCAGCAGCAGCAGCAGCATCGTAGTTGCAAGCCGCAGGGTTGGTGCAACCGGGAGCCGGACAGCTTGGAACGTAAGCGCTTAGCTGGAATGGTGATGCTGAAGCGGCATTCGATGTTACTCCATTGTAGTTGTTTAAAGGGGCAACATCCCAATTTCCAAGGGTAAATACCGAACCATCAGGCCCTGTGCCGCACACACGTGCCGCATACGTCAGGTTATAATCCCAAGGAGTTCCAGTACCGTCAACATTGATGTCGCCAAAGATATCGATGACGGTAGCTCCTTCAAAAAGCTCAATCGCATCGTCTCCATTGAAGTTCACCGTTGCCGATTCGTAATCTGCTGTGCCACCATAGTAAGTTGTGAAATCAGCAAAACTATTCGTGAGATAGATAAACTGTCCGGCAGTTACAGCATCGGCAGGAAACGTATATTCTATTCCATCTGTTCCTCCTCCGTTGTTCGCGACGCCCATGCCATAAATGGAAAGGTCAGGGATGTCGTTCACAACATACAACTCTATTGTTTTTGGTGTAGCACCCGGATATAGAATCCCTGTTAGGATCAAATCCTGGGCGTGAAGCATACAAACCGACAATGTCAGCAGCAGCGTAGCAATTAAGTATTTAATTTTCATGACTAGTGATTTTGGTTATTAAACTTTATAGTAGTTAGAATCGTACTTGAAACATGATGGTTCCGAGAATTGTCTTTACTTCACTTGCACCAGTCATTTGTGAAACTGATCCATGAAGCTTTAGATTATTCCCTTTGAGGTATCGCGTCAATCCAAGTGAGAGTTCGCTATTCTCGCCAATAATCGAATTGGGATTGAATTCAAACTCTGGCTGCAATGCTGCATACCTTACATTTACTCCGTATCCGCTTTTGGTGGTATATCCCAAATCCCCATGGTAGCCTCTTCCCAATGCTAAAAACTGACTAATCTGAGTCGGTAAAAGCGGTGCCTGACCAAGTTGATCAGTATATGTCTGTTGCAACGAGGTTGCAGTAGCTACTAGGTATTCACCCAACAGTGAGAACCCCTTGTATTTAAAAAGAAAATCGCCATACAACTTTCGATAATCGGGCAGTTGAGCTGTACCCTCTGCGTTGAATATGAAAAACTCTCCATGTCCTTCACCGGTCACGCCACTGGCGCCATCGTTGTAACTTGCGGCAGCCCCGATAACCAATTTCGGTTTTTCTTCATGACTTAGATCTGCAATTATTTCTTGGTTAGAATCTTTGAATTTACCTAGTGGATAAATATCAAGTCTAGCCGCATATTTCAAGCCACCCAAGTCAACGTCTCTCGAATCTGTACCAAAGGAATTACGGCCATCACCAGAGGTAACGGCTATCGAAGGTTCGACAATAAAATTATCATTTCCAAAGCTCGAATTTATATACAAACCAAATTCTCGTCCGGAACGGCTATAGGCTGTACTAAGCAGACTTCGATTTAAAAAAGTAAGTTGATCTTCCATTACCAGCATCTCGCGGTTATTGCCGATGCTCTGCTTCTGTCCGATGGTGATGACGGTCGAGGGATGAATGTGATAAGCTACCCATGCATCTAGCAAAGCTTGGTTAGAACTGAAATCAGCTTGAATGAAAAAGCTAACTTTCTCGTTTTTTGCATTTCCAGAGACATTGAAATAGGAGCGTCGGGCATTTAAGAAATAATCGGTTTCGTTTCCACCTACCTGCATGAAACCCACTGCTGGTTGAAGCATCCCGCCTATGGCGAATTGATAAGCGCCATCCTGAGTACTGATCGTCAATCCGCTCCCCAATTCGAAACCCACGGTCGAAACAGATCCGTTGTCTTGGGCAATCGTTTCAGTGCTCAATGCAATCAATATAACAACGGCACAGCGTGCTATAAATATCCTACTTACTTTCATTGTCTATACTTTTAAAATCTCCCTTGAGCCTATAAATAGGAAGTTCATCGCCCATTTCAACTTTCAACAATCCAAATGATACGAAGCTGTTCTTAGCCTCTGGCTCGAAGAGTTCAATGGCAAGATTGGATCTGGATTGCTCCAGTAACAACACCTGCGTCCCTTGCGGAAATTCTTTTCTCGACATTTCGGTAGTGGTCGATACGTGCTGGCGAAACACTCCTTCGTACTTTTCCGAATCCTGACTTGAAGCAGTGGCGATGTATTTCTCGACTTCTAAAAACTGCGGCTGATCAATTGCCACAAGTGTGAAACCAAGTGTCAGCAGTTTTTCCGACAAGTCGGGATAACCAGGCAACAGCACATAGCCAACAGGTCGTGATCGCTTAAGTGTAGGTGTCGATTTGAATGCGTCATGTACCGTGACATCGAGCGATATCTCTTCATTCTTGTCTAAATCAATAAAGGCAAGCTGTGTAACCTTCTCTTCAGCTTGGCTGGTTACGATTGCTTCGCTGGTGTTATCATTCAATGTGTTGAGCAAACTGTGAATGCCTTCTGCATTGTCGCTTGTTGTTTTTAGGAACGACATGGCAACCAAGTACCCGCAATGCACCCTGCGCGTGAATGAGGTGCGATTCAAGCCTACTCCTCGTACTTCTATAAGCGCTGAAATGGTATTGCGCAGGGCAAACGATGTGGCACTCGATCGTGCATTCGAAGATCCTTGATGAAAATGGGTATGTCCGCTGTGATCTTCCGTAGAGAAATAATCATGATGTCTGAATCCAACGCTCTCCATTGCTCTTCTGGCATCTGAAATGAATACATCGTTCGTGTAATTTCTCAATACTTGAGGCACATTGAGATTTCCAGAATACATGAACATGACGTCATAAATGGATGTTACGCCGAAGGTGCTCATCTTCGCATAATCCGCCCGGAAAGGGCGATACTCGTGAAAATCAACAGCTACTTGCGCATCAAAGGCATTAAAAGCATTCTTTAAGATGGTAGTTTCGGGAGCAAGCAGCTTTGTTTGATCTCTGTTCAGGTCTAGTCCGTTTGCGGCATACCTATTCTGCTTTTCAAACCCGTCAATATTGGCCATGGGTATCACTCCCAATTCTATCGTATTCAACAAAGCAGCACAGCTATCATTGTTGAGCATTTGATGCAATAAAAAAAGCATCGCTTCTGTGCTCGCTGGTTCATCGCCATGAAGTCCTCCCTGCATAAACACTCTGGTCTTTGCTTCTTGCGAGTCGGGGTTGGTGACGACTATCATTGGAATGTCTTTGCCTTCTTGGCTCTTACCGATGACCGATAGCTTTGCTTTTGCCGGGTGTTTTGAGACCAATTCATTCAAAAAAGCTATCAATTCGGCATGGGTGGTAAATCCCTTTTTCTTAGCAAATGCGGGTGTATTGATTTCGAGGATATGTTCCGGAAAAAAGGTCTCCGTGACCTTCTTTGATTGAGGACTCAGTTGCGCGCATGAGAGCACAGGCAGCAGTAAAATCAATATGGTCACATTCCTTATCATCAAAATGCAATTGAGGTTAAAAAATGTCCAATAAGGAGATGTCCACTAATCGGATTCCCGATGATGTCCAACGACCCATCATTCAGTTTCACATAGCTAAACGACGCCTGAACTTTCACTCCATAATTTCTGCTCAAATACTTGCTCACACCAACTGCATAGGTATCTGGCCGGTTGTAAAATGTGCCATTGTTGAGAAATGAGTATTCATCGGCGTTCAGATGCGTGTATCTGATGTCTATTGAGTATAAACTCTTAAAAAGGTAACCCACTTGAATATTGTAGCCAGATCCCAACATCATTCTGCTTCTGACGTAATTTTCAACATTTTGCGCGCCGTCGACGTCGAAAACGGTGGAGGTGGTGCCGTCAACGCGGACACGTCGTGTGATGTCATCAGGGACAGAAGCAGCGGTTTGAACAAATTCTCCAAGGACAGAGAATCCTCTGTATTTGAACATAAAGTCAACGCCTATTTTAGAAAAGTCTGGAAGCGATTCTTGCAATGAATCGTTGAGATACAAAATAGCCCCACTCTCTCGTCCGCGGCGGCTGCTCATACCTTTGTTAAAACTTGCATTTACGCCAATCACCAGCTTGGGCGATAGCTCACGCATCATATCAACTTCTCTGAACTGGCCCAAATTCGAGAACAAACCAAAAGGCAAATAGTCGATTCTTCCTCCCACTTTGAATCCTCCGTGGTCAGCATTCAATGCATTTAATCCGTCTCCATTGGTAAGGGTAAAGTAGTTCTTAAAATATGCTCCTCCTTTGGTGCGAATATCACCTTGGAAAAATAGGCCAAATTCGCGTATGGTGCTAAAAGCGGAGGTGAGCGGACTTCTTTCCACAAGCTGCAGCGACTGTGAAGAAACGGTTAAACCGCGATTATCGGTAGGTGTTGCTTTTTGTCCGAAAGCGAGCTTCACTCTTTTCGTGAAGTTGTAAGACACCCACGCATCCAACAAATAGGTTGAATTTGCTAAATCAACTTCTGGCGAACCGCTTAAATCTACTTGCAACCGGTAGTCAATTTTCTCTTTTGCTGCATCACCCGAGATCTCAAGCCTCAATCTGCGCATCCGAAAGCGGGTGTAAGTAGTTCGAGCTAAACTGGTATCAGAATAAAAAGTTGTTTCTGAAAAAGGTTGGGCATACCCCCTAAAGGTCAGCGAATAGTCATTCGATGAAAAGGTAAGCCCTTCGCCGAATGTGTATTTATTCAACACAGGATTTTGCGCCTGCACTGAAAAGTCAAACAAGCAAGATAACACAACTAAAATCGCAAATGTTATTTTACGTGCCATGGCTGATTTTCAGGTTCGTAATTCCCTTTTACCAAGGCATTTTTGTCTTCCATCATCAGCACTCCTTTCGCAAAAACATCGGTTAGTTCCATGTTTTCGGAAAAGCAGCAGAAATCGGCATCACAACCCACTTTGATTCTTCCTTTGTTTACAAGTCCGAGATTTACAGCCGGATTGACGGTGACCAGCCTAATTGCTTTCTCGATCGACAATCCGCCTTTCTGAATCAGGTCTACTACTTCTTTCAAATTAGCATCAATAGGTGCGCGCGTCACTCCGATCACCTTTCCTGAATCATCTCTTTTATCTAGTCCGGCATTGCCATCGGTGCTGAAGGTCATTTTATCGATTGACACCCCCTGTTCCAGAGCATAGAGCACAGCGAGGTAAGGTGCTGTGTACTTCGAAGCACCTGTCGTAATATCGATCATACCACCCAACTTGGCAAACCGAATGGCTTCGTCGAACAATTCCTTTGTTCTGCCAACGTGTGTTGGAGAAATATGCTGTATGGGAAATTCATAGTCTTGAACAAGTTCGAAGAGCAGGTCCATTTTCGACTTCAAGGCACCCAAATGCAGGTGCAATATCCCTTTTTTGGAAGCTATCATCCCTCCCACCATCACTTCCCGAAGGATGCGAACCAACTCCAATGCAGTTGGGTACGACGATCGTATGTCGCTGATCGCGATTTTACACCCAATAACTTTGTCTATAAAAAGCAAATCCTCTTGCACGGTATCCATGATGTACATTGGATCAAGTCCGTAGTAACCAGTAAATATGTACGTGCTCAATCCTTCTTGCTCCAAGGCCTTTGCTTTGCTGTAAAGCGATCGGACATTCTTGGTGCACCCATCTGTACCCAATAAGCCAACAACGGTTGTAGAGCCACAGGCGATTATTTCTGAAAGAGTAAGCTCAGGCGTCATAGATGAAAAACCGTGCTTACCGCCAGCGCCAATTATATGAATGTGCTGATCAATGAATCCAGGAGTTACAATTCTACCCTGAGCATTCCACTCATGTGTTATTGCAGCATGAGCGTCTATGTGGCCTTCAATCGCAATGATCTTTCCATTTGCAATAAGGATATCCTTCATCCCCAGCGCCTCAGGCGCATAAACATTCGCATTTCGAATAAGTAACATAGGCTATAGGAAATGAGCAATCAACAAGACGATCAAGCCGGCTGAAAGCGGTATTAGGTTTCTTTTTACTATTTCTATTGGAGATACTCCGGCAATCTCGGCGGTTGCGATAATTATCCCTGACACAGGTGAAACTGTTCTCCCCATTGAAGCTGCCAAATTCATTGGCAACAAAACAGAAGCACTGCTAACACCGAGATCACGAGCTATTTTTGGTACCAATGGACCAAAGGCAAAAAAAGCCGCATTTCCACTTCCCATCATGATCGACGAGAGGTAGATCATAACAGCAAGAACAATGGTTATCCCTACGAAGCCAAACCCGGCTCCAATCGACAAATCCACCAATCCGTCAACAAAACCCAATGAAATCAATCCTTTTGCGAAGATATCGGCAGCAATTATCAAGGTTACCACAGACTTAAAAATATCCCCCATTCCATCCCAAAAAACCTTCAGTGACTGCATCACCTCTTTGATTTTCTTCACTCTTATCAACTCAAAGAGGATCGCGACAAACAGACTAATGATCATTGCTGTGGTAGTATCCAATACGATTGGATGAGGAAAAAAACTAAACAGGTCAGAAAATACAATTAAAAGAATCAAAGGCAGCACTGGAATGATCGCGTAATGCATGGGTACTTCAACCTTTACTTCCTTCGTGAACTCAGAATTCTTTACTTCTACAGCTCCCTTTTTATCGAAGTATCGATTGGTAAAAAAGTAAACAACCATCAAGGTGATGTTCAATGGGGCAACTAAAATCAACTGTTCTTCAATGAAATAGTTGATGGCTTCCATTTCAGCATATGAAGCTGCACTGGCAGTGATGGCCGAGGCCGGACCTACACAAAAGGCTGTGCATGCTGTGATAACGGATGCTGCTGAAAGTCGACTAACACCAAGACTCAATAAAATTGGAAAAATGGATGCCATCAATAGCAAACTTAGTCCTGCCGCCGATGGGATACAAATAAATAAAACTTGACCGATAGGGATAACAAAAACCGCAGTGAGATTGGGATGACTTCTCAGAACATGCAATGGCTTCATGGCAAGATGTACCAATGCATTGGAAGCCCCAATTTTATGCGTGTAGGCTACAAATCCGCCAATAGACATAATCATCAATCCAACACCTGCATTAATCGATGAAAAGGATTCCTTGATTAGTTTAAACAAATCAAAACCACCCAATCCGGTTGATTTCACTAAGTCTGGAAGACTGGAGCCTAAAACCAACGCCACGCCCATCATCAGCAGTCCCGATATTAGGAGAACAGCATGTGGATAGAACTTGTTGATGAGCAATTTCGCGACAACAACAATGAACACCAGTGATAATATCGGGCCTAGAATCGTCATATCTTAAAATGCTGTTCCGTTTGATTTGGTTCCTGGAGAAAATAACACCCCTGGGACTACCGAGCCATGTTGCACGAAATCGCCCGTCAAATCAGGATTTCGTGTATACGACTCGTTGGGATTATTTGACAGCGGCTCAATATCGAAAGCGATAACCACATTTCCATCTGCATTGATCAAATACATCACATCGCCAGCATTCGTCATGTTGAAATCACCCGAGGTTGATGTCTGCACCACCGCTCCACCAAAACTACCTGTCGGTGTGCCGCCTCCAAAAACCACCATTGCAGCTCCAGCGGGGATGATAGAACCATCTGGAAATAGGTGATTTGGGGTATTTGCAGCTAAACCTGAATCATCGAAGATCTTGTATCCACTCACATCTAAATCCAATGAAGAGAGGTTTACGAACTCCAAAAATTCATCATCGGCCTGGTTGTATACGCCATCATTGTTTGCATCTCCATCGAGGGCATTGTTGGATGGGTCGTATAAAACCTCGTTCAATATCAATTGAGGAACTTGTTCCACATCATCGTCTTCAATATTGATTGTCAATTGTTGAAATCCATTGGCACTGCCATTTTGCACTGATCCAATTCCGACCACTACCGATTCATTGCCTTCTTCAAGGTCATCTTGAATGGCTGTAATGGTCATGCTTCCAGTGATGGCACCGGCAGGTACAGTGATGCTACTTGCACTTTCTGAATAGTCGCTTTGTGAAGCTGAGCCTGAAAAATCAAGGTTTATTATTACATTCTCCGTATGACTTGCAGATAAAGTAGCAACCACCGTTGCTAGGCCGCCATCTTCCGAAATATTGATCTGATTGCTGGATATGGTAACAGTTGGACCTTCTTCTCCGCCTGGGACAACGACATCGTCGGTTTCGCAGGAAAGAAGAAAAAGAGAAAACACCATCAAGTATATCGCGCTTCTAATCATTTCGTTAGGTTGTTGAATGTAGTCGTATTCATTCGTTGAAATAGTCGGTTGCCCGGGGCATCAATGCTTGATGAAACGGGTCACCTTATCTCCTCTTTCGGTTTGTATTCTCAGGAAATAGACCCCGGCGTTGAACATCGATAGGTCGATTTTCGTCTGCACAACAGCGCTAGAACCTTGCAATACTTTTCCATCAATGGCTACTATTTCATAGCTGAGCACCCGTGCTGATGAAACGATATTGATAAACTCCGCGGCAGGATTCGGGTAAATCGATACAGTAAACGGGTTGATGATCGTACCTACATTGTCGCCCTGGTTGCTAATTGTAACATTCAAGCTTCCCGAAACACCCGATCCATCATTGGCAGTTGCTACAACGGTCACAACACCGTCTGTTAACGCCTCCAAAAATCCATTGGTATCTATTGTTCCAGACCCAGTGCCGTTTACCAGCGACCATGTAACAGTGGTGTTTTCTGCTTCTAAAGGAAGAACAATAGCAATCATTTGAAGTCCGCCCCCTTGCTCAGTTATGGTTGTCACTCCTCCTTCGCCATCAACCACGATCGATGTAACCAATACCGACGATTGTCCGCTGACAACGATGTTCATCGAACCTGTTATCCCTGATGCATCATTCGCTGTGGCAACTACCGTTATATCGCCATCGGCGGCAGCGGTTAACAAACCATTTTGATCAATGGTTGCGGCACCAGTTATAGCCTCTACCGACCATGAAACCGATTGATCGGTGGCAAACAAAGGAAGGATGGAAGCGAACATTTGCAAGGTGCCTTGGTTCTCGGCTATTTCAGTAATGCCCAGTTCAGATGTTACATCGATGCTTTCAACCACAAAAGCAGTGTTGAAAGGTGTGCCGTCGAACATGGTTCCAGGTGAAAACAAAACGTCGGCTAGCAAAGAGCCGTGTTGAACAAATGCTTCATCGCCTGTAATGTCGGGTGTGCGCGTGTACGATTCATTAGGGTTGTTCGATAGGGCGTCAGAATCAAACGTCAACTCCCATTCGCCTTGCGGGTTTTTAATACCGATAACCTCACCTGTGTTGTTGAAATTCAGGTTCGATGGGGTGTCGTCTGCACTCAGAACCACCGCACCTCCGAAAGAACCAACGAGCGGTCCACTGCCAAATACAACAAGAGCGCCCATAGGAGGGACAAATGTTCCTGCTGGAATGGTGTATCTCAAAGTGCCTGAAGTGATGTCGTCCCAAATCTCATAGCCACTTGCATCAAAATTGGTGCTGCCAATGTTCACGAATTCTATAAAAGAGTCCATTTCTTGGTTGTAAACACCATCGCCATTGGCATCACCCAGCAAACCTGAGTCTGATGGGTCGTATAAAACTTCGTTAATGATTAACTGTGCAGACAATTCATTGCCCGCAAAAAAAATCGCTAGCAGTATTAAAATTCTTTTCATGATACAGTGGGTTTTGATCGCTTTTGAGTCGCTTTCAAACAAATTTCTTAATTCAACACCCTCAAAAGACTCTTTTTTTTATCTAGATTCACCATACCAGTTAATACTTTTTAAGCATACCAATACAATGGACATCTTGCTCGAACGCATCGTAAACGACTACCAAAAAAACAACAAGAACGCAAGTAAGCGGATATATCTGCGCCTATATGAGACCTTACGAAACGGCATTTTGAACAACGATTACCCTGTAGGTAACCATTTACCATCGACCAGAGTTTTAGCCTCCACACTAAGAATTTCGCGCAGTTCGGTGATGAGAAGTTACGAATTATTGGGCATCGAAGGCTATATCAATTCGAAACAGGGTTCAGGCTATGCCATTCTCGACATTTTGAAGAAAAATGAAATACGAAAGGTGCCCATATCAGCCGATAAATATGCCGAACTTTCAAACGAAGGAAAGTCGTTTCTAGCCAACATCAACCTCATTAACCCGACTGATGATAAAAGCATTGCATTCAGACCTGGCCTACCTCCGCTCGATATTTTTCCAGTGAACCTCTGGAAGAACCTGAGTAATTTGTATTGGCGAAACATCAAAACATCAACCCTCTCCTACTATCCCTCGTCAGGAATAGAATCGCTCAAAAAAAGTCTGGCATCGTACCTGAACATCAGCCGAAACCTCAAGTGCAACTACCACCAAATCATTATTGTTTCCGGCTCTTTGCAATCGCTTTTCTTAATTGGGAAAGTATTGATAAACATAGGTGATACAGTGTACATGGAAAACCCGACTTTTCCGAACGTGCATACCATTTTTCGCAGTTTAAATGCGCATATTGTAGGACTCGAAATGGATCTCGAAGGTGCAATAGTGCCGTCTAAAAAGAAAAAAACGACGGTTCAACCTAAATTGATTCATGTTACTCCTTCTGCCCACTATCCATCAGGCGTTCCGATGAGTTTGACAAGAAAACACGAAATCCTCGAATGGGCAGCGGCAAACAAAAGTTTTATCATCGAGAACGACTACGAACACGATGTCATCCATCGAAATCAGAAAAACCCGAGTTTGTTTAGCTTAGACAACGAAGACAGAACCATTTACCTCGGCACCTTCAACCGTGTGCTCCACCCTTCTATACGACTGGGATACATGATCGTGCCCAATCACCTGATCAATGCAGTTCAAGCTCTCCAAAAGCTCTCACATCGATTCATCTCCCCTTCTATTCAAATCGTGATGAATCAATTCATTGAAAAGAAGATGTTGATGTCTCACATAAAAAATGTCCAACAAGCCGCCGATGAGCGCAGAAAGACGTTCATTCATGCTTTCAATATCGCTTTTAAAGGAAAACTAACCATCGCTGAACTTCCCTCCGATGTCTTGCACTTGCTCATCGAACTGCCTCCCGAAGTAGCTGAATCGAAATACATTTCCATTCTCCAAGACCAAAAAATTGTGGTCCACCCTTACAGCAAATGCTTTATACATGGACCAGTAGGAAACGGCATCATCGTTGGTTTCTCATCTGTGCGGACACCTGCAATGAAAAAGAAAATACAACTCATGGCCGATTTGTTCTTCGAACACTTCTAAGTGGTATGAAATAATTTACTACACTGGTATGTGCCAATTTGGATTTTCTAGACAAACTTTCACCGTTGTACTTTTAAGAACGATGAAAATATATTTCCTCTTTTTCGCAGTTATCTTGCTTTCCGTTTTTTCTTCTTGCGATAAAAATGAAGAACTCACGCGGACGTCTTCTAAAAACGCGCTTTCGGGAACGGGTTCATTTACTTTCACCAACTACCCGCCTTTTGCCGATAAACCGATTGAAGTGTACTACCATGTGCCTGAAAATGCCGATGTAAACTCGCCCATTCTGATAACACTTCACGGCGACGACCGTAGCGGTGCATATTCACGAAGTGCATTTATCGAAAAGGCCAATCTTCTCAATTTTATCGTGATCTCTCCGCAATTTTCTGAAGATCATTTCCCTGGCGGGGATGCCTACAATTTGGGTAATATCTTTTACGATGGCGACAACCCAAGTCCGACGACGATCAACGATCAATCTCTTTGGTCGTTTATGGTGATCGACCCAATTTTCGCCTATTTCAAAGAATTGACTGGCAACAATGCATCAACCTACGATTTGTTTGGATTTTCTGCTGGTGCTCAGCTCGCTCACCGCCTTTTGATCTACCAACCCAATGCAAACTTCAATAGAATTGTGGCTGCTTCCGCAGGATGGTACACTGTTCCCAACGACGTCGTTTTTCCTTACGGATTGACTGGTAGTCCGGCAGAAACGGCCGACCTCACTCCGGTTTTCGATGCACAATTGAAAATAATCGTAGGTTCCAACGACAACGATCCCGACTCACCCGGACTGCGGCACAATGAATTTGCAGATGCTCAAGGACTCACCAGATTGGATCGCGCTCAATATTTCTACAATTCTGGATTGATTGAAGCACAGGCGGGAGAATTTCCTTTTAACTGGACATACCAATCGGTAAATGGTGCCGGCCACGATTTGATTCCCATGGCATCTTTTGCGGCCGATTTGCTCTATTAACTTGTTCCACAGAATACACAGGTGAAGTCTATGTGGTTGATTCCACTTCGGGAGATTAGTCTATCTGCCTCACATTCATAGCATTACACAATTCAACCCATCGTTTTGGTGTGAACACTCACCATACATACTTCGGTTAATGTACTTTTGTCGGATGATGCTCGATAAAATCAAAGCGGCAAAAAAAGCGAAACAGAAGCTTGTAGCGATACTCATTGATCCCGACAAGGCCGATGATCGCATGCTTCAAAGTGTCGTGATTTCAAACCCTGATTTGGTCTTTATCGGCGGCAGCCTCATCACCGAAGGTGGATTCGAAAAACGGGTGGCAGAAATAAAGGAAAAGCTAAAAAGGCCTTTGGTGCTGTTTCCCGGACATCCTTCGCAAGTTACCCCAGACGTTGACGCCGTCCTTTTTCTTAGTCTCATCTCGGGTAGAAATGCCGATTTGTTGATCGGTCAACACGTGGTAGCAGCGCCGAGAATAAAAGAGCTGGGCTTAGAAACCATCGCAACAGGGTACATACTTATTGACGGTGGAAAACCAACTACAGCATCGTACATCAGCGGCACGCAGCCCATTCCTCGCGACAAAGGCACCATCGCAGCAGCAACGGCTATGGCGGGTGAAATGCTCGGACTGCAATGCATCTACCTCGATGCCGGCAGCGGTGCTTCATTGGCAGTTCCCCCTGACCTCATCCGCGCCGTGAGCGCGAACACTGAAATACCGCTTATTGTAGGTGGCGGAATTCGTACAAAAGAACAAATCCGGTCGGCCTTCGAAGCGGGTGCCGACCTTGTTGTAGTTGGAACCGCCATTGAAGAACAACCGGATTTGCTGGCTTCTTTGCTTGATTAAGCTGGAATCAAAAATTAAAATTCTAGCGTCAAACCAACCAAGAAGTTACGTCCTGCCTGCGGATAGAAAAAATTCTCTGAAACCCGCTGACTATCATACAGATAGCTGTAGGTATATCCGTTATTCACGAAATCGACATCCAAAATATTGTTGACAAGCAAGTTCACGGTCAAGGCGCTCATCATGGTCTCTTTCAAGGTGTAAGTAAACCTCAAATCGTTCACGAAGTAAGCATCCATCTTGTTGGTCTCACTCATGGTGTTGTCGAGGTATTGCTCGCCCACGTAACTGGTTTGCCAGCCGATCTCTCCAACATGATTTTTTGTTTTCAGAAAGGTGTACGACAGCAATCCTCCAGCGGTTAAACTCGGAGAGTAGCTGATGTCGGTAGTGCCCAAATCTCTCTGCTCGTAGCCAATGAAATTGAAGTCGGCATCGTAGGCCACCACTTGCTCATTGAAATCTACAATCTTGTTCTGGCTGTATGTCGTGGTGCCATAAATGCGCCATTTCTCTTTTATTCTCCAGTCGATTACCACTTCAACACCTCGGCGATAGCTGTTGTCGACATTGGTGCGAATGGGCGTGCCAACGTCGTTCAAAGCGCCTGTCAAAATCAATTGGTCGGTGTACTGCATGTTGAACAAATTCACACTGAAACCATAGGTGGCGGTATTGCGGCGATAACCAAATTCGATGTCTTGCAGGCTTTCAGCTTTGGGCTTATCACCTAGCGGACGGTCGATGTAGTCGTTGCGCATAGGCTCTCTGTTCCCATAAGCTATGGATGCGTACACTTGATCTTGTCCGGATACGTTGTATGTCAGCCCTCCTTTTGGATTGATAAACGACAAGGTATCGCCAGTGTTCAAGGTTCTTAAATCGGCATCAACGCCACGCACTTGGTAGTGCACTGTTCGGTATTGAACGTCAGCAAAAACAATGAGTTTGTGGTTGATATCGTAATTGATTTTCAAGTAGTTGTTGAAATCGGTCTTCAACCCATTGTTCAGGTAGTAAAAATCGGCATGGTTGGTACCATTGGTATGTTCCATCCAGGTCAACTCACCAAAGTGATCTCCGTCGTAACGGTTCCAAGCACCACCAAAGTTCACTTGCAATTGATCGTCTCCTAACCAATGCAAATAGTTCAAGGCATAGGTGGTTCCGTAAAAATCATTCTCCAACCAGCGCCTTCTGATGACATCGGTTTTTGATATGCCGGCAATGCTGTTCAACAAGACGTCGCCTTGTGGGTTGGTAATGGGCGCACCGTTGGGGTCGGTTACTATGTTGTGCTCGATCTCTACCTGATCCCACCCGAAATTGGATTCGAAATCGGTATTGATCGGATTTCCTTCGGCGTCAACACCATTGCTGAACTCTTGGGCAGCATCCAACACGATTGGATTCAACCCGTAATCGGTAAAATCGTCGTCGGTGCGGTACTGCTCGAAATATCCTCTGCCGTAAGTGTAGTGTCCTGCAACGTTGAAGGTCAAGTTGCGGATAATCGTCCCACCTGCGTGCAATTGATAGTGGTCTTGCGCATAGTCGTCGACTTGGTTGTTGTAGGTGTAGAAGTTGTATGTGCGACCAGAAGTGAGTAGGTTCTCCAATTCACCATCCGACAATCCATTTCTTGCTGCATAGTCCATCATGCCTGCCTCATCGTTGTTCAAACGCGACTCTGGCGTACCAAACCACGATTGATAGGTACGTTCTTTTCCTCCAAAAACAATGGCTTTTACATGCACACGTCCTGGATTCCACTCTCCCGCTAAATAGTAGCTCTTCAAATCGCTGCTGGCGCGATCGATGTATCCATCGCTGGTTATTTGCGAGAGTCGGCCTTCGAGCGACCAGATGTTATTGATCTTGCCTGTTCCGAAACTCACGCTGTGCTTCCAGGTATTGAAAGAACCGTGGCTATTGGCAATGCTAGCGTAGGGCTGATTCGAAATTCTCGCTGTATTTACCGCTACCGACCCGCCAAATGCTCCAGCACCGTTGGTGGATGTACCAACACCACGTTGAATGGTGATGTTGTCGGCACTCGTTGCAAAATCAGGTAGATTCACCCAAAATACTTGCTGCGATTCTGGATCGTTGTAAGCAATTCCGTTGATGGTAACGTTGATTCGACTTTGGTCGGAACCGCGTATGCGCATCCCGGTATACCCGATACCCGTTCCGGCGTCAGATGTTGTTACTACCGACGGTGTAAAGCGCAAGAGATAAGGCAAGTCTTGTCCGTTATTCAACGGCTTAATATCTGCCTGGGTAATTTCATTTACGGCAAACATGCCATTTTTCGTGTTCCCTAAAGAGCCTGTGATAGACACAGCTTCAATAGACACCAAAGGCGTAATGACATTGGTAGTCACGGGATCCATGACGGTGATGACATCTCCGTCTTTGGCTAAGTTAAAATCGCGTTGGAAATCACCTTCGATTTGAAGCGATTCCCGAATGGATTTGAAGCCAATGTGGGTAACAACAAGAACGTAATAGCCCGGTTGAAATCCGGTCAATTTATACCCTCCATTTTCATCGGTAAGGGTCCCGTGTGGCGAGTTTTCGATCACTACCACGGCACCTTCTAAGGGTTTACCTTGAGCGTCAATTATGCGCCCACTGATGCTGGCTGATTGTGCAAAAGAAAGCAATCCTACCAGACAAAATAACATTAAAACAACTGGTCTCATAACATGTATTTTTTGTTAAACGGACTGTACAAGGGCCGTCAGTCCAGCATTTAACCCGCTCCCTTACCGGCATTACCCGGTCAGGTTCAAAGGGTATAATCTCAGCCTAATTTTAACGTTTTAACATTAGGCACCCCTGTTCGAGACGAGGCAAAGATAGTATTTCAATCGAATTTTGTCGCTTTGGTATCATTTGTCAAACTATCTTTAGAAAATGGATTCCGATTTGCTCCACACTGCCATCAAAGCCACCCAAGCGGTGGCGCCTGTTTTACGACACTTTCAAGCGCAGCCCATAGAGGTTTTCACAAAGGCCGACCATAGTCCGGTAACAGCTGCCGACCAAGCAGCGCACGACCTCATTTACACTTTTCTTTCAAAAACAGGTTATCCCATTGTTTCAGAGGAAGGAGCAATGGAAGAAAGCCCCATTGCCTATCCTGCTTTTTGGTTGGTCGACCCGCTTGATGGGACAAAAGAGTTCATCAAAAAAAGCAAAGAATTCACCGTCAACATCGCCTTTATAAAGCACGGCGTGGCTATTGGCGGTGTGATCGGCATCCCCATGGAGGGCACCATTTGGGTAGGTTCACTAGACAAAGGCTTGCACATCCTTACTGAAGACGATGTAGCCCACGGAGTGTTTGAGAAAAAAGCGAATATTATTCAGCACGAGCGACGTAAAATCGTTACTTCCCTTTCACATCCCCATCCGAAAATTACAGAGTTCATTGCCAAAGAGAGACTTCAATTCCCTGAACTCGAAGTGGTTGCAGCAGGAAGTTCACTGAAGTTTTGTCAAACTGCCATAGGCTCAAACACCATTTATCCGCGATTTTCGCCTTGTATGCTATGGGATGTGGCTGCCGGAGATGCCATCCTGCGTGCAGCAGGGAAGAAAATTACTCAGCTATCAAACGGAGACCCAATCAATTACAACGCAGCATCGTGGATTGTACCCCCATTTATAGCCGAATGATCACACGCGATACGGGCCTTCTTCTTCGTTGTACATCGACAAATAGCTCTGGTATCGTTCAGGTGGAATGCTGGTTTCTTCAACCGCTTTGCGCACGGCACATCCCGGTTCATTGATGTGCAGACAATTGTGAAATTTACATTCAGGCAATAAGCGAAACATCTCTGGGAAATGGTGGTGCAGCTCCTCCTTTGGGATGTCGACCAATCCAAATCCTTTGATACCTGGCGTATCAATAATCCACCCGCCATCTGGCAGAGGGTGCATTTCCGCAAACGTAGTCGTATGCTTGCCTTTGTTGTGAGAGTCTGAAACCTCAGCAGTTTTCAGCGCCAAGCCAGGAACCAATTGGTTAATCAGCGTGCTTTTTCCAACGCCTGAGTGTCCGGATATCATGCTTATTTTATCCTTCATCATCCCGCATACAGCGGGGATACCCACGCCGTGAAGGGCATCGGTTCTTAGGCTGTCATACCCACAAAATCGGTACAGATCCTCCATCCATTCCAAATCCTCCATTTGCTCTTGGTCGTACTCATCGATTTTATTAAAAATCAAGGTTACTGGGATGTTGTAGGTGTCGGCAGTTACAAGAAATCGATCAATAAATCCGGTAGATGTCCGCGGACGTTCCAACGTAACCACCAAAAAAGCACGGTCTACATTGCACGCCACGATGTGGGCTTCTTTGCTGAGATTCACCGATTTCCGAATGATGTAGTTCTTGCGATCTTCAATGATATCGATAACCCCGAAACCATCACTATCGATCTCAAAACGCACCCGATCACCTACGGAAATGGGGTTTGTGGTTCTCAAATCCTGCAATCGAAAACGACCTTTGATCTGACATACATACTGTTGATTGTCATCACCAAAAACCTCGTACCACTTTCCTGTAGATTTTATTACCAGTCCTTTCAATTGATATCTTTACAACAAAAGTACTGATTCAGACGCTGATCAATTGCTACCTTTGACATTCAATTCGCATTTATGTCGATAGAAATTTCGCATGTAAGTAAGTTTTACGGGGAGCAAAAGGCACTCAACGATGTATCATTGAACATTGGCAGTGGAGAAATCATTGGTTTTTTAGGTCCAAACGGGGCAGGAAAGTCAACCATGATGAAAATAATCACCTGCTTTATTCCTCCATCGGAAGGAACGGTTAAGGTGTGTGGTTTCGATGTTGGGGAAGAGGCCTTGGAGGTAAGAAAGAAGGTTGGCTATTTGCCTGAGCACAACCCCTTGTATTTGGAGATGTATGTGAAAGAATACCTTTCGTTTGTCGGTGGAATTTACAAGCTCAACAATCTGAAATCAAGGGTTGACGACATGATTCATCGGGTGGGATTAGAAAAAGAACAGCACAAGCTTATTGGGGCATTGTCGAAGGGTTATCGTCAGCGTGTAGGCCTCGCTCAAGCCATGATTCACGACCCTGAAGTGCTGATACTCGACGAGCCTACCAGCGGCTTGGACCCCAATCAATTGGTTGGCATTCGCGAATTGATTCGAACTATCGGGAAAGAAAAAACGGTTATGCTTTCAACACACATTATGCAAGAGGTAGAGGCTATTTGCAACCGTGTTGTTATCATCAATCGTGGAAACGTGGTGGCTGATGAACCTTCAGCAAATTTACGAGGCCGCACCCGTGCCGGGGCTGCTGCAGTTACGGTTGAATTCGATAAACCGGTTGAATTGTCGCAGCTACGCACAATACCAGGCGTTAGTGGTGTTGAATCGGTATCAAATGGCATTTGGAAGCTCACCACTGTTGGCGACAACGATTCCAGGAAAGTAATATCTGAATGGGCGCAACAAAACGACCTCTTTGTCTTGGCCATGAAACGCGAAGAGCAAAGCCTTGAAGATGTGTTCAAAGAGCTCACGAATTCCTAATATTTCGGTTTGAAAAACATCCCCGCTGGGAGTACATCTTCATCGCACCAAAAAGCCCGTTTCGGCGATCGGAATTAGGAGAGTCAGATTGAAAATGAGAGCGAAGGTTTGTTATTATTGCAGGTAATCGCAAAGAACACGTGGTTATGGTTTGCATCTATCTTTTTTTTACAATGTGCTAGCAGTCTATTTCGTCTCTGCGCGCTTTGCGGAGTGTGGTTTCTCTGCGTCTAGAAAAAGAAATCATGACCAACTTTGTATTCTCTCTTTTTGTGTATTTAAAAAGTTAATCGCAGAGAACGCGGAGGTAAGCGCAGAGAACGCAAAGAAAAACCCTTAAGCGTTGTAGGGTTTTGGAGAGCGAGAATGAAAATGAGAGCGAAGGTGCGAACCTGGATGTTGGTTTTGAACTCCGAAAGGGTGGTATTGTCCTGGTGAATCGCAGAGAACGCAAAGGTTAGCGCAGAGAACGCAGAGATTGATTTTGAAGGGGATATGCATCATTAACGCAATGAAAAACCCTCGTGTCTCAATACTCACACTCAAGACTGTTTTTATTTTTTCCGGTGGTTTCGACTCCGCTCAACCACCGATTATTCTCCACACTCTGAAATCAAATGGCAACTATTCATTGATTTCTGTTAGGTCTAACACAAATGATTGTGTCAACATGAATTCTCGAAGGGTCGAAATAATGGGACTTATCTATCATGTGAATGGAATCAATTTCACTTGTCAATTGATTGATTTTGACATTAATCCATATTCTCCCCCAATTAATACTATCACTGTAGCATTTAGCAGCTGGAACTCCAATTGACTTGATCCCACCATTCTTCGAGTAACCCTCAATTATATTCCCTCGAAAGCTATTACAAATATCATCTGCACTTAGTTGTTTCAAGCATGGGTCAAGCTCAAGAAGAAGCATCTCTAACTCATTTTCGATGTTTGATTTCAGGCAATAACAACCGTCCAGTGAATCTGACGGAATAAACTCATCCCGAGCAATCTCACGAAAGCGATCTAATTTGCACTTGCAATCGTTTTTCACCTGTTTCTTTTGAAGTAGCGAACAACCGCACAAAAAGAGAGCTGCAACCAAAAGAGATATTTTCAAAGTACTCATTCGATAACAAATTTAGAACTCCATGTGCGATTGGATGTTTGAATGAAGTATATGCCTCCTGCATAGCCGCTGCAATTTACCGTCATGCGTGTTAAATCAATCGGTCGGAGTTCTATCTGTTTGCCATGAACATCATAAATATAGAGCAGTTCTCCTAAAAATGAGTCGGGAATGTTCTCGAGTAGTACCTCGCTCGAGCTTGGAACAGGAAAAAGTAGAATATCATTCATTGTTTCTTCAACATAGTTGTTTGAAACACACTCAAAGTAGCCGTGTGATAAATACCCACACAAATTTACCCACTCGTTGTTCAAGCTTTGGTCAAGGATATAACTTCCACCATCCAAAGCTGTCTGATCCAATTGTCTCTTGCAGGGCTCATTGTCTGTTGTGGTCCACAACATTACATCATTTTCATTATTCGAATGTCTTAACCCATGCCAATGACCTATTTCATGTTAAGGCGCATAGCGCAGCCGACAATCTTCACCAACAGTTCTTTTCGTCTATCGACAAATCGAACTTAATCCATTTAGTTGAAGTTTCCAAATTAAACATGAAAGACTACAATTTAGTAAACAAAAAAAGCCCCGCTTATGCGGGGCTCGTGCGGGGCTTTTATATCCTCTAAAAATCGAAATCTTACATCATGCCTGGCATTCCGCCACCGCCCATGGCAGGTGATGGGTGCTCTTCTTCGATGTCTGAAATAACACACTCAGTAGTTAAAAGCATACCGGCAATAGACGATGCATTCTCTAGTGCAACACGGCCAACTTTGGTTGGGTCGATTACTCCTGCTTCGAACAAGTTTTCGAAACGCTCATAGCGTGCGTTGTAACCGAAATCGCCAGAACCTTCTTTTACTTTTTGGACGATTACTGCTCCTTCTCCACCTGCATTGGCGATGATCTGACGCAACGGCTCTTCAATGGCACGGCGAACAATAGCAATACCTGTAGACTCGTCGTAGTTGTCGCCAGTTAAATTATCAAGTGCTGTGGCTGCGCGGATGTATGCTACACCACCACCAGGAACAATTCCTTCTTGCACTGCTGCACGTGTGGCATGCAACGCATCATCAACACGGTCTTTCTTCTCTTTCATCTCAACCTCAGTGGCAGCACCTACATACAACACTGCAACACCACCGGCCAACTTCGCCAAGCGCTCTTGTAGCTTCTCACGGTCGTAGTCTGATGTGGTTGACTCGATTTGCGCTTTGATTTGTCCGATACGGGCCTGAATATCAACCGCCTCACCAGCTCCATTCACAACAATGGTGTTGTCTTTATCGATGGTGATTTTCTCTGCACGACCAAGATCGTTAAGGGTAGCGTTCTCCAGTTTCAAACCTGTTTCTTCTGAAATCACTGTACCACCCGTCAAAATGGCAAGGTCTTGCAACATGGCTTTGCGACGATCACCAAAACCTGGGGCTTTAACAGCAGCAACTTTCAGCGCTCCGCGGATTTTGTTCACAACCAAGGTCGCCAGTGCTTCACCGTCAACATCTTCAGCTATGATCAAAAGCGGCTTGCCTGTTTGAGCTGTTTTCTCGAGCACTGGCAACAAATCTTTCATGCTTGATACTTTCTTGTCGTATATCAAGATGAATGGATTGTCTAACTCGGCATCCATTTTCTCTGGGTTTGTCACGAAATATGGAGATAGGTAACCGCGATCAAACTGCATTCCTTCTACGGTTTTCACTTCCGTTTCGGTTCCTTTCGCTTCTTCAACGGTGATTACACCTTCGTTCCCCACTTTTTCCATCGCTTCAGCAATCAAAGCACCAATGGTTTCGTCGTTATTGGCAGAAATGGTAGCTACTTGGCGAATCTTACTGTTGTCGTTACCAACTTCGCGAGAAATGCGCTTTAGCTCGTTCACAACAGCAATCACTGCTTTGTCCATACCGCGCTTCAAATCCATCGGGTTCGCCCCTGATGCTACGTTCTTCAAGCCTGCACTGATCATTGCTTGAGCAAGAACGGTGGCAGTGGTTGTACCATCACCCGCCAAATCAGCGGTTTTTGAAGCTACCTCTTTTAACATTTGGGCGCCCATGTTTTCGATAGGATCTTTCAATTCGATCTCTTTCGCAACACTTACACCATCTTTGGTTACGCTTGGCGCACCAAATTTCTTATCAATAACCACATTTCGACCTTTAGGCCCAAGGGTTACTTTCACTGCGTTTGCGAGCGCATCTACACCGGCTTTTAATTTATTCCGGGCGTCGGTATTAAAGGTTATTTCCTTTGCCATGGTATTAAAGAATTAATTTGTGATTCAAATGATTGCAAAAATGTCTGACTCGCGCATAATGAGGTAATCTTTCCCCTCAACGCTTAGTTCTGTTCCGGCATACTTGCCGTACAATACAGTGTCTCCTACAGCTACGGTCATCGGCTCATCTACCTTTCCTGTACCTACAGCAATTACTTTTCCGCGCTGTGGCTTCTCTTTGGCTGTATCAGGAATAATGATTCCACTTGCTGTTTTCTCTTCTGCCGGCGCTGGCTCTACCAACACGCGGTCAGCCAATGGCTTAACATTTACTGACATATGATTCACTTATTTTTGGTTTAACTTTTATGAGTTTGACCGTTCTAGTCATTTTCTATGCCAAGGCAATTTTCACCTTGAGAAAGGACAAAATGCCATTTTACGGACAAAAAAAATGTCAGTATGGTGACATACTGACATTCAAAATTCGTTTTGATCTTATTACTCGGCAGGCACTTCAGCACCACCATCCAATCCTTCGATAGGAGCAGTAACCTCTTCTTGGAACGTATTGCTGCTTCCGTCTTTCTTGTTGCCATAGAAGGCAGCTGAAGACATGCACAACACGAACAATGCGATTGTCAAATACCAAGTTGCTTTCTCAAGAAAGTCAGCGGTCTTTTGAACACCACCAATTTGTGACGCACCTTGAAAACCTGTTGCCAAGCCTCCACCTTTAGAATTCTGAACTAGAATCACTGCTGCGAGCAAAAAGCACACTACAAGAATCAATACAATGATAAAGTAACCCATCTTTTCCGCTTATTTCGTTGATTTTCTTCGCTCCTGGAGCTTTTTAATTTGGTTTGCAAAGTAAACGCTTTTTTCTGGAAACTTCAAACTTAGGACATTATACGCTTTTATGGCCTTTGCAAATTGTCCCTGTTCCGCGTAAATCTTAGCCATGGTCTCGGTTACAAAGGTCTCGTCTTCAACCAAACTCAACCGTGCGATGTCGTCAGATCGAAACTGATCGGCTTTGCCTGGGGTGATTTTCGGACTAATCTTGATAAACCTGTCTATCAATGCTTGCTGTTTCTTCTTGGGGTCAGAAGGCAATTCAACGGGCGCGATTTCTTTCTCAAACGCACTTCCCGCGGCTCTGCTTTTCAGCCATGTCGCATAGGCAGATAATGTTTGAGGTGCCGTTATTGGTTCTGTGCGCTTCGTGCTTTGTGCCTCTTCTTCCTCAATCTCTTCTACCTCCCCGGCTTCTATCTCAATGGTGCTCGAAATGGCCTCAAGCAAAATCTCACGTTGCAAATCATCAAAATCGCTGGCTTTTTTAATCGGCAACAACTCAACAGGCTCAATTTCCGATGTTTTATCAACGGGGGCAATCACATCTGCTTCAGCTATAAATTCAGGGGCATCGACAACAATTTCTTGTTCTTCAGGAATCAGATCAACAACTGGAACCTCTTCCAATTTCGATTCTTCTGGCTCTATTTCAGTTTCTACTTCGTAGGTTTCGTGTACCTCACCAATTTCCTTCTCGAAAGATCGCACGTGTTCTTCCAAGCGCTCCTTGGTTAAAAATGCGTACAACGCCGACCGGCTGCTGGCATAAACGGCTGCTTTTTGGAGGTGTTTATCAAGATCAATGTGCGATTGGTTATGATCAGCCTTGCACAACAATATATGTCCGATACTGAACCACGGATACTCGGCTGTAACCTTCAGTAAATCATCGCGCATGTCGACGAGCCCGCTGTGCGGGGATGAACTAGCTTTGATGAAATCTTCTTTAACCATGCCTACCAGTTTCCTAAGCTCGCGTTGAAAATTTCTTGGAGCAACTGCTCGTTGATCTGACTCATTAAATCTTCTTCTACTGTTAATAGATCCGATGAACTGTCGTAGTCGGCAAATTTACTGAATGACCGATCGAACGATAAATCTTTTTCAATGGTATTGGTATATCGCACTTGGACGGTCACCGTCAATCGGTTGCGCGAAGCTGTTTCATCGCCTTGCACACTGATGGGCTGCACGCGATAATCAACAATGGCGCCGCTGTACCTTAGCTCACCGTCTTCATCAACCAGTTTCAAGGTCGATTGGCGCTGTATTAAATCTTTCAGCGATTCAGTGAAGTTCAAGGCAACCGTCGGACTGGCTTGAGGTGTCTGCGATTTGAAGTAGTCAACAGAATAGGTGCGTGCTCCTGAAGTCTGCGCCCCATACGGAGTATACACCCCACATCCGCCCGCTAGGGCGACAAGGAAAATAAAAGAGATGTATCGCATTAACCTCATCATGCTGTTCACTTTAAATTGTATTCCTTAATTTTCCTGTACAAGGTTCGTTCTGATATTCCCAATTCTTTCGCTGCATACTTTCGTTTGTTCGCATGCTTTGACAGTGCTTTGCGGATGAGTTCTTTCTCTGTTTCTTGAAGCGAGAAGCTTTCTTCCACATCATCAACTTGGACACGCTCCATACGCGCTGGCAGTTGCAAGATCGATCCGTCATCTTCCATCATGTCGGTGTTATCACTAAAAACCTTGCGTATCAAATCGGCGTTGGTTCCTGAGACATCGATATTGCCCTCGCTTCTAATTATTTGTAAGACCAACTTTTTGACATCGTTCAAATCGTTCTTCATTTCGAACAGCAGCTTGTACAAAATCTCACGTTCGTCAAAATTTTGGGTACGTCCGCCCCCCTCTACCACCGCTGGCAGTCGGCTCATATCATCAGCAGGCAAATAGCGCAACAAGGTAGCTGCGTCGATGTCGCGTTGTTGTTCAATAACCGACATTTGCTCGGTAATATTCTTCAGTTGGCGAATGTTACCCGGCCAAGGATACTTCTCGAGCAATGCGATGGCATCGTTGTTCAGGGCCAAGGCTGGCATGCGGTATTGTTCAGAAAAATCGGTCGTAAACTTCCTGAATAACAGGTAAATGTCTTCACGGCGCTCACGCAATGGCGGCATGTAAATTGGGACCTGGTTCAAGCGATAGTACAAGTCATCGCGGAACTTTCCTGAGCGAATGGCTTCGCCGAATTTCACGTTGGTAGCGGCAACAACGCGGACGTCTGTTTTGATTACCTTACTCGATCCAACGCGAATGAACTCGCCTGTTTCAAGGACACGCAGCAGGCGAACTTGGGTTTGCAAAGGCAGTTCAGCAACCTCATCCAAAAAAATCGTCCCTCCATTGGCCACCTCAAAATACCCTTTTCGGGCATCGTGGGCCCCTGTAAAAGACCCTTTTTCATGTCCGAACAACTCAGAATCAATCGTCCCTTCGGGGATGGCACCGCAGTTCACAGCTATGTACGGCCCGTGTTTCCGAGCGCTCAAGCTGTGAATGATTTTCGGCATCGCCTCTTTACCAACGCCGCTTTCCCCATTGATTAAGACAGAGATGTTGGTAGGAGCCACGTGAATGGCGACATCGATGGCACGATTCAACAAAGTTGAATTGCCTATGATACCAAAACGTTGCTTTATGCTTTGAACTTCCATGCTTTATGACTGAACGGCTGTTCCGATGAGTGTTACAGACGTACAACTGTGGGTGTCAACATCAACGTAAGTTCCGGGAACTAAATTTCCTTTCGGGAAAACGACAACCGTGTTCTGTGAGTTGCGACCAAACAATTGCTCATCAGATCTTTTTGAAACACCCTCTATCAATACACGCTGACGTTTTCCGACAAATGCTTGGGTGCGCATGGCAGCGCTTTGCATCTGCACATCAATGATTTCTTGCAGACGACGACCTTTCACTTCTTCTGTGATGTCGTCTTCATATTTTCTTTCTGCCAAGGTGCGCGGACGTTCAGAATATTTGAACATAAATGCCATATCGTACCCAACTTCCTTCATCAAACTGATGGTTTCTTGGTGTTGTTCTTCTGTTTCGCCGCAGAAACCAGCAATGACATCGGTAGAGATTGCACAATCGGGCATGATGCGACGTATGGCCGCTATTCTTTCCAGGTACCACTCCCGCGTGTATCCGCGGTTCATCTTTTTCAGCACTTCAGAGCTTCCGCTTTGAACAGGCAAGTGAATGTACTTGCAAATGTTGTCGTACTTCGCCATTGTGTGCAACACCTCATCGGTCATATCTTTCGGGTGACTTGTTGAAAAGCGCACGCGCAAATCAGCATTCACTAAGGCCACCTTTTCGAGCAACTGAGCGAAATTTACAACCTCTTTCCCTTCTTCCTTCACCTCTCCTTTGCTCGTCAAATTCCACTTGTATGAATCCACGTTTTGTCCGAGCAGTGTCACCTCCCGGTACCCCAAGTCAAACAACTCCTGCGCTTCTCGCACCACCGATTCAGGATCACGGCTTCTCTCACGTCCACGTGTAAAGGGCACCACACAAAACGAGCACATGTTATCACATCCCCTCATGATCGAGATGAAAGCCGTTATGCCGTTCGAGTTGAGGCGAACCGGACTAATTTCGGCGTAGGTTTCCTCACGAGAGAGCAACACGTTCACGGCTTTTTGTCCGCTGTCAACCGTTTCAATAAGATTCGGCAAATCGCGGTATGCATCAGGCCCCACCACAAGATCCACCAACTTTTCTTCTTCGAGCAATTGATCTCTCAGGCGTTCAGCCATGCACCCCAATACCCCTACAACCATGTCTGGTTTTTTCGACTTCAGCGAGCGGAGATATTGCAAGCGTGCACGCACACGTTGCTCAGCATTGTCGCGAATGGCGCAGGTATTGAGCAAAACAACATCAGCTTCTTCGGCGTCGCGTGTGGTTGTAAAACCAGCTTCTGTTAAAATAGAAGCCACAATCTCCGAGTCAGAGAAATTCATCTGGCAGCCGTAGCTTTCCAGGAGAAGTTTTCTTCCACTGCCTGTTGATGGAACAGGCGCCATTACCGCTTCGCCCTGTCGATTTTCATCAATAACTTTTTCGCCTTCGTGTAGCATAATTCAAATTCAATTGAGGTCTGCAAAGGTACGACAATCCATCGAGTATGACACTTTGACAGACTGAAAAAACCACGGTTTAACTTCTATTAAGCAACTCCTTCAAATGCCCATTCAGACCGAAGTGTCAGCTACAAAACGATACCCACCATTAACAAAGTTAACAAGCGATTGCGCATACTTATATATATGTTTTCTTGTGAGTGTCAATCGGATTGTCCTTAATTTGCACAACAGTTATTGCGCCGCAGGGTCTGAAATTTCATCATTTCCTGTCCGAAACACTGTCTTTGAGCATGTCAAAAAACCTAGTTATTGTTGAGTCCCCCGCGAAAGCGAAGACCATAGAAGGCTACCTTGGAAAAGACTTCACCGTCAAATCGAGTTATGGCCACGTGAGAGATTTACCGAAAAGTGATCTCGCTATCGACATCGAAAACGGCTTCAAACCTGTGTATGAAGTATCGGCCGATAAAAAGAAATTACTTTCGGAACTGAAAAGCCTCGCCAAGAAAGCAGAAATTGTTTGGTTAGCGACGGATGAGGACCGCGAGGGAGAAGCGATATCATGGCACTTAGCGGAAGCTTTGGGTTTGGATGTTGCCAACACCAGGCGGATCGTATTTTCTGAAATCACCAAGACCGCCATTTTAAAGGCGATTGAAAACCCGCGACAGGTAGACATCAACTTGGTGAATGCACAGCAAGCGCGTCGCGTACTCGACCGTTTGGTAGGTTTTGAGCTTTCTCCTGTGTTATGGAAAAAAGTGAAGCCTGCATTGAGTGCAGGACGAGTTCAAAGTGTTGCCGTGCGTATTTTGGTTGAACGTGAACGCGAGATAACAGCTTTTAATGCTGAATCGAGCTTTCGCGTGGTCGCCATTTTCGATCTCGACGGTACAGAATTAAAGGCAGAATTACCTCACCGCTTCAACACCGAAAAAGAAGCGATGGCTTTTTTGAACGATTGCATTGGCAGCACATTCAACATCGCCAACCTCGAAACAAAACCATCGAAGAAAAGTCCGGCAGCGCCGTTCACCACTTCTACCCTTCAGCAAGAAGCTTCTCGCAAACTTGGTTTTTCAGTTACACAAACCATGGTTGTAGCTCAAAAGCTTTATGAAAGTGGACGAATAACCTACATGCGTACCGATAGCGTGAACCTCAGCGACCTTGCTTTGGCTTCAGCCTCTGAAGAAATCACCCGTTCTTACGGCGCTGAATTCGCTCAAACGAGGAAATACACATCGAAGTCGAAAGGTGCGCAAGAAGCTCACGAAGCCATTCGTCCGACCGATATGTCGGCACACCGCATCGAAGGCGAACGCAACGAACAACGCTTGTACGAGCTTATCTGGAAACGCACTCTGGCATCGCAAATGGCCGATGCACAGCTCGAAAAAACGACAGCAACAATCGCCATTTCTGGCAGCAAAGAACAGCTACAAGCCAAAGGTGAGGTCATTAAATTTGAAGGTTTCTTGAAAGTATACCTGGAAGGAACAGATGATGAAGACGAAGAAAGCACCAAAGGCATGTTGCCACCATTGGCGGTCGGACAGGTTTTGAACCTCAACAAACTGAATGCTACTGAGCGCTTTTCTCAGCATCCACCGAGATACACCGAAGCCAGCTTGGTAAGGAAAATGGAAGAGTTGGGCATCGGTCGACCTTCTACATATGCACCCACCATTTCGACCGTTCAAAAACGCGGATACGTAGTAAAAGAAGATCGCGACGGATCAGAAAGAAAGTTCCGCGTGCTCACACTTGAAAAAAACGCTGTTGTTGCTGAAACACAAAGTGAGACAGCAGGCACAGAGAGGGGTAAACTCTTCCCGACTGATATCGGCATTGTGGTGAACGACTTCCTCGTACTCAACTTCGGCGACATTCTCGATTACAACTTCACCGCAAAAGTGGAAGAAGAGTTTGACGGCATTGCGCAGGGTGAGGTGCAGTGGACGACCATGATAAAAGGTTTTTACAGCGGCTTCCACAAATCGGTAGAGCGCACAATTGAAACGTCAGAAAGAGCAACCGGCGAAAGAGAATTGGGCAATGACCCAGAAACTGGGAAGCCCGTCATAGCGCGCATCGGACGATTCGGACCGATGGTACAAATTGGCGCCAGCGATGACGAAGAGAAACGCTTTGCCTCCCTATTGCCCGATCAAAGCATCACCAGCATCACCCTTGAACAAGCGCTTACCCTATTTCAATTGCCTCGCAAACTGGGTGAGTTTGAGGACAAAGTAGTAAGTGCTGCTATCGGACGATTTGGACCTTATGTGAAATACGGAAGCATGTTTGTGAGCATCAAAGAAGCCGATGGCGACTCTCCGTATACCATCACCCTTCAACGCGCCATAGAACTGGTGAAGAATAAAATTGAAGCTGACGCGAAAAGTTTGCTCAAAACCTTCACTGAAGATGCTGATGTCCGCATACTTGAAGGACGTTTCGGACCCTACATAAAAGCTGGCAAGCAGAATGTTAAAATCCCGAAAGACAAAGTAGCAACAGAGCTTACATGGGAAGAAGTGAAAGCACTTATTGAAGCAGCACCGAAAAAAACAACCGCTCGCAAACGTAAATGATGGAAGGAATTCTTGATTTTTTTGAACCTACCGACATCGATTTTACCCCCTCGGAAAACGGTGTCAGAAAGCTAGGCGACAGCATTCGCATCCACAGCCGAAACAGCATGCCCTCTCCTATTGGAACGCGCATAGCAATTATTGGTGTGAAAGAAGAACGTGGCACACCGAACAACGAAGGATGTGAAAACGGAGCCGATGCCGTTCGCAAGTATCTGTATGAGTTAACCGATATTGACACCCCGCTGGAAATCATCGATCTCGGCAATATAAAAGCCGGAGATCGCATTTCGGATACGTATGCGGCCTTGCGCACCACCTGCAGAGAGCTCATTGCTGGGAATGTGATACCCGTTATTATTGGGGGTGGACAAGATCTGACGTACGGAAATTATGCAGCGTATGAATCATTGGAACAAACTGTAAACCTTGTTACTGTTGATTCACGTCTTGATTTTGGAGGAGATCCAAATCACATGATGGCCGACAATTTCTTGAATCAGATCGTCATGCATCAGCCAAACTATCTGTTCAACTACAGCAATATTGGTCATCAGCGATATTTGACCGATAAAGATGTGGTAGAGTTGATGGACAAAATGTTTTTCGACTTGCATCGACTGGGTGAAGTGAACGGAAAAATCACTGATGCTGAACCCGTGTTGCGCAATGCAGATATAGTAAGCATCGACATGTCTGCGGTGCGCGGATCTGACAGTCCGGGCTGCGGCGGTGCTGGGCCAAATGGTTTTTATGCAGAAGACATGTGTCAATTGTGCCGATATGCCGGCATGAGCGATAAGCTGACCTCTTTCGGTATTTATGAATACAATCCATTCTTGGATCCCCGAGGGTTTTCAGCGCACCTTGTAGCCCAAATGTTGTGGCACTTTATTGAAGGCGTAACACTGCGCAAAGGAGATTACCCAATCGCCAATAAAGAAACATACGTCCGCTATATCGTGCCAATGAGCGACCACGAATTGGTGTTCTATAAAAGTCCACTTACCGATAGATGGTGGATGGATGTGCCATATGTAAGCGGATCTTCAACAAAATACCAACGACATCATTTGGTGCCTTGCACGTATGAAGACTATCAATCTGCAACCAATGAAGAAATGCCCGACCGCTGGTGGAAGACCTTCCAGAAGCTGGGTTAATTGTTAAAAAAGACGATTCGAAGAACAAAAAAAATAAATTTGACTTCGAAAGAATCAACAATCAAAAGTTGATCAAATTTGTAGCAACCAAAATTTAGCTATATTAGCCCTTTCTCTTTGGGGAAAATAAGCTGAGAAGTAGATACTTTAACCTGGAAATTGGAATGAGACGCATCCTATTATTTGTCGTTGTTTCACTGGCTTTCACAAGCCTAAAAGCACAACAAGACCCACAATTTACGCAGTGGTTTCAAGACAAACAGTCGTTTAACCCGGCTGCAGTTGGCTTAACAGACGCACACTGTTTATCTGTATTTTATCGCAATCAATGGAATGGTTTTGACAACCAGCCAAACACCGCTATGGTGAATTACAGTGGTCGCATTGCCAATTTTGGAGGTGTAGGTTTAACATTCTACAACGACCAACTCGGACAAGAGACGAATAATATTTTCAGAATCATGGGAGGCTACCACATCAATGCAGGTGGTGGGACGTTGAGCTTAGGTTTAGGTCTTGGCTACTACGGTAAGCAATTGGGTAACTCATGGCTACCGCCAGATGGGGTTGCTTCGATACCTTCTGATGCTGCGATTAATTCAGACAAGCGTTCTGACGGCAGTTTCGACATGAACCTAGGAGTTTATTATTACCAGCCAGAGAAATACTATTTCGGTATTTCTTCTACACACTTGACACAATCGGATCTCGACCAGTTATCTATCAAGGTAGCGCGTCACTACTATTTGATGGGAGGATACAACTTCGACATCAATAGCGATTTCGTATTACGCACCAATTTGTTGGCGAAATCTGACTTCAACAAGTCTGCAATCGACGTTAACGCGAACATCTTGTGGCGTGGAATGCTTTATGGAGGTCTTTCATACCGTCCGGGTGATGCTGTGGCACCGATGGTTGGATTAGAATACTGCACATCTTCTGGAGACAAGTCTACACAGAAGAATCAGTGTTTTAGAATTGGGTATAGTTATGATGCTACTACCTCAGAAATCAAGAACTATAGTTCTGGGTCTCATGAGATATTCGTGGGATACTGTTTCAAGATTGTCAACATCCCGTCGACACAAAAACACGCCAATCCGCGTATTTGGTAAAATATTTTGAAACAAAGGAAGTTATACATACGTAAACATACGCTTGTAAACCTGCTACACTGCAACAGACTTGAGAAACCTGTTGTAAAACCAAGGAAATCATGAAAAAGTCGCTTTATTCACTTTTGCTCTTAGTTGGTCTTGCCGGATGCTATTCGGGACCACGAGGAGAGTTAGTCGGAGTTTACCCGAGGGAAGAATGGATACAGGTTAATCCTTATGGGATGAACTACATTCATTACGGGTCATTCACCATGGGTCCTAGTGATCAAGACGTTCCTTACGCCTTGAACTCAAAGTCGAAAACGGTAACCATTCCGGCATTCTACATTGACATTCACGAGATCTCTAACAATGAATACCGTCAGTTCGTTTATTACGTCCGCGATTCATTGATGCTGGATGCATTGGCTCAGAACGACAACGAAGATTATTTCTTCGCAGAAAGCCCTGAAACAGGCAAAGAACTTGACCGCTTTATAGACAAGGGGTATGTTCTAAACTGGGAACAGGAGATTGACTGGGAAGATGAAGACATCTTTGATCTATTGTACGATGAATTTTTCCTTCAGGGGAATGATCGTTTTTACAACCGTCATCAGTTGGATTCTAGAAAATTGAAATACCGTTACTGGTGGATTGATTTCGAGAGTGCTGCTCGTAAAGATGGTAAAGATGAAGAGTTGGGAGAAATGAACTCGTTGAACCAACTTCATTCTGTAAAAGGTCATAGTGATCGTTCTCAGTTCATCATTGAAGAGAACATCAACATCTATCCAGACACTTTGGTTTGGGTGCATGACTTCACATACGGATTCAATGAGCCACTTACTGAAACGTATTTTTGGCACCCTGCTTACGACGACTATCCTGTTGTTGGAGTATCATGGGGACAAACCAAAGCGTTTAATGCGTGGAGAACTCAAATTCTGAACGATTGGAAGCACAAGAATGGCGAAAGCTTTGTTCAGCGTTTCCGCATGCCGTCTGAAGCTGAGTGGGAATACGCAGCTCGTGGTGGTTTAGAGCTTGCTCCATACCCATGGGGAGGTCCTTACACACGGAATATTCAAGGTTGTCCGTTGGCTAACTTTAAGCCAATGCGTGGTGACTATGTTGAAGATGCCGGTTGTCATACCGTTCCGATTGAGTCATACAGCGCGAACGATTACGGGTTGTTTCAAATGGCTGGTAACGTAGCGGAGTGGACAAACACGGCCTATGATGAGTCGGTTTATGACTTCACACACGACATGAGTTCAGAATACCAATATCACGCTAAAGCGGATGATGCTCCAAGTTTGAAGCGCAAAGTAATTCGCGGAGGATCTTGGAAAGATATTGGCTACTTCATTCAAACTGGAACTCGTTCATACGAGTATCAAGATACAGCAAAGTCGTACATCGGCTTTAGAAGTGTTATGTCTTATTTGGGTCGCGGTAAAAACGTTTCCCCAGAAGATTTTAACTAAAAATTGAAACCTGTTAGTATACCTAGTTATCATCGTTTAAACCCCTAAAGCAAGAGAAAATGAAACCTGGAAGTAAAAAGTGGAAACTGTTTATGGCCAAAGTGTATGGTTTGGGAGCTGCTGTCGTAATTATCGGCGCACTTTTCAAAATTCAACACTGGCCCTTTGCATCGGCACTACTCGTAGTGGGTCTTCTTACAGAAGCACTCATCTTTATCTTTTCATCATTTGAACCACCACACGAAGATCCAGATTGGACTTTGGTTTATCCAGAGTTGTTGGCTTCAGGTGAAGATCATGACCACCACAACCGTGTAGCACCTAAGAAAGCATCTGGATCTATCACAGAGGCGCTAGACAACATGCTTATGGAAGCGAAAATTGAGCCTGAACTTCTTCAAAGTCTTGGAGATGGCATGCGCACTTTGAGCTCACAAGCAACGCAATTGACAGACATCACTGACGCCACTGTAGCAACGAAAGAATACTCTTCTGCTTTGCACGGTGCGAGTGAAAAAGTTGGCGAATTGGCTAACACATATGCAGAAGCTTCTGCAAGCCTAACAGGTTTGAAAGAAGGACAAAGTCACGGTGCTACTGCTGGTGAACACTTGCAGAAAATGACAGAGAATTTGTCATCTTTGAACAACATGTACGAACTGCAACTTCAAGAGCTTGCGAAGACTCGCGATCTTTACGGTGGTATGTCGTCGTTGGTTGAAAACCTCAATGACTCAATTGAAGATACTCGCTTGTACAAAGAGAATATCGCTGAACTTGCTAAGAACCTTCAGTCACTCAACACTGTTTACAGCAACATGTTGAATGCTATGGGCGGCGGTCGTTCTTAAGATCATACATTGTTTAACCCTAAATCTACAATGTAATGGCAGGTGGTAAAGAAACCCCGAGGCAAAAGATGATTGGGATGATGTACTTGGTACTCACCGCCCTTTTGGCGATGAACGTTGCTAAGGAAGTCCTCGACGCTTTTGTCTCTATCGACAACTCAATAATGGCGAACGCAACGACGTTCGAAAAGAAGGCGAATGAACAACACACCGAAATGGCGGCGTTGTACAGTTCAAAGCCTGAGAAATACGAAGAATTCTATCAGAAGTCTACTCAACTCAAAGCGAAAGCTGCTGAGATGAAGAAGTACCTCAACGAATTCAAAGCCCGCGTTATGTCGGCTTCTGAAAAAAGTGGAGATTACACGACTTTCTTAGATGAGAATGGTAACGCTCTTCCTATGGATTTCAAACGTGATGGTAATGCTATCATCACTAAGAAAGACGAAAACCAGGAAAACACTGCTTTGGTATACGGCGGTGAACCTGGACAACCAAAATCGGGAGAGTGGACGGTTACTGAACTGATGGAAAAAATGACTGATTACAGTAATTTCTGTCAGGGACTCGCGTACAACGAGCGTTTGAAAGAATCTATTGCTTCAACCTTTTCTTTTCCAAGCTCGGAAGATGCTGACGGTAAAGAACAATTGTGGCATACTCAAAAGTTCTTTCACGTTCCTTTGGCAGCGATGGTAACCGAAATGTCAACTATTGAAGCTAACGTGAAGCGTGTAGAAGGCGAATTGATGACAGACATCATGAGTAACTTCGAAGCCAAGTCGTATAAATTCACCAACCTGGAAGCTATGGTGATTCCTGAATCAAGTTACATTCTTCGTGGAGATACTTTCCGCGCAGAGGTGTTCCTTGGGGCTTACGACAAAAACAATCAACCGAAGATCTACCGCAATGCGAGTTCGATCAAACCGGGTGATTCTTCACGTTATGAAAAAGCAGAAAGTTCTGTTCAACTGAAATTGAACGAAAAAGGCTTTGGTAAACTGCGCATCCCAACCGGTTCAACAGGACTTGGTGATTTCGCCTGGAATGGAATCATCGAGTACGAAGGTCCAGATGGTCAAATGGAGCAGAAGTATTTTACTACTCCTATGTTTACCGTAGCTGAACCAGCCTTGGTAGTATCACCTTCTAAAATGAATGTGTTCTACCGCGGTTTGCCTAACCCAGTTGAAATTTCTGTTCCTGGTGTCCCTGCTGACAAGTTGAAACCTTCAATCTCGGGAGGTCATACGTTGTCGAAGGAAGGCAATGAATGGATTGTTAAGCCAGGTACTGGAAACGAAGCTGTTATCTCTGTAATGGCAACAATGGCTGATGGGTCTACGAAGAAGATGGGAGATAAAACCTTCCGTGTAAAGCGTATTCCTGATCCAGTTCCAGTTTTTGCTGGTAAGAAGCCATCTGATAGCACAGTACCTCAAGCAGATTTTCAAATCGCTAGTGGTGTCCGCGCAGAAATGGAAAACTTTGACTTTGAAGTGAGCGTGAAGGTAGAATCATTCAACATGGTCTTCATTCGCGACGGTCAAGTAATTGAGAAAACTTCAAATTCAAACCGTGTGACCGACGACATGAAGCCAAACATGGCGAAAGTTGGAAAAGGTCAGAAAGTATACATTGAGAAAATCGTGGTTAAAATGCCTGATGGAACAACCCGTCAAGTTAGTAACATCACGCTTAAAGTTGTTTAATACTCAATTCAGCAAGATATGAATAAGCTATTGCCCATCCTTGCTGCTCTACTGTTCATCGTCGTTAAGGTCGATGCACAAGTGCAGAACGTTCTTGACGGAGCATACGTCAAAGAACACAATGCTACCAAGCGTGTAATTCCTTACCCATACCTGCGTGAAGCGGATGTGATGTATGCGAACCGTGTTTGGCAACGCATCGACATGCGCGAGAAGATGAACCAATCGCTGTACTACCCGATTGAGGAAATCGAAGACCGCAAGAGTTTGTTTGATGTCATCAAGTACGCCCTAATTACTGAAGGCTCTTTGACAGCATACAGCCTTGGTCCAACATCCGATGACGATGAGTTTCACTGGCCTATGGAAGCGTCTCAGCTTGACTCGCTTATCCGCCCAGTGATTACTCAATACACAGAAGATCCAGACACCGGTGAGCGTGTTCCTGTTCAGGTAACTGCTGAGATTAAATCTGCCGACATTACGCAGTATGAAATCAAAGAAGATTGGATTTTCGACAAGCAACGATCTGAGCGTTATGTTCGAATCATCGGTATTTGTCCGATGAAAGAAGATTTCGATGATCAAGGTAACAAGCGTGGTTACAAACCATTGTTTTGGTTGTACTTCCCAGAGTGCCGTTATGTATTCGCTAACCATGAGGTATTCAACCTTTTGAACGATTCACAGCGTCGTACTTTTGAAGACATCTTCCAAAAGCGCATGTTTACAAGCTATGTCGTTAAAGAATCGAATGTGTTCGACCGTTCAATCTCTAGTTATGCACGTAACATTGATGCACTGCTTGAGTCTGAAAGAATCAAAACAGAATTGTTCGAAATGGAGCACGATTTGTGGCACTATTAAAATAATTCCTGGCGATTCGCCGATAAATATTAAAAGCCCGCACTTCAATAGGAGTGCGGGCTTCTTCTTTACTACTTTTGCAATCTTAAATTCGCGCATCACACCATGTTATCAATCAACAACCTCACCCTTCATTTCGGACAACGCACACTTTTCAATGGTGTAAATCTTTTCGTTGGCGAAAGAGAGTGCCTCGGGTTGACAGGTAAAAATGGTGCTGGTAAATCTACACTGCTGCGCTGCATTGCCGGGAAAGTAGCAGCTTCGGAAGGCAACATATCGTTGCCACGCGACACCACCATTGGTTTTCTAGAGCAAGAAATGCATCACAACGATGATCGCACAGTAATGGAAGAAGCTTCTGCTGCTTTCGAAGAGATACAACGCCTTGAAAGACTCATAGAAGCTTATACCAAAGAGATCACTGAGCGCACCGACTACGAAAGTGAAGATTTTCAGCGCACCATAGATCGTTTGAGCGAAGCCAACGATAGGTTGAATTTACTAGGAGGTGCGAATATGCAGGAACGCACCCAGCGGATTCTGCAAGGACTAGGCTTTCTAGCCACCGATATGGATCGTAAACTCCGGGAATTTAGCGGCGGATGGAAGATGCGCGTTGAACTCGCAAAATTACTGCTTCGTAACCCCGATCTACTGCTGCTGGATGAGCCAACCAACCACCTCGACATTGAATCCATTGAGTGGTTAGAAGAGTTCTTAAAAACATACGCCGGCGCTATTATATTGATATCTCACGACAAAGCATTTTTGGATGCCTTGACAAAGCGAACAGTGGAAATTACATCCAGTAGAGTGTACGACTTCAAAGGCAACTATTCGAAGTACATCGCATGGCGGGCCGAAGAAATAGAACGCCAAGAGCAAGCCTTTAAAAACCAGCAGAAATACATCGAAGACACACAAAAGCTCATCGACAAATTTAGAGCGAAGAAGAACAAAGCAGCCTTTGCACAGTCGCTAATCAAAAAGCTCGATAAACTCGAACGACTTGAGCCCGACGAATTCGAAAATGCCAGTTTGAATTTTCGCTTTCCTCCTGCCCCACGCTCCGGAAAAGTTGTCTTCACCGCTGAACAATTGAAAAAGAGCTTTGGTGACTTGGATGTCTTCGAAAACATCGACATCATCGTCGGCCGACAAGAAAAAGTAGCCCTTGTAGGAAAAAATGGTGCTGGAAAAAGTACCTTTTCTAGAATTCTTATTGGCAAAGAAACCTTTGAAGGGATGTTTCAAATCGGACACAATGTTGAAATTGGTTACTACGCCCAAAACCAAGCCGACGAGTTAAACCCAGAAAAAAGTGTCTTCGAAACCCTTGACGACGAAGCGCAGGGAGACATCCGGAAAAATCTGCGTGCCCTACTAGGCGCCTTCCTCTTTTCAGGTGAAGACGTCGATAAAAAAGTGAAAGTGCTATCTGGAGGAGAGAAAGCCCGACTCGCATTGTGCAAATTGCTCCTGCAGCCCTATAACTTCCTTATTCTGGATGAGCCTACCAACCACCTCGATATGCGATCGAAAGACGTTTTAAAGAGCGCGCTGCAAGCTTATGACGGCACCATGTTGATAGTTTCGCACGACAGAGACTTCCTTGCAGAGCTCACCGAGATGGTTTATGAAGTAACACCAACCGGTTTGAAGCAATACATTGGCGATATCCGACACTTTTTGAATCAGCGCAAAGCTCAATCTATCGCCGCTTACGAAGCCGATAAACAGCACCAAAAGAGATCAGAAACAGTCATTGAAGAGCCGAAAAAAGCGGTGTTGTCGCATGCTGAGAAAAAAGAACAAGAGCGGGAACGTCGTATCGCCCGAAATCGGGTAACAAAACTTGAAACTCGGATAGAAGAAATAGAAGCAGAGATTGCGAAACTAGATCAGCAGATGCTTGAAATCGATTTCACAGACCCCGCATTGTCGGAAAAGGTGTTAGGCGAATACAACGCATTGAAAACAAAACTTGCCGACGTTGTTAGCTCATGGGAAGAAGCTGAGGAAATCGCTTCAAAATTGGAGACGGAGTAACTATTGTTTTGCTGTAGCAGCGAAGCCCCTCCACTTTTCGAGGACATTCTTCATGTCATCCGGAAGTTCGGATTCAAAATGCATCCACTCCCCTGTTTTGGGATGTTTGAAACCCAGCGATCGCGCGTGCAGTGCTTGACGTTGTAACATGTCGAAACAGTTCTTCACAAACTGCTGATACTTCGAAAATGATGGCCCCTTCATGATCTTGTCGCCACCGTAATCTTCATCGCAAAACAGCGTGTGACCGATGTGTTTCATGTGCACACGGATCTGATGCGTGCGGCCAGTTTCCAGCTTACATTCGATTAACGTGACATAACCAAAACGTTCGATGACCTTGTAGTGAGTTACCGCATGTTTTCCGTAGGTTCCTGTCGTGTAGACATCCATCAATTTGCGGTGCTTCGCAGATCGACCGATGCTTCCGACAACGGTTCCATCTGCCTCAATATCACCCCAAACCAATGCCATGTAGCGGCGTTCTACAGTATGCTCGAAAAACTGATTGCTCAGATTTGATAAGCCATTATCGGTTTTCGCGATTACCATCAATCCGGTAGTTTTCTTATCGATACGATGCACCAAACCGGGACGCATGTGTTCAGAGTTGGCAACATTCGGCAGGTTTTCGAAGTGAAAAAGCAAGCCATTCACTAGCGTTCCCGTGTAGTTTCCGCTTCCAGGATGTACGACCAATCCAGATTGCTTGTTGATGATTACCACCTCATCATCTTCATAAACGATGTTCAATGGAATGTCTTCAGGCAGAAGCTCCATCTCTCTGACGGGATGGGGCAACTCCATGGTTATCACATCGCCAGGTTTGACCCGATAATTTTGTTTTACAACAACGCCATTCGCCTTAATAAAACCAGATTTCGCCGCTGCTTGCAGTCGATTTCGAGACGTATTCGCTAGACGATCAATGAGGAATTTATCGATGCGTTCAGCACCTTGACCAAGGCCAACCTCTATTTTATAATGTTCGAATAAGTCATCGCTTTCCTCGAACTCATCTTCAAAATTTTCAGTCAATACTAATTAGATTTCATAAGACGCTCGCGCCCTATTACGTTACCTGCAGCATCTCTGATAATGATGAAATACAGTCCATTCGATTCAGATCCCAAATCAAGCACATACGGCATGATCGCTGTTTTCTCAGTAAAAATCAGTGCGCCATTGCTATTGAAAACCTCAATACGCTCGGCTTTAGCTGACCCATCGAATTGAAAGGTAAACAATCCATTCGATGGATTCGGATAAACAGTGAAAGCAGGAGCATCATCCTCTTCAATTCCATTCCAAACCGATGTTTTACCCGATTTAAAAACCGGTCGAATCATGAGCGATCCTTGGATGGAAGATTGCGTCCATGTAGCCCCCGTTCCAAGTTGATAGTATAGTCGGGTAGCATTTGCGTTTGTGTTTTTGTCGAGTCCCACATTCAGTTGTGCATCGCTGTCTTGGACAAACCCTACAAAAATGTTTCCTGGGTTCACATGAATTGGAGCATCGTAGGGATAATAGGCGAAGACATTGTATCCGTTATCGTAATAGTTAGGGGAACTGAAGCCAAAGTTCTCAGCCAACTCCGACCCTGGCACGCCGCCAGAGCTCGACCATGCTCTCAGGATGAACGACTCACCCGAGTTATCGTCTTGGAAAGGAGTGAAATGGATGAACAGTCCGAGCAACGAATCTTCTATTTCTATAGGGAACTGAACCGCCATGCGAGAACCCGCAGTGTTCAGAGCATATGCACGCTCAGCTGTACCATCGTCGTAAGCATAATAATTCGTAAACACCTGTTGGAAAGTGATGCTATCATTGTTTGGCACACCTACTTTCTCTTGGAAAAGAATTCCGATGTTGTCTTCATAAAAGCTCACATTGAAGATGGCACATGTGTCATTCACCGTCGTATCGTAGACAAAATCATTGGGAGCATCGTTCACAGCGTACTGCGTTACAAAGGTTTCCTCGGGCAATACCACGACCTGTGAGAAATCGTTTTGGTTGTTCCAAATCGTACTCTCGTATTCGACTTTAAAGCCAGATGTTACGTTATCGGCTTGGCTCGCGCTTAAGTTTTGTTGCAACGTCTTCACTGTGTCGGCCATTAGCAAGTTTGGATTCGCCTTAAAATGCGTCCATGGCATTGCGCTAAAATTCCGAAGCAAGGTATACTCACAATCGACAAAAGCCACTTCGAAATAGTTAAAATCTTCTGGGTTGATGTTATCATCCATGAAGACATAATCGATGTGCCAGTGGTCGAGATTACCGGTCAGCGTAGCGTAGTTACGAAAGCGGAATCTGAAGCCATCTTGAAAGAAAATCTGGTTATCTACCGGAATGAAGACATTCTCAAAAGTTACCATCTCACTACCCGGAATGCTCCAAACCTCTATCCACGGATTATCGCCGCCTGCAGGTGCGAAGAACTCCAGAATAAGCGAATCTTGAGGGTCTGGGGCGTTCCCCCTTCCACCACCTTGGTAGAAAAAAGTCAGGTAAATATTGTCTGCCAGTTGCGCACCAGCCAAATTGATAGGCAAGGAAGTAAGCGTATCAGCCGGACCGTAGGTATCGGGAGACGAAAAATCGTATGGATAACCAGTGCGATCCAATCCATCGAGCGTGGCAACGCCTACGGTAGGAGGTTTGATAGGGAAATTGCAATTGATAGCTGCATTGTCGTCATCCCAGCGTTGCAATTCAACCGGGATTTCCGGATCGCTTGTAGGGAGAGAGTAGGTAGAAAAGTCATCGAAAAAAGGCAATGACAGGCTTCCCGTTCCACGTCCATCTCGCTGAGGAAACTCCTTTTCCATTATATAACGATCAGCCTTTTCAGCATCGAACAACAAATACGACTCAACCTCTTGCGCGAGTCCTGAAAGGCCAAGTGATAAAAGCAATATGGATAGCAAATACTTCATAGCGTACAAATTAATCTCCGTTGAATAAGCTGTCAACAGGTTCGGCCCTGAAGCCCAAATAGATATCTACCAAGCTTCCGACCTGATACGACGGTTCGGCGTTGGGTGAAGGCGTTTGAGCATACACCCTTGCCGTGGCTGAATCATTGGCCGTGACGACATCAAAATCAAACAAAGTAGAGCCCAACGTAAGTCGCGAACCATTCAAAATATTCTCAGCTTCTTCTAACGTCAAACCTTTCAGAGAAGGAATAGATACACGTCCATCACTACTTTGCCCTACCACCAAAGTAACGCGATCGCCTTTTTTAACTTGAGAACTTGGTTTTAGTTTGGTTCCCCGATGCAACACACGAATCACCATTCTGTCGAGTAGGTGGTTTTCTTCGTATTGGACATCGAACTTAATGCCCTTGTTTTGGAGAATGATTTGAGCCACACGCTCGTTCATACCTTCTTTTACCCCAACTATTTCAGCAGGAGGCGTTTTACGGTAAACGGTGAGATAGATCAATCGATCTTCCTTCACTTTTGAGCCCGGAATAGGACTTTGTTCGAAGACAAATCCACCTTTAGAGTTTTCGGAATACACAGAATCAATGACGACCGCCCTTAACCCCATATCTTCGAGTTGAGTGGTAGCAGCATCCGCGGCGTTGCCGCGAATATCAGGAACTTCAAGCGCATCACCATGATCGGTATACATGCGCAAATAGATGTAAAAAACCCCAGAGACGACAGCAATGAAAACCGCTGCCATGAGAAGATTTTTTACAAATGCTTTACTAAAAATGAATTTGATCAAAGCCCTATTGTTTCGGTATAAAATGAAATCGAGAGACGACGATTACTTTGACATAACGTTGCCAATGGCATTTTCATATAAAGGGCGAATATCTTCTATGAAACCAAAGTGTTCACCATCAACCACCAACTTACCTTTGGTCACGTGTCCGAGCAATGTTACAGGCACATTGTGCTCACCAACCATGTCGAGAAACTCCTCTTCATAATCTTCGGTAACGGTAACAATAACGCGGCTTTGAGACTCACCAAATAGGAAAGCATCTTTGCGCACTTCAGAATCAGAAACGATATCGAAGCCCAATCCAGACACCAATCCCATTTCAACTAGGCATGTGTACAATCCGCCATCACTGATATCGTGCGCTGCATTCAAATAGTTATTTTGAATGAGGTCTTTGATACATTGTTGCAAACGGAATTCCTCTTCAATATCGAAATGCGGAGCTGGTGACAAACGAATTCCGTGTATTGACGCCAGGTATTCAGACGAATTGATATCATCTTTCGACTCACCGAGTAGGAAAATGAGATCTCCTTTGTATTTGAAATCCAACGTCGTATGGGTCGATTTGTCTTTAAGCACCCCAAGCATACCAATTGTAGGCGTAGGGAAGACAGGAGACGACGATCCATCTTCTTTCGTGGTTTGATTGTAGAAGCTCACATTACCGCCAGTAACGGGCGTGTTAAACTTCAGGCATGCTGCCGACATTCCCTTAATAGCTCCAACAAACTGCCAGTACACTTCTGGATTGTATGGATTACCAAAATTCAAACAATTGGTAATAGCACTTGGCTCACCACCTGAACAAACGATGTTACGCGCCGCTTCAGCAACAGCTATTGCAGTTCCTTTTTCAGGATCATTGTTTACATAACGCGCATTGCAATCAACAGTTAGTGCGATGGCTTTATTGGTTCCTTTTATATTGACCACAGCGGCATCCGACGGACGATTCGTGTTCATGTTTGCGGTTCCTACCATGCTATCGTATTGTTCCCACACCCATCTTTTTGATGCAATGTTTGGGGTAGAAATCAGTTGGCGAGCGACAACAACCAAGTCTTTAGGTTCAGGGACATCGCTAATTTTAAAATTTTGAAGGTCGCGGAAATACTGCGGTTCAGCGTATTCTCTTTCGTATACCGGTGCGCCACCTCCAAGTACTAGACTTTCGGCTGGAATTTCACTCACACATTCACCATTCATGAAATAGCGGAGAGTGCCACCTTCGGTCACCACACCAATTTTCGCCGCATTCAAATCCCACTTATCAAAGATTCTTTCAACGACTTCTTCTTCTCCCTTTTTCACTACAACAAGCATCCGTTCTTGCGACTCCGACAACAGAATTTCGAAAGGACGCATATCAGCTTGTCTGAGTGGCACAAGATCCAAATTGATATCCATACCAACGCCGCCACCAGCGCTCATTTCAGAGGTTGAGCAAGTGATACCCGCGGCACCCATATCTTGCATACCTACAATGGCATTTGTTTTGGCCAATTCCAAGCTTGCTTCAAGCAACAGTTTTTCCTGGAAAGGATCACCCACTTGTACAGAAGGAAGATCGTTTGCAGAATCATCGGTGATGTCTTTTGATGCAAATGACGCACCTTGTATTCCATCTTTACCTGTTGAAGAACCTACAATATAAACAGGGTTACCAGGGCCTTTTGCTTTCGCTGAAATTATTTCGTCGACGTTCAAGATACCAGCAGACATCGCATTCACAAGCGGGTTTACCTGGTACGACTCATCGAAGAACACCTCACCGCCTACCACGGGAATTCCGAAAGCATTGCCGTAGTCGCCAATTCCTTTCACTACGCCATTCAGCAGCCATTGCGTGCGTGGATTTTCCAACTTCCCAAATCGCAGACTGTTGAGCTGCGCTATTGGACGAGCGCCCATCGTAAAGATATCGCGATTGATACCTCCCACGCCTGTAGCAGCGCCTTGATAAGGCTCAATGGCTGATGGGTGGTTGTGGCTTTCTATTTTAAAAGCGCACCCCAGTCCTCCTCCGATATCGACAATTCCGGCATTCTCTTCACCAGCTTTTACAAGCATATGAGGACCGTCTTTAGGCAACGTTTTCAGCCACTTGATCGAATTTTTGTAAGAACAGTGTTCGCTCCACATTACCGAGTAGACACACATTTCGGTGAAGTTCGGTGTACGACCTAAGATTGAAGCGATTTGATCAAATTCTTCTGGTCTAAGGCCCATTTCTTGGGCTTGTTCGAGGGTTGCAAGATTTTGCGCTGCGGTGGTGTTCATGAAAAAGATAACTTTGGCAGCAAAAGTAGGGTTTTTACGTCGTTTTATAGAATCACTTCTTCACCTACAATTGTATTTTATGCGTGTAGTAGTTCAACGCGTTTTATCAGCGTCGGTAACCATAGATAAAAAAGTGGTTGGTAGCATTGGCCAGGGCTTGATGTTATTGGTTGGAATTGAAGAAGCCGACAGCCGAGATGATGCCGATTGGCTTGTTAACAAAATTAGCCAATTGCGGATATTTAGTGACCTGGAAGGCAAGATGAATCTCGACTTAAAATCCATAGATGGAAAAGTGCTGATTGTGAGTCAATTTACCCTGCATGCTTCGTACAAAAAAGGGAATCGACCATCATTTCTTCGCGCTGCCCATCCCGAAAAATCGATTCCGCTTTACGATTATTTCATTTCCACATTCAAAGATACCATTGGAGACGATAAAGTTGAAACAGGAGAGTTCGGGGCCATGATGGACGTCGCTTTGGTAAACCACGGACCAGTAACTATTCTAATGGACAGTTTAAATCGCGAATGATTAGAAGGTTTTGCCTATACTCAAACCAGGAATAAACCATCGGAAACCCAATGGCGAAGGCACTCTTAAATGTGTGATATTCGCTCTCATGACTACACCCGAATTCGACTCAAATCGATACCCCAGTTGATGGCCTCCCCATATTGATGGCAATTTATACAAAGCCAAAATGAGCGATGGAACAGCTTCAACCGCATGCCGTGTACTGCCATAGGCCACGCCTAAACCAACGGGCACGTATGCAATTTTATCAAACGAACCGCCCACTCCAACGTGTACCGACATCCGCAGTCTTCCTTTTTCGAGGAAATTCCCTGCATAATTTATGGCTGCTCCATGATACGTTCTTCCTGCAACTTCTACATACAACAAATTGTTCTTTTTAGATCCTGGCTCCTCCTGCTTGTCAAACAGTCGCAAACCAGCGCGCACACCGTATCCTACAACGTAGCTTCCGGGTGAGATATCAACCGACTCATAGGGCGACATATCTGGCATTGACCAATCAACGAATGGACTGATTACAATTTGCTTTGAATCAGAAATCGGAATATTAAAGTCGAAGCCGCCCTGCAACGATATCGAAAACACAGGAGATTCTATTTCTTCATATTCACAGAGGTGATCGTTTACATAAAAATCGTAAAACCGCTCACTATAGGTCGTAAAAGTTCCATTCACAGCGGCGAACCCACCGATGGAAAATCCATTTAAAGTTATCAGATCTCGACTGATCAAAACAGGCACATCGAAATAGTTCCTTTTGTACAGCGCATCATAAGTGGTTTCTAGTCCTTCGCATTTGTGACCAAAACCTATTCTCTGCTGTCGCAGGATGGAGCCCAGTTTTATTGTAGCATGCGGAGAGATTCTCGACACGCGGAGTCCCCCAATAGCCCATCCGAAACTCTCATTTGGCAAACCTTCAATGACGCCTCCGGTAGAACGCAATTCGGGAATAGACCCATCCAATACGAGATCGAACGATTTGTCTTTATCATAGCTCTGACCCAAAATATTTGGAGTGAAAAGCAACAGGAATAGTCCTAAAACAATGTGATAATTCTTCATATAAGCTCAAGTAATGTTATTCCGAACTTACACGAATCACTCGCTCATCGCCAAATTTTTAACGATTGACTTTGTGGATGATAGTTAAAATTTTGTGGATGCATCAATTGAACACCAAACGTTGTCTGCCCAAAATAACACCCTCCCGAAAAAACTCGACAAAATAGCACCCTTGAGCAGGGTTAGACAGGCGGAATTCAGCAGAATTCAACCAATCGACCGCGATTTCACGTCCGAGGGCATCGAAAACCACCATATTGACATTCGAGGCAGAGAGGTGGAAAATATCATTTCCAGGATTTGGGTAGACGTATATTTCAGCCTCGCTTCTGACAACAGACCGAATCTGAGAAACATCGGATTTACCATTAAAATCAACTTGGACAACACGATAGTAGCTAGTACCAGAATACGGCCTATGATCGATAAGCTGATATGCCTGCTCTTGATTCGTTGTCCCTGCCCCTGGCACAACACCCACATCCTCCCATGATGCTGTATCGATGGATCTTTGCACAATAAAATGACTGTTATTCAACTCAGAAGCCGTGAGCCAATCGCACATAACCACCGATTCATCATCACTCAATTTGGCTGTAAAATCGAGCCATTCAACCGGCAGCATAATTGTTGCGCACGCCACTACAACGTCATCGGAGACCGTGATGTTTGTGCCATCGCATTTGGTGTACACGGCTTCAGCGATGTAGGTATGTGTTCCATCTACTGGACAAATATCCAACGATAAACCAGAGCCTAAGAACCCCGTCTGATCGTACCAGTTCACAGCGAAATTCGCGGGCCCATTTGGAGTGAAACGCCAAGCCTCATTGTTCGCTGACCACGGCCCTGTTTGTCTGCCGCTAGGCACAAATCCTGTTAACCCCGTCGCGTTTTGGATCCCGATTAAAGCATTACCATTGTTCCACCCGGTGCAAGTAGGTTTGTTTTGGACATACACTTCAATCACATTGGTTGTTTCGTAGAAAACAATTTGAGAGGTGCTTCGGATGGAAGTGCAACTGAACTGACAGATATCGTTGTAATTCACAACAAAAACACGGCACGGGGCGGTTCCGAGAATTGAATAATTGGCTCCTCCACAAATAGACGGGTCGATGTCGTGATATACCCCAAACACACTATTGAGGGGTAGAGCGGGGTTCGGACAAGGCGCATTGAAAGACCAATTGCAATAGAGATTTGCTTGAGCGACATCGAACGACACCAGACCATTGGAGCCGACAACCATTTGCGAATAGTTGTTTCCAAAGAAGCAAAAATCGAAAGGTAAATTCACTACGTTAGACCAAACATCATCAGTCCCAATCGAAAATCCTGTACCCCCATTGAATGGAAACGGAGGAGCAAAAGCGATTGAACAAACCTCGTAAGATGTTGTCTCACCAGATTCAAACACATCTGCCGTAACTTGAATGGTTGATGAACAAGGGTCATCACATATTGGTAGAGAGATGTCGGCACCTAAATCAATTGCCGGACAGCCAGTAGGGTCGCTGCTAAAGCAAGGCGGGATGTATTCAGTGCAAAAAGGAGCCGACAAGAAATTGCCACTCCCCATTGTGGTATTAAAAACGTGATTTCCATCGTTTAACAAAACGAAATTGGCACCATTCCATCCATCACCGAAAGAATCGTAAAGGTTCACAACATAGCAACCTTCAGGCAAGCACAGCGTGACTCCGCCAGGTTCGTTTGCGATACCAGACGCAACTATTGTAGCACCGTCTAACACCTCCCAACTTATTTCATTATCGAAAGTTCCACCACCTGCAATGATGGTTAAACATTCATCGTAGCAACAATTTAAGTTATCGGTATCGCCCAGCGCATAATTGCAAGCCACAGGGTCGTTGCAACCACCCGCAGGTAGGCATGAGAGCAGCGTTACTCCAAAATATTGAGCATTTGTAAAATTCCACGTGCAATTATACTGATTTACCTGAATGGTGTAAGAACCTGTGGTAGCAGCCGTAAACGTAACAACCGAAGCCAATCCACACGAATCATCGTTGTAAGCAACAACCACTTGAGAAGGATTGAAAACCGTTATTTGCGTATCCCATGAAGTGCCACACATCGATATCTGGTACGTGCATCCAGCAGTTGCTTGAAGAGAATACTGGTCGCCACCCCACACATTGGTTAAAACGACAGTTGACCCTACCCCAGCGGGTGTGACATCACCATAGTTGATTCCTCCGAACCCACATTGCGCCGAAAGTTTCAGACCCCCTAAAAGTGACATCTGAAAAATCAAAATCGCTACCAATAGCTTCTTTATCAGCATAAAAAGCACATTTAGAGTCTTTTAACTCTTAAAGATCATGACTCAGATAGTTTTAAGAAATCTATCTGAAGTAGTTAGTTAATAATTACTCTTGCTCGCATCACTTCATTTTCTCCATTCAACCGAAGTTCGAAAATGTAGCACCCAGAGGCTGGTTTGTTAATCAAAATTTCGGAAGCTCCGATGTTTGAAAAACCAACTTCTCGACCTTGCATATCAAAAATTCTCAACCGCCCGTCCGACAATCCCTTTACTAAGAAAAGACCAGAACCAGGATTCGGCATCACTTCAAATTTGTTGTTTTCTCTAGCTACATCATCTATGACAGACCAATCTTGACTGCCGTTGAAATCGGTTTGACGCACCCTATAATACGAAATACCGTTTAAAGGATTTGTATCGAGCCAGCGATAGTTGTTCAACAAATTCGTTGAGCCATTGCCATCAACCACGCCTACATCTTCCCACGCCAAACCATCTGAAGAGCGTTCGATAGTAAAATAATCGTTATTGACTTCTGAAGCCGTTGACCACGCACATTCTACATAATTTGGCCCGAGCGTATTCGCTTCAAACTCAAGCCAATTTACAGGCGCCATGAGCAAAGAACAAATAAACAAAGTTGCCTCAGGAGGAGCAGCACAAGAGCATACATCGTCGAGGGTAATCGTAATTGATTCAGGCGCATTTGTCAATCCTGTCAACAAACCTAGAACATCTAAATCCGCCGCAGACTCACCGGGTTGGAAAGTAACCGTTGTTGGAATAGACTCAAAGCTAAGCCCATCGGCAGCGGTGCCAGAAATTGTAAAACTCACAGTTGTAGGCTCTGTAAAAGGATCACCATTGTTCAGGAATAAAAAACTACCATTTGGTTCGCACGAGGATGGTGAGCTTTGAGCCCCACTTTCAGCAGCGGCAGCAACTACAACATCAATTCCGGCATTGAAACTTTGAGCGCGTAAGAATACTGCTGAATCATAAGCACCATCTCCAACATCTGCTATTGCAATTGTGATCTGATAAGTGGCACAGGGTACTGTTGTAATCGTCGCGGTTAAAGGCACGGTATGTCCGTCATACTGTGTCCCAAATCCGCCACTATTGTCGACGTAAAACTGCGGGTAGAAAGGCGGACATCCAGCGCCATTATCATTTACATTGTCGATAGAAACCAAATCAGTAGTACCGGGCACTGTTGCAATGTTCGTATTCGGAGCATAACCCGGACCGCTGACAAAAAACCCAAAAGCATCATTAAAACTGCAAACGAATTCAGGGTATTCTTCAGAGGCAAAGACATACTCGAAAGTTACCTGCGACGAACTCGCCACAAAGTCGAAAGTGAACTCTACTGCGTCATAAGTGAAATCACCCGTAGCAGCTTCCAGCAAAGCAGAACTGCCTGAAATGTTATTGCCCGAAATGCTTCCACTATTGTTCGGACCAATGGCATCAATCGCATTGCCCGTTGTGAGCAGAATTCCTGCTTCAATTCCAATTGCCGAGCCATTTGAAAACATACCAATTGCATTTGGGGCACCAAAGAACTGAATATTGGAAGCATCTAGACAAGGTCCGAGAAAGACATCTGTTATCAATTGAGCAGCAGAAAATGTGCCCACCTCAACAATTATGGGCTGGGCAGGCTCCGGAAAACCACAATCCATGTTGCCAACCATGAAATTGCCCTGAGAAAAACTCCCATCGATCATTGTTCCCTGGCCTAAAACAGTTGCTCCTGCATTTACCTGCCAATTGGCGCCATTCCATCCGTCGCCAAAAGAGTCAAACAAGTTGATGGTATAGCATCCATCGGGCAGACAAAGATTCATACCTGACACAGCCGAACCAGAAGACATTTGGACACCTGTATCATTCACAATGTTCCACGAAATTTCATTGTCAAAAACCCCTCCCCCTGCTGTGAACGCCAAACATTGTCCGTAACAACACTGCGAATTATCAGTGCTTCCAGGCATGTAGTTGCACGCCGCAGGATCATTGCATCCACCGAGTGAGGTGCACGAAACCAAAGTGACGCCGAAATATTCTGCCCCAGAAAAATTCACTGCGCAGTTCCATTCATTTACCTGAATGACATACGTCCCAGAAACCGCAGCCGTGAAACTCACAAACGAGGCAAGGCCGCAGGAATCATCATTGTAACCAACAACAACTTGAGAAGGATTGAAAACTGTAATTTGAGTATCCCATGAAGTGCCGCACATGGATATCTGATACGTGCATCCAGCGCTAGCTTGAAGAGAATATTGGTCGCCACCCCAAACATTCGTAACCACAAAAGTAGAACCTACACCTGTTGGAGTTACATCGCCATAGTTCGTCCCACCAAACCCACATTGACTTGCACCAAGAAAAGAGCTAAAAATAGCTATGCACAAAAAGGCAATTTTCATCTTGGTCTTTGACAACACTGCGGCTTCAATTAAGGAAATGTTAAAATACAAAAATTTCGTCGATATTCAACACCCTCAAAATAAATACGACGAAAACGCAATAATCATCGACGAACGGGAAGTGATTTGCAAATTGAGATATTCCCTACCTTCGACAATATGGATCAAGAACATATTTCACTTAAAAATGCTCAATTGCAGGTTGATGAATGGATAAAAACATATGGCGTCCGTTATTTCCATCAGCTCACTAACATGGCCATATTGACCGAAGAAGTCGGAGAAATGGCACGCATTATAGCGCGACGTTACGGCGAGCAGTCGGAAAAAGAAAGTGATAAAAACAAAGACCTTGGCGATGAAATGGCCGACGTCTTGTGGGTACTTTTGTGCCTTGCCAACCAATGCGATATCGACCTTGAGTCGGCCTTCAAAAAAAACATCGAAAAGAAAACCCGACGCGACAATACCCGTCACATCAACAATCCAAAATTGTGAGAAACACAATACTGTTAGCCCTCTCTGTTTGTCTATCTGTATCATGCAGTAGTCAAAAAAAACAAGTCGCCCTTCAACCAACGAATGGACTTCTTCGTTTTGAATCAGCAACGCTTGAACAGCCTTCTTTTGGAGGAATAGAAGCAGCGTCGATAGGTCCAACAATTATGAGCGGACGCGTAACAGATATAGCCGTGAATCCACTAGAACCCACCGAATTTTATGTGGCCTATGCATCGGGTGGACTTTGGTACACCAACAGCAATGGGGCTTCTTTCACTCCCGTTGGAGATGCGCTGCCCACAATCACCATTGGCGATATCGATGTTGTGTGGTCAACTCCTCACACCATCGTCCTTGGAAGCGGTGAAAACAACAGCTCACGCAGTTCGTATTCAGGTTTGGGCGTGTTCATTTCTCGCGATGGCGGATTGCATTGGGAAAACGCTGGTTTACTTGATTCACATCACATAGGGCGCGTCAGCATTCACCCTTTGGACAATAAAAACATCTGTGTTGGATCCATGGGGCCCTTGTATTCAGAAGGTGGACAAAAAGGAATATATATTTCCGAAGACGGTGGAACCACGTGGAAAAACACACTGCAGAATTTAAGCATCATCGACATCGTCCGCGACCCCGCCAATCCAGACCATCTTTTTGCTGCTTCGTGGGAACGAACTCGAAAAGCATGGAACTTCATTGAATCAGGAAAATCATCAGGCATCTGGGAGAGTCTCGACAACGGTTCGACATGGAAAAACATCACTTCCAACAACGGATTTCCAATTGGTGAAGGATGTGGCAGAATTGGACTTGGTATTTACAACGGGACCAAAGGCTTTCATCTTTATGCATTGGTTGATAACCAATCACGACGACCAGTTGATATTGACGACGCGTCCGACATCCTTGCGAAGCAAGACTTTTTAGAAATGACCAAAAGCACATTTCTTGAACTTGACACAGCGCAGTTATCGACATTTTTATCAGACAACGATTTCCCGGATGAATACAGTACCACGACGATTATGGAGATGGTAGCGAACGATAAAATAAAGCCCGCAGCCCTTTACGACTATTTATTTGACGCCAACAACGACCTTTTCGACACCCCAGTTGTTGGTCCAGAGCTTTATCGATTCAACATTTCGGAGCAACGGTGGGACAAAACGCATGACGACTACATCGACGACCTTTGCTATAGTTATGGATATTACTTTGGCGTGATTACCGTAAACCCATCTGACCCCCATAACATATACATAGCAGGTGTTCCATTGCTGACATCTGACGACGGAGGAGTGAGCTGGAAATCGATACAACAAGAAAACCAACACGTAGATCATCACGTAGTTTGGGTTAACCCAATGAAATCAGGACACCTCATCAACGGCAATGATGGCGGAATAAACATCACCTACAACAACGGTGACGCCTGGATCAAATGCAACACCCCTGCTGTGGGGCAGTTTTACTCGGTAGCAGTAGATGATGCAACGCCTTACCGGGTTTACGGCGGACTTCAAGACAACGGCGTTTGGCGCGGACCATCGGATTATAAACATTCGACAGATTGGCATCAATCAGGCCGATATCCTTATGAATTTCTGATGGGTGGCGATGGCATGCAAGTAGCGATTGACCCAAGAGACAATGAAACCGTTTATACAGGCTACCAATTTGGGCATTATTACCGCTTGAAAGAAGGTACAGAAGGACATTACTTTCACCCCCACCACATGCTTGGACAGCGACCTCATCGTTGGAATTGGGAGACGCCCATTCATCTTTCACGGCACAATGCCGACATCTTGTACATGGCCAGCAACAAATTTCATCGCTCACTCGATCGCGGCGAAACATGGGAGACACTTTCGGAAGATCTGACAGACGGCGTGATTGCTGGAGACGTGCCTTATGGCACAGCAACTGTAGTTGTTGAATCACCTTTAAGATATGGCAGAATTTACATCGGAACAGACGATGGAAACGTGCACATCACCAACGACGGTGGCTACAATTTCAAAAAAATAAACAAAGGACTTCCTGACCTGTGGGTTAGCGACATCGAACCATCGAATCACAACCCCGATCACGTTTACATTGCATTGAACGGGTATCGCAACGATCATTTTGAACCGTATGTCTACACCTCAAACGATTTAGGAAATACATGGACTCCTATTTCGAGCAATTTACCTAAGGAAGCAGTTAACTGCATTGAGGAAGACGAAACCAACAGTCGAATATTGTACGTTGGAACCGATGGTGGTTTATACATCTCCATCGACGGAGGAAAAGAATATCACCACATTACAGCCTTGCCTCGCGTGGCAGTGCACGATGTAGTGATACAAGAACGCGAAGGAGATTTGATTGTTGCCACACATGGAAGATCGTTGTACCGTATAGCGTTGGAATCACTGCGGACATTTGCGAAAAACCCCAATGATTTGGCTATTACCCACATTCCAACCATTAAATACAACGAAAAGTGGGGTCGCAAATCAAACATCTACACCCCTGAAAAAGAGCCTCGCCTTGTAATTTCGGTGAATGTACCCGCAGAAGGAAAAGGCCTTCTTCAAGTATCTGACAGCACCGGAAAAATAGTAGCCATTCGCGAGCTAGATTTCGCTATTGGTCCGAACCGCATAGCCTTCGACATGCAAATTGATAGCGACAAAGTTGATTCAGAAAAGACCGTATCAAAAAACGGAAAAAGTTATCTGGGAATGGGACGCTATGTCGTTACCATTTCGAGCGGGGCAAAAGAAGCGAGAGGAGACTTAATCGTAGAGTGATTATTTAAGATCGGACGGGATTTCGCAAACCGGTATGGGATTCATCTTGTGTTGATTCAATCCATTCAGGCGGCGATAGATTTTATAGACATCCAGTTGACGTCCAGAAAGTGTTTGCTCATCCCCTCCCTTGGCGATGAATTCCATGGCCCATTCAAGCTCCGGGTAGCTGGCGCCAATTTGATCTTCATCGGTGCGGTCGTCGCCCCACAAACCGTCGGTTGGCGCTGCCTTCATGATTTCATCAATGACATCCATTTCTTTTGCAATGGCGTACACTTCTGATTTGTACAGATCAGCAATCGGACTTAAGTCGACCCCGCCATCGCCGTACTTTGTGTAGAAGCCCACACCAAAATCTTCCACCTTGTTTCCGGTACCTACAACAAGTGCCCCATTGAGTCCGGCATAATAATACAGCGTTGTCATGCGCAAGCGCGCGCGAGTGTTCACCAGAGCCATATCATGCGACGGACCTTGATTTTCAGTTATGGCTTCCAAAAAAGAATCAAACACCGGAGTTAGCTCCACCTCGATTTGGCTAACATTTGGGAAATCAGCCATGAGTTTTTCGATGTGTTTTGCGGCCCGATCCATTTGCGACTTTGCCTGATAGATAGGCATTTCAACGCAAAGAACAGGTTTACCCGTTCGGGCAGCTAACGCAGAGGTAACTGCAGAGTCAATACCTCCTGATATTCCGACAACGAATCCATTTGTTTTGGAGTTTTCAGAATAGGCAGAAAGCCAATTTACTATGTGATCAACAACTGCTTTTGTGTTCATAGGCAAAAAAGAAATCCTCAAAAGAGGATTCCCAAATTAAGTTGAATCGCATTCGAAATCGCTTTCAGCTTCACCGTTTCAGGATTTCCACCTACAGACTGGAAGATAGGCGAACCATTCTCAGTTTTCACAGCAGTTGTATTGTTCATCGCATTTGTAAAGCCATTATTAAACGTAAAGCCAGCCATAAGCGATGTTGATCCTGAAAGATTGTATTCTAGCCCAGCGCCGATAATAAGCGATAGGCGAAACAAATTGATGTCATCAGTAAAATTCGTATTCTCTTCAGTGATCGAAGCGATGTCTGAATCTTTCCATACACTAACACCTGCTTGATCAACTTGTTCTAATAAGTAGTCGCGCGTATCATCACCTCGGCTTCGGAAGTTAACACCCAAACCGAAACCAAATTGCATCCAGTAAGTCATGTATCCAATTTCATTGGTGCGCAGCTTGAACGACAATGGAATCTCAACGTATCTGCTTGCGTAGTTTCGTGTGCGACGCAAGATTACGTTTGTAGTATCTACCTTATCACTTTGCAGATAAGAGAGTTGTCCGCCTGCTACCAAAATATTCACCCCGGTTCCAAATGCATAGTTCTTGGCGAACATGATATCGGCCATGAAGCCGAATCCATACCTCAATACAGCACCTTCGTTTTCGAAATGCTTATCTTCCGGTTGCAGCCAAGAAACGTTCGGAGCAAGTTGAAAGCCCATTCTAAATTTGTTAAAATCGTCTTGAGAGAGCACCTGACCAGATGCGAGTAGCACAAGTGCGAAAGCTAGAACTGTCTTTTTCATAATATTGCGGTTTCAATGTCGTTAATGACCGATGGCTTGAGCCGTCAAATCTACCAATTTTTATATGATCTCACGTATTTGGATTTTTGTTAGCTGCAGCGCCTTGGTATTAACAGGATGCAAATCAGATCGTTTTGCAAACGACCCCGCGATTGAAAAATTTGAAATCAGCCATTTGAATCTGGTTGATAGTTTGGCCGCTACCAGCGAAAAAAATCCAGACGACGCACTTCAAGATTTGTACCACAGTTTCGGAAACCTTTGGTTGGCCTATTGCGAAGACCTCATGAAATTTGGTCCCGCGAGCGATTCTATGGCATATGAAGGCATTCAAGCCTTCTTGATTCACCCCGATATGCTGGATGCCAATGAGGCCATTCAGCAAAAATTCACAAATCAACTGCACACCTTCGATGCTGAATTCGACCATGCATTTTATAGGTACCAAGGTTATTTGGGCGACAAGCCAATTCCTACCATTGTCTATTTAAACAGCGGCTTTAATTTTTCTGTATTGCCTCAAGATGGCTATTTGGGAATCGGCATGGAGTATTTCTTGGGGTCAGATCACCCCGTTGTTCAGCACCTCAATCCACAGGTTTTTCCTCAGTACATGAGGGATAAAATGAAGTCGGAATATCTAATAAGTGAGTCGCTTCGCGGATGGTTGCTTGTGAGCTATCAAGACGACTTTTACAGCGACAACACCTTACTTGACGTCATGATGTATTGGGGGAAGATGATGTTTGTTTTAGACGTCATGTTACCAGAAGTATCTGACGCTATTAAAATGAGTTACACCCCAGAAGAGCAAGCATGGTGTGAGCAAAATGAACGCAATATTTGGATCGAGATCTCGAAACAAGAAGTGCTTTATGAGAAACGCAGTTTTGAGATCAATCAGTGGATCGCGGATGGGCCGTTTACCAATGCAGAGAACATTCCACAAGACGCCCCTTCTCGGTTGGGTGTATGGATGGGAAGAGAGATAGTTAGAGACTTCATGCAAAGGAATGATGATGTAACTTTGCAAGATCTTTTAAAAGAAACGAACTACATGCCGATGCTAAATGCGTACCGGCCCGATTAAAAAAACATGAGCAAAGAAGCTACCATTCATATCGTTGTAAATACCGACGAAAACAAAGTTCCAGAGCGTATCGTATGGTCGGCATCCGACGCTAACATCGTCGAGAGACGCGCAAAAGCCATGATTTTAGCAATGTGGGACGAGCAAGATAGAAACACCTTGCGGATGGATTTATGGGATAAAGAAATGGACGTTGAAGAAATGAAGTTTTTTGTCCACCAAACCATGCTCACCCTCGCAGACAGCTTCGAAAAAGCCACAGGCGAAGATCGCATGGCACTATCGATGCGTGATTTTTGCGAGTATTTCGCCGAGAAAATGGATCTCAGACCAGGGAAATTGGGAGCCATGTAGGTCGCGGACTACCATTGCGCGTTCGTCTCAGAAATAAAGTTGATCAGCTCATCTTTTCCTTCACCTTTTGTAGAAGAAGTGCGGAATTGCTGCGGAAGAAACTCCCAAGTCTTGAGCATTTCAGCTTCAAAAGCAGCAAAGTTTTCTGCTGTTTCCGTCTTATTCAATTTATCGACCTTGGTGAATACCATTACGAACGGGATGCCGTTTTCTCCCATCCACTCCATGAATTCCAAATCAATTTTTTGGGCGGGCAGACGAGAATCGAGCAATACGAAGGCGCACATCAGGTTTTCACGATTCTTCAGGTAGGTCCGTATCATTAGAGAAAACACTTCTCTATTCTTTTTCGACACCTTCGCGTATCCATATCCAGGCAAATCAGCCAGCAGCCAGGGGGTTTTCCCCTCATTGATCATAAAGTGATTGATAAGCTGCGTTTTACCCGGAGTTTGTGAAATCTTAGCCAGGGAAAGTCGGCCCGTAAGCATGTTGATCAGAGATGACTTGCCGACATTCGAACGACCGATAAAGGCGTATTCGGGGACATCAGCTTCTGGACATTGTGCCAAATTCGCACTACTCTTTACAAAAGTTGCAGAAAGAATTTCCATTACAGCGCCCTCTCCTTCAACCACTTATCCAATATCGCGTTAAACGTTTCTGGGTGTTCCATCATGGGTGCATGTCCGCATTCATCAATCCAATACAAGTTCGAATTTGCCAGTTTTTCATTGAATTCCTCCGCCACTTCGGGAGGAGTGATGGTATCGTTTTTTCCCCAGATCAAACAGGCGGGCATTTTCATCGCCGGAAGATCCTTCGACATGTTGTGACGAATTGCAGATTTCGCGATTGCAAGGATGCGCAACACACGGTTTCTGTCGTTTACAACCTGAAAACACTCATCTACCAGCTCGTCGGTCGCATTCTTCGGGTCGTAGAACGTCACAGCCACCTTTTGACGAATAAACTCCTTGTCTTCCCTTCTTGGAAAGCTCGATCCAAAAGCATTTTCATATAAGCCACTGCTTGCAGTGAGAATAAGCGCCTTCACAACTTCCGGATGCTTTTTTGTGTAGATCAATGCTACGTGACCACCTAGCGAATTACCCAACAAATACACCGAATCAAAGCCCTTGAATTTGATAAACTTATCGAGAAACTTAGCCAAGTTTTTCGCATTCGTTTCCAATACTGGCAGTTCATACAGCGGCAGCATAGGAATCAGCACCTTGTAGCGATCAGAAAAATGATCGACCACCTGCTTGAAGTTACTCAATGCTCCAAACAATCCGTGAAGTAATATCAATGGAGTGCCCTCTCCCTTCTCAATGTATCGGAAGCCTCCCTCTTGGCGCAGCTCTTCAGTCATGGTATCTCGGTTTTACAATAACCACACAAGGTAGTTCAATCCCAATTTCTAGCGAAGAAAAAAATAAATGTTCAAAACACGTTAACAACACAAAATGACTTCAAACATAGCTGTGTTAAGAAATTCACAAATCGAAGGTCAGTTTAATTCATAAATTATTCATTTTCAGCATCTCTAAGCCACATCTTACCTGGGTCGAAAAAGAAAAACACACATTCCAGAAATCATAAGTTTTCCACACCGTGGTAAAAAGTGGTGATTCGTGGTAAGCCGTGGTAAATTATTCCTACTTTTACGTTTGGAAAAACCACTTCATGCTCAACCTACTCGGAGAATTTAATTGCAGGGTCGACGCCAAAGGGCGGATGATGTTCCCGGTGAAACTGCGCAAGCAGCTTGAAACCGTGTTGCATCAAGGCGTTGTATTAAATCGCGACATCTTCGAGAAGTGTTTGGTGCTTTATCCGCAGCCTGAATGGGAGCGTATCAACAAAGAGATGGCGCGCTTGAGCAGGTACGATAGAGACCACCAGACATTCCAGAGGAAATTCATGAAAGGGGCTTCACTAGTGGAGTTGGACAGTGCAGGACGCATGTTGATACCATCTTCTTTGTTGGCGTATGCTGGCATTGATCCGGTGGGAGACAACGAGATAATCGTAACAGGAATTTTCGAGAAAATCGAATTGTGGAGCGCTGCCAACTACAACCAGTTTGTGCTTGGTGACGACGACGACTTCGGTGATCTGGCCAGCAAAGTCCGCAAAGAAATTGAAGGCCCGCAATTCCCACCACTGAACTAAGCAATTGATATGGAGAAGCCGGCATATCACGTACCTGTTCTGCTCCATGAATCAATTGATGGATTAAACATCGACCCAAACGGGGTCTATGTGGATGTAACCTTCGGAGGTGGAGGTCATTCACGGAGTATTTTGAAAAAACTGGACAAAGGGAGATTGTTCGCGTTCGACCAAGATGAAGACGCAAAAGCCAACGTGCCTGATGACGATCGCTTCACATTGATCGATCAGAACTTTCGCTACATGGAAAACTACCTCCGCCTTTTTGGAGTGCGGCAGGTGGATGGCATATTGGCGGATTTAGGGGTTAGCTCACATCAGTTCAACGAGGCTGAACGGGGGTTCTCTTTTCGCTTCGACGCTCCTCTCGACATGCGGATGTCGCAGAAGTCGGCTCTTACAGCCGCAAAGTTCATCGCTGATTCTTCAATTGACGAGTTAGCAACTGTGCTGAGGCAGTATGGTGAAATGAACGGTGCTGGCAGGGTTGCCCGCACATTGAAGAGCATTGAACCGAAAGGTGCAACACTCACCACGGGAGAAGTGATTCAAGCCATTCAACCCATGGTGCCGGCTCTGAAGGCCAACAAGTTTCAAGCGCAGGTATTTCAAGCATTACGCATTGCCGTAAACGATGAAATGGGCGCGCTAAAAGCGATGTTGGAACAAAGCGAACGCATTTTGAAGCCCGGCGGTCGCCTGGTCGTGATTTCCTATCACAGCCTAGAAGACCGACTAGTGAAGTACTTCATGCGGTCAGGCAATTTCGATGATGATCTAAAAAAAGACTTCTACGGAAAACCCCTCTGTCCATTTAAAACCATATCCCGCGGATCAATAAATCCAACGGAAGAAGAAAATGAAAACAATAGCCGAGCTCGCAGCGCACGCATGCGAATCGCTGAACATATATGAAGAACACTTACACCAAACCAGAAGCTGAAGCTGAAGCTGAACCACAAGTGGAAGAGAAAGAAGTACGCTCTAAAAAGCGCTTTTCTCAAACCATTACTGGGCTGCTAAATGGTGAATTCCTTACGCGCGAAGGGATGGTGAAACACATGTCGTATGTGGTTTTTCTATGTGGAATCTTCTTGTTGTACATCTACCTCGGATACCAATTCGAGCAGATAGAAAGAAAGAAAAGCCAAACGAAACGTCAACTCGAAGAGCTGAGCGCAGAATACAAGACACTGAAGAGTGAACTCGAAGCCAAAAAGCAACAAAGCAATGTTGCCAGAGACATCGCGTCACTCGGATTAATTGAACCCATTTCTCCACCACCTACCATAGAAGCCGACCCATCCTACTTTGAAGAATAAAAACGAAATAGCAAACCGCGCCTGGATTGTATTCGCTTTCATCTGCGTTATAGGCCTTGCCATCTTCGGTAAGATCATCTATATCCAAACAGCAGAGGCATCGAAGTGGGAGGAACGCGCTCAGCGTTACGAGCAACAGGTTCGTGATATTGAGCCAACACGCGGACAAATCTACTCTTCCGATGGAAGTCTGCTAGCGACATCTGTGCCGGTGTACGACGTCTACTGGGACTCGAAGTCAAGTGCCATCGATCAAGATGTGTTCCTAGCTGAGCTCGACTCTTTGTGTATTGACCTTCAAAATTACTTCGGCGACAAATCAAAAGCAGAATACAAGCAATTGCTGCTTGAAGCTCAACGAAAAGGTGATCGCTACTTCCGCGTGAAGAAGAATCTTAAGTACACCGAAATGAAGGTTGTCCGCGAGTTTCACTTTATTCGTCGCGGTAAGTTCAAGAGCGGTTTCATCTTCGACCGCAAAGACATACGTAAAAAACCGTTTGGGAAACTCGCTGCGCGGACGATAGGTATCGACCGTCACGGCAGCCGGGTCGGACTTGAGCTTGCATTCAACGAAGAACTTGCCGGAAAATCGGGCAAACAACTCATGGAGCGCATAGCAGGTGATGTCTGGAAACCTGTGACAGATAGCTACATCACCCCACCCGAAGAAGGACTTGACATTGTGTCTACAATCAACGTTCACCTTCAAGATGTTGCAGCCAACGCCCTTGAAAAGCAACTCGTTAAACACAACGCACTGTGGGGAACAGTGGTGCTCATGGAAGTAGAAACGGGCTATATCCGCGCAATTAGCAACCTGTCTAGAGACGCTGAAACAGGCGAATACCATGAAAGCTTTAACTACGCTGTGGCTGAAACCGTAGAGCCAGGATCGACATTCAAACTCGCTAGTTTGATGGCAGCGATGGATGATGGTCATGTTGAGCTAGAGGAACTTGTAGACACCGGCATTGGCGTTAAAAACTTCTCAGGTGAAGACATGCACGACTCAAACGAGAAGGATGGCGGAAATGGCATCATCACGGCTGAGCAGGTTTTCGAGAAATCTTCGAACATAGGTACTGCAACACTCATCGACAAATACTACAAGAACAACCCTCAGGCTTTCCTTGACAAGCTGCACAAAATGGGGCTTGGAGAATCGTTGAACATCCGCCTGAAAGGTGAGAAAGCTCCATCAATTTATAAAAAGGCGAAAGAAGGAAACTGGTCTGGGGTATCGCTCACGCAGATGTCTATTGGATACGAAATCCTACAAACCCCTCTTCAAACATTGACATTTTACAATGCCGTGGCCAACAATGGTACCATGGTTCGTCCGCAGTTCGTGGAATCGCTGCGCAGAAACGGTGAAATCGTTGAACAATTTTCTCCTGAAATCATCAACAAAAGCATCTGTTCACGCTCAACCTTGAACAAGTGTCAGAAAATGATGGAAGGTGTTTGCGAAGAAGGTGGAACTGCCGATTTCATTTTTGCTGATCGCACATACAAGGTCGCGGGAAAAACAGGAACCGCTCGCATCGCCTATCCAGGCGGATATTACCTGCACAGATACCGTGCTTCATTCGTTGGTTACTTCCCTGCCGAAAAACCGAAGTATTCGATTCTTGTGCTGGTGAACGATACCAAGAGCGGTGTCTATTACGGTAGCTCAATTGCCGGACCTGTATTCAGAGAGTTGGCAGATAAGATTTATGCCACCGAATTCGAACTACACGAAGAAAACGAACAACTGAACCTTGTTGCTGAACACAAACTACCAGCATCGCGAAACGGTTCTCGAGAAGACCTTGAAGCCGTGTATAAGAGCCTCAAAGTGCCATTCTCGCTGGATGCTGCGGAAGACTGGGTGAGCACCACTACCACTGATGACCATGTAGACCTGAAAGGCAAAACCATGACCAAAGGCTTGGTGCCTGATGTCCGCGGAATGGGCCTTCAAGACGCTCTATTCCTCCTCGAAAACAGCGGCTTACGTGTGCAGGTATCGGGATCAGGAACCGTGCGCAATCAATCCGTACTGCCAGGCGCACAAACTAGAAATCACTCCACAATAAGAATAGAACTGTCGTGATAAAACTGCTGCAAGACATATTGTACAAGTGCCGATTGCAGGAGATCGTGGGAAACACCCATATCGCCATTGAACACCTGTCTGCTGATTCGCGCGATGTAAAACCATTTTCGCTCTTTTTTGCTGTAACAGGCACACAAACAGACGGACATTCTTACATCCATTCAGCCATCGAAAAAGGAGCAGTCGCAATCGTTTGCGAACGCATACCTGATGAGCGGAAATCACATGTGACATACATACAAGTACCAAATGCCGCTGAAGCGCTAGGCATCATTGCTTCCAACTATTTCGATCACCCATCGAAGGAAATAAAACTGATAGGCATTACTGGCACCAATGGAAAGACAACAGTAGCAACGCTCTTGTACCGATTATTCAGGTTGCTGAACTATAGAACAGGATTGTTGAGTACCGTTGTCAATCGCATCAACGACAAAGCATTAGCGGCAACCCATACCACACCTGACGCCATTACTTTGAACCGCTTGTTGCGAGAAATGGTAGATAGTGATTGTGAATACTGCTTCATGGAAGTAAGCTCACACGCCATTCACCAACACAGGGTTACCGGTATTCACTTCACTGGTGGCGTGTTCACCAACATAACGCACGACCACCTCGACTACCACAAAACCTTCAACGAGTATATAAAAGCTAAGAAAGGGTTGTTCGACATACTACCTTCTGGGGCATTCGCCTTGGTGAACAACGACGACAATCATGGTGAGACCATGGTTCAAAACACGAAAGCGCGCGTACGCACCTTCGGATTAAAAACCATGACCGATTACAAAGCAAAAGTGCTGGAGAATCAATTTACAGGTTTACACCTCTTGATTGGCGGCAAAGACTTTTACACCAAGATCGTTGGGACATTCAACGCTTACAACCTACTCACCGTGTATGCCGTTGCCGTAGAACTCGCAATTGATCAACTCGACATACTCACCACCATGAGTCTGTTAAACAGTGTAGATGGCAGGTTTCAAGTTGTGCGATCGGCAGATGACATATCCGCGATAGTAGACTACGCGCACACGCCCGATGCTCTCAAGAATGTCCTCTCTACCATCAAAGACGTTCGCACCGGCAACGAAAAAGTAATCACCGTAGTTGGCTGCGGTGGCGATCGCGACAGAACAAAACGTCCGATCATGGCACAGATAGCAGCCGATCACTCCGACAAGGTAATACTCACTTCGGATAATCCACGCAGTGAGGAGCCAGAAGCCATTATAGCTGAGATGCGCGGCGGCTTGGACCCTGTTCAAATGTCGAAAACATTCTCCATTACCGATCGCCGCGAAGCCATACGCATGGCCTGTTCAATGGCATCGCCAGGCGACATTATACTCGTAGCAGGCAAAGGGCACGAGAAGTACCAGGAAATCAAAGGAGAACGCTTCGATTTTGACGACTTGTCTGAAGTGACCAACTCACTAAAAACCATACGTAAGTAGATGCTATACCACCTATTCACATATCTCGACGACGTTCACAACCTACCGGGTGCCGGACTGTTTCAGTACATCTCTTTCAGAGCTGCATTGAGCATCATCACCAGTTTGCTAATATCTATGATACTTGGCAAACGCATCATTCAATGGTTGCAATTGATGCAAGTTGGAGAGATTGTCCGCGACTTAGGTCTTGAAGGACAGATGAAAAAGCAAGGCACTCCTACAATGGGAGGCATCATCATTCTCAGTTCAATCTTGATACCCATACTTCTATTTGCCGATCTCACCAACATATACGTCCAAACCATGCTCATTGCCACTGTTTGGCTCGGTTTGATAGGATTCTTAGACGATTATATCAAAGTATTCAGAAAGAACAAAGCAGGACTTGCAGGCAAATTTAAAGTCGTTGGACAAATTGGCGTTGGGATCATTGTTGGTTCAATGCTCTACTTCTCACCCGATGTAACAATCAAAGAGCCTGTTTACGACACAGCAGGACAGATAACATCAACAGCCGATTGGTTGGAGATGAAATCGACCAAAACCACTATCCCATTCATCAAAAACAACGAGTTCGACTATGTATGGTTGATTGATTGGATGGGAGAAGGCGCATCCGACTATGTGTGGATAGTGTTCATCATGATGGTGATACTCATAGTTACCGCCGTTTCGAACGGAGCGAACATGACCGACGGGTTAGATGGGTTGGCTACGGGGACATCGGCCATAATAGGCACTACACTCGCGATACTCGCCTATGTAAGTGGTAACTACATATTCGCCGACTACCTGAATATCATGTACATCCCAAATTCGGGTGAGATGGTAATCTTCATAGCCGCATTTGTAGGAGCCTGTATCGGATTCCTTTGGTACAATGCGTATCCCGCCCAAGTTTTCATGGGAGATACTGGAAGCCTAGCTCTAGGCGGAATCATAGCCACCTTCGCCATAGCGATAAGAAAAGAACTACTGATACCTGTTTTGTGCGGCATCTTCCTCATCGAAAACCTATCGGTGATGATTCAAGTGTCGTGGTTCAAGTACACCAAAGCGCGCACAGGTGAAGGGCGACGTGTTTTCCTTATGGCCCCACTGCACCACCACTATCAAAAGAAAAACCTTCCAGAATCGAAGATCGTAGCGCGTTTCTGGATCATTGGAATCATACTCGCAGTTGTAACCATCGTAACTCTTAAAGTCCGCTAATGGCAGCAAAGCTTACCATACTCGGTGGCGGCGAAAGCGGCATTGGTGCGGCACTGCTCGGACAGAAAAACGGATATGACGTTTTCGTGTCTGACATGGGCCAAATTACCGACGCACGAAAGGCAGAGCTAACAAGCGCAGGCATAACCTTCGAGAGCGGACAGCACACAGAGGAGCGCATTCTAGCATCTGATGAGGTTGTTAAAAGTCCGGGCATACCCGACAAAGCCCCATTGATTAAAAAACTCAAATCGCAAGGCACGCCAATAATCAGCGAGATTGAATTTGCTGGACGGTATACCGATGCCAAGATAGTTGCCATAACAGGTAGCAATGGAAAAACAACCACCACCCTGCTCACCTATCACATACTCAAGAATGCAGGACTGAATGTAGGACTAGCTGGAAACATCGGTAAAAGCTTTGCGCGCAGCGTAGCCGACGACAAATACGACATCTACGTGCTTGAGTTGAGCAGTTTTCAACTTGACGGCATGTACGCCTTCAAAGCCGATATCGCCATACTTCTGAACATCACACCCGACCATTTGGATCGGTACGATTATCAATTCCAGAACTACATCGAATCGAAGTTCAGAATCATCCAAAATCAGACAGAGCAAGACGTATTCATTACCAACGCTGACGACCCCGTGGTGCAAGCAGAGTTGAAAAAGCACACACTGAGACAACAGTACTTCCCTGTATCGACCTCACAAACATTAGAATCACTAGGCGGCAAAGGTGCCGGCATAGACCAAGACCAAATACAAATCAACACCCAAAACGAATTATTCATTATGAAAATTCAAGAACTAGCCCTGCAAGGCAAACACAACCTGTTCAATTCAATGGCAGCTGGTGTAACATCAAGACTGTTCGATTTACGCAAAGAGATGGTGCGCGACAGCTTGATGAACTTTGAAAACGTAGAACACCGTTTGGAGTTCGTTGCCAAAGTTCACGGCATTACTTTCATTAACGACAGTAAAGCCACCAACATCAACTCAACGTGGTATGCGCTGGAAAGTGTCGACAAACCAGTTATCTGGATCGCAGGTGGCGTCGACAAAGGAAACGACTACTCAGAGCTGTACGACTTGGTAAAACACAAAGTAAAAGCGATCATTTGTTTGGGAACAGACAACAGCAAACTGATTGAAGCATTTAGCGATAAAGTAGATCAAATTGTGGAAGTGAACAGCGCAAATGAAGCCGTTCGTCAGGCCTATGATCTAGGTTTCGATGGCGACACCGTTCTATTATCACCGGCGTGCGCTAGCTTCGATTTGTTCGAAAACTACGAAGACCGCGGACAACAATTTAAAGCAGCAGTGCGCTCGTTATAAGGAGAACCATGCAAGCAATATTCAATAAAATACAAGGCGATAAAGTCATTTGGATGGTGACATTCTTGCTGTCTATTCTATCATTGCTTGCCGTATACAGTGCGATTTCTACCCTTGCTTTCAAGGCTGGTGGAAACTCACTTGGTTTCTTATTCAAGCACTTATCGATGTTCGGAATCGGCTTCCTGGTCATGTTTGTTGTCCACAAAATCAACTTCAAATATTTCTCTCGAGCCTCACAGATCCTCATCTATGCTGCAGCGGCACTTCTCGTGCTGACATTGGTTTTCGGTTCGAACATCAACGATGCAAAAAGATGGATAACCATTCCTGTGATCGGATTATCGTTTCAGACATCCGATCTCGCAAAGATCGTCCTCATCACCTTTTTGGCGCGTCAATTAAACCACTACCGCACCAAACTGCATGAGTTCAACACAGGTATCCTTCCAATTCTGGCGGCACCGGTAGTTATTTGCGGATTGATTTTGCCAGCTAACTTTTCTACAGCAGCCATGTTATTCGCAGTGTGCTTTCTCATGATGTTTATTGGCGGAGTTTCTATACGACACCTGTTTCAAATTGCCGGCCTGGGTGTTGCCGGCTTGGTCGCAGTGTTCCTCGTTGGAAAAGCTGTTCCTGATTCGTTTCCCCGACTCGACACATGGATTCACCGTATTGAGAATTTCACAGAGCCAAACGCTGAAGGTAACTACCAGTCAGACCTGGCACAAGTGGCCATATATCGCGGAGGGGTAATTCCATCTGGACCAGGAAGCGGATCTTCTCGCAACTATCTGCCCCACCCCTATTCAGACATGATCTACGCCTTTATAATTGAAGAATATGGCGCCATATTCGGTGGCTTAGGCGTGTTATTTTTATACCTCATTTTACTATACCGAAGCATACGTACCGCTACACGTTGTCCGAAGCACTTCGGTGGACTCCTAGCCCTTGGTCTATCATTTCTCCTGGTCATGCAAGCCATCATAAACATGGCCGTAGCAGTGAAATTATTCCCAACTACCGGACAACCATTACCACTGGTAAGTATGGGAGGAACTTCAATCGTTTTTACCTGCTTAGCAATCGGCATGATTTTGAGCGTTTCGAGAAGCGTTTACAATACCGAAGAGTGGGAGCAAGAAAACACTGATTCACCGTTGGATTCAGACAATAACACAGCAGCCCATGCCTCTTGATCGCATTATCATAAGTGGTGGCGGAACAGGAGGCCACATATACCCTGCCTTGGCTATCGCCGATGAGATTCGTAGGCGCAACCCAAACTGTGAAATACTTTTTGTGGGCGCCAATGGGCGGATGGAAATGGAAAAAGTACCCCAAGCTGGGTATCGCATTGAAGGGTTAGACATAGCAGGGTTAGAAAGAAAAATTTTCAGCAAAAAAAATCTAGGTTTCTTGCCTCGTGTGATACGCAGTGTCCGCAGGTCGAAACAAATCATCAAAGACTTCAACCCACAGGCAGCCATTGGAGTCGGCGGATATGCCAGTGGTCCGCTGCTTTTTGCAGCAACTAAAAAAGACATACCGACACTGATACAAGAGCAAAACTCATATCCTGGAATCACCAATAAAATACTATCAAAGCGCGTAGATTGTATCTGCACAGGCTTTGAAGACATGTCGAAATGGTTCCCAAAAGAAAAAACCATTTACACCGGAAATCCACTTCGAAACGTGTTTAGCGGAGGTAACATAACCGATGACGACTACGCAGAATTCGGCTTGGAACCTGGAAAGAAAACCCTCTTTGTGATGGGTGGAAGCCTGGGTGCAAAATCACTGAACGATGCCGTTCGGCAAGCAGCCAGCATGTGGAAAGACGAAAACATGCAAGTGCTTTGGCAAACAGGGACAAGATTTTTAGAGAGCAACACAACATTCGTAACTGAAAACAATCATAACCATTTGCATCCCATTGGATTCATCTCATCGATGAACAAAGCATACGGAATTGCTGACATCATTGTTAGCCGTGCAGGAGCCATGTCGATTGCAGAGCTCGCCATGATTGCCAAGCCAACAATCCTTGTCCCTTCACCCCATGTTGCTGAAGACCACCAAACACACAACGCCAAAGCCATGACCGATAGCGGCGCGGCGTTGTTGATAAAAGATGCAGACGTTGTGAACGCACTTGGCGCTTCCACATCCGCGCTGATGCGCGACGACAATCGGAAAACACAAATGCGCAATTACATGCAAGTTTTTGCTAAACCACAGGCCGCGGCAGCCGTTGTCGACGAGCTACAAAAACTATTGCCATGATCCGATTGACTGAACTTGAAGTCGTTTATTTTATCGGAATAGGCGGAATAGGCATGAGCGCCTTGGCTCGTTACTTTCACCAACATGGCAAAACGGTCATGGGATACGACCGCACCTCATCGCCGCTCACCACAGAACTTGAGATGGAAGGAATTAGCGTCCACTTCTCCGACATGGTGAACGACCTACCCCACATCATTCGGCATACCCCAAAAGAAAAGCAACTCATTGTATACACTCCTGCAATTCCCTCAAACCACGGAGAGTTGAACTGGTTTAGAGACAACGGATATGCAGTGCATAAAAGAAGCGAAGTATTGGGTTGGATCACCAACCAAGGAAGGAGCATTGCTGTTGCTGGTACACATGGAAAAACAACCACATCAAGCTTTGTGGCACACCTTCTATACTCCTCAGACCACGGATGCAATGCCTTTTTAGGCGGAATTACCTCGAACTATTCAACGAACTTTTTGTTCTCTAGCGCCGATGCATGGAACGTCATTGAAGCCGATGAATACGACCGATCGTTTCTAGCTTTGACCCCAGAAATTGCTGTTATAACATCGATAGACCCAGATCATTTAGACATCTATGGCACAGCAGAAGAGATGCGCAGCACCTACCGGGATTTCGCAAAATGCGTAAAGGCGGGAGGAATATTGCTCTTGAACGATCAAATCGACACTCACGGATTTACAGACTACCGCACCTATGGATTAAGTGATCATGCCGATTTTCGCTGTTCGCGGATACTGATAGAAGGGGCAAAGACATATTTCGACTTCGTTCATCCAGAAGGAATAATAGAAGATTTAGAAATCTCGATGCCCGGATTTCACAACCTCAACAACGCATGTGCCGCTATAACAGTCGCCGTTTTGAGAGGGGTTGACGCCAATAATATAAAACAAGCATTGAAAAGCTTTCGTGGCATTGCTAGGAGGTATGAGTACCGTGTAAACTCTGAAAACCACGTTTACATTGACGATTATGCGCATCACCCAACGGAAATAACAGCAACAATTCAAGCTGCCCGCGCTAGCTATCCAAATAAAAAAATCACCGGAATTTTTCAACCACACCTGTTCAGCAGGACCCGTGATTTTGGAGACGAATTCGCTGAAAGCCTTGATTTACTTGACAAAATCATACTGCTCGACATTTATCCCGCCAGAGAAGAACCCATTTCAGGAATTGATTCACAATGGTTATTGGATAAAATAGTGAATAGCAACAAAAAACTGGTTTCAAAAACCCAGTTATTAGATGCGTTAAAATCTGACCCACCTGAAGTCCTGTTAACACTGGGTGCTGGCGACATTGACCGATTGGTAGGACCGATTGGTGAGTGGATGAAAACATTGTAACGAATGAAAAAAATAGTCAATATCAGTTTGTGGGTGCTCCTGTTTGCGGGGGTATCACTGCTGCTTGGCTTTTCATTGGCTGAACGGAAAGATGCACGTTGCTGGAAAATTGAAGTAGAGGTAGAACAACTGAGTGGATTGTACTTCATTGATTCTGATGCAGTAAAGTCTCAATTGCTTTCGCTCGGCGATCCAATTTTAGGCACGCTTCTCGACTCACTCGACATCTCTAGAATGCATGAAGCCTTGATGTTGATGCCATCGGTTAAAAACGCAGAGGTATTCACATCGAACGACGGACGCTTGCTTGTAGAAGTTTCTCAAAGAACTCCCCTTTTCCGCGTGTTGAACAGCGACGGTAGCAGTTTTTATGTCGATATCGACGGCAGAAGAATGCCACTGAGTTCAGAGTACACAGCACGTGTGCCCATCTTAACAGGAGCCGTAAACATTCCATTCAGCGTGCTAGAATCGAATGCCTCGAGAGAAGATTTGTTAGAAGACGCGATAGAACTTTTTCGGTTTATTGAAGCAGACCCCTTGTGGAGTGCACAAACCGAACACATCGTAGTAACCCATCACGACGAATTTGAGATTGTACCACGTGTAGGCGCTCATCGCATACTATTGGGAAATACAGATCATTTGTACGATAAGTTTGCGCGATTGCGTTCATTTTATGACGCCATGGTGCTTGAGAACAATTTGAATAAATACAAAAGAATCAACCTGAAATTCAGAAATCAGGTGGTTTGCGAACGATACTTTTAACCTGCCGGTAATGACACACAACACAACATCACAAAACCAATCGGAACAGCCGATCGACCAGTCTGACATCATTGTTGGACTCGATATAGGCACCACCAAAATAGCATGTTTGGTTGGTCGCCGAACTGAGAACAACAAAGTTGACTTGCTTGGTTACGGAATCAGTGAATCGCTGGGAGTAAACCGCGGGGTAGTATCGAACATAGAAAAGACCGTAACTTCTATTCGTACAGCAATAACTGAGGCAGAGAAGAACTCTGGCGTTGAAATAAAAGTGGTAAATGTGGGCATTGCCGGACAGCACATAAGCAGCATACAGCACCGCGGTTTATTGACACGTAACAATTTGGAAGATGAGATCAGCAAAAGCGACATCGAAGCTTTGATCAACGACATGACCAAGTTGAGCATGAATCCTGGTGAGCAGATCATTCATGTTTTACCGCAGGAGTATACTGTAGATAACGAACAAGGCATAAAAGACCCTGTCGGCATGTCGGGCATTCGTTTGGAAGCGAACTTCCACATCATTACTGGTCACGTTGCAGCAGCACGCAACATATACCGCTGTGTAACGAAAGCAGGATTGCAGGTCGACAACTTGGTTTTGGAACCATTGGCATCATCGGAAGCTGTATTGACGGAAGAGGAGAAAGAAGCAGGCATAGCTTTGGTTGACATTGGTGGTGGTACAACAGACATTGCCATCTTCCAAGACGGCATCATACGTCACACAGCCGTTATTCCATTTGGAGGTAATGCAATTACCGACGACATCAAGCAAGGCTGCACCATCATGCGCTATCAGGCTGAAATGCTGAAGAAGAAGTTCGGTTCTGCTTTGTCGCTTGAGATGAAAGACAACGATGTAGCCGTTATTCCGGGCTTGAAAGGGCGTGAGCCAAAAGAGATAAAACTTACCACCTTGGCCTCGATTATACAAGCTCGGATGGAAGAAATAATTGAGCACGTATACTTCGAAATAAAGAGCTCAGGGTTTGAGAAGAAACTTATAGGCGGCATTGTTATCACTGGAGGTGGAAGCCAGATGAAGCATATCACGCAACTCTTCCAATACGTAACGGGAATGGATTGTCGCATAGGTTATCCGAATGAACACGTTTCGAAATCGCCGAACAAAGAATTGTTTTTGCCAATGTTCTCCACTGGTATTGGATTGGTGATGAAAGGCTTCGAAGGACACTCCACACATGTGAGCGAGTCGAAACCGGCTGAAAAAGAGGTTAAAACAATTGAAAAACCAATTGAGCAACCCATTGTAAAGCAAGAGAAACGAGGTATGACAGCTTTCTTGAATGCCGTTCGCGACTGGTTTGAAACTGAAGAAGAATAATTATTTTGCAACTAGAATATGAGAAAGCCCGCTTGTCGGGCTTTTTTTATTGAGCACACGCAGTGCCAAAGTAATTCAAGAACTCCAGCATATCAGAAACATTGATAAAACCATCTCCATTAAAATCAGCCTGACAAGAGGTAGAAGGTTGAATACCTAGAGAAGCGCAAGGAGGCACAGCATTCAAATCGACGTTCATGCCTGAAGTGCACAACCCACACATTTCACGTTTCATAAAGCAAGAAGCACGTGATACCAGCGACAATTGTGGCCATGTGCAGTGACCCACTGAAAGTTGAACCGTGTTGAGCTCGCTACAGACCCCATTGGCAGTGAGCGTCTGGTAGATTAAAGAAGAGCCTTGGGCAGCAGGAAAACTGGTGCACCCGAGGCATCCAAGCATATATCCATTGCTGTAAGGCACAACACAATCTCCATCATCATGAAAAGAGATAACCGGTATTGTTGCGCCATTGAGCACACCAACATTAGGCACAGCCCCACAATCATTTACAACACCCCGAATTGTTACATCCACATCGAGGCTGTTCCCAGAATTGAACAAACCACCCGAAGCAGCCTCAGCATTTGGTGCAAAAGCATTGGCTTCCGCTTGGTCCATAAACGCGCTGCACAGCGCTGTTATCGACCCTGCACTTTGTCCGCCCACAAACACCCATTCCTCATCAATCCCATACACATCTTGTTCCGATACTAGAAATCTGAGTGCTGCATGCGCATCCTGCACCGCATTGTATGCTGCCCTGCGAAAAGCATTGCTTAAACCACCGCACACACCGCACAAAAAGATTCCCGAATTCGGGTCACAGCCCCACCCCAGGCGATACGTTATTGTTGCCGCCACAAATCCACGTTTCGCGAATTCATTGCACATAAAATTCATCTCATTGCGAGAACCAGATTGAAATCCGCCCCCATGAATCATCACAATTAACGGACGATTGGCAACAGGATCGATACCTGGATCGGGCATCCACACATCCAGTTTCAGCGATTGATCGACACCTGTTAATTGATGCGTAGCAACCGCATATTCAACATCTGGTATTACCACCACTTCATTATCAGAGAACACAGGTGAGTTGCTGTAGCGTTCAGAAAGACATTGGCTTTGAGCCGAAAGAGCTGAAGCAGTGAACAGGCACAAACAAAAAAGAATCAGTCGCATCGTATTTGGTTCAGGATATTGAAGATACGCAAACCCATTCAAAAAGAAACCTTTTGTAAGATTCCACGTAGTAAAACAGTAAGAAAACGCCTACACTTAAAATTTCAAATTATGAATATGTTCTTTACCCTGATCACAGCTACAATCATCGGAGCTGCTGGATCATTGCAACCTGCAAGCTCAAAGCATGTCTTAATCCACGGAAGCACAGTAGAGCAAGTTTACAATACCGACAATGTGGCCAATGCTCCCGAAGTATGGGTGATCATCAATCGTGACGATGAAGAGCTTTATTGCGCGTTTAAAACAGATTCAAAAGGAGAATATGAATTCAACCTACCGGTTGGGCACCGCTACGAATTACTTTATGGCGGGGAAGATTTCGTAAACAAAAAAGTCGTTATTGACGCTACCGACACACCGGAAGTGCGCCGCGGACATACCGTAAAAATGAACATGTCGCTTTTTCGTCCGATTGAAGAAGTGGATTATTCCGTTTTAGAGACTCCACTTGCCGAATTTAAATACGACAAAATGAGTAAATCTTTATCGCCAGACATGATACAGGTTGAAGATATGCTTTTCGCCATCGACAAAGTGTACCGCAAATCGGAAAAAGCAGCGAGAAAGAAGAACTAGCCTAAGATTGCGCGAACCATTTCATTGATCGCCTTTCCATCGGCTTTGCCTGAAAGCTCCTTTGAGGCTACGCCCATTACTTTGCCTATATCGGCCATAGACACTGCACCAACCCTTGCGATGATTTCCTCCATGTGGGTGCGCAGGTCTTCAGACGACATTTGCTCTGGTAGGTAAGCCTTGATTATTACCGCTTGCGACATTTCTTCTTCGAACAGGTCATCACGGCCTTGCTCTTTGTAAATTGTTGCAGCTTCAATGCGTTGTTTGTAAAGCTTGTTCAACACCTTCATGGCTCCGGCATCATCAACAGACCCGTCAGCGCCTTCTTTGGTCATTTCAAGCATCAATTTCGATTTCACATCACGCAAGGCAGAAAGTTTACTTGCTTCGCGGGCCTTCATAGCCGTTTTGATGTCTTCGTTGATTTGTTCAGAGATTGTCATAAAGGAAAGTATTGGCCTCAAAAGTACAAAACGCAGCACGACAATTTTGATTATTTAATCATAAAAAAAGGGGTCTTATGAGAACCCCTTTTCTATGCGTAATAACCTTATCAGTCTACATTGCGATGCAAGTAGCTATTGTCTTCTTTGAGCTGTGCTCTTTTGTTGCCATCACCATCATTTTCTTCACTTAAAGTAAATTTAGAAACGATGCTTTCAGATGAATGCGGCGTTTCATCGAGGGTAATGTTGCGGCGCACGAAAGCAGGCTCACTTTCAAGATCGTTGATTCCACTTGGGGACTTCAACCTCATTGTAAGCTCACGGACACGTTGTTCACGTTCACGGTTGCGAGCGATAAGTTCTTGACGAGACGGACGATCATCTTCTATTTCGCGTTTTTGCTCAGCAATAGGCAATGAATCAGTTACCTCATCGGCATTGCGCATAATTTCACTACCATCTAAAGACAAAAAGCGAAAGGAAGTTGACTCTTCTTGCTTGTTCTCTTTTTCTTCGAAGCGGATGGCATCAAACTCTTGAGAGCGGAGGTGGATTTCGTTGTCTGCTTCTTCTACTTCAGGGGCAGACCATTCTTCCTCCAAAGCGTTCAAAGCTGCTGCTTCGATATCTTCTTCAGTAAAAAGCAGAGGTTGCTCTTCTTTCTTCAAAGGGATGTCGAACGTAAATTCCACAGTACTTTCCTCTTTCGAAACGATTGGATCTACTGGAGCTGCTGGAATGTGCGGTGTTTCTTGGGTTTCAGCTTTCAAAAAAGGTTCTTCTTCAATTTTGCTGATAGGCTTAGAAACTTCAGTAGGCGATGCGGTAGGACTTACAAGTTCTCTTGCATTGTCTGTAGGCAAGTACATTTTCTTCACTGCAGGTTGTGCCGCTGGCATGCCTGCATCAACCTTGTTGGTTTTGAAACCAGTTGCTATAACCGTCACACAAAGATCTGACCCAAGGGAAGCATCGTTTCCATAACCCCAGATCACCTCTGCACTTTGACCAGCGCGTTCTTGAATATAATCAGTGATTTCGGTGATTTCGTCCATAAGGACTTCTTCTTCACCGAAAGTAATGTTTAGCAATACGAAGTTCGCACCTGTGATATCGTTGTCGTTCAAAAGAGGCGATTCAAGTGCCTGAGCCACAGCCATCATTGCACGACCTTCACCAGAAGCTTTTCCACTTCCCATTATGGCCACGCCGCTGTTGCGCATCACCGTGTTGACATCGTTCATATCGACATTGATTTCTCCCGTAAGAGTTATCACCTCGGCGATTCCTTTTGCTGCAGTGCACAGCACCTCATCAGCGTGATCGAACGCACGCTTTAAAGGCAAGTTGCCATATAGCTCGCGGAGCTTATCATTTCGGATCACCAAAAGCGTATCTACAGCTTCGCGCATTTCCTCTAGACCTTCATCCGCTTGTTGTCCGCGACGTTTCCCTTCAAAAACAAACGGAATTGTCACAATACCAACTGTAAGAATCCCCATTTCACGAGCAGCGCGAGCGATCACTGGTGCGGCCCCTGTTCCGGTTCCACCGCCCATACCGGCAGTTACAAAAACCATGGTTGTGTTTCCGCCGATAATGGCTTTCACATCATCGAGGTTCTCTACTGCTGCATTGCGACCGACTTCAGGAATCGATCCAGCACCACGTCCCATGGTTAAGGTTTCCCCGAGTTGAATTTTGATTGGCACAGGACTAGAATCCAACGCTTGCGAATCTGTATTGCAGACAATGAAATCAACACCTTTGATTCCTTGCTCGTACATGTAGTTAACGGCATTGCTTCCGCCACCGCCTACACCGATCACTTTTATGATCGAAGATTGCTCTCGCGGTAAATCAAACCGCATCATATCAAAAAACTGGTCTTCCATGGGATGAATATTTAACTGAAAATGAGGACGTTCCTATAAAAACAGACAGTCCACGTCAGTGTAGGCAAGAAAATAAATATTCATGCAGCAAACACAAGAAGTTTTGAAAACGATTCACTCGCGAATGTTGAAAAGTGGAGGGTGCTGGAATTAGGTTTTTCCAAACCTGCATTCCGTTGAAAATCGAAATTGATTCAAACCTGTCTATTACACCAGATTTCGAGCTGCTTTCACAACCATTATTACCCCGGCAAAAACCATGGCAGCCGTAACCCAGACAAGAAATTGACGGTTCGTCATTTTAAGCAGCATCTTTTTACCGAAATAGTTACCGAAAAAAGCGCCAGCTCCGACGGCAGATCCTGCTGCAAGCACATCGTAACTGAGAAGCCCCAAAGCATAATAGGTGGGTATTTGTATCAAAGCAACAGCAAAAGAGTTGAATGCTTTTGTGGCTACCAAAGCCTCCTTCGTAACACCATAATTAATAAAGAATGGATTTAAGACAGCACCTGTAGCGCCTGCAACAGTGCTTAACGCAGCGACAAAAAATCCGAGAATGGGAAAAGCCCGCAAGTGCATTGAGAACGACTGCTCTTTTTTCCCAAGATTATATTGGAAAAGCGACGATATTAAAAACAAACCCAATAGGAGTTGCACCCAATCGAGATTCAAGCCTTTCAATAGCCATCCGCCGACCAAGGCGCCCAACAAAGCACCTGGCAAGTAGGCATAAACAACGGGCCATACGATGTTTTTCCAGAAAAGGAAAATACGGGCTGGGCGGCCTATAAAATTCCCAATATTGATGATGGGAGCCACAGCATTTGCTGGAGCAAAAAAAGAAACAAAAGGCACCAGTAACATGGCTCCACCACCGCCTGAAATGGTTGAAAAACCAAATGCGATTAGTCCACCAAGAAACAGCAGAAAATACTCCAAACCTATGCTTTGAAAACCGAGTCTAAAGATTCGAACCCTTTGAATTCCCAAACATTCTGATCAGGATCTGTGATCATGAAAACACGCTGCTCACCGGGATCGCCAGGCATCAGGGTTTCTGGACCATAAGAAAACGGAACACCTGCCTCTTGAAGTTTGCTTGAGAGTTTGTTCCAAACAGCCATCTCGAGTATAATTCCAAAGTGACGCAGAGGATATCCCAAACTAGGGTGAAAATGTTCAGAAGCTGGACGCAAAGAATTGCCGACCTCTTGAATCGTTATCTGATGTCCAAACAAATTAACATCCAGCCACCCCGGACCGGTTCTGCCAAGATCCGCTTTTAGAACGCCAGTAAAAAACCTACGCATCGATTCGAGGTTATTGGTTGGCAGAGCGATATGAAAAAGTGCATTCATAGAAACACGATTATTTGCACCTTTTACGCGGTGCTGATTTGAAGGTTCTCATTCGAGATGTAGAAGTTCGTTCAATTCGGATTTGATTGGCAAATCAGAATGCAACTCTTATCAACTAAACCTTGTCAATGATGCCCATGTGCTGCATTAACCACGTCGCATTCATGGTTTTGCACACGCCAGTCTGGAGCGTGTAGTCGAAGCTCAAATCGTCATTTTTTATGTAGGAAGCAAAATGATTGTTGGTTACACCACTCACATCGTTCTCTAGTTCACACAGCGACGTATCGTGCGTTGCTACCAGCGTCAAGACTTGCTGTTTCGCTAACTTCATCACGAACGCCTTCGACCCAGCCTCTTTATCTTTGGAGTTGGTGCCCTTTAAAATCTCATCGAGCAAAACCAACGTATTCGGAGCTCTTTTGACCTCTTCGAGCAAATGCACCAACCTCTCCAATTCAGCAAAGAAATACGACTTACCCGATTGAAGCGAGTCGCGCGTGCGCATTGAAGAAAACAGCCTGACATCTCCAATAACGGCAGATACAGCAACCACTGGCGCACCAATCTTTGCTAGAAGCACATTTACACCAACCATGCGGAGGTAAGTGCTTTTTCCGGCCATGTTGGCACCTGTAAGAATTATCACAGGCTCCTTTTTAGAAATCGAAAAATCATTCCGCACCTGATTCTTAGAAAGCATCAAAGGATGTCCGCCCCCTTCAATAATCACCTCCACCCCATCGCTATGCCTTGCCCACGTAGTTTCATCGCGGAAATTGGCTCTGAAACAAGCTATAGACATCAAACCTTCAACTTCCGACAAAGCATCAAACCATTGTTCAGCCTCATTTCTGAACTTCCTTCTCCAAACCGAAGCGCGGTGGGCATTTCTCAAATCTGCCAGGTACAAAGCATTGGTGACAATCGCTGCGAATACATTGTTTCTTTGATCAGTGTCTGACGAAATCTTGGCCAACGTTTTCATGGCCGACACCCCATTTTTGAGCGTGTTGAACGCACTGGAACTTGCAAATATTGCATCATCCGCGCTGCATGCGCGATGAAAAAGAAGCGAAAACGAGTTGAGCATTTCGACCTGCTTGCCCAAAGCCGTTGCCACACGATTGACGCGAGGCAAAAACGCACCCGTGATTGAAAGCGGCACTAGCCAATAGAGCAGCAGCAGTTGCGAGCTCACCACCTCGGCAAACGACAGAACGACCCCGAACAGTCCGTACACCGGCGCTATTTTCAGCAACCACCCCACATTTGGAATCGCGTCAGATTCATTCAGCCACTCTTTGAATCGCGACACATCTTTCTCGCTTGCTACTTGCAAAAGCGAAGCTGCTTGAAGATTCAATCTCCAGGCATGGTTCATCGACATTGCCTCCACAGCTGCATTGCGAGAGATTAACACATCACGACTTCCGCCTGCCGTGAGCATTTCATTTGCCAGCCATCTTTTTCCCAGCACATCGTGCGATCTATTGACTACCCCAAAAAGCGATTGGGCGCCAAATACATCCAAGTCGTGCACCCATGCGTGGGCCTCCAAAGGCGCCTCAACCCTCCAATCTACTTGTTGGCCTTTCAACGCACCAAGTTCATTTTTTATGCACACTTCCAGTGCTCTCGCTTGCTGCAGTCCATTCTCAACTTCACCAGCTTTTCTGACAAAAAACAAAAAAGCAACGACTAACGGAGCAGCGCCCCACAACCAAAAAATGTCGTTCGAAAAGGCAAAATAAACGCACGTCGAGAAAACTAGAAATAGCAGCACCCTAGCGATTACAATGTTTCTGCGCAACGACTGCAACCGTGTGAGCTCCTCATTGTTGCGCCCCAAAAATCCCGAATAAACCGACTGCATCTCCATGGCAGCCAAGGTAATCAAAGAACGAATAACCCACCATTCACATTTTTTGACATATTCATGTTGCTACAATATATGTATCTACATATATTTGTCTCGTGAAAATAGAAGACGCCATCAAGCAATCGCACTTCAAGAGTGAGTATCAGAAACTGGTAATCAACCTAATGCATACAGTAAGCATACTCAGTGTGAATCAGCAGCGGTTTTTTAAACCGTATGATTTAACTGGGCAGCAGTACAACATCTTGCGCATATTGCGAGGGCAGAAAGGGAATCCGATAGGCGTATATGATTTGGTGGATCGCATGTTAGACAAGACATCGAACACAAGCAGATTGGTTGAGAAGCTGCGTCAAAAAGGCTTATGCGACAGGAAGATATGTGAGAACAATCGTCGCCAAGCGGAGGTTACCATTACTGAGAAAGGTTTGGCGCTTTTGAGACAACTTGATCCCGAGATCAATTCATTTGAGACCGAGTTTCTCGGGGTTTCAGAAGATGAAGCGAAGCAAATGAATGCCCTTTTAGAGAAGGTCAAAATAGGATTTAATCAACACGAAATACAAATAAGTAAATAACACAGACATGAAAAAAGTTTTTTTAACCATGATGACAGCGTTTGCTGTATTTTCAATGACTGCTGCAGATGGTGGTCCAGAGCGTTTGCAAGTAAACACTGATCAGACAACCGTTAATTGGGTTGGTAAAAAAGTTACCGGCAGTCACCAAGGCGTTTTGAGTCTGAAATCAGGCGTAATTTCTCTTATTGACGGGAAAATTGATGCTGCGACGGTAGTTATCGACATGACTTCAATCAAATGCACTGATGAGGGCATGGATGCTGAGACAAAAGGGAAATTGGTTGGACATTTGAGTTCACCAGACTTCTTTAACGTTGCTGAGCATAACACAGCGCAGTTTGTAATGACCTCTTTCAAATCTCAAAAAGGAGATAACGGGGCGAATTACTTGGTAACTGGGAAATTGACAATCAAAGGCATTGCACAAGAAATTAGTTTTCCTGCGAAAGTGACAATCAAAAACGGTTCAGTAGTAGCCGAGGCTGATTTTACAATTGACCGCACCAAGTGGGACATCCGCTACGGGTCGGGGAGCTTTTTCGACGGTTTGGGTGATAAAGTGATTTACGACGACATGAATATCAGCTTCAAATTGGTTGCTGAGGCATAATCTTCAAAGAAGTCCAACTTCTAAAGTTATAGAAGAAAAAAACCATCCTTTAAGGGTGGTTTTTTTTTATTTTTTCTTTGGTTTTGCCTTTTTCAAATCGGCCTTTTCATGGAAAAAGTAGCGCAGATCAACAGTGAAATACGTACCATTCAGTTCAACCACATTTCTTTTAATGGCATCTGCATAAGTCAGCACAGATTCGCTGTTGGCCATGGTTCCAAAGGGTCGATGAAAAGTAACACCCAGATAATAATATCCTGACTCTTTGGTGCGGTATTCAAACCCATAATTCGCCTGAATGGCAATTTGAGCCCATCTTCTCCGCGCCGTAAACTGTTCGAAATCGTATTCCACAGTATCTATCCGTTGGGAAGTATTTGAGAACGTATTGCTGGGATAGGTATCGATGGATAGTCCACCAGAACCATTCATCCACCAGCGATCGCTAAGGGGCACATAAAACAGCACTTGAACAGGCAATTCATAGCCGATAAACGAATAATCGATTGTTGCATCTAATCCATTCTCTAGCTCCAACATGTTCACCCGATAATTTCTACGAAGCAGATTGATGCCTGACTCAATTGAGATTGACTTTGTCAATCCCCAGCGAATCACCATTCCGAAACTAAGACTTGGACGTGGCTCCCATTGTGCGGAGAACCCATTATTTTCGCCCCCAACCGATTCGAACCCAACAAACTTATTGGGCACGATTGGTCGCACCTGAATTCCGAAAGTTGTCACATTTTCTTGGGCATATGTCACCCTTGCACAGCATAGAGACGATATCACCAAAATCGCTAGTGCGATTTGATGTATCCGATCACAGCCAGTGCCAAGAAGGCTCCAGTAACGATTAAGAGTGTCCACTTCAGAAATGTGCTTTTAATAAACGGTCGGCGGTATTTCGCATGGACCAAATAGTTCATTTTCAACGCGTAGTCAAGATAACTCTTTTTCACCCCAAAAAGTGTTTGAGGAGGGTCTGATTCATCGTCAAAAAACCGCTCAAAATCTACACTTCCATCTTTCAAAAGGAGTGCAAAATAGTCGGCATGTTCATTTTCATGGAAGATAAAAACCATGTACCTGTTATCAGCCTCGTGCTCGTGATAATTGACAAGTCTCATTCAGTTACCCATTCAGCAACATACTCTAGCGGCTTGCGATGCGAACGAGGCCAGTCGCCACTTGGGTATCCCATATAAAACAAACCCAAACATTTATCAGCCGGATCCAGTCCTAAAAAGTCACGCATTTTATCTGTATAAATAAACCCTGGCGACGACCAAAATCCACCCAATCCATAAGCAGTGCACGTTAAGTACATATTCTGAACTGCGCAAGCTACAGCTTCGATTTCCTCTATTTCCGGCACCAAACCATTTGGATCCCGTTTCATGCTAACAGCTATGATGACAGATGTTTTCAGTGGTCGATCTCTAAAACGGTCGTACTTCTTCTCACTGAACTTCTCAGCCGGTGCAAAATCTTTGTACATCGCTGGAAGCACCTCACTTAGCTGTTTAAGTCCGTCTTCCATAAACACCTTAAACCTCCAAGGCTGGGTTAAACCATGAGAAGGGGCCCATGTTGCATTCGTAAGGATGTTTTGAACGATTTCCTTGTGCACCTTGCGTGTTGAATATTCCTCGGGCATGAGTGATCTCCGATTGCGGATCACTTCATTTATCTCACTCAAATTGTATTTCATGCTTTCCACTTAATATTACAACCCATACTTGGTTTTTGTCCGTTTGGCGACGGCTCCTCCCCTCTCACCAGTAAATCCAACACTTCACGTATCGAGCTTCCATCAACGGGGACATCAAGCGAAGGTCGTGAACCATCGAACTCACCTCGATAAACGCAGATACCCTTACCATTGAAAACAGCAAAATCTGGAGTACAAGCGGCATCGTAGGCTTTGGCTACATCCTGTGACTCATCGAACAAATAAGGAAAAGGGAATTTTCTTTCACGCGCAAACTCCACCATCTTTTCAGGACCATCTTGCGGGTAAAGCACGATATCATTGGCTGATATTGCGACAAATCCAATATCTTTAACCTGATAGTCGTTCGCAAGTTGTACCAAAGCATCTATCAGGTGGACAACGTATGGACAGTGGTTACAGATGAACATAACAACCGAACCGTTTTTGCCTCGTATGTCTTCAAAAGTGATTATTTCCTTTGAAGTCACATCCTGGAGTGAAAAATCAGGAGCTTTGAATCCAAGCGGTATTTGTGAAGTTGGAGTTAGTGCCATGAGTGCAAAAATACTGAATATTAGAAGTGCTTGTGATAAACTTTACACACTGTCTGCTCATTTCACAACTCTTATCTTTTTCCTTCTTACGATCAGCAGTTCTGCACAAGTAGAAAAGGTAAGCAACGAAAGCGGTGGAGAATTCAGAACGACATTCGAACGATTGGTGAGTGATACAACCGTGAAGCATGGCGAATACACTGTGTACTTCAAACAGATTAAAGTTGTAGAAGGGAATTACGATTTTAATTACATGACAGGCACCTGGAGATTCTACTATCCACTTTCAGGAGAATTAAAATCACAAGGCACATATTTGAATGGAGAGCAAGTGGGGGTTTGGAATTTCTATTATCCAAACGGCAGCGTAAAGGCTAAGAAAGATTACGACAAGACCAAAACTACAGAATGGTTATCGTTTTACAAGAATCAAAACCTTCGCAGTCGCCTGATTTTTAAAAATGACCTCTTGCACTATGCCTTTGCCCTTTCGCCCCGAGGAGACACACTGGTTATAAAAGACTTCGCCTATCACAAAGAGATTAGCACAAACGTCAAAACCTTCTATCCAGGCGGATTGAAGAGTGCAACATACCGATACAACCTACCTTCGAACTCTGCCAACCTCTACCTGCATACTTACAACGGCCACCCTCTATTTTCGAAGTTATTGCAAGACGACGGCCTCAACTGCAATCTTGATTTCAAATTAAATGGCAGCTTCCGGACCTATCATAAACGTGGCTATTTGAGGGAGCATTACATTTTCGACAATGGCAGATTGACTCAAGTATTGGATATGACAACAAAATTTGGGAATCAGCTCGACAAAGGCAACTTTTATGAAGGCAACGGTGAATTGCTGCAATACAATGCCAACAAAGAGCTCATTCGTAAAACAACTTACCTGGATGGGGTATTGAACGGTTCTTTTCAAGAGTTCGAATCCGCAACTAAGAAGACACACTCCGTTTTAACAGGCGAGTATAAAAATGGAAAGCCTTGTGGAAAATGGAAGAAGTTAGACGCATTCTTCAAACCTGAATTCGAGCTTATTTTTGAGAACGACAGCATTGTATATTTTCAAGAGTGGTATAAAAGCGGAGGTGTTGGAGCCAACGGTCGATATTTGAATAAAAGACGTCAAGGAGAATGGGCGCGGTTTGATATTTACGGTGATACCCTGTCTGTAGAAAATTATCAACTTGGCCTCAAAGAAGGCGAGTTCCGAGACTATTTATTAAGTGAAAAGCTTCGAAGTGGAAAGTATCGCAAGGGAGCTAGAAACGGCATATGGCGAAGTTACAATATGAGCGGTTTGCCAACATTTGAAGAAAAGTATACTTCGATAAGCGCGCTAGAACATTCACAGTCGTTTGACCTATTTATACCTTCAGCGATTTCCATTCCCGCTAGAAGTGGAGGATTTCGTCGGTCTTCACCACAAATAACAGGTTCAACGCTTGATTATTTTTATTTCGACGGACAAAGATTTGAAGTATACATCGCCATAGACCGGGAGATTTCTGGTGATTCAAATTTCCGAATTTCATTCGATGACAACGGGTTTGTACGAACCATATCACACTTGGCTTCGAACAAAGAAGAATTTCTTTTTTACGCCCTCGATCACCTGCTACACATGCCAATTTTGGAGCCCTGCTCAATAGATGGATTACCAATCGGAGATAGCTGCAATATTTCCTTTTTCTTTGTACCAATATGAGAACAATAATTATTACTGGTGCCGGAAGCGGCATGGGACGAGCGACAGCTTTGCAACTATCGCAAGACAGCAACGTGCAACTGGTGTTGATTGGCAGACGAAAAGACAACCTAGAATCTGTCTTACGCGAAACCCAAAACAGTGCTCAACATATTGTGCTAAGCACCGACATCGGCAACAAAGAAGCATTTCAGGCTGCCTTCAAGACAGTGAACCCTGAAAAAATGAATATCTGCGGCTTATTTGCGAATGCAGGCATTGGTGGGGAAAACCACTACGGCGACGACGACAGATGGGATGAAATCCTTCGTGTGAATTTAAACGGCACCTACAACTCCATCATGGAATGTCTGCCCCATTTGCGAAAATCCAAAGAACCCTTCAAGCATATTTTGATCACATCTTCCTGCCTCGCGCGTTTCGGAGTTCCAAACTATACCGCATACTGCACTTCCAAAACAGGCTTATTGGGACTTACAAGGGCTTTGGCGGTGGAGCTATCAACAGACAATATACTTGTCAACGCCTTGTGTCCGGGTTGGGTTGAAACCGACATGGCCAAAGCAGGCATACAGAAATTGGCTGATCACACCGGCAAGAGTTACGACGACAGCTATTCAGAACAAATGGGCTTTGTGCCGCTTGGCCGAATGAGTTTACCGCAAGAAATAGCGAATTTGGTTGAGTTTCTTTTCAGCGGAAAGCAGAATTCAATGACTGGACAAGGTATAGATATAAACAACGGATCCTTCATGCAATGAGACAAGTCATCACCCTCCTACTCTGTTTCTTTTCCACGGCGCAAGTTAGTGCTCAACCAGACTCACTTTTAGTGTCTAAACTTTATGAAGAAGCCCTCGGACGAGGAGAATGTTATGAAAACCTCCGTGTGCTGTGTAAAGACATTGGGCATCGCCTAAGCGGTTCTGAGAGTCTTGTCACAGCCATCTCTTGGGGAGAGCACTTACTCGCCTCCTACGGGGCGGATGAAGTGGAGTTGCAGAGAGTTAACGTCCCCCATTGGTCGAGGGGCACCAAAGCGCAAGCAACGTTTAAAAGCAAGAAAGAAGAGGGATTGCTGCGCATAACAGCTTTAGGCGGATCGGTACCAACGGAAGGCATGCTAACAGCGCAAGTAATCGAAGTGAAGCGCCTTGAAGAACTCGAAAAACTAGGAGAATCGCAGATTAAAGGGAAAATTGTGTTGTTCAACCGCGCCATGGACCCACTCATGATTAATACAGGCTCAGCTTATGGTGGCGCCTTTGATCAGCGTTCTGACGGCGCTTCCACAGCGGCTAAATACGGAGCTGTTGGCGTGTTGGTGCGATCATTAACCCATGCACTTGACACCTTTCCTCATACAGGGAGCATGACCTATCGAGAAGGCGTGTCGCCCATTCCGGCCGCTGCAATATCGACCGTTGATGCCGATCGATTGCACCAGTCTATTCAGGCTGATCCTACAACCCAGGTTTCAATGGACATGGATTGTATTAAATACGAAAATCGAGATCAAGCCAACGTTATAGCAACACTGCGAGGCAATGATAAGCAAACAGGAGAGCATGTGATTGTGCTTGGCGGACATTTGGATTCATGGGATATTGGCGAGGGTGCACACGATGATGGCGCAGGCATTGTGCATGTGATCGAGGCATTGAGAATTATGAAGGCCATTGGGTATCAGCCACGACATACGATACGAGTTGTGCTGTATATAAACGAAGAAAACGGCAACCATGGCGGCATCACCTATGCTGAGCAAGCTGAAAAGAACAAAGAAACACACATAGCAGCAATAGAAAGTGATTCTGGAGGTTTCACTCCACGCGGATACAATACAGAATGTGGAGACACCTTGTATCACGCCTTAACAGCTTGGATAGAGAATCTAGAAATGTACGGCATCCACCAAGTCAAGCGGGGATGGAGCGGCGTTGATATCCGCCCATTAAAACCACAAACTACCAATTTGTTTGGCTTTATACCTGACGGACAGAGATACTTCGATTATCATCACTCCAATCGCGATGTTTTTGAGAATGTAAACAAACGCGAATTAGAATTGGGAGCCGCCTCGATAGCTGCGCTAGCGATATATTTGGACAATTATCTGCCATGAGGGGAGCATTCGAAACGTTTATTTCGGTAGCAAAAAGAAAGGTCATTGAATCAATGACCTTATTTTTTTTTAGTAGCGGAGACAATAATTAATATCTCGTTTTTGAAACTTCGGATCTAAACCACCTTTTGGGGGGATAGGTTGGGTAAGGAATTTCAAATATTCATCTGTTATTTCCCCTGATATTCGCTCTGGAAGAGCATCAATATAGAATGCTGCAAGTCCATTATTTAAAGAATACAGATAAGTTATTGATTCTCGCTTTCCGTTGACTGTGATCACTTTTCTATCGAGATAGTAGGCATCCGTTTTACGATCTCTCAAAGCTAATTTTAGATTATCATTTTTAACAATTTTCAAGTTTTTTATGTTTAGTGCTTTGAAATTTGTCCGTTTGGTTTTCTGTGTAAGATTCAAAGAATCCACATAAAGCATTCTTTTGTCTCCAACCCATTCTCCCTCCTGCATTTTGATGCTTAAAACTTCGGAATCTTGCGTAGACAAATTCCAGTTTAGCAGATCATTCACAGATGCCAAATAAGTAACGAGCATGTGTGGCACAAACTTATCTTTATCGATTATGACACGTGCCAAAAACGGAACCTTCGCTGGCCACATCATCATTCCATTTTTTGCTTTCGCCACTGAATTCCATTTTTTACTTCCTTGAAAAGCAAAAATCCCGAGTAGTGAGTCTCCATCGTTCATAAACATAACCGGAGCAACGATGACCACATTGGTATCGATGATCACATTTTGATTTGCTCTTGTTTGTCGGGGATCAAGCACAGTACCCAAATTCCATTTATCGGCAATGTCTGCCTTTGATTGTTGGGTAAAAACATCATCAAAACCGATAAAAGCGACCTTCTTACTATTGATCCATTCGGCATTGATATTTGATTGCACTTCTTGAGCGAAAGAAGGGAGGAGTATAAGAGCAAAAGCGATGGTTGAGAATATTCGAATCATATCTATAAACTTTAGTGGATACGGGCAAAAAGCACGCCACAAGTACGTCTTCATAAAAAAGAAAACCCGCTGCCAAGGCAGCGGGTTTCCCAATATAATCAGTTAACGATTATTTCTGAATTACCAGACGCTCAGTCTGAACATCAGAACCAACGTTGATTTTCACAGTGTAAACACCAGAAGCTAGTCCGTTTAGAGACAATACATTCTGCATGTTAGCGCCAGAAACAGCGATTTGCTCGCTCATTACAAGGCTACCCATACCATTGAAGATATCTACAGTGATGCGATCAACATCAGCAGCGATGTTATTTACATTGATGTAAACCAATTCACCGTTGTTAGGGTTCGGGTAAAGAGGTTCAGTCGTTACATCAGTAACGTCAAGACGCTCAGCACTTTCTTCATTAACAACTGGAGAAGCGATAGTACCTTCCATGTTAACAGGTCCGATGATTGACAACAATTCAGCAACACCTGGAAGCGTTACCGCACCGTTTGCGAATTCAGGCTTAACCGTTACGCTGTACACAGCTCCTGGGATAAGACCTGGGATAGTGTTCAAGCGGATGAAACGGTTAGAAGAACCACGCAAGTGAGTGATAGGCAATTGGCTACCATCTGTGATAGAGAATGTCCAAGTCCAATCTACAACACCACATACGAATGGAGTAGCAGCTACGAAATCACCTAGGAAGTGAGGACCGTAGTTCGCTTGGTTGTCAGACGTACGAAGCTGAGTAGCAGGAACTGGGCTAACCACGATAGAACATGGCTCATCACCTAGGACAGCGATATCTTCGCCATCACCGTTACCATCAGTAAGGTTCCAAACAGCATCGATAGATACATCGTATGTATCATCCCATCCAAGACCAGCAACGTTAGAAAGCACTACGAAAGTGCTAGCACCGCCGCTTTGGTAATCGTAAGTGATACCAGAAGTCTGAGAAGTGAAGTGGAAGATGTAATCATCAGAAGATACCCAGTCAGCTTTGAACAAGTTACACAAGCTGTAAGGACCTGAACCATAGTCACAACGTGTATCAGGAATAGCCTGAACACAGATGTCAAATGGAGCTGGACCAGAAGTTGCGAAGTATGGAGCCACACGCACAAGGTAAGTATCACCTGCAGTTAGGTCACCAATGTTCAATACTTCATTGTCTCCTGTGAAAGATACGTCTTCGATATCAACAGGGTTGTTAGAAGCATCTTGAAGCTCGATCAAAGCATCAAAGTCAGCACCAGTCATTTCGATACGAACACCAGAAGTAGTTGCTACGAAAGAGTACCACAAGTCAAGAGCTGAAGTACGGTAAGTAGCTTCTGGAGAAGCGATAGTAGCTTCGTTAACGTCACCAGAAAGACCAGCACAAACACCAAGACCATTCACTGGAAGGGCGTAAGCCAATTCAGGAAGTTCGTTGATACATGGACCAGCTACACAAGAACCATCGTCTAGAGTAGCAGCAGCGTCGTAGTTACAAGCAGTTGGGTCAGTACAACCCAATACTGGACAAGAACCAGTAGCGCCGAAGTCGAGGTATATAGTAAGAACGTTAAGGTCATCAGCGTTCAATACAGTAAGTGATGCAAATGCAGAACCATTTACTGAAATTTCAAGTGAACCGCCGTTCCATCCGTCACCGAAAGTATCAGAGATTTCGAATGAGTAACAACCGCTAACAAGACAAAGCGCGAAGTCAGCAGAGAAACCATCACCAGAGGCAACGCTTACACCACCACCGTCGAACAATTCCCAAACAATTTCCTCTGGGAAGATACCGTTTACAACTTCTACTTCAACCAGGTTGTCGATACAGAAGATACAAGATCCATCATCAACAGTTGCAGCTGCATCGTAGTTTGTAGCACCAGCATCAGTACAACCAAAAATTGCAAGAATACCACAGTATACATCGTAGTCAAGAGCAGTAGACAAACCACTAGTACAGCTACCAGTATTATCGCTATCGATTTCAATAGTAATTGCACCAGTAGTTGATTGAACAACTAAACCTGCAACATCACCATCACCCGAGAACAATTCTGCGCCTGTGTTATCAATACCATCATAAATGGTAATGAAGTCCCAACCGATTTCAAAAGTTCCAGCATTGAATACAAGAACAACTTCATCACCTGGGTTAGCAGCAACGTACGTGAAATAAGTCAACTCGCTGTTTCCGTAGCAGTAAGTGTAGTTATCTGCAGTAGTTGGAGCACATGAAGGTACGATACAAGAAGCATCATCAAGAGTAGCAGCTGGGTTGTAGTTAACAGCGTTAACATCAGTACAACCAAGAACAAACTGACAAGCAAGCTCTGAAATGCTGTAGTTCAAATCAACTGTACCAACTTGACCCTGGTAACCATCAACTTGCAGGTAGTAAGTACCAGCAGGAAGAGCGCCACATGCAAGGTTTAGCAAAGAAAGCAAACCACCTCCGTTATCATCATCACAAGCTACTTCGTTGAAAGCAGCATCGTAAATAACGAACTGAGTATCAGACCAACCTACTGGGTTTACTGTTTCGAAAGAAATTTCAGCATCAGCAGTAGTTGTGAATGTGTACCAGATAGAAGACTGTTCAGCATCACCAAGGAAGTGACAAGAACCGTTCAAACCTTCGTTCTGACAAGCAGCAGTGTTATCTATAGAGATGGTACCGGCGCCAGAAAGAGTAATTGCACCAGCAGCAAGGTCATTCGCTACAGGGAATACACAAGTACCATTGTCAGAAGTTGCAGTAGCATCGTAGTTACATGCAGCAGCGTCAGTACAACCAGGGTTGTCAAGGATACCACAGTAAACATCATAATCCAAAGCATCACCACCAAAACCATCTTGACAGTTGTTAGAAGTGTCAGAGTCAATTTCAATAGTAACAGCTCCTGTAGTAGAAACTACAACAACACCAGTTAAATCACCGTCTGTTGAGAAAAGTACAGCACCTGAGTTATCAGTACCATCATAGATGGTAATGAAATCCCATCCTATCTCACCACCACCAGCGTTGAAAACAACGATAACTTCATCACCTGGGTTTGCACCAACGTAAGTGAATGTTGTTAATTCATTGTCACCGTAGCAGTAAGTGAAGTTATCAGCAGTTGTTGGAGCACAAGTAGGAACGATACAAGAAGCATCATCGATAGTTGCAGTCGCATCGTAGTTGATAGCGTTCGCATCAGTACAACCTGCACATGAAACGAATTCACATGAAGCATCGTCGATTGTTGCAGCAGCATCGTAGTTACAAGCACCAGCATCAGTACAACCTGCACATGAAACGAATTCACATGTACCATCGTCTAGAGTTGCAAGTGCATTGTAGTTACAAGCAGCAGCGTCAGTACAACCTTCGATCTCTACAACCACAGGAGGGAAAACACAAGACGGACAAGCCTCTTCGAATCCAGTCTGAGCTGTGATAGGAGAACCTATACAATCAAAACTACTTACATAGTCAACACGACCTCCCGGTTGTACACCACCAACAAAAACCTGAAGGTTGATGTTGTATGTGATCTCACCTGAAGTTGTGAATTGACCAAGTAGAATGCGGTTGTTTGGACCTGATGGAAGAGAAGTTGCAGAAGTTGGAAGCGTGTAAATTACAGCATCTTCAGCAACTAAACTAACACCAGCAGCCACGGTACCTACAGAAGGTGTGTATGGATCACCAGGAACAGTCGCTACGGTAGCAACATCGGCAGCTCCTGGAACTGTATTACAACCAGCTCCAACGGTTACCCATGAATCAGCTTCATACAATGGGAAGAACCCAAAGAAACCGCAGTTAATTTGACTTCCTAGAACAGAACCAAAACCATCATTGTGGAAACTGGTTGTTGTTGAGATGTCCAATGGGTGACAACCCAAAGTTGCGAAAATCGCCGTAAGCTTATCTGTAGCTTGGTTCATTTCAGCGTAAAGGCGGTAAGTGGTCGTGCCTGAAGGCTGTGTACCAATTGTCATCGTATAAGGCTCGAGGACAACCTGATTCAACTGTGCCACACTCGTGAGAGCAACCCCCACCGCAGCGAAAAACATTAATAGTTTTTTCATAGTGCTAGAATATATAGTTAATGAGCGAAAGATTGTCCGGACCCGGAATTGAGTCCGGACATCTTTCTGATTTGGTTAGATACAAGTTGTACCGAAGGCACCTAGGAACTGAAGAAGGTCACCAGCGTTGATGATACCGTCTCCGTTCAAGTCTTCAGGACAAGGGTTAGCAAGATCGAAAGTACAAGACTGATCGTCGATAGACGCAGCAGGATCGTAGTTTACAGCTGTAGGGTAAGTACAACCTGAACAAGTGTCGTATGTACACGCTTCACAGTCTGCAATGTTTGCAGCTGGATCGTAGTTACAAGCAACAGGCTCAGTACAACCAACAACACACGCACCTGAACCTACAGAGAAGTTCACGTTCGCGTTTGCACCACCAGCAACAACACCACTGTTAGTACCGAACAATGTCCAGCTAACTTCACCAGGGAATGTACCAGCAGTAACGTTCAATGTGTAACATCCGTCAGCAAGACAAAGGATATCAGTTCCAGTTGAGAAACCGTCACCAGACTGAGCGTTGTCAAGGTCACCGCTAGCAACGAAAGTTCCGTCGATAGTGAAGATCTCATAAACAGCTCCGTTCCATCCATCACCGAATGAATCGTTCATCGCGAAAGTCACACAGTTGTCGTAACAACAAGACAAATCTTCGATAGTTGCTGTAGCGTCGTAGTTACAAGCAGCAGCATCAGTACAACCTGCACATGATACGTATTCACAAGAACCGTCATCATCAGTTGCAGCAGCATCGAAGTTACAAGCACCTGGGTCAGTACAACCACAGATAGCACCTCCGATAGAGAATCCGATGCTAACACCGCCACCGCCAGCAGCGATAACGTTTCCTAGTTCGTCAACCAAGCTAAAGCTAGCTTCAGCTACGAACAAACCACCATCGATGATGATGTTGTAACAACCATCCTGAAGACAGATAAGGTCGAAACCGTTATCAGCACCTAGGAAGTTATCTTCGTCTACAGTGTAAAGTGCACCGTCAAGATCACCAGTAGCTACTACAGCACCTAGACCGTCAGTGATGGTGTAAACGTTACCGTTCCATCCGTCACCGAATGAGTCAACCATATCCAACTTAAGTGGAGTACCAGGACCACCGCCACAAGTATCAGAGAAGTAGTCACAAGAACCATCTTCTACGTTAGCAGCAGCGTTGTAGTTGTATGCAGCAGGGTTAGTACAACCAAATACCACAGGCTCACAAGCGATAGACATGTTGAACAAACCGTTATCATCAGTGATAGGGTTAGCATCAATATCTTCAGCACCTACGTAGATGTAGTAAGAAGCACCAAGTACAGAGATGAAAGACACCTCAGCGTCATCTTGATCGAAGAAACCACATGAACCGAAGTCAGTAGTTTCAGAAGCGAAACCTGCTGGAGTAGCGTCAACACAAGTAAATCCTGCGATACAGTCACCTTCCCATACGTTGATTTTAGAATCGATTACAGATCCACAAGTAGAGATTGTAACTAGATCACCAGTACCAGTGTAAGTGTACCAAACACCTGAACCTGGAGTAGCGTCACAAGCAAGACCAAATGGAGCACCAATAGCCGTTGCACCACCAGTAGAACCAGAGATGTTATCACCACAAGAAACAGTAGCAGCATCAGCACACTCGTTCAATGGGTTCACAACACCTGCGTAGTCACAAGAACCATCGTCAGTGTTCGCACCAGCATCATAGTTGTTCGCAGAAGGGTCAGTACAACCGAAGTACACACCAAGTACATTCAATTCGTAATCGCCACAAGCCAAAGGCTCAGTAGTGAAGATTGAGAAGAAGTAATCAGTGTTCGGAGTCAACGTCAAGAAATCGCCGATATCACCAGCACACTGGCCAGTAACAAGACAACCTACGAAATCAACAGGAGCAGCACAGTTACCTGTGTAGAACATCAAACCTACGTTACCACCGCTTACGTTAGTTACGTCGAAGAAGAAAGTATCGAAGTCAGATGAGTTAAATGAGTACCATACATCGTAAGCAGTTGCGAAACCAGCAGCGAAGTTTGGAGCTCCAGAAGGACCTGCACAACAAAGAGACTCAGTGATAGTAAGACCAGAAACAACTGGTTGAGCGTTAGCACAATCATCATTTGATGGGAATGCACCACAGTTAACACAAGCTACATTTAGAGTGAAATCACCACCTGTTGCAAATCCGAATTCAGAAACCAAGATGAAGTAGTCGTTACCTGTAGAAGCGTTGAACGCCATTTCAGAAAGGAAGCTACCAGCACCACAACCATCGTCGTTTGCAGCAACACAAACTAAGTTGTTGCAATCAGGAGCACCTAGGTAAACGTGAATTTTAGTATCAGTAACACCAGTTGAGTTACAAAGGCTCAAGAACACTTGCTCATCAGCATCAGCATTGTAAGAGTACCAAACACCTGGGGTGTCGATATCGATACCAGAACAAGTAGCACCAATCAAACCTTCGTTATCGGTAGCGTTTTCTAGAGTTCCAGCAACAGACAATCCACAAGTAACAGCTTCTGCTGAACAAACATCGTTGTTAGCAGGAGGACACAAACATGAACCATCATCGATAGTTGCAGAAGGGTTGTAACCGATACAGTTAGAATCAGTACATCCTGAGAATCCACAAGTACCAGTGAAACCGAAGTCTACGTTCAATGAAGCAGGAGCGCCACCAGAACCGTAGTTGTTTCCAAGCTGGTCAGTCAAAGACCAAGAAACTTCACCAGGGAAAGTACCGCCAGTAACATTGAACACATAACAACCAGGAGCCATACAGAAAGCGTCAGTTCCTACAGTCAAACCGTCGCCAATAGCAGCAGTATCAAGAGTTCCAGAAGCGATCAAAGCACCACCAGTAGTAGTCATTGAATATGTTGCACCGTTCCATCCGTCACCGAATGAGTCAACCATGTCAACAATCATCAAGATTTCACCACCAGCACAGAAGATACATGAACCATCGTCGATAGTTGCTGTAGCATCATAGTTTGTAGCCAATGGATCAGTACAACCAGCGCATGAAGTGAATTCACAACCGAAGTCGAAATCTGCTGCAGCGTCGAAGTTACAAGCAAGAGGGTCAGTACAACCAGGAGTACAACCACCGTTTACAACAAGAAGGTCAGTACCAATTGAAGCACCGTCACCTGAAGCAGCAGTATCAAGATCACCCGTAAGGATTGTTGAACCACCCTGAGTAAATGTGTAAACAGCGCCGTTCCATCCATCTCCGAATGAATCGAACATGTTGAAATTGAAACAAGCGTCAGTTAAACACAAAGAGAACGTTCCAACGGCACCGTTAGCGATTAGGGCTCCACCAAGATCAGTCAACGTCCAGCTAACCTCTGCAGGGAATCCACCACCAGTTACGTTCAAAGAAATACAGTTGTCAAAACAACATGAACCATCGTCGATGGTGTTGTCAACTTCGTAGTTACAAGCAAGTGCATCAGTACAACCGATACATGAGTAATCACAACCAATGTTGATAGTTGCACTAGCATCGAAGTTACAAGCTGCAGCATCGGTACAACCTTGACAAGACAAGTACTCACATGAACCATCGTTCGTGTTCGCAGCAGCGTCAAAGTTACAAGCGATAGGATCAGTACATCCAGGAACCGCTACAGAGAAAGTAATTGACCATCCTCCAGTTACAGTACCAGCATCACCACCAGCATCATCATAAAGAAAAAGAGTCCAATCACCGTCTGCTACATCACCACCAAAAGTGCTGAAGAATGTAGCAGCACCAGCAGGAGCCGGTTCAGCATAAACTGCCGGTGCAGGTGCTGGCATACCATCAGCTCCTCCGTTGTTGTACGGACGGTAAGAACCTGAAGGGTTTACCGTAAGGTTCATAGCTGTTGCAGCTCCATCAAAGAAAGAGTAGTTAACGTTTACAACGTCAGTTCCACTTCCAGCATCAGACATAACAATCATTGCATCACCGTTCGGAGCAACCAACATCACGTCGATGTCACTTGGCCAAGTGTGAGAAAGTCCGTTAAGATCAACTTGAACAACACCGATAGCCGCAGGGCCACCAGCAACAGTAATTGTAGAAGAGTAAGGCGTAAACGGCCCAGCAGTGGTGCTTACCGAGAAGCCCGCTGCATTAGAGTAAGTCTGCGCAATTGCAGACCCTGAAAGTAGCATCCCGAGGGAGCAACAGACAGAAAGTAACAACAAATAAGTCTTGTTCATCTGTTTTGGTTTTGGTTAATACACAAATTTATCGGGGGTCATCCCCCCTCCTCAAATCCGGCAAGCCGGTCCTAAGCTTTTAAATGTATTCGGTTATCTGCTTCACGAACTGCGTGCCACAGGACCGAAAACGAACTAAGTGACTGAAAACCTGATAATTAGCTTCAGATCCATTTCTTCTATTTTTTCCCAAATTTGGAAACTCCCTCTCAATTTGAATCGTTTGTTAGTATAGTCAGGTGTAGGAGGCTGTCCTACATTTTACTTTTAGCACCCTAAATTTACCAAACATTCGCATACTTCACCAAGAAAATTGAAAAAAAAACGACGAACGGTTTAACCGTTATTAAACAAAAACATGCCATTTACAGGTAGAATCAGCCCTTTCAGCTAAAATCACCACATTTCTGAGTGCCAACTTTTCTTGAATGTGACCAGAAAATTGTGCTTTAGAGCCCCTAAAGTTTGAACTGTGGTATCAAAAACAAGCGTCTCATCTGTTACAACTCCTCCTTTTCTTTTCGCCCAGAAGTCATGAATCGGATCACAAACGACACTTTGTCCATTCATATAACAAACAAGCATGCGATTAAACAGGTCCAAGCCATACTTTTCGCCGATCTCTTTCATTACTCGAACAGAGTCGTCGATAGAGCACCCAGATGCAGGAGCAGTTTCTTCATTCACTGATAAGACAATAAATCGATTGTAAAGAATCGACGATGCCGCTTGCAGTGGTTGTCCGTGAGCCTTCCACCCCCCCGTAAACCGTGTCAAAAGTTCTTGAATCTGAGCAACTTCATCTGTGATCAGCTCGCGATTTGACTGGTAGATCCAGATACGGGCATCATCTGGTAAACTATTCATGTCCATTTTCATGCAGTATTATTGTTTTTCAAAAAGAACAGCGCAGGAAGATACAATACAATTATGGGCATCGGACTTTGCAAAAAGCCAAGCAGCTCTCTTCCGACATTGTACATCGCTATTTCATGCTTCCAAAAAAAGTACATTCCGAAAAACAATGCTACCGTGGCGATCATACCTATATATATGTATCTCAAGAAAACCATTAACGCTTCTCTTCTGAGAATGTTCTTAATCGCAAATCGATTGAGAACAAAATAGAACCCAACCAGGATTATGGCAATACCGTATTTGATAACAGCTAATTGTTTCGATGTAAAATTGGCTAGTTGGTTTATTGTAGAGTGACTATAGTAATAATCGTATGGTGCGTTATAGTCCATTTTCGACAACTCTTTCAGACGATCATCAGGAGAGAGCATGTTGTAATTCGGGACGTATGCAATGTGATCAATAAACCAATTGATATTGACCTTGAGCCATTCTTGAAAGAAGCCAACCGCAATAAAGATGAGCACTACAATCACTCTTGGAATCCACTCACGCATTCGCTACTTTTTTCAGAGGAGAGAATTTCTGAATCCATACATACCACAAACCAATCACTGCGCTGTAAACCAGTATAGTGAACGTGTAGTCGTGATTAAAATCGAGCCAACTCGGATTCACGTCGACGATGATAGCCAAGGCAGCTACCCGGAGAATATTCAAAACATGAATGGCCATTACCCCTATCGGGATGAACCAAGCTTTGTGCTTGATTGGCCCGGGGAATGCAATTATAAAAATGGCAAAAAGTGCAAAGAGCACTATGCCGTCGCAAGGAGCGCCGACGGTTACACCGAGTGAATCTTCAATTCCGACATGGGTTTTCCAGACAGGATCGTTGTAGGCAATAAGTGAATATCCGAGAAACGACAAGAAGATTTCTACCCCACGAACAATATTGTCGACGATCCACTCATCGAAATTGGTTTTTCCTCTGAGCACAAACTCGTACAGGATGTACCAAAATATATAGGCAGTAGTCACAAAAACAAGAAATCTCAACAAAGGATTCTCACGGAACTTTAGACTCATTCTCCTTTTTTGTAGAGCTGGTATGCTTTTTTACCACCTAGTGCAATACCTGCGGCGACTAAAAGGCTAACACCTCCATCAATAGGACATGGCGGGCCAAAAGGAGGGCCACATGGTGTGCCTCCGCTATCTGGGAAAGGGGCGGTTTGAGCAAAACTGCTGATAGGCAATAGAAACAGGGCTACAAACGCCAAACTTAAAAATACTCTTTTCATCATGACAACATGCCTTTGAGGTTCAAATGTACAAAAATCGAATGAGTGGTATACATCCGAAAGAATATTGTTCCCTCTTCGTTTTGCATTGCTATATTTGTGCCGCACAGAAATGCATATGGCCGAACCGAAAGCCTCCATATTTGATCCCGAAGACCTGCGGCCAATATTTAAGTTTATTGGTAAAAACTGGGTTTTGCTCATGCTTTTGCCCGCGTTGGCCTATTTCATCGCGAATTTTTACACCCACAGGTTAGCCGATATTTACGCCGCTCAAGCAGAGATACTGTTAAAATCTCAAGAAACCTACGACTACCAGTCGCAGATATACAGCAATTTGGGGTATTACTCATTGCTGGCAGACGTCACCAACCAGCAGCGCGTAATTTCTTCGTACGACATCGTTTCGAAATCGATGAAGAAGCTGAATTTCAATATCAGCTACTATTTGGTAGGGCGAATACGCACTTCACAAGTCGACAAAATAGATGCGCTAGAAATTGAAGCCGATGTTGACCGCTTTGCCCCCTATTTGCGAAACTTGCCCATCAACATAAAAGTACTAGACCTCGACCACTACTCTTTTTCATACGAGATAAACGGGAAAACCATCCAGAAAGAGTACTCCTTCGGTGAAGCAGTTGAAGAAATCGATTACGCCTTAAGAATCGATAAAACAGCGCTTGTAAACGAAGGGACAATTGAAAAAATTAAGGAACAAGACTTCCAAATCCGCGTTCATACCAATGATTACCTCGTAAACAAGTACAAGAGCAACTTCTTTATTAAGAACGTTGAGTATACGAGCATCTTAAATCTTCAAGTGCAAAATGAGTTGCCGGAAAGGGCGCGCCGGTTTTTAGACACCCTTTCGAACGTATATATCACGTACACACAAGAGACTAGAATCTCTGTGAACGAAAATACGCAACGTTATATCGACAAGCAGCTCAGTGAGTTGACGTTTATTTTGGACTCCTTGGAGTATATGCTGGAAGACTTCAAAGACAAAAATCGCATTTTGGATTTGAATAAAGAGCAGCAAGAATATTTTCGGAGTATGGTGGAGCTTGATAGCGACAAGCGCAAGTTGGAATTGCGACTTGAGTCGATGCGCGCCATGGAAGCATTTCTATCAAAAGGTTTGGAGGAAGCCGCCTTGCCCCCCTCATTTTACATGTTCGAAGAAGATTTGATTCTGCAGGAGCAGGTGAACCAACTTTTCAACCAGAAAGTTGAACGCAGTCAGAAGCTATTGAATTACAAAGACGGTCACGTAGAGATTACCCGATTGGACTCTTTGATCAATACAGTTAAGCTTGGCATTTATAAGTATACCCGCGACACCAAAGACGCTGTTTTATCGAAGATGCGCGACACAGATGCTCAGATAAACAAATTGGAGTACAAGCTGCAGCAGATACCGAAATCGCAGCGCGACATCTTGGGAATTGACCGCAAATTGAAGGTCAACGAAAGTTTGTACATCTTCCTCTTGGAGAAAAAAGCCAGCACCGTAATCGCGCGGGCAGCAATACTTCCAGAAGCAAGCTTGGTTGAGGAATCTCGCTCCCTTGGAGTTGTCGGCCCAAACAAAGAACGCACAAAATATTTCGCCATTGGCGGAGGATTGATATTCGCCGTTTTGATAGGTTTGGTTCGTTTGATATTCTTTGAGCGCATAGAAAATACCCGAGAGTTGAAAAGCATCACCAACATGCCTGTTATTGGTGGAGTGCCCAATTACAATGAGATCAACACCGACCCGATTGTCATTTTGAGTTCACCGCGATCAAATGTCGCAGAAGCTTTTCGCTCAGTAAGAACCAACCTTCAATACCTCCTTCAAGACGATGGCCCGAAAGTTATTTTGGTAACATCGCTGCACCCAGGAGAAGGTAAAACATTCACATCCAGCAATTTAGCTGCTGTTCTTGCAAAAGCGGGAAAGAAAGTAATCCTTCTCGATTTCGACATGCACAAACCGAAGGTGCACAAGACCTTCCAGTTGGAGAACGTATCGGGAGTATCTACCTACCTCATCAACAAAACAGACCTGTCATCATGTACCATACAATCTCAGGTCGAGAATCTTGAGATCATCACAGCAGGTCCCGTTCCACCCAACGCCTCTGAGCTAGTTTTAAGTGAGCGCGTAGGAGAAATGATACACGACCTGAAGCAGAAATACGACTTTTTGATTGTCGACACACCACCTTTGATGCTGATTAGTGACTCTCTTGTGCTTATGAAGGAAGTAGACACCGGAATATTCGTTATGAATACCGAGAAAGCTTCGAAACAAGGGGTACGCTATTTAGAGGAAGTGCTTGGACAAAATAACCTCGAGCACGTATCGATATTACTGAACAACATCAAGCAAAAGCGCTGGAAGTACTATTATGGCAAGTATGCGTACCGATACGGGTATGGTTACGGGTATGGTTACGGGTATGGTTACGGCTATGGATACGGCCAAGGCTATGGAGGGGAGAAAAAAGAAAAAGGCGGCAAGTCAAAAAAATAGACAAAACCTTCAACAATCACTATGGTTTCACTTATAATCACCACGTACAATTACGCGCAATTTGTTGAACGTGCGATACGAAGTGGATTGGATCAATCGCTTTCGCGCGATCAATATGAGATCATTGTTGTAAACGACGCCAGCACCGATCTTACCGAGCAGGTACTTGCCAACTACGAAGAAGAAGTCCGCATCTTTAATTTAACAGAAAACGTTGGTCTCGCTGCAGCTCGGAATTTCGGCATACGCAAAGCGCGCGGACAATTCATTGTTTTTTTGGATGCCGACGACTACATACATCGCGATCTTTTGCGCGTAGAGAAGTTATTTCTCGAGGAGAACAATACCCTCGACGCCGTTTCAACGGATTATTATTTGGTAGATGAACGCGGGAAACACCTGCAGCATGTTAACGCCGAACAAGAACCAATTGCTTGTGGTGTAATGTTCAGGAAAGACTTTTTGTTCAATATTGGTTTGTATGACGAAAAATTTCGGGCCAGAGAGGAGGAAGACTTGCGAATTAGATGGACCCATAAATACAGTATTTACAACATTATTTTACCACTTTACCGATACAGGATGCACGACTTGAACCTCACAAAAGACCAACTTGCGATGGATCAAGGAGCTGAGCGATTAAAAAACAAACACAAGTAAGCATGAATGTCTACAAATCTGAACGCATTTATCTTCGACCTCTTGATGTGAATGACGTAACAGAAAGGTATTTAGGGTGGCTGCGCGATGGAGATGTGAAAGCCTTTTTGGAAGTTGACGGCAACACATTGACCTTAGATGATATTCGTGAGTACATCGCAGAAGGACCACGCACTGGTTCTTATTTTATGTATGCGATTTGTTTGAACAACACCGACATACACATAGGCAACGTAAAAGTCGGGCCTATAAACAAAAAACATCTCATATCTGACCTACCTGTTGTAATCGGCGACAAAGAATTTTGGGGACAAGGTATTGCCGTTGAGGCCATTAAACTTGGAAATGAGATAGCTTTTAAAGAGCACGGAATCAGAAAGTTACACGGACAAATCTACCGAAACAACATAGGCAGTATTAAAGCCTATTGCCGAGGAGGTTGGATTGTAGAAGGACTAATTAGAGGTCGGTATTTGGTTGATGGCGAATCAATGGATCAAGTTATTGTGAGTTGCAACAACCCCGATTTTTTTCCATCTGAACACGACCAATACACAATAGATCATTTGATTGAGCTTCAAGAGTTAAGAAAAGCTAGCATTTCATGACCATTGCCATACTACAAGCCCGCATGGGATCGAGCAGGCTACCTGGAAAAGTTCTTCGAGATTTTCAGGGCAATACGATTTTGGGTCATTTAATTTCTCGGTTACGACCTTCGCAAACGGTTGATCATTTCGTAGTGGCAACTACATTGAATGCTGAAGACGACGCCATAGAAGCATGGTGTAAGCTGAACAACGTTGCTTGTTATAGGGGCAGCGACTGGGATGTATTGGATCGTTTTTGGAACGCTGCAAACAGTTTTTCTAACGCTCCTGATACGATAGTCCGCATTTGTTGCGACAACCCCTTGCACTCATACAAAGTGCTCGATTTCGTAGTTACAGAATTCCAAAAGGCTGGAACCACCTATTTCTCGAACTCGAATCAAGAGCCCGAATATGTAGAAGACGGCTTTGATGTAGAAGTATTTACATATGCCGCACTGCAAGAAGCCCAAGAAAAAGCTACCTTGATGAGCGAGCGCGAGCATGTTTGTCCGTACATCAAAAAGCACTTTCCATGCGCATGGAAAAAAGCCGACCCCGACTATATGTTCAAACTTTCTGTGGACACAGAGAACGATCTTGCTGCTGTTTCACGGATATTTGAAGAACTAAAAGACATACAAGATTTTGGCATCCACGAAGTGACCAAATTACTGAAGCAGAAACCAGAAATATTGGAATTGAATCGTGAAAGCGAGATCAATTCCGGGTTTAAGAAATCAATCAATGAAGACCGAAAAGTGAAATGAGCACGACAAGAACACTTCCGCATATTGACCATTTCGAGAAGAGCGACGAATACCGCCGCGTAATTCACAACCTCATTCCCGGAGGGGCGCATACCTATTCGAAAGGCGACGATCAATTCCCTGTGCATTCGCCGGCTGCTATCACCCACGGTAAGGGAGCCTATTGTTGGGATGTAGACGGAAACAAATTCCTCGACACCTTGATGGGATTGACATCTGTTTCTTTGGGACATGCCTACGAGCCCGTCATTGCTCGGGTTCGCGAAGAATTGGAGCGTGGATCGAATTTTTCTCGTCCATCAGTGCTTGAGCGCGAGATGGCAGAGCGTTTTTTGGCTTTGGTGCCGCAGCACGACATGATCAAGTATGCGAAAAACGGATCAGTGGTGACCACCGCTGCCATTAAATTGGCAAGAGCTTACACAGGAAGAACTCTGATTGCTCGTCCGGCAGAGCACCCCTTCTACTCATACGACGATTGGTTTATAGGCTCTACAGCATGTGATTTCGGCGTACCGCGGGAGATCAAGAACATGACAGTCATGTACAAACAAGACGACTTAGCCGATTTGGAGCGCTTGTTCAACGAATACCCTGGCCAGGTTGCATGTGTGATAAGTGAGCCAGAGAAGTGGATACCGCTTGAAGACGACTTTTATCAGAAAGCCATAAAGCTTGCTCATGACCACGGCGTGTTGTGGATCATGGACGAGATGATTACCGGATTTAAGACCGACTATCCGGGAAGCATAAAAAAATTCAACGCCGAGCCCGACATGGCAACATGGGGAAAAGGAATTGCAAATGGATTTTCATTTTGTGCCCTGACGGGAAAGAAAGAGATCATGGAGTTGGGCGGTATAAACCGTGAAGGAAAGCCAAAACTCTTTTTGGTTAGCACCACTCACGGAGGAGAAACACATGCCATTGCTGCAGGCTTAGCGACCATGACCGTTTTCGAAAACGAACCCGTGATAGCACACAACCACAAAATTGGCGACCATTTTATTTCGGGAGCAAAACAACTCATTGAAAAACATGGCTTGCAAGACATTTTGAAGCTTACCGGATTTAACTGGAGTGTTGGTTTGGCAGTGATGAATCGCGCAGGGCAGGCCGACATGGATTTGAGAACCCTTTTCATGCAAGAAATGATTCAACGCGGGATTTTGTACCAAGGCATTTTATCGCCGTGTTATTCTCATACCGTAGAAGATATCGATTGGATGCTTGCAGCATTTGATGAAAGTTGTGACGTATTGAATCGCGGATTGGAAGACGGGGTGCATAAACACCTTGTTGGTCCGTCGATAAAACCTGTATTTAGAAAATTCAATTAATGGAACCATTGAGAACCACTGATGCCTTTGCAATTGACTTCAGAAAGAAGTTTGAATTGGGAGGTAAAGTTATCGTTGTAACAGGCGCTTGTGGCTTGGTTGGACGCGCTTTTTGCGAAGCCATTTCGCAGTTTGGCGGACATGTAGTTGCAGTAGATATTCCTGCTGCCGAGCCTGAGAAATTCGCCGCCGTTTTGGAAGAGCGCCATGGCCGCAAGATGCTTGGTGTTTCATTGAACGTTGGCGAACGCGCAGAGGTAGAGCAATTAAAAGCCACAATTCTATCGAATTTTGACCGCATAGACGGTTTGGTGAATGCCCATCAGAACAAATCGCACCTCAAATTCGAGTCGTTTGAATGTGTTACCGATGACAATTGGGATACCGTTGTGCACATCAATCTAAAAGGCACTTTTTTGACTTGCCAGATATTGGGAAGTTGGATGGCAGAAAATGGGGGTGGCAGCATCATAAACATACCGTCGACGTATAGCGTAGTTGCTCCAAACCAAAACCTTTACAAAGGAACAAGTTTGGGTTGTCCGGCTGCATACAGCGCCTCGAAAGGCGGTATCGACGCGCTTTCGCGATATCTCGCATCCTACTGGGCGTCGCGAAAAGTACGCGTTAACATGATCACCCCGCATGGCGTGTGGAACAACCACGAAGCACAATTTGAAGAAAATTTCGCCCGATTCTCACCCATGGAGCGATTGAGCTACAACCATGAGGTAGCGGGCGCATTGATATATTTACTTTCGGATGCATCATCTTATGTAACAGGCGACAACATGCTTGTGGAAGGTGGTTGGACCGTTTGGTGATACCAGCACTATGAAACTAACTACATTTTTGGATCAATATGATCCGCGTGTTTTGACACGACCATATATTATTGCGGAAGCAGGAGTGAATCATGAAGGGTCGATGGAATTGGCCAAACGACTCATAGATGAAGCCGCTGAAGGAGGTGCTCATGCTATCAAGTTTCAGACCTACAAGGCTGAGACCATAGCGAGTAAAGACAGTCCGTACTACTGGGACATCACCAAAGAGCCTACTCAATCGCAATTTGAGCTTTTCAAGAAATACGACTCATTTTGGAAGAACGAGTACGAAACCCTTGCGCGTTATTGCGAAACAGCCGGTATTGAATTCATGAGTACCCCGTTTGATGTTGAGTCAGCTCATTTTTTGAATGACATGATGTCAGTATTTAAAATATCCTCATCCGACATCACCAACCTGCCCTTCATAGACATCATGTGTGGGTTTGGCAAACCGATTATTCTTTCTACCGGAGCATCGTATTTGTGGGAAGTACAGCAGGCTGTGGAGACCATAGAAAAGCATGGCAACAAACTGTGTTTGATGCATTGCGTTCTGAACTATCCGACACAAGATCCGAATGCGCATTTGGGCATGATAAAGTCGTTGATACGCCATTTCCCTGACCACGTGCCTGGATACAGTGACCATACCCTTCCGAAAGACATGGAAGTAATGAAGATGGCAACCTTGTTGGGTGCTGCCGTGATTGAAAAGCACTTCAGTCATGATAAGACCCTGCCGGGGAATGACCATTACCACGCCATGGACAAAGAAGACATGAAGCATTTCAACGCCATCATGGACCGCACCTTTGAGCTACTGGGCAGTTTTAATCTCACAGCCTTGCCTGGCGAAGAGAAAGCCCGTCAAAATGCCCGTCGCAGTTTGGTTGCCAACAAAGAAATTCCGGCGGGCAAGAAAATTGAAGCCGCCGACCTTACGTGGAAACGTCCGGCAAAAGGAATCAGTCCGAGACACTACACCGAAGTGCTTGGCAAAACCGCAGCACGCGACATCAACGAAGACGAAATACTACAGTGGAATGACCTACAATGAGGAGCGAGCACAAGAAATAGAAGACTATTTTGACCGCTTGTGGCCCATTTGTCGGAGTCTCACAGGGCAAGGAGTGCGCGATAGTTTGAAGATTCTCTCCGCATTGGTACCTATGGACATCCACCGCGTAAAAAGTGGGAGTCAGGTATTTGATTGGACCATACCCAAAGAGTGGAACATCCGCGCAGCGTATATAGAAACCCCTGACGGGCGGAGAATAGCCGACATAAGTAAAAACAACCTACATGTTATAAACTATTCGACCCCTGTAAACGCTGAGATTGCCTATGCTGACCTTGTAAGTCGCATACGCACCCTACCTGATCAACCCGACGCCATACCTTATGTGACCTCATATTACAACGAAACATGGGGCTTTTGTTTATCGCACAACGAGTTTAAAACACTGCCTACCGAGGGAGTTTACCGCGTTTTTATAGACAGCGAACTCACCGACGGATTTTTGGATTATGGCGAAGCAGTGTTGCCTGGCAGCAGCGATCAGGAAGTCCTTTTCTCGACCTACGTTTGTCATCCGAGCATGGCCAATAACGAATTGAGTGGCCCCTTGGTGCAAGCCTTTTTATACCGAGAGATCGCAAAAATCAAGAATCGTAAGTACACCTATCGATTTGTATTTGCTCCAGAGACCATTGGAGTAATCGCATATCTCGACCGCATCGGTCAGCACCTCAAAGAAAAGCTAGTGGCTGGATATGTCATCACTTGCATTGGCGACCGAGGCGGGTTTACCTACAAACAGTCGAAATGGAAAGATTGTGCGGCCGACAGGATAGCCAAGCACGTTTTAAAGCACCAAGAAGAGCCCTTCGAGATAATACCCTTCAGCATAGGAGGCAGTGACGAGCGACAGTATTGTTCACCTGGCTTTAATTTACCTGTAGGATCGTTGATGCGCACCATGTACCAGCGCTTTGAGGAGTATCACACCTCCCTCGACAACAAAGAATTCATATCGTTTCCGCATTTGGATCGCAGCGTAGCCGTTTACAGCCAAATCGTGAAGGCATTGGAATTAAACGAAACGTATGTAAACTCAATTCCATACTGTGAGCCACAGCTCGGAAAACGGGGCATGTATCCATCCAGCATAAATCCAGATTTCCAGCGAGAATCAGTTCATAACCTCATGCATTTTTTAACTTACGCCGATGGCCGGCACGATATGATAGAGATAGCTGAGTTGCGTGACCGATCGATTTTCGACTTCGCAGACATCATTCATCTTTGTCGTGAAAAAGGCCTCATTTAAGTATGTTAAAATTCATTTTTAAAAATGCTGCCCTTTATACCATAGCGAACCAGATTCCCATGTTCGCGAATTTGATATTGCTTCCCATTATTAGCAAATTTCTCAACAAAGAAGATTACTACATATTTGGAACCGTGCTCGCATATGGAGGAGTAATCAGTGTTTTTAGCAATTTCGGCTTGATACCCTCCTTTCAGAACGCCTTTTTCAAAGAGCGGGAAAATTTTAAATCTAGATATGGAGATTTGATGTACTTCTTAATTCGGTATCGCATTTTGTATACCGCCGTGCTTGCAACAGTGATTTACACATTCTTCAAAGACGATTTAACACCCGGTAGGCTTTTCGCTGTTATCTTCTTGTATGTCACCCCTTCTATGTTCTTAGACTTGTATAAAACCTTAGGATTGCGATATTATCAGTTCAACCACCGACATTCAGAAGTCCATAAAATTACACTTCTAAGCGGTATAATTACAGTTATCTCAACCTTCACAACCGTTTATATCCTCGAGCTACATTACTTCGGTTGGTTTATTTCCTTGTTCATTGGAAACGTCTTTCAGGGCATGTATTTCAGGTACAAGCTGCGCACCGTAGAGCAACTATTGCCAGCTAAAGATCCCGACAGAGCATATATTAAATCATGCATACGTTTTGGGCTGCCCACCATACCGCACAACTACAGCAGTTATTTATTAAACACCGCCGACCGATTGATATTGGATCAGTATAAAACCGCTGGCGACGTGCAAAGCGGCGACATAGGCCTGTATAACGTAGCGTATGGATTTGCAGGTTATTTCGACAATTTGAACGGACAAATAAACAGCGTAGTATCGCCCATATACTTCGACATGTTTGCTAGAAACGACAACAAAGCCAACCACATCGTAAGACAAATGACCTTCGTTTGGTTTGCGATAATACTTGCCATGGCATTTTTGCTCTCCATTTGGTCGAAAGAGATCTTTTATTTGCTGTACATTCAGAATACCGATCAATTGCAAGACGCATATAAGTATTCTATATTTCTATTTATGGCATTTACATATCGCCCCATGTATGTGGCTGCTGTAGACAGAGCCATCTTCAACGAACGCTCATTAGGTCTGTTAAAAATATCACTTGCAGCTGGCATTCTAAACGTAGTTTTAAATATCATATTTATTCCATTCTACGGAGTACAGGCGGCCATATTCGCTACCTTTTTGGCTTATATGTACCAAGGATTTTCAGGGCATTTTTTCAAAGATTTCAGAAAGTACATCACCTTGAAGTATTATCCCATAGTCATGCTGCTCATCATCTTTCTTGTTAGTGCAGCAGCGTGGTGGATAGTCGAATTTGCGATTTTATCGAAAGTCCTATTAACGGCCACATTGCTACTGGGTATTGTCATCTTCTATTACAAATTCGGAAAATCGTTCATTTCAAACCTCAACCACGTGAAGCACCATGGCTGATGCACTCTTCACCACCTTAAATTCCTTTGTGGAAGGAAAATTGAACGACCCTGAGCTTACGCAAGGACGCCAATTCAACTATTATAAAGTTGTACAGCACGCCCTAGTTTATTCGCAACTAAACGCCAACAACAAACTCATAGCCAACAACATAGGCAAACCTGTATTTCAACAGCGCGCCAAGTATAGGCTGAAAGGACTTTTACGAAACACACCTCCTGTTGAGAAACTTTCAACCTACCTAATCATTGAAGGCGGCAGGGCCGTGAAAGACGAGCGAGGAGAATACGTTTCTGTATTTTTTCACCACATCAAATCATTGTTTAGGCGAACAGAGTACAGTATTGTGGAGAATCGAGTGCAATCGGAATTGGAAGAATACGACGTGCACCTTTCAGCATTGCAGCAATTGGGCAATCGGTCATTGGCAAAAGAAGAAATTGTCATTTTGCGCGACATCAACCACGTTTATCGCAAGCTAGAGACATCGAAAAACTTCACAGAGGTCGAATTGCGTTACATCTCCAGCGCCTTTCACATCTTCTTCGAAGACTACCACCGGTATTACCAGTTGCTCGATGGATCGGAAGTTAAGATCGTGTTCAGCGAATCGCATTATCACAAAGAAGGGCTGATAGCTGCAGCCAAGCAAAAAGGCATACTGTTCATAGAATTGCAGCACGGATTGATCTCCCGGAAAGACCTTTATTACGTTTACGGCCAGCACCTTCGCGCCCATGCTGACAAAGCACTTTTCCCCGACAAAGTTTTCGTTTTTGGAGCATATTGGAAATCGATGCTACTTGATGGCAGCGAGCATGACCCGGAGAACATTATAGTCACTGGTGACTATAGTTATTCTCAGACAAAAGAGATTACTGGCGACAAGCAAAACATCATTTTTATTGGCGCGCAGAAAAACATGGGAGAGTATTACGTGCCCTACATACAATTTCTGCTCGACAGCATAATACCGCAGCATCCCGAATGGGAAGTTTGGGTGAAGCTGCACCCTTTTGAGAAAGATCCTGCGCAATACCATCAGTTGGCGCAACACCCGAAACTGAAGATTTTCGGCAACGAATCTAGTCTGCACCACATTTTAAGTGTTTGTAAGATCCAAATCAGCATTTACAGCACCACCTTTTACGACGCTTTGGGCTATGACGTCTTAAATTTATCGTTGCAATCGTATTCACAAAGTGCTGATTACGCAGCCGACATGGTGCACGAAGGCATAGCCTTAGCCTTGGCAATTGGCGAAGACCCCGTAGAGAAATATGCCACGACAGGAATTCAATCGATGCTTTCGAGAGAAGACATTTACGCCACCTTCGACCCGGATAACTTCAAAAAAATCATCATAGAATTAAGTTGATGTGATTTTTCCTTAACTTTCAGACACAGCAGGTTGTTGACCTCAACCAAACTAACTCTTGAAGATAATGAAAAAGCACATTTTGGGATTAACCACGATGCTTATTAGCCTATTTTCCATTGGCCAGGAAAATCCGGGTACAGCAGTAAACATAGTACTTTCCGATTATTTATTCAACACATACAACAGCGTTTCATGCACCACCGCAAGTGGCAGTTTGGGAAGCTCTGGTTCTGGTGTTGCAGTTTGTGCTGGTACCGATGCAAACGACGTTTGGTATCGTTTCACCTCGAACACACAGGCGGTTCGGATATCAGGAACTACATCGACATTTGATATGGTTTTGGAAATAATTGCAGTAACAGGAATGACGAGTATGGCCTGTCAAGACGCCGTTGCTGGAGTTGGAGGAGAGACACTACGTGCTTCAGGCCTAACAATTGGCCAAGACTATTATTTGCGGATACATTCTAGCAACGGAACTGCTGGTTCGTTCAGTTTTTGTGCTGAATACCTCCCTTCCGCATCTGTGCGAAACGGCTGGTACCCTGTTTTCACCCCAGACGACGGACTTCCAGGATATAAAATCAATCAGAACGTTGTCCGCACTACATACACCCCCTTCAACGGCCTAATTCAAGGAACAAGATGGATGTTTGAGGACACTTCAAACGGGGATCAGTTCGTATATACCGTGACTGGAACCAATGGCGTAGTTAGTTTGAATACCATCGGCGGCTTGTGTTTTGGAAAAACATACGATGTTTCCGTTGAACTTAGGGTCGACAATTTTTGGTGTGGATATTCAGTAGTTCGGCAGATCTACACGGAAGCTGTCCCTACTACCACCGTTGAGCCAGCCTATGTTGGTCTAACATACGATTTAAGTCAAGACATAAAAGCGATTTTTGTAGGGTCAGGACAGAACTTAGAATGGCGATTCATTACGAACAACAACAACGACACCATATTGCATTCTGGCCTTAACTCATCTAGCCACGCCTATTTCAGCGACATGGATTGCATGCGCTACAACCGCATTTATACCGTTGAGGTGCGAGCTGAGTATTGCGGCGTTTTTGGACCCTGGAGTGCACCTGTTGTTATCATCATAGAGCCTTTGCCCTATGTCAACGTCTTGCCACAATATTGCAACACCACCCAATTTCCTGGTGTGACCTTAATTTGCGACTTTCTTGAGATTGTAGATTCCTACGCCTGGCAGCTCACCCCTATTCAAGAAGGCGACCCCACCATGACCCCCATTGGTCCGGCCATTGTGACCTATTCTGTGAATACTACAGCCCTCTACTTGTTACCATTGGGATTGCAGTTCGGAACGACCTACCGCGTTGGAGTAAAGCCCCTACTCGGGACACTTGACTCATGCAACGACCCACAAGAAGGAGATTATGGATTCTTTTGTCCGATTACTATAGGAAATCCAACTGCACCTCCAATTCTTCCGCGCAGCGTATATTTTGACAGCGATGCCCGTATTGGAGAATTGGGAGTGTTCCCAAATCCAACAACCAATGGAATGGTAACCCTATCATTGCAAGACATACATGTATCTGGAGAGGGAAGCGTAGAAGTATACGACCTACAAGGAAAGCTTGTCTGCGCCGACTATTTTGCCGCATTGGAAGAAGCCACTTTCATCGAATTAAACTTGAGTGATCAGGCGCCAGGCAAATACAACATCGTGCTTCACGGCAATGGATTTAAGCAAAGCACATCTGTTGTGGTTCAATAACTAGAAAAGTGAATTAGAATTGTTAGAAACTTACGCCTCCGACTGGTCATTTTCCGAGGTCAAAACGGCAATTTTGCATTGGAAACGAATCCATTGATGAGCAACCTGAAGTTTAAGACATTTCTTTCTGACGAAGGCTACGGACATATTGTGAGGCAGCGCGCCATCATTGAAGCCATGCGGAGTTTGAATAGCGATCTCGACATTACCATTCAAACATCTCGACATCTTGAAGCTGCCAAGCACCTGATCAAAGGGGTTAAAACCATTGATCGATATAACAACATCACCTGGCACAAAGGTCAGAATGGCTCACCCGATCTCGATTTGATTTTCAATGAATACGAAACCTATTTTGACCGATCGGTAGCATTTGTCGAAAATGAATTGGCCGAATGGGAAGGTTACGACTTTCTCATTTCAGACTTCGTTTATGAAGCATTTCCACTTGCCATGCGACAAGGAGTGCCTGCATTTGGCGTTGCGCATTTCACCTGGGATTGGTTTTTTGCAAAGCTCTATCCCCCGCCCATTTCAACCAAAGTAATGAATAGCTTCTTTAGGATGGCCAAGCAGGCAACAGCCCTGTATTTTCCACCATTTACGCCTGAAGAAATATTGCGTTACTACCACGAAAATGCCATTCAAGTTCCTTTGATCATGCGATCAGAGATCAACCACAAATCCACTGCACCCAACAGTAAGTTCAAAGTACTGATTATGGATAGCGGTGCTGGCGTATTGCGACAATCGATATTAAAAGCAATGAGAGCAGTAGAAGAACTCACAGATTTTGAGTTTTTCGTATCCTCGAATCTCGATATCGAGCAAAGCAACATATCGTTTATTGACAAAGACGAACTCATGGTTGACTACATTGGTGAAATGAACCTTGTTATTGGCAGAGCTGGCTTCAATACAATTAGTGAGTGCATTGGACTACGAACGCCCATGTTGCTTATTGGAGAAGCCATGAATCCCGAAATGAACGAGAACATCTTGAACTTGAAACGCGAAGGATTGGGAACATTCATCAGCATGGAAACATTTGAGACCGGATTGAATGAATATCTGCCTCATTTCCTTGATCACGAATACAAATCGTTGCTGCTCAACATGCAGAACCATGAACTACCTGTTGATGGCGCACATGTGATAGCTAGCAACATACTCGACAGGTTACAATGAGAACGATTGCCATCATTCCCGCCCGTGGCGGATCTAAGCGACTGATTGGGAAAAACATATACCCCCTGTTTGGAAAACCCCTATTGGCCTATACCATAGAAGCACTGCAAGCATGCGACTTTGTTGATGACATATACGTAAGTTCTGATGACGCGGCAATACTTGATGTGGCAGAAAAATGGGGAGCGAAAGGATTGAAACGTCCGGCTGAACTTGCCGACGACAAGACCCCAAAAATAGTCGCCATACGCCAAGCCGTTGACGACCCAATTGTACTTGCAGAAGGAGAAGTAGAAAACGTAATTGTAGCTCAAGCAAATTCTCCGGAGCTGACGGCTGAAGATTTCAAACGCGGGTATGCCTTGATGACCGACCATCAATTGTGGGAAGTGATGAGTGCCGATGCGAATGGCGTGCAAAATGCAGCCTTTCGAATTGTTAAAAGACACGCATTGTTCAACACCTTTCTGAGCGCGCATTGCGGATTTGTGGTAGCGAACAACATCGACGTGCACACCATAGAAGACATTCACGCATTGGAGGCAGACCCAGTTTTCAAAGCCAAACAACACCCAAACGCCCAGTAATATGTGTGGAATAGCAGGGTACATCGGTCGTTCAAGACCCAATGAAGACAAAATTCAACGCGCATTAGCATCGATGAATCAACGTGGGCCCGATGCAAAAGGGGAGCTCACGATTGACGCGTCTGCAGGCAGTGTTGTTTTACTGCATGCCCGGCTGAGCATCATCGACCTCGACCCCCGCTCGAATCAGCCCTTTAGCAGAGGCCCCGTGCAACTCGTTTTCAACGGTGAAATATATAACTACCTAGAAATAAGGAGAGAGCTTGAGCAGTTGGGACATCAATTCAGCACCGATTCAGACACCGAAGTGCTGGTTTACAGCTACTTGCAATGGGGCGTTTCGTGCACAGATCGCTTTGAAGGCATGTGGGCATTTGCCTTGTACGACGAGCGCAATCAAACAGTTTTGTTATCAAGAGATCGATTTGCAGAGAAGCCATTGTATTTGCACCGCACCAGCGACGGTATTTACTTCGCATCGGAAGTAAAAACCCTGATGCAGCTAAGCGGGAAAAAATTCGAAATCAACCACGACCATGTCTTGCGCTACGTAGTGAACGGACATAAAGCATTATACAAAACAGAGCAAACCTATTTCCACGAAGTAGAAGAGCTGCCGGTAGCCACCAACCAAATAGTAGGATTGGACGGTAGTTTTTCGCGCAGCAAATATTGGACACCCGCATTGAAAGAGCAGGTGATGAGCATGGAAGATGCCATAGCAGGCACCCGAGAGCGACTTATCGACAGTGTAAAACTCCGCATGCGATCTGACGTCCCCCTTGCTTTTTGTCTGTCGGGCGGCGTTGACAGCGCCAGTCTGGTATCTATCGCCGCAAAAGAATTTAACGTCACTGCGCACACCTTCTCCATCATCGACAACGACCACCGTTACGACGAATTTGAGAACATACAAGCCACCATTGACGACACAGGGTGTGAAAGCACCAAGATCATATTGGCACCTGGGGAAGAAAACATCGACCGACTGGAATCATTGGTTGCTTATCACGATGCGCCAGTGGCAACCATATCGTATTTCGTTCACTCCTTTTTATCGGAGCAAATTGCCAAGAACGGATTTAAGATTTCGATCAGCGGGACGGCTGCTGATGAACTGTTTACAGGATACTACGACCATTTCGTGCTGCATCTGTATGAAATGCGCAATCATCCTGATTTTCAGCGCTACAAATCAGAGTGGGAGACCTACCCCTTGCAATTTGTCCGCCATCCCGACTTTAGAAAATTCGATTTGTATTTCGACAACCCCGGCAAGCGCGACCACATTTACTTGAACAACGACGAGTTCAGGTCGATGCTCAACAGCGATTTCAACGAACCCTTCACCGAGACGAAGTATTGCGATTCATTGCTACGAAACCGCATGATGAATGAGCTCTTTCATGAAGTGGTTCCTGTTATACTTCATGAAGACGACCTCAATTCAATGATGTTTTCGATTGAAAATAGAAGTCCGTTTCTCGATCGCTCCCTCTTTGAATGGGCATACAGCATCCCTTCAAGTTTATTGATCGACCAAGGGTACAACAAGCACATACTCCGAGAATCGATGAAAGGCATTTTGAACGATCAGGTGCGGTTGTCGAGAGAGAAAAAAGGCTTCAACGCCTCCATCAATTCCATTTTTGATTTTAACAACGCCAAGCACCGCTCCTATTTCCTCGATGATTCAGCTATATTCGAGTATTTCAATCGCGAAAAAATCGAGCACATGTTGAATAAAGGCGACTATCCGAATTCGTATAAGAAGTTCTTATTCAATTTCATCAATGCGAAGATCTTTTTGGAGCAGCATCGTTAAATTTGCAACCACGAAAAACACACAACATGTTTATTATATCAGAGATTTCACCTCAATTTAGTGGAGACTTGGCCACAGCCGAGCAGATGATTTTACAATCGAAACTCGGAGGAGCAGAGGCGATAAAAGTGCAATTGTACGAGCCCGAGCAGTTCAACAAGCCAGAGAGTCACCGCATGAGTTTTGAGGAATTGAAGCACTTGCAGCAATTTGCGAAGCATCATGGCATCGATTTGTTTGCCACCCCATTTGCTCCAAAATTCTTGGACTGGTGTGTTCAGCTCGATATGAAATACATGAAAGTCGCTGCGCGGATGCACGTCAACTTCCCTGAATTGACGCGAGACATCATGAGCTTGAAGAAGCCAACATTCGTTTCTATACCTGCCGACATGGCCAAAGAAGACCAAGATAAAATTGAGATCGTTGACCACGCCATTTATTTGTACTGCGTAGTTAAATATCCAACCTTGGTTGAAGAATTTGAAATGCCCGACTTCAACAACAGTCGCTTTCACGGCATTTCAGACCACACCTTGGGCAATTCAGCAGCTATGTTTGCCTCTGCCCATGGCGCAAATTATTTAGAGAAGCACTTCACCTTGCGCAACTCATTTCAGCGCACAGGAGAAATGGCTCACCTGTGTTCAATGACCATGGAAGACCTTGCCATGATTAAGAATACGGCCATGGAATTTGAGACTTTGCGACGCGTAACAGGAATGAATGGCTGAGGAAATACGTCAGGCGACAGCATCATTTCACCAACTGCGCAAAGCGGGAAAAACGACAGACGAAGGACTGGCATATCGGTGCATGTCTGAAAATGTCTCCTACCGCTTAACCAAAGCAGAAGCATCTGATATCTTCATCGGTATCCGCATGTTTATTCGCATGTTGCGGCTTATGCGCAGCGGCGGACAAACCTACAAAACCCTTGCAGGCACCAGCGGCAACGCCATATTGGAGTGCAACTTCGTTTATGAAGAGTTGGAGCAACAGTATATAGAAAAGCAAAGTGGTGAAGCACCATCCTTTTTTATTTCGAAAGAAGATTTGCCTCGGGCAATGTCGTCAGTACGAGAGATGATGCATTACTCCTGGTTTGCCATTTGGCACCTCATCCGCAACGTGTTTGCGAAAAACCGAGGAAATGTAGCCATGCAATTGGTGTTTGTAGCAGAGAGCGCCGCATTGTTGAAACTTTGCAAACAACTGAAAATAAGGAACTTGTATGATTTCGCTCCTTATTTAATCGATTCCAATTGGGCGTATTTGCTTTGTCGAAGCAGCATTTCAAACTACTGTAAACTCCCATCGCCAGGACCATTATACACCCACAACCACACCTTGTTGTGCGACACCCTAATTTTGAGCAACCACTATCAATTTGAAGAAGTTGCTAAGTACAGCGAAGTGAAATTCAAGCACATAGAGAAATGGCTGCCTGAATATGCATTTACTTACATCGATCGCTATTTGGCACAACCCGCAACCATTGAGAAAACCATCGGGTACTATTCACATGGCGGTTGGCTGCGGGCGCAAGAGCAGCATGCCGATGACGGATTGAACATACCAGCTGCAGAGCATATTTTATTGCAACACCTCGCCCAGTTTATTTCAGAGAATCCAGATTTTACAGTTACCATCTTCCCACATCCGCGCGAGCGAAAAGAAGAAATTTGGGACCGCACACTCGCCTATTACTCAGGTTATTTCGAGAGCGAACAGCAATTCAAGATCATCGAAAAAGACATACGTACGGCGCATAGTTTCGAAAAAGTAGACATCGCAATGGCTGCATTTAGCACCATACTGTACGAGCGCCTTTTTTGCGGTTACAAAACCTTTATTGGCAATTACGGCATCCCGAATTTCCCCATGTCGGGATCGACCTTGAATGCCATTTGTTTCAACAATTACGACCATTTGCAAGAGCTCATCCTGCGTGCGGCAGGGATTTCGAACAACACATTCTTTGAAAGCTTCGGCTTAAAAGATTATAAGTTCGATCACTATCCTTACTTTTCAGACCATGATCGCAATAGTTGATTACGGATTAGGAAATTTGGCATCAGTGCGCAACATGCTTAAAAAAGCGGGCGCATCGAGTGAAATTACCCGCGACCCCGACCTCATCTTGAAGGCCGATCGTGTTATTTTACCGGGTGTAGGCGCCTTTGGCCTTGGCATGGCGAACCTGCACAGCTTCGAACTTGTGGAAGTGCTAAAAGAAAAGGCGCAAACCGGCAATCCGATGCTTGGAATTTGTCTGGGCGCACAATTGATGACCACATTCAGCGAAGAGAACGGCTGCAACGGACTGAACTTCTTTGATGCGCGCACAAGCAGATTTCCGAATAATGGCGACTTAAAAGTGCCGCATATGGGATGGTCGAACGTCACCATAGAACAGTCTGAGCACCCCTTATTTGCAAGCATTGCTTTACCCCCGCGCTATTATTTCGTTCATAGCTATTACATGCATGCCAAGAGCGAGAGCGACCTGCTTTGCAGTTGTCGATATGGCTTGAGTTTCGCTGCTGGGCTTGCCAAAGACAATCTTGCCGGAGTTCAGTTTCACCCCGAGAAAAGCCATGTCTTCGGCTTACAACTCATGAAGAACTTCATTGCATGGAAATGAATCAACGGGCGAGGATTATACCTGTGCTGACCATAGATCAGCAGAAATTGGTAAAAACCGTGAAGTTTAAAAATCCGAACTACATAGGTGACCCCATCAATGCGATTAAGATTTTCAACGATAAAATGGTGGATGAAATCGTTGTTTTAGACATCACCGCATCGGCGCAAGGGCGCGAGCCCAATGAAAAACTCATTTACGAAATGGCGGGAGAGTGTTTTTCACCCTTGGGATACGGAGGAGGGATAACCAGCTTTGATCAAGCCTCCAAAATATTTTCGCTTGGTGTAGAGAAGATCATCTTGAACAGCATAGTCAACACCAAGCCTCAACTCATCAGCGAAATAGCCAATGCCTTTGGCAGTCAGAGTGTTGTGGTTAGTCTTGATGTAAAGAAGAAGTTTCTATCTGGCATACGTCCGCATTTTACCTCAGGAAAAAGCGCCAGTACAGAGAGCATTGTAGAATTTGCGAAGCGCATAGAATCGTTAGGAGCCGGTGAGATATTCGTACACGACATCGAGCGCGACGGCACCTTTACTGGTTACAACCGCGAACTCATCAAACTTGTTGCTGGTGCTGTTTCGGTTCCTGTTGTGTCTTGTGGCGGGGCATCGGGACATACAGAAATGTTCGACATCATTTCAGAAACAGGGGCATCTGCAGCAGCAGCGGGAAGTGTATTCGTATACAAAGGACAAAACACCAATTCGATACTAATTTCATACCCAACACCAGCCGACATAGTTCAGCATTAACCCCACTGATGAGGTGGAATATTTGTAGCTTTGTCGGCATCAATTAGGACTGATCTAGCACCAATGAGCGAAGTACGAGTTTGTACAAAAACAGTGATGGATAACATTGCGGACCCCGACATCACATTCGATGAAAACGGCGTCTGTAACTATTACTATCAATACCAGCGCAGAGTAAAAGATTTCTACATTGGCGGAGAGAAAGGTGAAAAAGAGCTAGCCACCCTATTTGAAAACATCAAAGCAGAAGGAGCTGGAAAGAAGTACGATTGCATAACAGGTGTGAGCGGCGGAGTAGACAGCACTTACATGATTTATTTGTGTAAAAAGTACGGATTACGTCCGCTTGTGGTGCACCTCGACAACGGTTGGAATTCAGAGATTGCCAATCAGAACATCAACAATATAATCGATAAGAGCGGGTTTGACTTGCACACCCATGTAATAGACTGGGATGAGTTTCGCGATTTGCAGACATCCTTTTTGAAAGCCTCCGTCATCGATTTGGAATTAACATCCGATCATGCCATTTTCGCCGTCATATACAAGCTTGCACAGAAGTATAAAATCAATTATTTATTGAACGGCTTTAACATCACAACCGAAGGCATACTTCCGAGCTCATGGCGTTGGTTTAAGTATGATTGGTTGAACATAAGCGCCATTCAGAAAAAGTTTGGTTCAGTAAAATTGAAGACCTATCCCCACATCAATTTTGGGAAGAAAATTTACTACGACCTATTGAAAGGGATGACCACCGTTTTGCCCTTGAACTACATCGATTACGACAAAGCCGAGGCCAAGCGCGTTATACAGGCTGAGTTGGGGTGGAGAGATTACGGCGGCAAGCACTTTGAGAGCATCATCACACGCTTTTATCAAGGGTATATTTTGCCTGAGAAATTCAATGTAGACAAGCGCAAAGCACATTTATCGACATTGATAGCATCAGGTCAAATATCGCGTGAGCAAGCCTTGAGAGAATTGGAAGAGCCAGCTTATGACGCCACCATGTGCGCCGAAGACAAAGAGTTTGTGCTCAAAAAGTTTGGATTTAGTGAAGCCGAGTTCGACGCCATAATGAAAGCGCCCGTAAAGGCCCACACCGACTATCCGAGCTACATTACAGCACATTACAAGTACCACGAAAATATAATGAAATCGATTTCGCCATTCACTCGCTTCGTAAAGAAAGCCATTGGGATTAAGCGCGAAAGCAAAGCATACTGAAATGGATAAACTTCGATTCGCCATAGTGGGATGTGGCAGTATAGGCAAACGCCATATTGCGGTAATAGATGCCGAAGAAAATGCTGTTGTAGTGGCCATATGCGACAACGACGAGACAAGAGGACAGGAACAAGCCGACTTGTATCATTTGCCCCTCTACTCAGATTTTCAGACCATGCTAAACGAGGTTGATGCCGACATAATCAGCATTGCTACACCTCACCACCTGCACGCTGAAATGTCGGTACTTGCAAACAACGCCGGTTTTGACGTCTTGGTTGAAAAGCCCATGGCTCTAAGTCGCGTTGACTGTGTCCGCATGAACGAAGCTGCAGAAAAAGCAGGAAAAAACCTGTGGGTAGTGAAGCAAAACCGCCACAACGTGCCCGTTCGATTGGCAAAAGACGCCATCGACAAAGGGCGCTTGGGTAAGATTTTCATGATCAAGTGCGATATACTTTGGAACCGTTACCAAGGATATTACGATGATTCTCCTTGGAGAGGAAACAAGGAATTGGAGGGAGGAGCACTCTTCACACAAGCCAGCCACTTCATCGACCTACTCATTTGGTGGTGCGGTGATGTAGTTGAAGCCCTCGGACATGCCGAAACACAGAATCACAATATCGAAACCGAAGATTCTGGTATGTCGATACTAAAATTCAGCAACGGCGCCATTGGCTCATTGGTGTGGACCACCTGTGTTTACAACAAAAACTACGAAGGCAGCATCACCATTGTTGGAGAGCGCGGCACAATTAAAATCGGCGGTAAATACCTGAATAAAATTGAGTATTGGGATGTTGAAGGATACCCATTGCCTGAAGGCATAGAGTTTACAGACAAACCTAATGCTTATGGAAAATACCAAGGCACGAGCTCGAACCACGATAAAGTGATAAAAGCCATTGTAGACCGAGTAAAACATGGTGGCACCGACACCGTAGATGGATTTGAAGGGATGCGTTCAGTGGCTGCGATTGAAGACATATACGCATCTGTTCGCCATGACTGAGCCAAAGAAATACCGGGCGAGCATTCGCGATGTAGAATTTGGAGAGGCGGTTACCATCGTTGAGCCATGCAACTTATATGAATGCTTCATTGGCGATAATTCCTTTGTAGGACCATTCACCGAAATTCAAAAAGGTGTGCGAATAGGTAGCCATACCAAAATCCAGTCGCATACCTTCATTTGCGAGTTGGTCACCATAGGAAATAACTGCTTCGTAGGTCATGGAGTGATGTTCATAAACGACCTTTTCAGTGAAGGAGGGCCAGCGGGAGGCGATGCCTCAAAATGGAAAACGACACACATTGGAAACCACGTTTCTATCGGCAGCAATGCCACCATTTTGCCCATCGCTATATGCGACCACGTCGTGATTGGCGCAGGTGCTGTTGTAACAAAAAACATTGTCGAACCTGGCATTTACGCCGGAAATCCGGCTAAAAAACTACGCTAATGAAAGTCCCTTTCGTTGATCTTTTCGCTCAATACGAGCGTTACAAGCAAGAAATAGATTCTGCAATGTCTGACGTGATTCGTGAGGCTTCTTTCATCGGAGGTCCTCACGTATCTTCCTTCGAGAAAAATTTCAGCTCATATGTCGGCAACGAACATGTAATAGCATGCGCCAACGGCACCGATTCACTTGAGATTTTATTAGAAATCTTCGGTGTTGGTCCAGGCGACGAAGTCATCATCCCTGCGATGTCGTGGATCTCAACATCAGAGTCGATAGGCACCAAAGGAGCTACCCCTGTTTTTGTTGATGTCGATGAATTCTATACCATCGACGTTAGTCAGATAGAAAATAAAATTACCGAGCGCACCCGGGGCATCATCCCCGTGCATTTGTACGGATGTGCTGCCAACATGCCAGAAATAATGAAGATTGCTGAAAAGCACGATCTTTTTGTTATTGAAGATTGTGCGCAGGCGCATGGTGCTGAATATGGAGGTAAGCGCATCGCGACATTTGGACATGCATCGAGTTTCAGTTTTTATCCGGGAAAGAACCTAGGCGCCTATGGTGATGCCGGCGCAATGAGCACCGACAATCAAGAAATAGCGAATACTGCTCGAATGATTGCCAACCATGGTCAGTTGAAGAAACACACCCACCTCATGGAAGGTCGCAACTCAAGATTGGATGGGATTCATGCTGCGGTTTTGAACGTGAAATTGAAATACGTAGAAGAGTGGACGGAAGAGCGACGTAGGAATGCAGACCTGTATCGCAAGCACCTGCAAGGAGTTCCTGTTGTAGTGCCAACAGAACCTGAGGGAGGTCGGCATGTGTACCATTTGTTTGTAATCCAAGTTGGGAACAGAGAAGGGTTGTCTGCCCACTTGGCTTCAAAAGGCATTTCAACAGCCATACACTACCCCACTCCACTGCCATTTATGCCATGCTATGCAGGCTTGGGCCACACTGAATCAGAATTCCCGCGTGCAGCCGCAGCCGCAGACCGCATCTTATCATTGCCCATGTATGCTGAATTGAGCGAAACACAAATTGAATACGTAGCCAACAGCATCAAAGAGTTTTATGCCTAAAACAATACTGATTGCATGTTTTGACTTCCCTCCCAATGAAGGCATTGGTGGACGTAGGTGGGCAAAACTTGCAAAAGGATTGGCAGATGCAGGATGGCAGGTTCATGTATTAAAAGCTGACCCCGCTGGAAATTCGGAAACTTCGGGATGGGACGACGATGCAAACACCGCGGGCATAACCGTGCATAGTTTGCCGAGAACCTACCCCGAATTTGTTTCTCACCCGAAAGGAAGCCTCATTGATAAGATACGCTACAGACTTGCCATACGGAAGTTAAAAAAGATTGAATCTGGCACCATTTACGACATCGCCATAGGGTGGAAAAATGTCTTTCAGCAAAAAGCAATTGAAGTAATTCAAAAGCACAACATCACCGCACTTGCCGCTACGGGAGCACCATTTAATTTGCTTTATTTCGCAACCCAACTCAAAGAATCGTTTCCCAATTTAAAAGTCCTTTGCGACTATCGCGACCCCTGGCTCACAGCTCAGAACTATGGCATGAAAGGGCTTGAGAAAAGTCGGATGGATGCCGAAATCAAAAAGCAAGAGTACATATTCAAACACGCCGATTGGGTTACCTGTCCGAACGACTTCCTCTTGCAAGAAATAAAAGATACCGCCAAAGAAAAGCCGCGGGCTCAATTCAGATCGCTGACACATTTTTATGACCCCGCCGACCTAGCGAACTACCTAAACAGCGAAGATTCGAAGGGAGAAAAAATAAGAATTGTATACGGCGGCGCCATCTACATGGGGATAGAAGGTACTTTGCAGAGTTTAAACCAAGGACTGAACCAGCTCAAGGAGTCGAATCAGGAAATGTACAATCGACTCGACATACGGTTTTACACACCACATGTCCACCACGCTCCTATTTTCGCTGGACACCCATGCGTGACGTTTTCGCCTACCATTGGCAAAAGATTTTTCACAGAATTGAGACAAAGTCATGCTGCGATGATCTTTTTGGCTGATCATAACAAAAACTACTTGACAACAAAATTTTTCGAATACCTCCCCTTTAAAGCACCGCTGTTGTATTTCGGAGAGCAAGGATATGTATCAAACTTCATTCAAGACAACAACCTTGGAGTTTACGTTCAAGACCCCTTGACAGAGCTATTACCAGCACTTGAAAAAGTATCGACAAGTAGTTATAACTTTAACCAGAACTTTGACGCAAGCCAATTTAGTTTGGAGCAGAAAGCCCAAGAGCTGATTAAACTGTTCGAATGAAGATTATTTACTTTTCGCCTCATCCATATTTGTACGCAGATATCGCATCTGGTCCGGGTGCGCACATGCGCGAAATGATGGCTGCGTTTAAGCGTGCCGGACATGAAGTACTGCCCGTTATTATGGGCGAAGAGATAAAAGGTAAAGATTGGATTGGGCAGCAAGATTTCAAGTACGAGACATCTTTTAAGGCCAGAATAAAACGAAAAGTACCTCGACTGCTTTGGGAAACCGTCAAAGATTTTCGACTGCAACAACACGACAGGAAGGCCAAGCGTAAATTGCTAGCGGCGATACGAACTTTTCAACCCGACATGATTTACGAGCGCGGCTATTACATGATGCTCTCGGGCATAGAAGCAGCGAATGAAGCAGACATTTTCCACGTCTTCGAAATGAATGCGCCATATCCAGAAGAACGCATCTTGATGGAAGGCAGCAGTTTAATGCTGAAAAGAGCAGCCAAAAACGAAAGAATGCAGCTCGATCAAAGTGATTTGATAGTTGTGGTTTCAACTGCACTTTTAGACTACACAAAAGCCCGACTGAATGGCAATGGCGACAAAATAATTGTCACACCAAACGCCATCGATACCGCTCCACAAATATCTTCCCAAGCTGAAAAAAGCAAGTTGAAAAAGCGCTGGAACATTCCTGAAGATGCTACTATTTTTGGATTTGTGGGCTCTATTTTTCCTTACCACGGCGTAGATAAATTGATCGATGCGTACAATAAACTCTTAAAAACGCATTCGAACATCCACCTTTTGATAGTAGGCAATGGGCACGCCTTGAATAGTTTGAGAAAGCAAGCCATGGACTTGGGAATTCACGACAACGTCAGCTTTACAGGTGGTGTTTCATATTTAGAAGCTCCAGATTTCATTCAAATTATGGACATTGCTGTTATGGCCAATTCTAACTGGTATGGCTCTCCAGTAAAAATATTCGAGTATGGTGCTGCTGAAAAAGCTATCATTGCACCAGATGTTTCACCTTTGCGTGATGCTCTTCAAAACGGTGTAGACGGAATCTTGGTGACGCCTGATCAAGAAAATCTTGTAACAGCGATGCGAACAATGCTCGAAGACTTGCCTTTGAGAAATCGCATGGCCAAGCATTTCAAAGATAAAGTGATAATAGAGCATACGTGGGATTTAATGTCTGAAAGAATACTCGAAACGGCCAAGAAAATGTTGAGTGAATCATGAAAATCGCAATACTAACAGACGGTATTTATCCCTTCGTGATTGGCGGTATGCAAAAGCACTCGTTCTATCTCACCAAGTTTCTTGTTGGTTTGGGAGCAGAAGTAACCTTGGTGCATTGTGTCCATGCAAAAGAACTTCCAGAGCGGACAGATGTGCTTCAAGCCATGGACTTGGATGAAGATTGCAGTCTAGAAGTGATTTGTCTACCATTTCCCGACGGAGGCAAACTACCTGGCCATTACCTCAAATCGAATTACTTTCTTTCTCAGAACATATATCATCAATTAAAAGATCGCATTAACAGTTTCGACTTCATCTATGCCAAAGGATTTACCTCTTGGGTATTGGCAGATTTGAAGCGAAAAGGAGCTGACCTGCCTCCATTGGGAGTTAAATTTCATGGTTATGAAATGTTTCAACCCCCTGCTTCTTTGCGTGCGAGGTTCGAACAATGGTTGCTGCGCGGACCTGTGAAATTTATTCATGAGCATACCGACTATGTTTTTTCATACGGCGGTAAAATCAGCGATATCATTCGGAAAATTGGAGTCGCCAATTCAAAGATTATTGAAATACCAACCGGCATAGCCAGCGATTGGTGTCGCACAAATCTCACAGCCACAGAAGGAAAAAGAAAATTTGTTTTCATTGGCCGATACGAGCGTAGAAAGGGCATTGAAGAGTTAACACAGTCTTTAGCACAACTGAATAGCACAGACTACTTGTTTGAATTTATCGGCCCCATTCCCGCCACAAAAAAGACAAAAGCCGATAACATTTTATACCACGGCAAAGTGATGGAGACTGAGAAAATTCAGGCGATCATCGACAACTGTCATGTCCTTGTTACACCTTCTCATTCCGAAGGCATGCCCAATGTCATCATGGAAGGCATGGCACGAGGCTTGGCAATTGTTGCGACAAATGTAGGTGCGGTAGCCCAGCAAGTTGACCCTTCGAACGGTTGGTTGATTGAACCTAACAACATTGATGAGTTGACCAGCACTTTGCAAAAAGCCATATCAACAGATAACAATACGCACGACCAGCTTCGCGCGCAGTCGATTGAAAAAATAAAGCAGCATTTCACCTGGGAAATTGTCTCAAAACACACTCTTCAAGAAATAAGTGAGCGCATTGAAACCAAATAGCAAAGGAGTATACTTCCCTGGCTTGAATGCCTTGCGCTTCTTCGCAGCATTTGCTGTGATCATTACGCACGTCGAGCTGATGAAGAAATATCTTTCGGCGAAATACGGGTATTCCACGCGGTGGATGGACTTATGGGGTGTTTGGCACTCCGGACCGCAAGCAGGCCAGCCAGTTGTTTCGAACTATCCATTGCAAACCATCCTCGCAAATCCAGATGTCCATTTCTACCATCCATTAATCGCCGAAGCAGGTCCGCTGGGTGTAATCTTCTTTTTCGTCTTGAGTGGGTTTTTGATCACCTACCTTTTGTTTGCTGAAAAAGAAAAAACAGGAACCATTGCCACTGGAGCATTCTATTTGCGCCGCATTTTTAGAATTTGGCCCTTGTACTACCTGATATTGATACTCGGTTTTTTCGTTCTTCCCTATTTCGATACGTTCTACGTCCCGTCGCAAACAGAAGCTCTTTTTGACGGTTCATTTTGGTCAAAATTTGGCTTTTCGGTAGTGATATTACCGAATGTTGCACTTGCATTTTTCATGGCTGTGCCCAACATCGGACAAATTTGGTCGATAGGTGTTGAGGAGCAGTTTTACCTTATTTGGCCTTGGATCTTGCGAAAAGCCAAGCATCCGCTCAGAAACATCATTCTCTTCACCACTGCGTGGATGATGCTCAAAATGGCTGTTTACATATGGGGATCTACCGCACCATCTGCTTTGAGCCTAGGAATCATGAAATTCATGGCCATGACAAAGCTGGAATGTATGGCATTGGGAGGCATCGGAGCCTGGGTACTCTATCACAAGAAAGAGAAATTTCTCCACATCATTTTTAACCCACTCGTTCAAGTGGCGTCATATGTTGCTATTCCGGTGCTATTGTACTTTACACCGAGAATGCTCCAAAATATCGTCCACATCGCCTATGGTGTTTTGTTCCTCATCATCATTCTCAACGTTTCTTCTAACGTAAAAAGCATTTTGAAACTAGAGATTCCGATCTTGCACAAACTTGGTAAAATTAGTTTCGGAATATATATGTACCACATGATGATCGTAGTTTTCGTGCTGCATTTCGTTGGACAATATTTACCACAGATAGCAACGAGTGCGTGGGCAGACGTGTTATTGTATGCATTATCTGTGCTGCTGACCATCACCGTGTCTCACTTCTCCTATTATCGATTTGAGCAGTTTTTCATCACCATCAAACAGCGTTATGCCAAAGTGGTAAGCGGAGAAGAGGCCAAGCAAACATGACTGGAAGATTCGCTATAATATCCATCTTGCTGACGCTCTTTTTGAGTTCGTATGTGCTCTTCAAATCTCCATTTGAAGGATACGTGACGTACTTATTTATGGTGATTTTCTTCCCATTCTATATTTCAAAGTTCGGAATACCGGCCTTGCCTGTAGTGATTTTCACTCCGCTCCTGATTTCAGGATTGATATATATTCAAACACTCGACAACACCGATGTTCTATTCCTAAAAATCTTTCTAGGGTTTTTCTCATCGGTACTCTTCTATCGATACGTGCTGCAGGCCTTCGAATACGATGTAAGCAAGCTATTCGGTTACTACATGAAAGGAGCTGTTGTCGTCTCGGCAATTGGCTTGATTCAAATTGCTAGTTACCAGGTTGGCTTTTCACCTGGCTATGACTTTTCGTGGATTTTAAATAAATGGGGACTCAGTCCGGGTGGACTTGGGATACGACTCAACAGCATCGTTTCAGAACCGGCTCAGTTTGCAGCGGTAGTCGGCCCTGCCTTCTTCGTTAGCGCGTACAACCTCGTTTTTAGAAAAAATCACTTTATAAAACGAAGTTCAACCATCATCATCATCATTGCTTATTCCCTTACTTTCTCGACTCTGGGTATTTTGGGTATATCGCTCACGGTTATTATTCTTGTAATCAACTACGGTTTCTTACGATATGTTCTAATTGTAGGTCCAATTTTGTATTTCGGCTTGAACTACGCATACGACAACATCGACGAGTTCCGCGTGCGCTTTGATGGAGTGGTGACAACATTTTCTGACGAGGGAGAAGAATCGAAGAACTATACCGACGTGCACGGTAGCTCGTTTGTATTGTACAACAACTACGTCATTGCGAGCGAGAATTTCAAACGCAACCCCTTGTTTGGAACTGGGTTGGGATCGCACCCCATAGCTTTTGAACGCTTCAGCTTGACCAGAAACGCGCGTGTTTTGCAGGTAGACTTCAACAAAGCCGACGCAAACTCTATGTTTCTGAGGCTTATGTCTGAAACGGGGTTGTACGGACTCATTGTAATGCTCGGCATCGTGATTCGTAACTTCGTTATGCGCAGAAATGCCGTCAATGAAGAAAACTGGCTCATTTCAGGTGCTACTGTTCTTATTATTCTGATCTATTTGATGCGACAAGGACACTATTTCTTGAACGGATTGCCCTTTTTCATTTGGCTGTATTATTACACACGAAAGAGGAACGACAAGCAAAAAGCAGAATTGGAAAGTCCTAGTTTCGGCTCGAAAACAGAGAAAGAAAGCGCAGAATTGCAAACCATATGAAAAGGTTTCTCTTTCTATATTCCGAATTGGCTGAATACATTGTAGCATGTATGCGTGCCTTGAGCGAAACCAACGCTGAGGTGCACGTTGTGCGCTGGCCCGTGAATAACGAAGCTCCTTTCAACTTCGAACTTTCAGAGCGACTCACATTTTATGAAAGACGAGATTTTGATGACGCCGGACTGCTCGCTTTGGCTAAAAGTATCAATCCACACGTAATATTTACTTCTGGTTGGGTTGATAAAGGCTACCTCACTGTGAGCCGAGCCATGAAAGTTCGATGCAATACAGTTTTGTTGCTAGACAATCAATACAAAGGCACCATTAAGCAACGAATTCAAGCCTTGCGATCACCGTTTTATCTGAAACGTATATTCTCTCATGCGTGGGTTCCCGGCGAGCCACAGGCATTGTATGCAAAGAAGCTCGGGTTCGCTGATGACCATGTTTTTACAGGTATTTATTGCGCCAACACTTCGGTTTTCAAAGCATTTTACGCTTCCAGATCGGGAGAGGCTCCAAAAAAATTCATCTTCATAGGAAGGTATCTACCGTTCAAAGGCATCTTTGAATTGTGGTCGGCATTCAAACGCTTACAAGAAGAATTCCCTGACTGGGAATTGAATTGCTTGGGCACTGGCGACATGTGGGAGCAGCGCGTGCAAAGCGAAGGCATCAACCACGCTGGTTTTGTCCAACCAAAAGATTTACCTCAATGGCTGCACCAATCGGGCGTGTTTGTCTTGCCAAGCCACCGCGAACCATGGGGAGTGGTTGTACATGAACTGGCTGAAGCAGGTTTCCCCATGATTTGCAGCGATGCTGTTGGAGCGGCAACCATGTTTTTAAAGGAAAACCAAAACGGTTATTTCTTTCAAGGTGGTAACGAACAATCGCTGTACGAAGCCATGCGGAAAATGGCTTTGCTTTCAGCCGATGAACGGATGACGATGGGAAAGAAAAGTCACGAACTTGCTGAGAGGCTAACAACGGCCGACTGGGTTAAAACAGCGCTCACCTTAGCAAGAGATTAAGCGCTTAAATTGTACTTTTGAACCATGGCGAAAATATTAGTTACTGGAGGTGCGGGATTCATTGCCAGCGCTATGGCAAGCAGATTGGCTCATGAAGGTCATACCGTGGTGATTGTCGATAACCTGCTTACAGGCAAAAAGTCGAACATCCCTGAAAACATCCATTTCGTGCACTGCGATGTGAACGAATTCACCGATTTATCTGGTGTATTTTACGCCAACGGCTTCGACTACGTTTTTCACTACGCAGCCCTGGTTGGAGTGCAGCGCACACTGGCAAATCCGGTGAAAGTGCTCAATGACATGGACGGTATCCGCAATGTTTTGCAACTCAGCAAAACAACGGGTGTGAAACGCGTCTATTTCGCCTCCTCATCTGAAGTATACGGCGAGCCGTTTGAAATTCCTCAAAACGAAAATACCACGCCTTTAAATTCTCGACTGCCCTATGCTATTGTGAAAAACGCCGGCGAAGCGTGGCTTAAAGCGTACGAAAAAGAATATGGCCTGGAGTATACCATCTTCAGGTTTTTCAATACTTACGGACCGAATCAAAGCGACGACTTCGTTATTTCTAGGTTCATCCGCGCAGCGATGCTAAATGAACCGATTCACATTTATGGCGACGGATTGCAAACACGCACGTTCTGTTACATCGACGATAACATCGAAGCTTGCTACCGCGTATTCGCAAATGACCTTTTCGTAAATGATGTGGTGAACATCGGTTCTGATGAAGAACTTACAATCGCAACCGTTGCACTCAACATCCGCGAAGCGTGCAATAGCGACTCAGAAATTTTGCACCTGCCCGCCTTGAGTGAAGGCGATATGAGCCGACGCATGCCCGACATAGAAAAAATGATTTCCATACTCGGAAACAAACCCCGCGACCTAAAAACAGGATTGCAATTGCTTATCAATGCTGTAAAACAGAAAGGGCATGTGCGGAATTAATGGCATAATAGGCGTTAGAGATACCCTCGATGCTTCGCTGCGCATCGCGCGCATGAATAACAAGCTCGCTCACCGCGGACCTGATGCGGAAGGCGCTTATGTGGTTGAAGGCATTGCCCTCGGACATCGCCGACTTTCGATCATCGATACATCCAACGCGGGCAATCAGCCTTTTCATAGCTTCGATGGCAAGCAAACCCTCGTTTTTAACGGTGAAATTTACAATTACCGCGAACTTCGAAACGAACTGAACTACCCCTTTTCAACAGGTTCTGATACTGAAGTGCTTTTGGCAGCATACCGGCAATGGGGCATGAGCTTTCTCAATAAATTGAATGGCATGTTCGCCTTCGCTTTGTGGGATGAGGAACAACGCCAACTCATCATTGCACGCGATCGATTGGGAATTAAACCCCTCTACTATTGCCAAAAAGGTGCCCTATTCGCTTTTTCTTCTGAAATGAGGGGCTTGCTCGAATCTGGCTTGGTTGAGCGAAAAATGAATACTGCAGTTATTGATGAATACCTGCGCTACCAAACGGTTCACGCACCCCGCACCATATTGAAAGATGTTTATGTGCTCGAACCCGGACATTATATTCTTTCTAACGACAGCGGATTGGAGACCAGAAAATGGTGGGGATTGTCGGAAAATGCCACGCCCGTCTCAGCGAATAGAACGGAAAACTTAACGGATATTTTCAACCTGTTGCAAGACAGTGTTTCACTGCGTATGAGGGCGGATGTCCCTTTTGGGGCGTTTCTCTCTGGCGGCATCGACTCAAGTGCAGTGGTCGGCTTGATGGCATCTGTTTCTACACAACCAATTGAAACATTCTCAGTAACGTTCGATGAGAAAGCTTTTTCAGAAGCCAGCTACGCCGAACTTATTGCAAAAAGATTCAACACCAACCACAACGAAATACGACTCACTGCCGACGACTTCATGAATGATGTCCCGCACGCCCTTGCCGCTATGGACCACCCCAGTGGAGACGGACCCAACACCTATGTCGTTAGCAAAGTCACCAAAGCATCGGGCGTCACCATGGCGCTGAGCGGGTTAGGCGGAGATGAGCTATTTGCGGGATATCCCGTTTTCGGACAAGCCACAGATATGTTGTCGAAACGCTGGCTGACATCGTTCCCGAAATTTCTGAGAAGAATTGCCGCTGAGGGCATGAAGCTGTCACAGCCTGGCATAGCAACCGCAAAAAAAGCAGAGGCTTTAATGCTCGACTACTTCGACCTTGAGCATTTTTATCCGTTATCACGTCAGACACTTACAGACAAGCAAACGAAATCGCTACTGGCGCAAAGCACGTTGCACGCCAACCCAGTAAAGAAGCAACTCATTGAACTTCTTGACCCAAAAGGGCCAGGATTCAAGCTCCCATACCTGAGTCAAGTATCTTTAGCTGAGATCACGACATACATGCAGAACGTGTTGTTGAGAGACACCGACCAAATGAGCATGTCGCATGCACTAGAAGTCCGTGTACCTTTCCTCGATCATCGCTTGGTTTCGTATGTTCTATCGGTAAGCGACCCACACAAATACCCTCACACTCCAAAAAAACTGCTCACCGACGCCCTCGGCACCTTGTTGCCTCGTGAAATAATCGACCGGCCTAAAATGGGCTTTACCTTGCCATGGGATATCTGGATGCGAAGCACCATGAAATCGTATTGCGAAGAAGGATTGCAGCGCTTGAAAGAACACCCTGCCTTTAATCCACAAGGCATTCAAACACTGTGGGAACAATTCGAAAATCGCAATCCACACGTTAGCTTTTCGCGGGTATGGGCGTTGGTAGTGCTCGGACATTGGATGAAAAACAACCGCATTGAATAACCAAAAATCAATATTGGTATTTATCGATTGGTATTTGCCTGGCTTTATGGCCGGTGGCCCAATTCGATCGCTGGCGAACCTTGTAAATAAGCTGCCATATAACTTTTTCATCGTCACCTCTGCATTCGATCATTTCGCCACCAAGCCTTACGACTTGCCAACTGGTGAATGGATAACTCGAAGTGAAAACGAGCATGTCATGTACCTGCTTCCCGGAGAATTGACAAAAGCGAAGTTCGATACAATCTTGGCTTATCGCGAATTCGACTGCTTTTATATCAATAGTTTGTTCAGCGTTTCTTTCGCACTCAACCCCATGCGCTGGCTGAAAAAAGCTGGAATGGCTGAAAAAGTCGTCCTCGCCCCCCGTGGCATGCTGAAACCAGGCGCCCTATCGATCAAACCGTTGAAGAAAAAAATCTTCCTAGCAACGGCCAAAGCGGTTGGTCTGTTCTCAAATATTACGTGGCATGCCACCGGCATGGATGAAGAACTAGAAATCAAGCAGCATTTCAAAAACGCGAGAATAAAAACAGCTCAAAACCTATCACGTCCGGCGAAGCCGCGCATAAATCCCGTTGAAAAAACAGTAAACCAACTCAAATTAATAACGGTTGCGAGAGTCAGTAAGGAGAAAAATCTTCTCGGAGCTGCTGAATACCTGAAAACTGTTGCTGGCGACGTTCAATGGGATATTTACGGCACTATTCAAGACCCCGCCTACCTAGAGCTCTGTAAATCTACCTTAGATAACTGCTCTGTTAAGATTCAATTCAAAGGTGAGGTCAACCCATCTGCGCTGCCAGCGCTATTTGAAGAATATCACTTTTTTTACCTGATGACCTTGGGTGAAAACTTCGGTCATGCCATTGCAGAATCATTGATCAGCGGTTTACCTGTTATTATCAGCAACCGCACGCCGTGGCGGAATTTAGAAGCAGAAAAGGCCGGTTGGGATCTTCCCCTCACGCTTTCTGATGTCCGACAAGTTCTTACCTTAGCATCCGAAATGGATCAAAAAACCTACGCTACGTGGTGTCAAGGAGCTTTGAATTTGGGATGCACAATCGCAAACGATACAGCAGCATACAACCATTCGATCGCTTTATTTTCATGAATACCAAACACACCACCGATCTCAGCACCTTCAGCAACAACTGGTACAATCCCGGTTCGGCTGCAAAAAGAGCTTTGTGGTATTTTACAAGTTTCATTTTATTCAACAACCCATTCCTTCCTTTTTCTGCTTTCAAGCGCGCCTTGCTTCGCAGCTTCGGCGCTTCTGTAGGCAGCAACGTCGTTATCAAACCCGCGGTGAAGATTAAATACCCGTGGAAACTAACTGTAGGCGACAACACGTGGATAGGAGAAGATGTCTGGATCGACAACCTCGGACAAGTTACCATTGGAGCCAATGTCTGCATTTCACAAGGCGCCCTGCTACTTTGTGGCAATCACGACTACAAGAAATCATCTTTCGACCTTATGGTTGGCGATATCACTCTTGAAGACGGTGCTTGGGTTGGCGCAAAATCTATTGTTACAGGGAATGTAACGATTTGCTCACACGCCATTCTTACCGCTGGCTCTGTCGCCAATTCGAACTTAGAACCATACACCATCTGCAAAGGAAATCCGGCTGTTGCCATTCGCGAACGCCACATTGAAGCATGAAAGTTTCCATTATAACCATCGCGTGGAATAGCGCAGAAACTATTGAAGACACCATCAAATCTGTAATCGCTCAAGATTTCTCAGATGTAGAGTACATTGTTATTGATGGCGCTTCGAAAGACAACACCCTCGACATAGTAAACAAATACAAAGACAACATAGCCGTTGTTATCAGCGAACCTGACAAAGGCATTTACGACGCCATGAACAAAGGGGTAAAAGCTGCAACAGGCGATGTTATAGGCATTTTGAACAGCGACGATTTTTATGCTGATGAACATGTCGTTTCAGACATCGTTGCGCTTTTCAAATCGAGCGGTGCCCAAGGTGTATATGCCGATTTGGTGTATGTAAACCGCATTGCCACCGACCGTGTGTTACGCTATTGGAAGGCTGGTGAATACAAGGAAGGCATGTTTCGCAAAGGTTGGATGCCACCTCACCCTACTTTCTTCATTCAAGCTGAATGTTATAAGAATTACGGCTTGTACAACACAGCATTGCGCTCTGCCGCCGATTACGAGTTGATGCTGCGCATGATGCACAAGCATAAAATAAAAGTGGCTTATCTCAATCGCGTCATCACGCGCATGCGCGACGGCGGAGAAAGCAACGTTACACTCAAAAACCGGATACGCGCGAATCAGGAAGACAGAAAGGCGTGGGTAATGAACGGACTAAAACCTGGACTTCTTACCTTATATATAAAGCCACTTTCGAAAATCAAACAGTTTATCTTCAAACCTAAAGCATAAAAAAAAGGCAACTTATTACAGTTGCCTTATTCAATATCGTCGCTTGGCTAAGTATTAGAACTTCGCTCTCGATTTACGAGCACCGGTGCGGTTACGCAACCAGCTATATTTCTTACGATAAAACTCAGATTTACCACGAATCACTTTTCCGATGGTTAGCTGTGTTGTCAAATAGCTATCGTTATTAGTCGGATCACCACGCTTGGTAGGGGTGTTCGGATCATACTGGTGATCAAAAACAGAACCCGATTCAAGAGGCTTGCCAATGGCGTCAATCAACGCTTGGTTCGATTGACTGGCAAATGCTGCCGCCAAGTTCGACATCTCAAGTGGGTTTCCATACGTAGTCGAAATATCATCAAGGTAATCATCGAAGGTAGTTCTCCAACCCAGTTCCCATCCAATTCTCCATTTCTTATCGAACGTAAAATACAAACCTACTCCCGCTGGAATTGCCAAACCAAATTGACTATATGGCTCTTCTTGACCTTCTGTTTTGAACTCTCTCAAGTTGTACCAAATATCAGAAAACTGATCTTCTGGGTCGAATAGAATTTGTCCTTGTGGATTGCTGCGGTAAACCGACACACCTCCGAAAACAAAGAAGCGGAAATCAGGATTGTAGTATCCACGTCCGCCCACGTCGTTATCATAAAACAACGTAATTTCTCCACGCAGTGCCAACTCCAACATCCTGTTTCGGAAGTTGAGGTTACGTGCAACACGCGCCGGGTTCAATGAATTAAAATCTGCGTCTTCGATGTGCAGGTAGTTGAATTCCGCCATCACCGACAAGCGTTTTGAAGCTTTGTAGCGACCATAAACACCAAGAGCAACATTGGTTTCTCGCAGGTGCATATCCCAAACAAAATCGCGACGCGCGAGTTCCTTTCCTCCTATATCACCTAGGTAGTTTGCACCACCCAGTTTCAATCCATACTCCCAGCGGTATTGAGCCACAAGCAGTGTAGAAGAGAGAAGTACTGCGGTCAGTAAAAGTAGACGCTTCATTATCAGTATATTATGTAAAGCCAAGAGCACAAAAATAGTGCTTTATACGCATTTTCAAAACCTTTCGGCATAATACCTATATGATTTTGTCGATTTGAAGTTATTGGTGTACGAAAAATATGAACTTTTGTTCAATCATGAACACACAAAATAGAATTACACAAATCTTTAAAATCCAACACCCCATCATTCAAGCCGGAATGGTTTGGTGCGCGGGTTGGGAATTAGCGGCAGCAGTGAGCAATGCTGGCGGACTCGGCATCATAGGCGCTGGATCAATGACACCGGACATTCTAAAGGAGCACATTCAAAAGACAAAAAATGCGACTTCTAAGCCATTCGCTGTCAATTTGCCTTTGTTGTATTCCCGCATCGAAGATCAAATTGACGTCATCATCAAAACGAATGTCCCCATCGTCTTCACCAGTGCAGGAAATCCGTCATTGCATACCTCCCGATTGAAGGAGGCCGGAATCACCGTAGCGCATGTTGTTTCAAGTGCAAAATTCGCTAAAAAGGCTCACGCCAGCGGCGTGGATGTGATAGTAGCCGAAGGATTTGAAGCCGGCGGTCACAACGGTAAAGACGAAACCACAACCCTATGTCTGATTCCTCAAGTAGTTGACGCTGTGCCAATTCCGGTTATTGCTGCCGGAGGCATTGCCGATGGACGATCGATGCTTGCTGCCATGGCACTTGGTGCAGAAGGAGTGCAAATCGGTTCTCGCTTTGTTGCCAGTTTAGAATCTTCAGCCCACGAGAAGTTTAAGCACGCCGTTGTAACCGCCAACGAAGGCGACACCGAGCTGACGTTGAAAGAATTGACGCCCGTGCGTTTGCTGAAAAATGAATTCTACCAAAAAATTACGACGGCCTATTCCCTTCGCGCCAACAAGGATGATTTGGCGGCATTGCTTGGAAAAGGAAGAGCCAAATTGGGAATGTTTGAGGGCGACCTGAACGAGGGGGAGCTGGAAATTGGACAAGTCTGCGCAGCAATTCATGAAATTTTGCCAGCAGGAGAAATTGTGAGGAAAATATTGAGTGAGTATGAAAATCTGGGCGGACAAAAACTCGGTGGTTATTTCGATTTCAAGGCAACCAAATGAGTCTTTTAGTTGTTTTTCAATTAGTAACGCGTAAAATAGTATCGAAATACCACCGTTATGGGGAAGGATGCTTAATTTTGTAGAGGAGAAAATGGAAAACGGTATCGCCAAATTAGTTATTTCACTGTGTTTGACTTTGGTCACCACCATTGCTATGGGGCAGTTACCAGCACCTGTAGTTGCGTGCACATCAGTGAATGCTGCCGGTGCGATCACCCTGACTTGGAGCCAACCGGCCGACCCAGGAGGTATCTTCGCAGGCTATGAACTGTATGAATACAATGTCGGCACTGGCGCTTCTTCCCTTATCACCACAATAACAAACTACAACACCACCAGCTATACCATTCCAGGCTACAACGGCAATACAAATGCGTATTGCTTCTACCTTCAAACAGATGCTACTGGCGCCAACCCTACCTCTGGCCCGTCAGATACCATTTGCAACATAAACTTATCAGCCAGTGCAGCCGTTACCCCGGGCATTGTTGAACTTTCTTGGAATTTTCCTTACATCACAGACCCAGCGAGCATTGGCGGCGACTTTACCATTTTTATGGAGTATCCAGCCGGCACTTGGTCGATCATCGAAACCTTGCCATATGCACTTGGCAACAACCTTTACAATTACGAAGTAAACATTTGTGCAGGGGTATTGAATTTTCAGATCAGACACACCACGGGTGGATTGTGCAATAGCTTCTCAAACACTGACGGCGGTGCATTCTCTGATCAAATTGACCCCACAGCGCCGTTCATAACAAGTGTTGACGTTGATAGCTTAACGAACAATGCCACCATTTCGTGGGCACCACCCACCCAACCCGATGTGGCTGGTTATATCGTTTACCTTTGTGTGTCAGGATTGAATGCTACACCCATTCAGACAATTTTCGATCCTACAATAACGTCGTGGACGAATCCAAACTCCATGGCCGATGTCTTTCCAGAAAATTACAACATCGCAGCATTTGACGATTGTTTTACAGCCGGACAACCCGACCCAGGAGCCGCTAACCTGACGTGTACAAATACGGTTTTTCTTGCTACCCAATGGGCCAGCTGCACCGATTTTGTCAATCTCAACTGGTTGCCCTTCGAAGGCTGGCCAAACGGTGTCGACCACTACGACATTTATGCGCGTGAAGAAGTAATTCCGGGCAGTGGCATTTTCAATCCGAGTTATCTCCTGGCTTCTGTTTCGGGCAATATTACTACGTACATACATGAAAATGCACCTTTGGGATCTACGATGTACTATCGCGTTGAAGCATTCGCATCTGGCTTGCCTTATACCGCCGGAAGCAATACCAGGCTGCTCACCCTCGCCTACCCTACCCCACCTCAATTTACATACATCAGCCACGCAACTGTAAACTCAGAAACCGAAGTTGAAATTAAAGTGAAGCTCGACCCTACGGTAACCAACCCCCACACGTATGAGTTGCAGCGTCTCAACAACCTCAACACTTTCGAACCAATTGCACAGTCTACACAAGTTGCAAGCAATGAAATTGTGTTCTTTGACAACGACATCGAAACCAGCGAAGAAAGCTACACATACCGCGTGCTTGTGACCAACAACTGCGGCGACTCAATTGCAACTTCCAACATTGGAAAAACAATTCTGGCCTCCGGTCTAGCGAACACGCACCGATTGGTGAATACTATTTTTTGGACCACCTATGAAGATTGGGATCAAGGGGTTGATGAATACCAAATTTTTAGGCGCATCGACGGACAAGAATTCCCAACTTTGGTAACCACCATGCCTGCTGGTGTTGGATTTCATGAAGACGATGTAAGCGCACTACTGTATACTGAAGGTGAGTTTTGCTACACCATCGTTGCCTTAGAAACCCCAAACACCTTTTCTTTTCCTGACGCCTCCATTTCTAATGAAATTTGTCTGACCCAGGAACCCGTCATCTGGATCCCGAATGCCTTTGTCGTAAACGGATACAACAACATCTTTCTGCCTGTTATTTCTTTTGCCGATTTCGATAATTACAAAATGGAGATCTACAGCCGCTGGGGTGGTGTTATTTTTCAATCAGATGACATCGAACAAGGTTGGGACGGTACTTACAATGATGAGCTAGTGCCTGAAGGACTCTATGCCTACTTCATATCTGTTTCTGACGGAGCAGGTAGGATTTTCGAAGAAAGAGGTACCCTGACCTTGCTAATTTCAGGAATAGATTAATCGTGCATAAGCCGTCATTTTTTGATACCTTTGCACGCTCATTCATGTAACTATTCAAATGGCATTTAACGCAAGCGATAAAATCGTCGGTGAAGGTTTAACCTACGACGACGTGCTGCTCATACCCGCATATTCTCAAATTCTACCGCGGGATGTATCCACAGCTTCACGTTTTTCACGAAATATAATGCTCAACACGCCTGTGGTTTCGGCAGCTATGGACACCGTTACGGAGTCTGTGATGGCCATCGCCATGGCCCGTGAAGGCGGAATCGGCGTAATACATAAAAACATGTCCATTCGCGAACAAGCGAACGAAGTCAGAAAAGTTAAGCGTTCTGAAAGCGGCATGATCCAAGACCCAGTCACCTTGCATGAAAACGCCCTTGTTGGAGATGCGCTCCAGCAGATGGCTGAGAATAAAATCGGCGGCATACCCGTCATCGACGACAACGGTATTTTGGTTGGGATAGTAACCAACAGAGACTTGCGTTTTGAAAAAAACCTGACGCGCCCGATTACGGAAGTCATGACCAGCCAAAACATCGTGAAAGCTACTGAAGGAACCGACCTTGCCATGGCAGAGGCCATTCTTCAAAGCCATAAAATTGAAAAACTCCCGGTTGTAGATGCTACAAATAAATTGGTTGGCCTCATTACATATCGCGACATCATCAAACTCAAAGAATACCCGATGGCATGCAAAGACCAGTTTGGTCGGTTGCGCGTAGCTGCGGCCATTGGCGTTACCGGAGACACGATGGAGCGCGCTGAAGCACTGGTTGCGGCGGGCGTTGATGCCATGATAATTGACACAGCACACGGACATAGCCGCGGTGTTTTAGACACCTTGAGAAAGGTAAAATCCACTTTTCCAGAAATCGATATCGTTTGCGGAAACATCGCTACAGCAGCCGCTGCCAAAGCACTTGTTGATCACGGTGCCGACGGAGTAAAAGTTGGAATTGGCCCAGGTTCTATTTGCACTACTCGCGTAATAGCTGGAGTTGGTGTCCCGCAGCTAACAGCTGTAATGGAAGTAGCAGAAGCACTCGTAGGATCAGGAGTTCCAGTAATTGCTGATGGTGGAATTCGTTTCACTGGCGATATCGTGAAAGCCATTGCAGGTGGTGCCAACACCATCATGGTTGGTTCAATGCTCGCGGGAGTGGAAGAATCTCCAGGTGAAACAATCATTTACGAAGGACGTAGATTCAAGTCATACCGTGGCATGGGCTCACTCGAAGCCATGCAAAAAGGCTCGAAAGATCGCTACTTCCAAGATGCTGAAGACGACATTAAAAAATTAGTTCCTGAAGGCATTTCAGGCCGTGTACCTTACAAAGGCACAACACGTGAAGTGATGTATCAAATTGTAGGTGGGTTGCGCGCTGGAATGGGTTATTGCGGCGCTCCTGACATCAAAACCTTGCAGGAAGCTAAGTTTATCCGCATCACCAACTCAGGCATTAAAGAAAGCCACCCACACGATGTATTCATCACACGTGAGGCTCCTAACTACAGTATTCGATAGCAGTGTGTTAACTAATCTCAATTGTTTACCTTTAGCACCCCAAAACTTAAATCACCTTTAGTATGTTCCGTATTTTCAGTTGTATTGCTGCCCTTGTGCTAACGTTCTCAACGTTAAATGTAATTGCCCAACCGGGATCCGGTACCGTATTGACCGTTGAAAACGAGAAAGTTAGTCGCAATGATTTTGAAAGCATATTCAAAAAAAATAACCGCGACACTGTTGTAACCCAAGCTTCCATTGATGAATACATGGAGCTGTTCATCAACTTCAAATTGAAAGTCCGCGAAGCGCGTGAAGAAGGCCTTGATACGAACGATGCTTTCAAACGCGAATTAAAAGGATACCGCAAGCAATTGGCTCGCCCTTACCTCATCGATAATGATTTGCTCGACGAATTGGTGCGCGAGGCTTACGACAGAAGCAGCACTGAAATAAAAGCAACCCACATTCTGATCAAAGTCGATCAAAATGCTCGTCCAGAAGACACCTTAAAAGCATACAACCGTGCTTTGAAACTTCGCGAACGCATTCTTGCTGGCGAAGATTTTGCAGATGTAGCGCGCTCAAAAGGCGGCTCCGATGATCCTTCTGTGCGTGATAACGGAGGCGATCTGGGCTATTTCTCTGCTTTTCAAATGGTATACCCATTCGAAAGCGCAGCCTTCAACACCCCGGCGGGAGAAATTTCAATGCCAATCAGAACAAGATATGGCTACCACATCGTGAAAACACTTGATCGCAGACCTGCAAGAGGAGAAATAAGGGTTGCACACATCATGGTGCGCAGTCAAAATTCTCAAGATCCTGCCAGCATTGCAGAGGCAGAAAGCAAGGTGCGCGAGATATACCAAAAGCTTCAAGAAGGAAGCGACTTTAGCGAAATGGCTATGCGCTTTTCTCAAGACGCCAGCACCGCTAAAAACGGAGGTGAACTGCCTTGGTTCGGAACAGGGAAAATGGTAGAAGAATTCGAAAATGCTTCGTTTGCGCTAAAAGCGGATGGTGAAATTACCGAGCCTTTTAAATCTTCTTATGGCTGGCATATCGTGAAACGTCTCGAATACCGTCCGGTGGCTTCATACGAAGAAAGCGAACCTGAATTGCGCAAAAAAGTAAGCCGTGACTCACGTGCTGAACTAACAAAATCTTCTTTCCTGACAAAGCTGCGCAAACAATATGGCACCACCGTCAATGCAAAATCGTTGAAGCCTATTTATAAAGCAGCCGACCACGACAGTGCCTTTGTAAACACCAACTCCATTAAGGTGAAGAAATTAAAGAAGTTGAACAAAGAGCTGTTCAGCATCGATGGCAAAGCATACACTTCTCGACAGTTCTATGACTACCTGATTGGCACCAAAGTACGCCGACGTGACCTAACAGGCCGTGAAGTTGTTGATGAGCAATTGAATGAATACATCGACAAAGAACTAATTGATTACGAAGACAGCAAATTGGAATCGAAATACAACGATTTTAGATTGCTGATGAACGAATACAACGACGGAATCTTGTTGTTTGAGTTGACAGATAGAAAGGTATGGTCGAAAGCTGTGAAAGACACGCTGGGACTTGAAGCTTTTTATGAAGCAAACAAACAAAACTTCATGTGGAAAGAACGTGCAACCGCTGCAACGTTTACGTGTGCAAATGACGACATCGCAAAGAAGGTCGCCAAACTGCTTGCTAAAGGAAAAACACCACAGGAAGTGAAAGAAGAGTTGAACAAAGACTCTAATTTGAATGTGACGCTGGAAGAGGGTACTTGGGAAAAAGGTGACAACAGTGTTTTAGATCAGGCAACGTGGAAACAAGGTGCCGTTTCAACCGTTGCTGATAAAAGCCAATCAACCATCGTACAAGTGCAAGAAGTAATACCCGCTACTGAAAAGAAATTGGATGAGGCGAAAGGTATGATTACCGCTGAATATCAGAGCTATCTAGAAAAAGAATGGATCAAGGCACTGCGTTCGAAGTACAACTTCAGCGTAAACCGCGATGTACTTTACAGTATTAAATGATTCTGACCAGGTATCTTGCTGTTTTTGTATTGCTGACATCGTGTTCAACATCCGGCGAGCAAGCCGAATTAGCGAATCCGAATGTTGCAGCAAAAGCCTATAACCACGAACTGTTATGGGATGAAATCTCAGCAATTGTGCCTGATTTAGCAACTCCGGAAGATAGCGCGCTATTGGCCGAACGGTATATCACCGACTGGCTGAAAGAACATGTTTTATTGCACCAAGCTGAAGCTGCCTTGCCTGAGTCGGAAAAACAATTTGCCGATGAACTTGAAAGATATCGCCGCACTTTGCTGACCTATGCCTACGAGAACTCTTTTGTCCAACAACGCCTAGACACAACAATTTCCAGCGCCGAATTGGAGTCTTTTTACACCGAAAATCAAGACATCTTCACGCTGAAAGACTACATTGTGAAGGTTAAATTCTGCATTGTAGACAAGCAAACCACCAAGCTCAAAAGGTTCAGAAAATTGTTCGACAGCCCCTTGGCGTCTGACCTAGTTGCACTTGAACAATTTTGTGTAGACAACGGAGCAGCATACTATGTGAATGTTGACGAGTGGATGTATGTAGAAGAGCTTTTGACAAAATTCCCACTTGAGCTGTATGATATTGAAGGGTTTCTTCGTCATACGCGTAAGGCAGAGTTCGAAAAAGGCGACAAAATCTATTTCATAAAGGTTTTGGATGTCCAATACAAAGACAATATATCACCGTTAGACTTGGTTAAGAACCAAGTGCGTGATTTGATACTCAACCGCCGAAAGAAAGAGTTGTTGGTGAAAATGCGTGAAGACCTCTTCCGCAGCGCAATGGCGAATAAAAACATTGAAAAACTGTACGAATGAAGCATATATTGGCCGTCATCGGTACATTCTTGAGCCTTGCAGCATGGGCCCAGCCTCAAGGAGAAGTAATTGAACGCATCATTGGTGTTGTTGGCGGTGAAATCATGCTTCAAAGCGAACTCGAAGGCGATGTGCTGCAAATGAAAATGCAAGGCACCGACCCGTCATCAGACGACGTTTGCTCGGCAGTTGAACAATTGCTTTTTCAAAAGCTACTTCTCAACCAAGCAAAAATTGATAGTTTGGAAGTATCAGAGGCCGAAATTCAAGCGCAAATCGAAAACCGCTTGAGTTACTTCCTGCAGATGTTTGGCACCGTAGAAGCTTTTGAAAAAGAATACGGTAAAACAATCGCTCAGTGGAAAGCAGAATTTCACGACCCCATCAAAGAACAACTGCTCGTTGAACGCATGCGGTACTCTCTCGACAACAAAGTAACGGCTACCCCGAAAGAGGTGCGCAACTTCTTCGAAAGCATACCCAAAGACAGTATTCCGCTTATTAGCGAAGAAATACAATACAGTCAACTGGTCATTGAGCCAAAACCTACTGAAATAGAAAAAGCGCGGATTCGAGCCATTGCAGACTCGGTGCGGACATTGGTTACTACCGGAAAAATGACCATGACCATTGCTGCGTTGCGCTTTTCTGACGACCCTGGATCAAAATACAAAGGCGGATGCTATGAAAATGTCCGCAAAGGAGCTTTTGTCCCTGAATACGAAGCAGCCGTGCAATCAACAAAAGAAGGCGAGTATTCACCTGTTTTTGAAAGCGACTTTGGTTACCACTTCGTTAAGGTTTCTGAAAAACGCGGTGAGGTGTTCTCCTCTTGTCACGTCCTCTTCTCACCAAAAGTGAACGAATACGACTTGGTTGCCGCCTCTGCAAAACTCGACAGCATTACCCTCGCCATTCAAAACGATAGCATCAGCTTTTACAAAGCCGCCTTGCGCTATTCTACCGATGACGACACCCGCAACCAAGGTGGAAAAGTAACCAACTACCAAGAAGGTGGCTTGCGACACAACGTCGACAACCTCGACCGCAATGTCTTTTTCGTTTTAGACAAGTTGAAAGTGGGTGAGATTTCACAGCCTATATCTCTCGAAACTCCAAGCGGAACACCCTACTACGTGATTTTGCGCCTCGATGCGAGAACAGCTGCCCACAAGGCGAACATGACTGATGACTACCTGCTCTTTAAGCAACAAGCAGAAGCAAAAATGCGCGCTGAGTCATTTAATAAATGGGTACAGAAACGAATTACGCTAACCTACGTTAAAGTCAACGATGAATATAAAGATTGTGAATTCCAGTTCCCTTGGGTGAAATCAAATCTGTAATCACCAAGAAGAATCGCTATTTTCACACCATCGTTTAAAAATCCTATGGCACTACCAAATTACAAGTCAGACGCTGAAGCCCTCGATCACCTTCGAGATGACTATAAAAAACTAACGCAGGAAATAGGCAAAGTAATCGTCGGACAAGACGAAGTTATACGCCAAGTGATAATCAGTATTTTCGGAAACGGACATAGTTTGTTGGTCGGAGTGCCCGGGTTAGCAAAGACTTTGCTCGTGAACACCATCGCTGAGGCCCTCGGCTTGAGCTTCAATCGCATACAGTTTACGCCCGATTTGATGCCTTCTGACATCATAGGATCTGAAATCCTTGATGAAAGTCGCCAATTCAAATTCATCAAAGGCCCACTTTTCTCGAACATCATTTTGGCGGATGAAATAAACCGTACACCACCAAAAACACAATCTGCATTGCTAGAAGCGATGCAAGAACGCGCTGTAACCACTGCTGGGAAACGTTATCCACTCCCTGCTCCTTTCTTTGTTTTGGCAACTCAAAACCCAATTGAGCAAGAAGGTACATATCCGCTTCCTGAAGCACAGCTCGATCGCTTTATGTTCAACATCTGGGTCGACTACCCAACCTTTGCTGAAGAATTAGCTGTGGTTAAAAGTACCACTGGTGGCAGCACAACTTCGATAAACCCAATTATCGATGGCGAGCAAATTATCTTCTTCCAACAATTGATTCGCAAGATGCCGGTGGCAGATAATGTTGTGGAATATGCTGTAAAGCTTGCTTCTAAAACCCGCCCCGGACGTGAGCATGCACCTGAAATGGTAAACAACTTCCTTTCGTGGGGAGCTGGACCTCGTGCATCACAGTATCTGATCATCGGAGCCAAATGCAATGCTGCTTTGAACGGTAAATACAGTCCAGACATTGAAGACGTGCAACAAGTAGCGCTTCCGATTCTCCGTCACCGTATCGTTCGCAACTACAAAGCTGAGGCAGAAGGATATTCAGTTGAAAAGATCATTGAGGCACTGTTCTAACAGTATCGAACTTTTTCACTTTCAGTTTTCTGACAATTTTCAATGCCATATCTTCCTTTATAAAGAGGGTATATCCGGCTATCATTGCTAGTCCAAACTCAGGCAAGGTCATTCCTATGGCGATAAATCCATGAAAGCCGATGCCCACCAATAGCAAAGGCAATCGCAATTTTTTAAACCAAACAAGAATGGGAAAAACTGTTTGGTAAGCAAGTGCGCTGTAGGTAAGCACCATCGACAGTACGCGATTTTCCATCAAGAGATCAGCAACGGGTTTTCTAACGAAATGATCCAAATGAGCGGCATAAAACATTGCACTGCCATTTAGCCATGTGGTGCCGCGCCATTTAAAAAAAGCAGCCTCCGCATAAACCAAAACAAATTGCAGACGACAAGCCCAAAAACCCAAATTGGTTAAGGAAATGCGAAACCAATGACGCGCATTTGGTGATGCCGCAATGAGAAAGAAACCAAAAAACTGCATCAAATAAAACCCGGAGTTGAATACATAATTCGCACTGTACAGCATGAGTTGTCCGCACACAAACACCAACACACGCGGTACAATGCCCAAAAACCCAGAAAGCGATACAGCTACCGATACCACATACACCCACCACACCATTACCCCATGTTCAGGGTGGTAGTTCAGCCAAAACACCATATTCGCCACAAAGCCCGCATCAACAACGGTTGGCATCTGCCATGAGGAGTGTCCCCATAAAATTTCATGCATGGGCCATAAATACAACGCATGGAGCATCATCCACGCATAGATAACCTTCTGGAATACCCAAATTGTCGCGGGACGATGCACTTTATCGGCTATTGCGCCCTCCACTCTACTCCACATGACGATTCTCTATAACATCGAAAACAGGAAACACGAATGTCCGACTAGGCAACGAATCACCATCCCAACCGTTGGTTGGCAAAACAGAAAGCTCAATCTGCACATTTTCTGGTCGCGCACCTAACACATATTCAAGCCGTTTCACAGAGTAATACAACCACTGGTTATACGGGCGATAGGTTAAAATCAAATCATAGTTGGGCTTGCCTTCAACATAGGTCAGGTTCTTTCTCAAATCACCACCAAGCACCTGCAAGTATTTTTGCGACATATTTTGAACGCGCGTATTCCAGTTTAATCCAGGAATGGCTTCAGCATCATCCCATTCACTCCACGCACCATTCAATTCATAGCGTATGCGCGATTCGAATTGATCTTTCACCACATCAGGAGCAAACAACTGCCAGCCTTGGTGGAAAACAGGATTGATATACCCACTGCTTATCTCCAATGAAGTTTCTGGTAGAAAATTATTGGGCAAAGTGTAAATCAAAACGCACGCGAAATGAAACAAACCCATGCCGAGCAATGTCGCAACTACCAACGATTTAATTTTGACATTTTTCAATAGCGCATTCACAGAAGTCATTTTACTCACAATCGACTCGTCAAAAATCGACTTTTCATGGTGATAAACAATATTCACCTTTTATTTACACATTAGTACATTTGTAACAAAGCAATTACATTATGATCGCAGCCAACGACCCGAATATACGTTCTTGGGTAGACATTCCGGAGAACAGTGATTTCCCAATTCAAAATCTACCTTTTGGTGTCTTCAAAACCGCACAGCTATCTCCGCGCGTTGGCGTGGCCATTGGCGATCACATTGTAGATCTAAAAACACTGCATGTGCTAGGGTATATGGAAAACCTGCCTTTTGAACAATCCGACTTCCATAGCGCATCACTCAATAAAATAATCAACCGCGGAAAAAAAGCTACACGAGAACTGCGCAATCGCCTTAGTAAACTGTTGCGATCCGATGTCCCTGACCTCAAAAACAAAGAACACCACGTAAATCAAGTCCTTGTTAAAATGAGCGATGCTCAGATGCTCTTGCCTGTTGAAATTGGTGACTACACCGATTTCTATAGCAGCATCGAGCACGCCCGCAATGTCGGCATGATGTTCCGCGACCCAGAAAACGCATTGTTGCCCAACTGGAAACATTTGCCTGTGGGATATCACGGACGATCATCATCCATCGCTGTATCTGGAGTTGATTTTCACAGGCCGAAAGGACAGACCCTGCCAGCAGGTGCTGCCGAGCCCGTGTTTGGACCTTCAAGATTGCTCGACTTCGAATTGGAAATGGCGTTTATCACTTATCCCGGCAAGCCCCTCGGACAGTCGATCAGCACTGAAGAGGCCGAGAACTACATCTTCGGAATGACCCTTTTCAACGATTGGAGTGCGCGCGACATTCAAAAATGGGAGTACGTTCCCCTCGGACCCTTCCTGGCTAAAAACTTCATCTCAACCATGTCGCCTTGGGTGGTAACACTCGATGCCTTGGAACCGTTTAAAGTACAAGGTCCGGAGCAAGATCCTGCTGTATTACCCTATCTGCAATACGAGGGAATGAAAAACTACAACATCGATTTGCAAGTTGCCATCGCTCCAGAAGGAAAACAACCTACTACCATTTGCAACTCCAACTTCCGCTACATGTACTGGAACCAAAGCCAGCAATTGGCACACCATACCATTAATGGCTGCAATATAAGAGGCGGTGACGTAATGGCAAGTGGCACCATAAGCGGCAAAGAGCCAGGCAGCTACGGCTCAATGTTGGAACTTTCTTGGCAAGGGACAAAAACCATCGCTCTCGCGGATGGTGATGAAAGAAAATTCTTGCAAGATGGCGATACGGTTATTGTAACCGGGCAAGCCAGCAACGGACAAACCCGCATTGGATTCGGGGAAGCAAAAGCCAAAATTCTACCAGCACTGAGCTAAATGGAACCATACGTCATCGACCCTGAAGTCGAGAAAAAAGAAATTCTTCGTCGGTATAGCGGATTGCTGCGTGCTGCGCACAGATCGAAATCAACCCAAGATAAGCGTCGCATCCGAAAAGCTTTCGATGTTTCCCTTGAAGCGCACAAAGACATGCGCCGAAAATCTGGGGAACCCTACATCTACCACCCTATCGCTGTGGCACGAATATGTGCCGAAGAGATCGGCTTAGACACAACATCTATCGTCTGTGCCCTGCTGCACGACACCGTTGAAGACACCTACATCACCCTCGAAGACATCGGCAACCTTTTTGGGTCTAAGGAGCGAATGATCATCGACGGACTAACGAAGATAAGTGGTGTTTTCGATCAATCTTCATCGAACCAAGCTGAGAATTTCCGCAAGATGCTCTTGACTTTGAGCGATGATGTGAGGGTTATTTTAATCAAGATCGCCGATCGCCTGCACAACATGCGCACCCTCGATCACATGAAGCGAGAGAAGCAACTGAAGATAGCAAGTGAAACGCTTTTCATGTACGCCCCCTTAGCGCACCGACTCGGATTGTACAACATCAAAACAGAGCTGGAAGACCTCGCACTAAAATACACCGAACCAGAGCAATATCAGGAAATAACCGACCGACTAGAAAAGACCAAAGCTGTACGAACACGTTTCATCAATAAGTTCATCGTCCCGCTTCAGAAAGCATTGGAAGGTGAGCAGTTCAAGTTTGAGATAAAAGGACGAACCAAAAGCATCTATTCGATATGGAACAAGATGTACAAGAAGAAAGTGAGGTTCGAAGACATCTACGACGTTTTTGCCATTCGTATTATCATCGAAACACCGGTTGAGAAAGAAAAGGCCGATGCTTGGAAGGTCTATTCCATCGTTACCGATTTCTATCAACCAAACCCCGACCGCTTGCGCGACTGGATATCCATTCCAAAAGGAACAGGATATGAATCTCTGCACACCACGGTGATGAGTCCGACCGGAAAATGGGTAGAAGTACAAATCCGCAGTAAGCGGATGGATGACATCGCTGAAAAAGGATTCGCCGCGCACTGGAAATACAAGTCGACCAACGAAGCCGCTGAAAACAACCTCGATGAGTGGTTGGCACAAATCCGCGATGTACTCGAAAGCAATGACGACGACGCCCTTTCGTTTATCGACGATTTCAAATTGAATTTATTTTCGGAAGAGATTTACATTTTCACTCCCAACGGAGATCTGAAAACGCTTCCAAAAGGCTCTACTGCGCTTGACTTCGCTTTTCGCATACACTCACAAGTAGGCAGTCAGTGCATAGGGGCAAAGGTCAACCACCGACTGGTCCCGCTCAGCTACGAATTGAAGAGTGGAGATCAGGTAGAAATCATCCTTTCGAAAAAGCAAACACCAAAAACCGATTGGCTGAACTTCGTCGTAACCGCCAGTGCCAAACAAAAAATCAAACAAGCACTAAAGGAGGAACGACGCCAAATCGCCTCTGAAGGAAAAGACATCCTCAGAAGGAAATTTAATAGTTTGAACGTGTCGTTCTTGAGCGTGAACATCACCGAACTCGAACGACATTTCAACCTCGACTCAGCAACAGAACTGTACTACCAAATCGCCAAGGGCAGAATTGACCTGAAGAAGCTAAAGGGATTCTCTGTAGAAAACGGTCGCATTTCATTCGATAAAGCTGTAGTCCCTGTTAAAGAAGAGGCGCCAATAAAGCAGATCTCTACCGCCCCAGGAAAGTCGGAAACACTATTGATTGGCGATGAAAACCAAAAAATGGACTTCACCCTTGCGCGCTGTTGCAACCCCATTCCCGGCGACGATGTTTTCGGCTTCGTAACGGTGAATGGCGAAATCAAAATCCACCGCATCAACTGTCCAAATGCCACTCAACTGCTATCAAATTACGCTTACCGCGTGATAAAAGCACGATGGGCAGGAAAAGAAATGCTGCAGTTTGAAGTGGGAGTCCATTTCACCGGTATCGACGACGTCGGACTTGTTCATAAAATCACGAATATCATTTCGGCCGACATGAACGTAAACATGAAGGCAATTTCGTTTGAGTCGAATGATGGTATTTTCGAAGGACAAGTGCGGGTGCTGGTTTTAGACACTGCCCATTTAAATACATTGATGGATAAACTGAGAAATGTAAACGGTGTGCTAACTGTGGAAAGAAGCGAGTCGACAGAAAACTCATGAGATTATCCACAAGTAGCAATGTATCGCTTATAATTGATTAGTTTTGTCACTTCGTTCTAGCGAGGCACAACCCCATGCAGGAGGATCTTCAGGACATCGTCAGGGACATCTTTTCGGCCTATTTGGAAAAACATGGCCATCGGAAAACACCCGAACGCTTTGCCATACTCAAGGAAATCTACTCTTTCGACGGACATTTCGACATCGAATCGCTTTATGTGATGATGAAGAATAAAAACTACCGCGTCTCAAGAGCTACCTTGTACAACACTGTTGAATTGCTCCTATCTTGCAATTTGGTAAGAAAACATCAGTTTGGGAAAAACCTCGCACAGTTCGAAAAATCGCATCAAAACAAGCAGCACGACCACATTATTTTAACCGATACCGGAGAGGTGCTTGAATTTTGCGACCCACGCATTCAGCAGATCAAAGCGACTTTAGAAGACATATTCAAAATCGAGATCATGCACCATTCTCTGAATTTTTACGCTCAAAAACGAAAATCGGATGACTGAAGAACGTTTCACCTCCCGCTCTGAACAAGAGTGCACCGTGCTTGAGCTGAAAGGCAAAATGATAGAAAATGATTCTTACGATGACCTCATTGTTCACGTAGAAAATCAACTATCTCTAGGAAAACGCAAATTCATCATCGACCTGGGTGGACTGCGTTTGATCAATAGCAGTGGTATAAATCTGCTTGTTGGACTAATAAAAAAATTAAATGATCATTCAGCACAGGTGGTTTTTACCCGTGTGCCTGAAAAAGTATCTGAATTGCTCAATATCATCCGTCTGAATGCAGTGCTTTCTGTTCAGAATAGCATCGACGACGGAATTCAATTTCTAAACTGAACATGAAGGTAGATATCCTACTTGGGCTCCAATGGGGCGATGAAGGGAAAGGTAAAATCGTTGATGTTATCACCCCTGGTTACGATGTGATTGCTCGCTTTCAAGGCGGACCAAATGCAGGTCACACACTTGAATTTGAAGGACGTAAACACGTGTTACACACCATTCCTTCAGGGATTTTTCACAACGACAAACTAAATATCGTCGGAAACGGCGTAGTAATCGACCCGATCATCTTCAAAAGAGAATTGCTCGCTTTGCAAGAAAGGGGCGTCGACATCTACAAACAATTGCTGATTTCCCGCCGTGCTCACCTCATTCTGCCTTCCCACCGTTTGCTTGATGCTGCCTCAGAACAAGAGAAAGGATCAAACAAAATTGGCTCAACGTTGAAAGGCATTGGCCCAACGTACATGGACAAAACAGGACGCAATGGTTTGCGCGTGGGTGATGTCGTAAGTTCACGCTTTCAAGAAAAGTACGACACCCTTGTTAAAAAGCACAAGCGCATTCTCAGCCACCATGAATTCGCCTACAACTTAGACGAAACTGAACCAGAATGGATGGAGAGCATTGCGTTTTTACGCTCTCTGACCATCATCGATAGCGAACATTACGTGAACAACGCTTTGAGCGAAGGCAAACACATTTTGGCTGAAGGTGCACAAGGCTCTTTGCTCGATATCGACTTCGGTTCGTATCCGTTTGTAACTTCTTCAAACACCATCGCTGCAGGAGCCTGCACCGGACTTGGAATCGCTCCAAACCGCATCGGTGAGGTGTTTGGTATTTTTAAAGCGTACTGCACTCGCGTGGGTAGCGGACCCTTCCCTACTGAGTTGAATGATGCTACGGGTGAACTTATCCGTGCTCAAGGACATGAATTCGGCGCTACTACTGGTCGTCCGCGCAGATGCGGATGGCTCGACCTACCCGCATTGAAATACGCGATCATGATCAACGGTGTTACCCGCTTGATCATGACCAAGGCCGATGTCCTCAGCGCTTTTCAAGAAGTTCTCGTTTGCACCCACTACATGCATCAGGGTGAACTTATCGATTACTTGCCGTATGACATTGAGCTCGATGAAGTTACTCCTCACTACATCTCAATGCCAGGTTGGCAGCAAGACCTAACAGGCATGCGCTCTACGGAGCAATTACCTGTTGAGCTGATCAACTATATCGACTATTTAGAAGCTGAATTGAAAGTTCCTATCACTGTTGTATCAGTTGGTCCTGACCGCAATCAAACCATCCGCAGGACAAGCGTTTTGGCATGATTCTTATCCGCAAGTGCGCATGAGAATCTTCGCTGTCATACTGCTTTTCATAACGCTCTGCAGCTACCTTCCGGGGTCGGCCCAAGAAAAGGCGGAAGTTGAAATTCTCAACGCCAACGCCATTCTCACCGATCCCGACATCGTAGATGCCGATCGCCTCGTGGGTGATGTCAGACTCAAATACCGCAATGCCCTCATGCGCTGCGATTCCGCCTATCGTTACCCAAACGGCGATTTCGAAGCGTTCGGAAATATCGCCATTACTCAGGGTGACTCCATTCGGGTTTTTGGCGATAACCTCTTCCTCGAAAGAAACGCTAAAGAATGTCGGCTGCGCAACAACATCCGTCTGATGGATAAAGAACTTGTCCTCACTACCGATGTCTTAAACTACAACTTCGAAACCAGCGTTGGCAGCTATTTCGATGGCGGTAAAATCGTATCCACCAAAAACAAAAACGTGCTCACTTCGCAAGAAGGGTTCTACGATTCGAAGACAGAGTTTTTCCATTTTCGCAAGAAGGTGGTAATGAAAAATCCAGAGTACACTGTCAAATCCGATACCTTAAAGTACTCAGGATCAGGTGAAATAGCATATTTCTTTGGTCCCACCTGGATCACCGCCCGCAACAGTTCCATTTATTGCATCGACGGCTGGTACAACACAATTTCTGAAGTATGCCAATTCAGAAAAGGAGCCACCATTACTTCCGGAAGCCAGTTTCTAGAGGGTGATAGCATCCATTACCGCGGAAAAAGTGGAATCGGAGAAGTTTTTGGTAATGTGCTGATACGCGATACCACAAGTAGCTATACCATCGACGGCAACTATGGGTGGCACGACGAAATTCAAAACCAATCGCTTGTTACTGGCGCTGCGCGGATGGTGCAATATTTCGATGAAGACACCCTTTTTCTGCACGCCGATACCTTGCGAGCAGTGCCTGATAGTCTCGGTAAAACGCTCATTCGCGCCTACCAGCATGTGAAATTCTATAAGTCTGACCTGCAAGGAAAATCCGACTCGCTGACCTACAACGAAACCGATTCGCTGCTGCGCATGTTTGGAAAACCCGTATTGTGGTCAGATGGTAATCAAATTTCAGGTGAAAAAATTGATATCCGAGTGTTTGATGGGAAGATACAACGCATGGACATCTTCAACCAAGCTTTTATCATCGCTGAAGCTGCCGATAGCGCATGGAATCAGATCAAAGGGCGTGATTTGATAGGGTATTTTACGGGAAATAAACTGCAGAAAATCCATGTCATCGGCAACGGTCAAACAATTTACTACACGACCGAAAAAAACGATGGCCAAAATAAAACCACAGGACTAAATCGTGCCGACTGCTCCGATGTCATGATCTATATTGTTGACAATGCAATACAGCGCATCAACTTGATTTCCAAGCCGAAAGGCGCTCTTAACCCTCTTCGTAAAGTAGAATCAGAAGATCGTTACTTACTTGGCTTTTCACTTAATGAAGACAATCGTCCGACTACGCCAGAGGAAATATTCGATTGGAACGAGTAGGTTTTATGCCACGTAAAGAGGCAATCCACTCATGCGTGCTTTCACTTCATTACCAACAGCCTCAATAACCGCTTCATCATTCGGCGCAGTTACTACACGATCAATCCATTCGCTGATTTGGTTCATATCGCTTTCAACCAATCCACGCGTTGTTAGCGCCGGTGTGCCAATGCGAATTCCCGATGTCGTAAACGGCGATTGTGTATCAAAAGGCACCATGTTCTTATTCACCGTTATGTGTGCTTTCACCAAAGCCTGCTCTGCCGCCTTTCCTGTGATGTCTTTGTTGCGAAGATCAATCAGCATGCAATGGTTATCGGTACCACCTGAGATTATCTGATATCCTCTCCCTACAAGTGCATCTGCCAAAGTGGAAGCATTGGTCATCACTTGTTTTGAATAGGTTTTGAACGACGGCTGAAGCGCCTCTCCAAAAGCCACTGCCTTTGCTGCAATCACGTGCTCCAACGGTCCACCTTGCATGCCCGGAAACACAGCAGCATCAAGCAAGGTTGTAAACGATTTCACAATTCCTTTTGGCGTGGCATACCCCCATGGGTTCTCGAAATCTTCACCGCACATAATCAATCCACCACGTGGCCCGCGCAGCGTTTTGTGCGTTGTTGTTGTAACCACATGACAATGCTTGATTGGGTCGTTCAACAAGCCCGCAGCAATCAACCCAGCAGGGTGCGACACATCAGCCAACAATATAGCACCGTGCTTATCTGCAATGGCTCTAAATGCCGCATAATCCCAATCGCGAGAATATGCCGAGGCTCCACAAATAATCATTTTTGGCTTCACCTCAGCTGCTTTCTCAGCAACCCTATTCATATCTACCACTCCTGTTTCACGCTCTACGCCATAAAAATGCGCATCGTAAAGCTTACCAGAATAGTTCACTGGAGAACCATGTGTGAGGTGTCCACCATGCGACAAGTCAAACCCCAAAATGGCATCGCCCGGTTTTAAAATTGCGAGCATCACGGCAGCATTGGCGCTTGCTCCGCTGTGTGGCTGCACGTTTGCCCAAGTGGCCCCAAACAATTCGCAAACGCGATTTATGGCCAGCTGCTCTACTTGGTCTACAACTTCACAACCGCCGTAATAGCGCTTACCAGGAAGTCCTTCCGCATATTTATTGGTGAGCACAGAGCCCATTGCTTCCATCACCTGATTGCTCACGAAATTCTCAGATGCAATCATCTCCAATCCTTCTACCTGACGTTTGTTCTCTTGAGAGATCAGGTTAAATATTTGCTCGTCTTTCCACATAAAAATCAGCGGGGCATCGACCCCATATAAGAAACATCGACTCTGGAATTTCTCAAACCGTGGTCGAAAATAAAAGTTTGTTCTTCTTGAAATTGCCTCGAACTCTCAGCAAAAAACACACGTGTTGTTTTCACTTTTCGTGTGCGTCCGTTGTGGGTGCAAAAGTAATTCATTCGTATTTGAATTCCTCCATCCTTGTGCTGATTTGAAGAGACATAGGGGCGAATGCGCATTTTCACCGAAATCGACGTTCCTGTGCCATTGTATAGCAGCACCGGAACTGTTTTCTTTTTGCGCAAAGTCACTATTTGCGAACCTCCGCTAAAAACCCCATCCTGTGTTTTAACAGAAATATTATCTATGGATAAGGCGATGTCATCTTGAGCAAAGCAAACAGATGTCAACAATACCCCAATGAATAAGAAAATAATTCGTTTGATCATGGCTGTTGATTTTACTTCAAATTTAGGCATTCAACCAAGGTTATTGAGGTATTACACGAAAAACTCAGAACGAAATTCTCAAGCATGAAAGATTCTTTGAACTTTATTCTTGTCCTGCTCACGGCAGGGATTATTGTCATTTCCATTTTTGCATTCAGTAGTCAAGGTCCAGCTGTATATGATTACATGCAGATTTCAGCTGTGGAATCCATTATTCCTGGCGGACTTGGAAGATCTCGATTACTTACTACAGATCAGAACGGGACGCTTGTTGAAAAGGAATTGAAGAATTTCTACAGCATGGTCGGAATCAATTTCGGTAACATCAGCAACAACGACGCTGTAATTATCGAGCGAGTGAATGAGTACATTGCTGAAGGATGGGATCTGGTGCACATCAATTCTGGTGTACAAAGTCCGGGTGACGGCAATTCACAAGGTATCTTTATCACACGATACGTATTCCGTCGTCCGAAATAATTGAAAAGATATATGCCTCATTGTAAGGATTGGCTGCGGTGCATCACCCTGTCGATCCTTTTCTTTACTATATCCTGCGAAGCAGAAAAAATGCAACACACAAACGCCCTCATTCACGAAAGCAGTCCGTACCTGCTTCAACATGCCCACAACCCTGTCGACTGGCACCCTTGGAGCGAGGCCATAATAGAAAAGGCTCAAAAAGAAAACAAACTCATCTTAGTGAGCATCGGTTACAGCGCTTGCCATTGGTGTCATGTCATGGAGCGCGAAACATTCGAAGATGATACCGCTGCAGCGTTGATGAATGAACATTTCATTTGCATTAAAGTCGACAGAGAAGAACGTCCTGACCTCGACCAAGTGTATATGAGTGCCGTTCAACTTATGTCGGGACAAGGTGGATGGCCATTGAATTGTTTCACATTACCTGACGGACGTCCCATTTACGGCGGCACATACTTCAAGCGCGACCAATGGATGGAGGTGCTTCGATCACTTTCTGAACTGTATACCAACGACCGCGCAAAAGTTGAAGAATATGCAAATCGCCTAACAGAAGGCGTGCAGATGTCGGAACTTGTTGTCCGCGACTCAGAAGCATCCGATTTATCGGCTGAAAACCTAAAAAACCTCGTTGAAAGATGGAAGTCGCAATGGGATTTGAACGAAGGAGGGCCCAACAGAGCACCAAAATTTCCGCTACCGAACAACTACAAGTTTTTAATGCAATATGCGGCTTTAAGTGATGATGGCGCAAGCAACACACACTTGGAGTTGACGCTCGACAAGATGGCTCAAGGCGGCATTTACGACCAACTTGGTGGTGGCTTCTCACGATACTCCACCGATGCAATGTGGAAAGTACCGCACTTCGAAAAGATGCTGTATGACAATGCCCAATTGGTCAGTTTATACTGCGACGGGTATAAGAAATTCAAGAAGTCAGACTACAAATGGATTGTTGAACAAACACTTGCCTTTGTTGAAAGAGAAATGCAATCAAGTGAAGGCTTGTTCTTCAGCGCCCTCGATGCCGATAGCGAAGGTGAAGAAGGCAAGTTTTATGTCTGGAAAAAAGCAGAATTGACAAGTCTACTAGGCGAAAATTACGGTCTGTTTGCCGAGCAGTTCGAAATCGACGGCTTGGCGCATTGGGAGTTTGGAAACAACATCCTCCTGCGCAGAAGCAGTTTTGAAGCATTTGCAAAGCAACACAACATTGAAGAAACAAAGTGGTTTGAAGAATTAAAAGCAGATTTCGAAACACTGATGCACGCCCGTGAATTGCGAATTCGTCCAGGAACGGATGATAAAATTCTGACTTCTTGGAATGCCATGATGATTGAAGGCTATGCAGACGCCTATCGCACGTTCAACAATGCTGATTATTTAAACATTGCTACAAAAGCCATGGAGCAACTGCTTTTTAATTGCAGCGGTAGCGATGGCAGACTGTTTCACACCTATAAGAATGGGACTGCAAAAGTAAATGGCTATTTGGAAGATTATGCCTTCACCATTCAAGCGCTGATAGCATTGTATCAATCTTCATTCAACGAACGGTGGCTAGAAGAGGCCATGCGACTCAATGCGTATGCTTCGAAACATTTTTACGACGAGCAAACAGGTATGTATTGGTTCACATCTGACCTTGATCCCGCGCTGATAGCCAGAAAGCAAGAGAACAGCGACAACGTAATTCCGGCTTCAAACTCAACAATGGCGAAGAATCTGTTCATTCTCGGCCATTACTACGCAGATGAAGCCATGATTGAGACAGCCAAGCAAATGCTTGTGAATGTTGCTGCCAACTGGGATTACTTGCCAAGCTTCACCAACTGGGCATCACTTCATTTATGGTACACTCATCCGATGCGAGAGGTTGCCATAACAGGCAAAGAAAGTTTGGCTTATGCGAGGGAAATAGACCAACACTATTTACCGAATATCATGTTATTGGGTGGCGAAAGTGGAAAACTCCCATTGCTTGAAGGCAAACAAGGAGCGCAAACTACCATCTTTGTCTGTGAAAATAAATCCTGCCAACGCCCCGTTACCAAACCGGAAGATGCGATACACCAGCTTACTCATTAGTTTAATTTTTTGCTCAACCGTTTATGGTCAGCAGCTTAAATCGGGCGAAAGCGCAGTCGATTTTCTTGAAATGCCGTTTCAGGAAAAGTTCATACGCTTAAATCACATCGAAACAATCAGCATTGATGAGCAAGAAAAGCGGACAGGTCAACCCATTCGCTCGTTGAATAAAACACGCACCTATCACTTCAACAGCGCTGGTATCTGCGAGGAAATCTTAACAGCTTCATTGCTATGGGGGCGCCGAGACACCATTCTCGAGTCGTATGGCATACACAGTTTGTTTAAGACATACGAACGAAAAGATCAGCGCGGAGCTTACCGCGAAACGTTAGAGCAACGGGGCGACACACTTCATGTTTGCAGATTCAGAAACGACGGAAGTCAGGAGCAAGACACCTGGATCTCATGCGAATACGTCACCAATGAACGACAATCCAACCGCCTCATTCAAACCATTTACAACGAAGATCGCAAACCCTATCTTTCTGTCACCAAAACCTTTGGTGAAGGAGATTTTCTTCAAGAAGAACGAGAGCGCTATATCATAAGTGGGAAAGAATCAGTTTCAAACTATACATACAACGAACGCGGATTGCTGGGAAAGAAGGTTAAAAACTCATCAAGCGGAATTCAGGAATGGACGTTTACTTATTTAAGCGACGGCATGCTAGAAACTGTATTGTATTCTGAAAACAATGTCCTCATTTGGAGAAGAGAAGTAGTGCACGACGGCAGCGGTAAAATTGAAGCCATTTTAACCAGAGATGCGAAGACCGAAACAATTAAAATTGATAAGTTTTCATATACTTTTAACCGACACTAACGTTAGATAGCTATGAAGAAGTTAATCTCCATTCTAGTTTTAACATTACTAGTAGCAGCACCATTTTCGGCTGATGCACAGCGCGTTAAGCGAACGAAGACAGATAAACAGAAACAAGCTCAGATAGATAAGAAGGGCGATAATCGCGCTCAACTAGAAGGTGAACTATCTCAAAAGCAAGAACACCACTTGGCTATTCAAGATAAGAATACCCGGAAGCGGATGAAAGCCAATCAGAAAAAACAAAAACGCATATCACAAGGCAAGTCTGAACCTTTTTATCGCCGTTGGTTTCGTAAAAAATGAAGGCGTTAAGCCCCTTAATACGAACACTTTACACCTAGACGTGTAAACTATTCACCATTTCTTCGCGAATTTAATTAGCAGGATAACCAATCGCTTATCTATCTTTAGACCGTGTTTGGGTTAAAGAATGCTAAAATTCTTATGGTCTAGTGAATTCCAAATAGGATTCCTGAGACTTTTTTAAGGCTTTTGCCTCAGAAAGGATTATTTCTATCTTTACCCCCGTTTGTTGAGAAATTAGTAATCAAAGCTTAACTGTATGTCGCGTAAGATCTACTTACTGCTCTTGCTTTCTTTGTTTGTTTCTCCTGTAGTCTACGGACAAGCAGGAGCTGGTACATTGAAAGGCAAAGTGACCGATTCGGAATCGGGTGAACCCCTTCCGTTTGTGAACGTTGTTGTTTTCTTGAATGGTAACCAAATAACAGGTGCCAACACCGATTTCGATGGGGAGTTCACAATCAAGCCCATCACCCCTGGTACGTATGACGTATTATACTCCTATGTTGGTTACAATACCAAACGTATAACAGGTGTTAAAATTGTTTCAAACAAAATACAGTTTGCGAATGCAGCTTTGTCTTCAGGTATTCAACTTGAAGAGGTAGAGGTTGTTGAGTACTCTGTTCCACTTATCGACCGAGATGGTGGAGCATCGGGAGGTACTGTAACACGTGAAGACATCGACAAGATGCCTGGTCGAGATGCAGCCAGCCTTGCGACAACAGTTGCGGGTGTTAGTACTGCAGGTACTGGTGGTGAAATCACCATTCGTGGTGCACGTCCAGATGGTACTTGGGTATACATCGACGGTGTGAAAGTTCGCGGTTCTTCCGCACTTCCTAAGTCGGCAATACAAGAGGTATCGGTTATGACAGGTGGTATCCCAGCAAACATTGGAGATGCTACAGGAGGTGTAATGAACATCTCTCTTCGTAGTTCATCCTCGAAGTGGTTTGGTGGTTTCGAAGTCATCTCTTCTGGTTTCAAAAGCGGTGAAACAGCTATCGGACTAGATAAATATGGTTACAACCTTATAGAAGGTGTTGTTTCGGGGCCTATCGCCTTCAAAAAAGATGAAAACGGCGTGAAAGGTGATCCCTTGTTAGGATTGTTCGTTTCAGGTAACTACACAAGCCAAGTTGACCCTCGTCCGACTTTCGGTGGTGTATACCGCATGAAAGAAAGTTCTCGTCAAGGCCTTATTGACAATCCGCTTCGTCAAAACATCTCATCAAATGGTGAAGTGAATGGCGCTTTGTTTAATGCAGACTTTTTAACTGCTGACGACTTCGAAAAAATCCCAACACGCTTGAACGTAGGCAATCAGTCAGCAAACCTTGTTGCTAAGGTAGACGTGAATACATCTTCTACCATGAGCCTTACCTTCGGTGCAACTGGTGCTTTCTCTCGAAACCATGGCTTTAGCTACAGCGGCATGCTTGCCAACTCAGAAAACAACATCGAAAACACAAATTTCGACTGGCGTGTATATGGTAAGTTCTCTCAACGTTTCAACAATGAAGAGGAAGAGGGTGTAGAAGCCAGCAACTTGAAAAATATTTTCTACACGGTGATGGCAGATTATTCTCGAACATTCAGCCGTTCCCAAGATGATACGCACAAAGACGACTTCATGAAGTATGGCCATGTTGGTAAGTTCGACATATTTCAACAAAACAGCTACGAATTTGATCCTGCACGCCAAGCCTTTGTTCACGTAGGTTGGGAAGATACGTTGGTGACTTTCGCTCCTTCTACCTATAACCCTGAACTTGCTGCAATCAACAACCAATATTTCGGGTTGTTTGATTACCAAGAATATGATGCAGACGATCGCGGTCCTTACAGCGGACTTTTGGAAGTTCGTAACGGTAACGCGATCTTGAACGGTCAAACACCACCGTTAACATACCAATTGTGGGACTATTATGGGACGCAAGCCAACAACTACGCATTGACCGATAACAGCCAATTCCGGATTACAGCAGCTGGTTCTGGAGATATTGGTGATCATGCATTCCAAGTAGGTTTTGAATATGAACAGCGTAAAGACGCTTTCTACTCATTAGCGCCAACAGGATTGTGGACCTTGGCTCGCTTGTATACAAACAGCCACATCAAACAAATTGATGTCAACGACTCTACTATTACCAATATCGGTACAGACCAATATATAACGTACGACCGTTTGATCGGTTCAGGTCAGTTCGAATTCGATAGAAATCTTCGAGAAGCATTGGGTCTTAATCCTGATGGTAATGATTTCTTGAATGTTGATGCATTGGACCCTGAGCAATTCACCATCGATATGTTCGGTGCTGATGACCTCCTTAACCAAGGTAACAACGTGGTATTGTATAGTGGATACGATGCGCACGGGAAGAAGCAAAACGGACGTCCAACCATCGAAGATTTCTTCAATGAAACAAACGATCAAGGTTTCCGAACTCGTCCGATTGGTGCTTATGAGCCAGTGTACATCTCTGGTTACGTTATGGATAAATTCACTTTCGACGACATCATCTTCAACGTGGGTGTCCGTATCGACCGTTTTGACGCCAACCAGCCTGTTTTAAAAGATCCATTCGTAATTGGTGAAGCTTACACTGTAGGGGATATCCAAGGCGATTTGATCAATTCGCTAGACAACAGCATCATTGTACCGTCAAACATCGGTGATGATTATGTTGTGTATGTAGACGATATCGAAAACCCAACAAACATTGTTGGTTACCGAAATGAAAACACATGGTACAACTCCAACGGTACTGAGATCAGCGATCCTGATTTGATAGCTTCTACCAACGGTTTCCCTGCTCCTTGGTTGATTGGTGGTGCAGATGCTGAACTAACTTCAGGTGCCTTTAAGGATTACACTCCACAGGTTAATATCATGCCGCGTATTGCATTCTCGTTTAACATCTCTGACGAAGCAGTATTCTTTGCACACTACGACATCTTGACACAACGTCCAACTGACAATAACCGTTTCTCACCAATCGATTATTTGTTTATCAGGGCACGTAACGATTTGATCAACAACCCTGACTTGAAACCTACAAAGACAATTGACTATGAGCTTGGTTTCCAACAGGTTTTGTCTCGCACATCATCTTTGAAAATCTCTGCTTTCTACCGCGAACTTCGCGACATGATTCAGGTACGTCAGTTTGCTGGTGCTTACCCTCGTCCGTACCGTGCATATGGTAACCTCGATTTCGGAACTGTTAAAGGTCTGACTGTTTCTTACGATCTACGTCGAACCGGAAACGTTCGTTTGAACACGTCTTACACCTTACAGTTTGCTGATGGTACAGGATCTACTACCACTACAGCATTGGCATTGATCAACGCAGGTTTGCCAAACTTGCGTTCCATCAATCCTTTCAACTACGACCAACGTCACCGTATCGTGACAACTTTGGACTATCGTTATGGATCGGGAAAGACTTACAATGGTCCTGTTATCAAAGACAAGCAGATTTTGGCCAATACAGGTGTTAACTTCATTGCCAACCTTGGTTCTGGAACACCATACACTGCGTCGACTATTCCGACTCCTGTTACAGGCGAAATTTCTCCTAGTACGCAAGGGTCTATCAACGGTAGCCGTTTGCCATGGCAGTTCACACTTGACATGAACCTTGACCGCAACTTTACTTTAGCGTTTGGTGGAGAAGGCGAAGCTGCTAAGTCGGTAAATTTGAACGTTTATTTGTGGGTTTCAAACCTATTGAACACACGTAATATCAATGGAGTATATCGCTTCACTGGTGTGTCTGACGATGATGGTTACCTTGCAGCTGCGCAATACCAGCCTCTAATCAACTCTCAGAACTCTCCTGCTTCTTTCCGCAATTATTACAGCATGTACGTAGATAATCCTTTTAACCTTGGCGTTCCAAGAACGGTTCGTTTGGGTGTGAAACTTGACTTCTAAGGAATATTTAACATGAACATTAACATTTCAGACACCATGAAGGCAATGAATAAAGGAATCGCTTTTTTGTTTGCAGTTTTGCTGGGTTTACCTGGTTTTGCATACAAGTATGAAGGTGGGTTGGTTAACTCCAACAATGGTGGTCAAAACACCTCAACAGAAAATACACGGGCAGCGCAATGTGCACCAGCTACAGGTATCCGTGATCTTGAATGGAACAATGTACGAGCTCGTATCGAAACAGGTGGTTCTATGTGGCAAGATCGCGCCAATAGCCGCGCAGCCTACATCGTTCCAGCTTCTGGTGATGTAAGTTCACTATACGCTGGTGCACTTTGGATGGGTGGTATTGCACCTGACGGACAGCTTAAAATGGCCGCTGTGACTTTCCGTGCGAACGGTAACGACTTTTGGACTGGTCCGCTGACAAACGATGGAACAGCAGAAGTTGATGAAGTAACGTGTGAGCTGTGGGACAGATTCTTTGTAAGCCAAAGAGCTGATGCACAACGTCACCGTCAGTACTTCGAGTGCTTGGCTGATCCAGATTGTGATCTTGAAGCGAATGAGTTGACTGGATATACCATTCCTTCTTATTTCTACGATTATCCAGCCCACGGTTCAACTGCTTTGGGTCAAGATTACTATTTGGCACCTTTCTACGATTACGATTTGAATGGTGCGTATGACCCAAACTCGGGCGACTATCCATTGTACGATTTCTTGCAAGACATAAACTGCGCTGAGCGCCGTCGTACTGATCAAGTTCCTCTTTTTGGTGACCAAACGTTCTTTTGGATTTTCAATGACAAAGGAAACGTTCACTCTGAATCTCAAGGTGAACCAATCGGTATGGAAATTCGCGCGCAAGCTTTTGCCTTCTCTACGCAAGATGAGATCAACAACATGACGTTCTACAATTATGTGATGATCAACCAAGGAACACAAACCTTGGGTCAGACGTATTTTGGTCAGTGGGTTGATGCCGATTTGGGTACTTCAATTGATGACTTCGTAGGTTGCGATGTTCAACGTGGACTTGGATACTGCTACAACGGTGATGCTTTCGATGAGCCAACTACATCTTCTCCGGGATACGGTTTGAATCCACCTGCTGTAGGTGTTGACTTCTTCGAAGGTCCTTATCAAGACTCAGATGGTATTGATAACCCACTCACAACGAACTACAGCGATGCAGTTGACTCATTGGGTATCCCTTACCGCGGAATTGGTATCGGATATGGTGATGATGTGATAGACAATGAGCGTTTTGGTATGCGTCGATTTGTATACTACAACATTGGTTCTAACCCAATTAATGGAGAACCAACCACCCCTCCTCACTTTTACAACTACATGAATGGTATTTGGAAAAACGGCGATCGCATGACGATTGGTGGCACTGGTGTAGGTGGCGAAATTGTAACTGACTATATGTTTGCTGGAGACACTGACCCTGCATACTGGGCTACTGGTGCTGTTCCTTATGATTCATGGACAGAACAAGGAGATGGAAACCCTCCTGGTGACCGTCGTTTTATACAAGCTGCTGGTCCGTTTACACTTGCACCAGGTGACTACAACAACATTACTGTTGGTGTGGTTTGGGCGCGTGCTACTGGCGGTGATCCTTTCGAATCAGTTCGTTTGGTGCAGGAAGCAGATGATAAAGCGCAAGCACTGTTCGATAACTGTTTCGAAATCGTTTCTGGTCCTGATGCACCAGACGTTACAGTTCAAGAATTAGAGAATGAAATCATTCTTTACTTGACCAACGATAACTTGGTATCAAATAACTTCAACGAAACTTACCTTCAGTTTGATCCAGGAATTCCAGGAGAATTGGCGGATGGTACTCAACTGGATACCCTAACTCGTTCATATACGTTCCAAGGTTATCAAGTTTACCAACTGAAAGATGAATTGGTATCTGTTTCTGACCTGAATGACATTGATAAAGCGCGTTTGATCTTCACTACCGATGTCCGTGACGGAGTAACGCAAATCATCAACTACGACCTGGATGTTGATATGGGATTGCCTGTGCCTTCTTTGAAAGCCAATGGTTCTGATGAAGGTATTCAACACAGCTTCCAAATCAAGCAAGATGCGTTTGCTACTGGTGACAATGCGCTCATCAATCACAAGACCTATTACTTCATGGTTTTGGCCTATGGATACAACAACTACCAGATCTACAACCCAGTTTCAGGTAATGGTCAAGACGAACAATACAAGTCGTCTCGTTCTGCCGCTGGAGGTTCTAAAATCCGCGTATACACTGCCATCCCTCACAAACCATCTCCTGAAGCTGGTGGCACCATTGCCCTTGCTCAATATGGTGACGGTGTGGAACTTACACGTTGGGAAGGAAAAGGAAATGGCCTGCTAGATCTTGCCATCACAAAAGCTTCTGAAGATGCTATTTTGGCAAATACTTTCAGTGAGTCGTTGACCTATCAAGCCGGACGTGGTCCGGTGGAGGTGAAGGTGGTTGCCCCGCTGCGTGTGCCTGCGGCAGACTTTGAACTTCGCTTGGCTCCAGACAATGCTGAC
>WGNM01000027.1 GCA_016124575.1 Cryomorphaceae bacterium
GCCTCTCCCTCGTGAACGAGATTTGATGCTTTTTTAATACGCACTCAATAGTAAAGTCAGGATTACTGCGTGATCCCTGAGGGGGGTGCTCATCACAAAAAGCCTCTCCCCCGTGAACGAGATTTGATGCTTTTTTAATACGCACTCAATAGTAAAGTCAGGATTACTGCGTGATCCCTGAGGGGGGTGCTCATCACAAAAAGCCTCTCCCTCGTGAACGAGTCATGCTGCTTTTTTTATTCCGTACTTAATAGAAAAGTCAGGATTACTGCGTGATCCCTGAGGGGGGGGGCTCATCACAAAAAGCCTCTCCCTCGTGAACGAGATTTGATGCTTTTTTAATACGCACTCAATAGTAAAGTCAGGATTACTGCGTGATCCCTGAGGGGGGTGCTCATCACAAAAAGCCTCTCCCTCGTGAACGAGGGAGTTGGGCTTTTTGCATTCCTAGCTGCGCTTGCGCTAAGGCGCAGACTGGCTAGGAATGCAAAAAGCCCCGCTAACGCGAGGCTTTTTGTGATGGCGGAGAGTGAGGGATTCGAACCCCCGGTACCTCGCGGTACAACAGTTTTCAAGACTGCCGCAATCGACCACTCTGCCAACTCTCCGCGGCAAAAGTAGCTTTTTTTTCAATTTCAGCGCATGTTTAGCAAAAAAAATGATGGCTGATTTTGAATCGTACTTCCTTACTTTTGCTACCTTGTTGAGTTGCAGAATAATGAATACGATGAGAACGATACTCCTACTCCTATTTTTTTCCCTTCCAATACTGGTTTCAGCGTCTTTGAAGGCAACTTTTGACCTGAAACACTTCCTCGTACCTGGGGAGAACCCGTATATCGAAACGCACTTGTTGATCGATGGGGGGACGAGTGTATATGCCCAATTGGACTCTATTTGGTACCAATCAACGATCGCTACAACTGTGATTATTCATAAAGATGGCAAGGTGGTCGACTTCAGGAAGATCAATATCAATTCTCCGCGGATACATAATGATGAAATAGCTGACATCATAGACATCCAGCGGTTTTTGCTTGAACCAGGAGAATACTACCTTGAACTTGAACTCATTGATATTAACAACACCGATGAAGAGCCGCTGGTACTTTTCCAAGAATTTACGTTGGAACTGAACAATGCTACGGCGGGAGTGTCAGACATTACCTTTCTCTCTGGATATAGTAAATCCACTAATCCAACGGATCTTACTAAATCCGGCTATGATCTTCTTCCATACATCTCCGATCATTTCCCTGAAGAAGCGAATAAACTAGTTTTCTACGCTGAAGTTTACAATACAGATGTCCTTTTCGACGCCACCAGCCAATACCTTCTCACCTACTACATCGAGTCGGATGCTGGAATCGCAACCAACACGCAACGGTTTCTTCGCGAAACACCGAAAACAGTAAGACCCCTGCTTGAATCCATCGATATTTCAAACCTTAAATCGGGCGCTTATGTCTTGAAAATTGAAATTCGAAACCGTGAAAATGAATTGATGGCTGAAAATGGTATCATGTTTTTCCGGACATCTCAACAGTCTGATGAGCCTGCTAAAATGTCGGCATCTACAGCCTTCTCTCCACATTTCATGGATTTTGGGAACCCAGATAGCATCAACGATTACTTGCTTTGCCTTTATCCCATCGCTTCTGGAATAGAGTTTCAAACCATTGAGAAATTGGTGGCCAATGGAGATATGACAACAAAACAAAACTACTTCTATCACTTCTGGGAGAACCAAAACATCGCAGAACCAATGCCTGCATGGCAGAGATATGCCATCGAAGTTCAATACGTTAAACGTAAGTACTCATCCCCGGTGCTACCGGGATATTTAACCGATCGTGGACGGGTATTCTTGAAATATGGGAAACCAAACACAATCGTCATCCGCCACAATGAAGTGGATGTGTACCCTTTTGAAATTTGGCACTACTACAAAATCGGAAAATTCAACAACAAACGATTTTTGTTCTACAGCCGCAGTGTGTCTACCATTGATTTCGAATTGCTACATTCAGACATGTATGGAGAATTGCAAAACGAAGACTGGCAGTATATAATGCGCGCAAAAAATAACGATCTTCGTCCCACCGATAGCGGCGTCAACCGTTCCAATCCGCAAGATACGTTCTCGGGTGATGAGCTAGAAGATTTGTTTTATAACCCAAGGTAGTAGCGTGCACGAAGTAGCTGTTGTAATTCTTAACTGGAACGGTCTCGATTTCTTGAAGTCTTTCTTGCCTGGCGTGGTTCAGCACAGTTGCGCCATGGCTGATGTTTACGTCATCGACAATGCTTCGAGCGACAACTCAATCTCGTGGATAAAGGAGAATATACCTGAAGTAAAAATCATTCACAATCCTGTGAATTATGGATTTGCAAAGGGGTACAATGAAGGACTAAAACACGTCCAATCGAAATATTTTGTCCTCCTCAACTCCGACGTTGAAGTCACTGAAAACTGGATTCCACCTGTAATCGCATACATGAAAAGCGAAGGCATTACAGCGGCTCAACCTAAAATCCTCGATTACAATCGGAAAACTTTCTTCGAACATGCTGGTGCTACAGGTGGATTCATCGATCGCCATGGCTTCGTTTTCTGTGCCGGACGAATATTCGATGCGTTTGAAGAAGATCATGGCCAATACAATGAGAATAAGGAGGTATTTTGGGCCTCCGGTGCAGCACTTTTTATACAAGCACAAGCGTATTTCGATGTTGGCGGACTAGATGAAGATTTTTTCGCTCACATGGAAGAAATCGACCTGTGTTGGAGGTTGAAAAACAAAGGGTTCAGAATTGGAGCCTGTGGACAAAGCACTGTTTACCACGTAGGCGGTGGAACACTCAGTAAAATCAACCCTTTTAAGACCTTTCTCAACTTCCGAAACAACCTTTTTATCCTCGTTAAAAACTACCACGACTCGAACTTAACTTTTTTGCTTTTCCGCCGTCTGATGCTCGATGGAATAGCAGCAATTCGTTTTTTATCTGAAGGCAAAACATCTTATTTCATCGCGGTTTTCAAAGCGCACATGGCATTCTATTTCCACTTTCGCTTGATGCGTCGAAAAAGGCGCCTGCTAGCAGCAGGGATGTCGAACGAAAATCGCGTTGGATGGTACACGAAAAGTATTCTCGTCTCGTACTATTTGAGAAAGAAAAGTCACTTTTCAGACTTAAATGTGGCCGATTTTCATCATTCGTAAAACAAAACCGATCGTCTACAAAGTCGCTGTCAAACATGGAAGTTTTTATCCGTATTTCGGAAAACCATGCTTCCACAACTGCACGAAATACCCTTGGCTCGTCCGGCCCTTAGTTTGATTTTTGGCATCCTCATCGCTGATGCTTTAAAGCTAACCTTCTCCCCTTTTCTGCTTTTTGTATCCTGCGCCCTCGTATACCTCACCATCCATTTCTTTTTTTCGAAATCGGTACTCGCGCCAACATTATTGGGCATTGGCATCTGGGTTGGATGCGCTCTTCTCGGCGCTACACTGCTGCATTGGAATCGTACGAATATAAACCTGCCTGCGAAAGGAAAAATACAGGGAAAGGCGCGCATAGAAAATATTCTAAAACACAAAAAGTCTATCAGCACGTGCGAAATTTCTATGGCCGCAATCGTCAACAATAAACACGTCGAATACAAGCTTAACATGCTTTATTTCGATAGCGTATCCTTTGCCTGGAAAGAAGGCGACATCGTTTATGTAGAAGGAGAAATAGCCGAAATTAAGAAACCCCTCAATCCATTCGAGTTTGATGCGCATGGATACTACTTTCAGAAAGGCGTCAGTGGCCAGCTGATCGCCGATAGTTTGAGGTATTTGAAAGCGATACCGAGTTGGTTAGACAACCTCAAGAAAAAGGGACGAGCGCATATTGATCTTGCGATGCATTCGGTGAAAGATGCACAAGTAAGGGCTCTTTTGGTAGCTATGATAACAGGCGATAAATCGGATCTTAACCAGTCAATCAAAGGAGATTTTTCAAGCGCTGGAATCATGCATCTGTTGGCTGTAAGCGGTTTACATGTCGGACTCGTTGGGTGGTTCCCATTGCTGCTTTTGCGGTGGTGCGGACAAAGATTCTGGCTGAAAGCTGTGACAGGTATATTTGGTTTGTTGGTGGTGTGGATTTTTGCCATTTTCACCGGGTTAGGTCCATCAGCATTCCGAGCTGCTTTGATGTTCACCCTTGTAGCCATCGCTATGTTTTTCCGCTTTCGACCCTCTTCTCCAAACATGTTATGCGCTGCTGCGATCATCGTTCTAGTGTCGAACCCGACCGAGCTATTCTCTATCGGTTTTCAATTGAGCTTTTGTGCAGTTGCTGGCATCTCACTCGGAAGTCGCGTTATATCAAGCATTGTCATTTCACGATTCAACTGGATCAATAAACTATCAAGTGCCGCAGCAGTGAGCATTGCTGCGCAAGGAGCCACTACTCCATTCACCCTCTATCATTTTGGCGTTTTCCCCATCTATTTTCTCCCCGCAAACTTGATTGCTGTACCACTTGGAACAGTGCTGATGTATTCGATTCTCGTTTTGTTAATTCCTGATCCTTCGGGATACATGCATGCTGCGGTCGGTTATATTGCTGAGCATATCGGATTGCTCCTACTGGCCATGGCTAGCATTTTCGCGAACCTTCCATTCTCTCAAATACAAGTCACTGAATGGGGAATCGTCAATTCGGTGCTGATTGGTGTTGGGTTTCTGATTGCGCTAACATCCACCAAAAACAATCCATTGCGACTTGCAAGTGCTTGTCTTATTGTCATCATCGGATTGACTTCCAATCGGCACTACCAGCAAGAAAACCTCGTGTTTTTCAGTGATAAAAAACGAAGCATTGGCATAGAAACTAACGACTATGCTTTAGTAATCGGACAATCCAAAAAGCTACCATTTGAACTTCAGGGATGGGCAACCAGGCAACAAGCCAGATATATCGCCATTGTTAGCGATACGCTTCTCATTTGTCCTGAAGTTGTGATAGCCAAGAAAGGGAATCAACAATTCTCCAACTATGCATGTGTGACAGATCAAACAATAGAGACAAAAAAATATCCCATTGCAATGAGCGCAAGGGATACTTCTATATTTCCAGGAATTCGAATTACTTCTGAGGGCAGTCAAGATATATGGCTTCCAAGCAATGGAGCCTATACGATTTCTCCTAACTGAGTTGAAAAAGCTGTCGGATGGTGCAGTCTACGTAGGCGTACCATTTTTCAATTTCACTAATCGGACGAATGGCATCAACCCGGTTGTCGTTTTTAGAATAAATGGCCTCAACGAAAAAATCCTCCAAAGCATAGATGCATAGAATGTATGCGCCATCTACGAGGCGTTGTCCGAGACATGTGCCATTATCCCACAAATAGTTGGTTCGTTCATCGATCGGCAACCGACCAAATTCATTGATATTCATACGTGTCTGTTTAGCTTTCATTCCTGCTGCACAGCTAACTTCCCAGACACGTTTACGACGAGAAAAGAAAAAGGGTTACATCAGGCTACGAGGTCGTGGCTCGGACAAAAAAACTTTTCCAAGATGAACGGCAGGTTGATGTATTCCTGACGTTTGCTGATCAATGCCATGGCCCCCATCATTTCGGCTTCTGCCCTTGTAGCGCGATCGTCGTCAGATGTCAAAAAGGCAAAAGGCACATCTGTATAACACTTGCGCATGAGCTTCAAGGTGTCAAATCCTGAAAGTCCGTTTAACTCAACCTCCGACAATACAAGATCAAAATGTTGCTTCCCCATGCGATCCAATCCGACCTTTCCGTCATGAGCTACATAAACATTGTGGCCGTAGTTTGAGAGAAACTTTGCAGTTAGTGCCGATGTGATTACATCAGAGTCGATGATTAGAATGTTTTTCATAGGGCGATCTTTGTTAATCAAAGCTATCTTTGTATCCCTGTTTTTCATGTAGGATGCATCACTTCCTCTGTCGTAAGATTCCTCCTACATAATTTAAAAGCTATGAAAATCATTGAATGTCCGCGTGATGCCATGCAAGGTCTGCACGATTTTGTACCCACAGCCTTAAAAACGAAATACATCAACGCTTTGCTTTCTGCTGGCTTCGATACCATCGACTTTGGGAGTTTTGTGTCTCCAAAAGCGATTCCGCAGATGCGCGATACAGCAGCCGTTTTGGACGGATTGGATCTTTCTAAAACGTCGGCGAAACTATTGGCGATTGTAGCCAATGAGCGAGGTGCAATGGATGCTGCGTCTCACGAGCAAATTTCATTTTTGGGGTATCCCTTTTCGGTCTCTGAGGTTTTCCAACAGCGCAACACCAATGCTTCCATCGAAGATTCGCTGAAGCTTGTTGAAGCCATACGCAACATATGCGAGAAGAGCAATCAAGAATTGGTCGTCTATCTTTCAATGGCCTTTGGCAATCCGTACAATGAAGCCTGGCACCCCGATTTGGTTTTAGGCTGGAGCGAGCGTTTAGCGAAAGATTTTGATATCCGAATTTTAGCTTTGAGCGATACCATAGGCTCTTCCAAGCCAGAGAACATAGAACCCCTGTTTGCAGCTTGTATCAAAGAATTACCGGATGTTGAATTTGGCGCTCACCTGCATACCACACCAGATTCTTGGCGCGAAAAAATCGAATCGGCATACAATGCCGGATGCCGACGTTTTGATGGTGCTTTAAAAGGATATGGCGGATGTCCGATGGCTGCCGATGATCTAACCGGCAACATGCCTACAGAAAAAATGATCTCCTGGTTCAATGAACAGGAGATCGAATGCTTGGTGGATGAAAATATCTTAATAGAGTGCCTTAAGATCTCTCAGGAGATTTTCTCTTAAGTTAGTTCAAACAATGATTGAATACCTCGAAGCCATAATGCTTTCGGTACAATTGAATTGATTCGAACTTGCGGATGTTTATTCTTATTCTACAGCGTTTCACGGGTGTCTGGTTAGGTTAATAACTCGATACCCGAATCTTACGGAGAATATATAGAATGGTTACATTAGTTGAGATAGTGCGCGAAAATCAAGATACGCCGCGAGTCTTTCTTTTTGATAAAAATGAACTCTACTTTCTCATTTATAAGTTTTGTACTGAACGTCTTCATAAGCAAATTTGGTTAGCAAAAGTTAGCAATTCTTCTCTCATCTCTCACAGCACCGACTTTTCGGTTGCTAACAATTATCGGGTGAAAACTGTTAGTACTTACGCAACAGATCAAACACCTGTTTTCGCTTTCTTGGCTTTCAATATAGCGTCTTGCCATGATCTTCTATCGTCGACAATGAAATGAATCATGTCGCCGTTTCGGAGAAAAACAGACAATCCGTTTGGAATAATAGACAACGTTCGGAAGTAATCTACCTTATCAATATCAATTAGGGGGACTGATACAGGTTGAAACTGTTTGTGATCCTTGTGTTCAAAGACGATTGCATCACCATTTAAAGTGAGGATTCCCGCTCTAGCGATGAATCCTTCCATGCAACTTGCTCCCTCTGTGCGAATAACTTCCACTTGCTGAGTCTTTAAATTTGGATCGTGAAAACCACTATCCTTCCTTTGATTATACAAAGATGTGAATAATTTCCCTAATTCTGTTGATGAAATTTGTTAATGTCCCAAAGTGAGGGCCGCTATTGCAATCCCAACCACTACGACCATCAACTTCACAAAGTTGAATCTATGTCCGTCTGAACTCTCAAAAAGTATGGTCGTTGAAATGTGCAGAAGTATACCAATCAAGATGCCGCTCATGGCTGTCATAAACTGATCTATCCCCTCTGGGAAAGCATGTATGATGCTATCGCCAATAACGATTCCTAAAACTGGCATCAATCCAAAAATCGCAACAAACGCCCATTGCACGGCTTGCTTCAAATTCGACCCCATCAACATTCCTGCAAGCACCATGGCTACTGGAAACTTGTGCACTACCAACCCTATCAACAGCGATTGTGATGCGAGGTGAATGTGCTGATGAGCATGTCCGTGGTCGTGAACACCCCCTGCCAAAGGCATGGCCTCAATGAAGGCGTGCAAGCACAAACTCACGAAAATCATGACGGGGAAAGACTTCTTGACATTCCCTTCATGCTCATGAAAGTGTCCGTGCTCAAGCCCCTGACTCATATACTCCAACAAAACCTGAAGCATGAATCCTGCTAATACATACCAACCTGCATTGGCTGCGTTTGTCGAGAAAAGCTCTGGAACCAGATGTAGAAACACCAAGCCCATAAGGTAAGCCCCACCAAATGTGAGCATCAATCCCAAATGGTTAAGCCATTTTTTGCCCCACAACAATATTATTCCTCCTCCGACAAGTGCGGTAGAGAAAAGTATCAGACTGTTCAATAATATTCCGTTCATGCTTTTGTGGCGACAAGTATCACACGTGGCGATTCAGCGCGGATGTATTCGTTCAAGAAATAGTCGCCAAAGGTAGCTAAGATCTTAAATCCTGCATCGACAAAAAGCGAAGTTAATTCATCTATCGACAATGCTTGGACAAATTCTGTGTGCTCGTAGGCATTTCCGTTGTCGTCGAAATTGATTTTCTTTATTATTCGACCTCCCTCTATCTTTCTAGATATATTGAACCTCACCCCGCCTTTCTCTATAACTTCATTTGCTACCAACGTGCGTTCGAGTAACGTGAGGTTCAGAAAATCGAGGACAAATATTCCATTCGGTTGAAGGTGCGTGTGAATGCGGCCGAGCACTTTGGAATTTTCAATGCTGCTATCGAAATACCCGAAACTGGTGAACAGGTTGGTTATAAGATCAAATTTCCTGTGAAGATCAAATGTCCGCATATCGGCCACACCATACCGCTGATGTGGTCCTGATTTCTCTTTCGCAACTTTGATGCTTTCAGGGGCCAAATCAATGCCTGTGACATCAAACCCCTTGTTTGCAAACACACGACAGTGTCTACCATCGCCGCAGGCAAGATCAAGCACAGTTGCAGACTTATCCAGATTCAGGTAATTTACCAACTGATGAATAAACTCCTCAGCTTCTGCATCATTTCGATTATCGTATAGTTTATGGTAGTATGGCGAATTAAACCATGCCTTAAACCAATCACTCTTATCTTTTTCCGACATGTCCTTTAAGATTCTTCCTACACATAATAATTAGCAATATTAGGAAATGCGCATAACTTTGCGACACCAAAACTCAATACTTGCTGCCTAAACTTGAGTTGTTTAATTACTAAAACACGACTAAGTGAAGGAAAACAATGATCTCTTTAACAACTTTGGCCATTTCAATGACAAAGGAGTTATGTTGGCTTTTCGAGGAGATATCTCGAGTCCAATGCTTGACGGACTGCTTGATGTAGCAGAAAGAAAACTAACCCTAATGGGCTGTGCTACAGGCACGCGAAAACGTGCATTTCACATTTTAGTCGAATGTCTGCAAAACCTCCAAAAACACTCAACAGCGAAAAAAGACGAACCCGGAAATGGTGTGGTGATCATGGTTTCAACGCCCGAAGGCATTCGGATAGCGACAGGCAATGCGGTTCCAAAAGACATATATCCTGAGCTACAATCACGCATCGATCAACTCAACGACCTTGAGCCGGAGAAGCGTAAAAAAGAATATCAAGACCAACTTGTTAACGGAAAAATATCAGATGTAGGTGGGGCGGGCTTAGGATTTATCGATATTGCACGAAAATCTGGTAATGAACTAGAATATTCTTTCTCACCTATGGATGAAGAACGTTTATTCTTTTGTTTTAACGTAAAAGTATCTTGACGATGGATGATATTCGAATTGAAGGCAGCCCAAAAACACCGACAGTTAACTTCCTAGCCGGAGAAGGTGTTTTGGATATTAAAGGCAGGTCGATTCCTGAAAATTCAATCGAGTTTTATAAACCGCTTATAGATTGGATTGAATCGTACAGTAAATCTCCACAGAACAAAACCACTGTTAATATCCAATTGGAGTATTTCAACACAAGTTCTTCTAAGTGTATTCTTGATTTGTTCAAGAAACTTGAAGCAGTAAACCATGAGATCGTCATCAATTGGTATTATGAAGAAGATGATGAAGATATGCTCGAGGCTGGCGAAGATTATGACGCCATCATCAACATCCCCTTTAAAATGATTGAAATCGAAGAGCTTTAAACCTGCTCGATAGATATAAAAAAAAGCCCGCTTCTCAGTGGGCTTTTTTGTTAATCTTGTGCGCTTCGTTTTAGTCCAAGTCGCAATGCAATTGTTTCTGGCAGCGATGATAACCCCTCAATGAATTTCCGCATCCCATCAAAACAAAGTAAAATTGTCAATAGGGATGTCATCAGCCAAATAACCGCAATATTCGCAGAGAATGTGGTCACCTGCGTTCCAAAGAATCGTTTTGAAGGCGAGTAAAAATGCGCGCCGAAAAAGCTTTTGTGGACAGGAATCTGATAAATAGGATCGATCTTCTGCACCAACTCACCTTCGTATGTCACCAAACGCTTGATATCGCTGCTGTTGGTCACAAATTCCTCTAAACGATCATTGTGGTACTTATCTTTTGTCGCAATCATTGAATCACGCGCTGCAGTTGTCGCCGTTAGTCTGTTGTTCATTGCGTCTTTCTCACGCACCACCTGTCGGTAATTGGCCTTGTAATACTCGTACAACAAATCTATTGACGCTTCGATGCTATCGAGTTTTACTTGTGTCAGTGCTTTATCCCCATCCAAATACATTGGCGAAAATCCTTTCACTGTCTTCACTTCTTTCTGCATCTCGTTGAACAAGATGTTCGCGTTCTCCTCCAATTGTGCTTGGTTGTCGCCGCTATCAATTAGCTTGCGCGAATCGGTGATGATAGAACGCATTTCTTTTGTCCAGAAATCTCGTTTCCAACTGAACTGACTTACGCGGGTGTCGTAGTCGAAAAACTGCTTGTCGTACCTATTGTTCTTGAACTGATATACAGCCAGTGCTTCGTATGCCCAGCGACTAGCCATCACGTTACCAATCGTTGGAACTCCTGACTGTGAGGCAAATGCTGGATACAATTTGTCAAATTTCACGATCACTCCGCTAAATAACAATTGAGGGATGATCAAAATCGGAATCAAGATGTAGATAACCTTGGCAGAATTAAAGCTTGCCGAGATATTCAAACCCAGCAGGTTAGCAAAGCAAGAAGTTGAAAACAAAATCAAGAAGAATGGCAAAATCATATCTGCAATTCCCAAAACAGAATTTCCAATGATCACATAGCTCATGGTCTGTATGGCGGAGATCGTAAACATGATGCCGATCTTCGCGAATAGATAACTGTTCTTTGAAAGGTTCAAGAATTTCTCTCTGCGCAACATTTTCTGGTCGCGAATGATCTCTTCTGCACTAACTGTGAGTCCTAAAAACAAGGAAACAATCACAGAGATAAAAAGAAACTGCGGAATATTGTCGCTTTCGCGGAAGGTGTAAACTACTTCTTCTCCACGCTCGCTAACATAGAATTTGACAAAAAAGCTGAGTAAAAGAGCCAAGGCAGGCGCCTCAAGCAAATTGATGAGCATGTATTGTTTATTCGACAACTTCGCTAAGAAATCGCGCTTCAGGAATACCATCAATTGGCGAAATTTGCCAGGAATGCTAAAATTCGATTTTGGGGCATCCACGTCACCAGCCTCTGCTTTTATCTGGTTGCCGATGTAGACGTTGAAGAAGTTATTCCATTCATGTGGAGATATCTTTCTATGCTCAGTCAAATTTCCAAATTCATCAACCACTTTCGATTCGATGATATTAAAAATCTGCTCTGGATTAACGTTTCCACATCGCGCACATTCGCTTTCTGTAAGGTTGACATGATTTACCAACCTCTTGAAGTAAATGATACTCTCAACAGGGTTACCGTAGTAAATCGGATACCCTCCTTGATCGAGTAAAAACAATTTATCAAACATCTTGAAGATATCTGATGACGGTTGGTGAATAACAACAAAAACCAATTTTCCGCGGAGCGTGAGCTCTTTGAGAAGGTCCATGATGTTCTCAGAATCACGAGAAGACAAACCGCTTGTAGGTTCATCAACGAAAAGCACGCTCGGCTCGCGAATGAGCTCAAGAGCGATATTCAATCGCTTTCTTTGTCCGCCCGATATCGTTTTATCCAATGGTGACCCAACGCGTAGATCTCTGGTTTCAAAAAGACCTAGTTGCTGTAATGTTTGCTCTACAATCGATACAAGTTCAACTTCTCCTTTGTCTCCGAAGCAGAGTTTTGCATTGAAAAACAGGTTTTGAAAAACCGTCAACTCTTCTATCAAAAGGTCGTCTTGTGCCACGTATCCTATAACACCTTCGAGGTTGTCGCTTTCGTGGTGGACATCAATGCCGTTGATTTTTACCGATCCAAAGGTTGGAACTAGGTTGCCATTCAAGACGTTTAGCAAGGTCGATTTACCTGATCCACTTCCTCCCATGATCCCTATGAGATTGCCGGAAGTCTCGACGATACTCAGTTGGTGTAGGGCTTGTTTCTTCTGACGTTCGAAATGGTAGGATACGTTTTCAGCTTTAAAAACGATATGCGATTCATCCAGGTCGGATAAGAATCCGTGAATGACATCGCTGTAGTAAATCGGGGTAATCTTCGGACCACGAATGCTTGCTCCTTGAGAGAAAACCTGGGCACTCGTGCCGGTTAAGACTTGTCCGTTTAAATACAAGTCATCGTTTCCAAAATACCTGAGAAAGAAAAGATTGTCGGTTGGAATATGGAAAAGTATTGCTTTCCCTTGCATTCCATCAGATTTCAAAAATCTCGACTTCTCCAAATCTCCTTTCTGGCCATTCTTGATGATCAGGAAATTCTCTGAATCGATAAGCGATTCGGAGTTTGCGGTGATGAGACTTTTGATGCCGTTGTAGACATCTTTGTCGATATTAAACGTATCTGCAACTGTCTCAACAAACTCCCACTCTTGTTCCGTTGTATCTGTAAAAGCTGCAATGAATTCCATCACACGGACAAGGGCGTAGAATTTTTCTTTCTGCGCTAGCTCTTCGTTGATGCGAGTGCAAATGCGAAGTACTTTAACGGAGTTCAGAGAAATACGTTTCTTGCGTGTGTCAGACCCAGCATTTTTGCGTGTATTGAACTCTTCAATGAAAGATTCATACATCTTCAAATACTGTTGAACAAGTTCTTTGTTCAGCTGCTGGCGCAGGAATACAGCTACGATGTCGCGACCTCCATTGCCATTTTTACCATCACCACCTTCACGGGCGATTATGGCAAAAAGCTGCATTAATGCTCGGAGAATTCCTGCACTCATCGTTGTTTGACCTTAATATTGTTATTGTGATCTTACTTCTTGAATCCTATCAAAAGTACGGCGCAGCCAGACTGTTGTTTGTTCAAATCAAGCTGTGCTTCAATGGTGCACTGCATGGTGTTTTCTACTACGAAATCCCAATATGGCGCATTGCTAAAGTCGCTGCTTGTAAACAATAGGTTATGCTCTTGATCGTACAATCTGAAAACCAAATTCCCTGAATCCATTCCGCTGCAAGCGGCGATTCTATATGTGTTTCCACCAAATAAACTGAGTTCGAACTCGGCTACTTGATCATTGTACAAGAGGGCTCTGTAAAACTGTCCGTCTGAGATATACTCCTTAGCAAGGTTCATCTCGCACTGATCAGCAATTTCATCGCATTGAGCAGTGGCAGTCTGTATAGATAACACCGCAAAGAAGGCGGCAAGTGTCAAAAAATTCTTCATGATGTTTCCTTACTGAGTTATCGACTTTCTAATTTCTGTCACCTGACGTGCAATTTCTGCAAGTTGCTCTTCCGAGATCTGGACATTCGATTTTGAATTCAAATACGTTACTTTATCTGCCGCATCTGTTATCGGCTTCACGTAAGCGTAATTAATTACGAGTCCTTCAAATTGCTTCGACAACTCTGCCATTTTACCGGCCAATTCTATTGTTTGTGGACTATCATGCTTTTTCAAAAGATTGACGAGTGAATTCACTGCAAACCCTTGTTCTCCGATGCGGGTTTTGAAACTATCATCTTGATCGGCTGCATCAATAGCCAGATAAAGGGCTTCTACCCACCCACCAGCGAGTATTAAGGTTGCCACTTCGTCTTCATCGTTTTGCTTCAAATACTTGTCTCCTGCTTTGAACAGGTCAGCATTGAGTTTATACAATGAATCTTGAACGTCGATATTCTTTGCGAATCGATCGATCAAAGATTGATCAATGTTATTGCGTATATCGAGATCTGTAGCCAACGATTCAACCACTTTAAAGTAGTCGAGCTTCTTCTGAGAATTATTGAAATTTGAGAGATAAGCCAAATCGGCACCATACACACCCATGTTCAGTGATTTCTGGTACTGATTGATGTATTTCTTTTCGTTTGCCAGGGGATTCAGAAGTTCTTCTCTGTAGGAAATCTCCTTTTTGTGCATCAATATCGCCGTTTGTATTGGCGATGGAAGAGAAAAAATCTCACTATCGATCTTCACCAAAGAAGAAGTAACTGCATTCTGTGCTTCATCAACAGTAACTGCTGACTCGTCTTGGGCATTTTGTGCAGCATCATCGGCGCATCCCGTTAACAGGGGCACCGACAGCATTGCTGGGGCTAGAATATAAATAATCCGTTTCATAGAGTGGTTTATTACAATGGTCTTACGCGAATGACCTTGATAGGTTTCCGAAATTACCGATTTTTTTAAGCCACTACCAAGTGAAAAACGAACCTTTGATTACTGTCCTTCGAAACAGCCTTTTCGCCCGGGCAATACCCGAAATTGTTGGTCTAAATCCAAAAACGGGGTTAATGAGGTGCTAATTGGTCCTCCGTTCCAGGTTGAGCTGGCACTTGATATAAGGTGAAAATCACCCTCTCCTGCTGCAACGAAGGGTGGTGTCGATCCATTTACAACACTCAAATAATTCGATCCGTCGGCTGTCGATGTCTCTGAATCAACAGCGCAGTAGCTAAACTGATACTGCGGATTTCCGCTATCTTCCATACTCACCAACAACTCCCCGAAATCGGTTAGCCCAGCATTGTTGCCCCAAATGATACAATTATAAAAGAATGTGTCTGTAAGTGGCCTTACAATTACTTGATTTGTGCTGGTCAAGTAGTAATTACTCAAACTCAACGTTGGAGTCTGTCTATTAGAACCTGTCCAGTAATTCGCAAATGTGCAATACTCAAACTGGTACTTCCCTCCTATGCCCAGATTGGCGCAACTTTGTCCACAGTTGGAAATCAAATTGTTATTGCCATAGATACTCGCTCCTTGTCCGTACAGCCCAATAACCCCCATGTTCTCTATCCGTGTATTGGTCAAGGTCAGGGCATTCTCTGAAGCATTTCCAAGTGTATCTACTTGGATGCCGATGTTCCCATTTTTAATGATGGCATAATCGATATTCGAACCGGTCGATTCAAAAAGCCAAATACCTCCGCGCACGGCGGTGAATTGCTCTATTCCAAAATCACTCTCGTATTCAAATGTGAGCTCAATCCCCCACTGTCCGGGCAAATCAGTGTATCCCGGGTCAAGTCGGTCTCCTTGAAAGACAACTTCGTTTTGATACTGTCCGTTTACATCTATACACCCTTTGAAAACGTAGATACCTGATCCTTGGTGGCAATGCACTTGCGTTCCTTGGTTGATGGTCAAGCAACAGTTTTCATCAACCGCTACAATGCCATAAACGACGTGGGGTCGATCGGCATTCCACACTTCATTGCAGTCGAGTACTGTTAGTCCACCCAATCCTCCATGGAAATAAGCATCCTGTCCCCATGCGGCGAGCCAAACTTGTTGTTGATTCCCGTTGGTTTCAAAAATGATGCGATCTTCAATAACGAATGGGTTCGATTGATTGCCAGGATCTACTGTTACCTCCACAAAAATCCACATCGAGTCGCCAGCGGCAATCTCAATTTCAGTAAACAAGTCGCCCGGCAAACCGTCGACATTCATTCTGAAGTTCGATTGATTGCCTCCTTCGAGCTCTATCGAAGAAATGCGCACGCGGTCTGGATTGTTGTTGTATACGCGAACCGACTTTGTAATTGAGCCTATGGTTGTGAAGACCGTGTCGAAAAGGACTGTGTCTACAGAAAAATCTAATTTCGCATCTGTGCTTTCTGTTATCTTCTCTCTTCTGCAAGAAGTGATTCCTAAAGCAAAAGTCACTATGACCAACAAGAATATTTGGGCGTATTTCATTGACGACAAAGATGAGAAGTTTAGACCTATTACAGACGTAAATTGAGGGCTTTGTAGTATGTTCAACCAAAATTTATATTTTGAAAGATCTGATTTCCTTTTTTGAAAAAGTTGACCCCGTTATTGCAGACATAATAGTTCAGTTAGGTCCATTGGCTGAAACAGAAGAGCGATCTGCTTTCAAAACGCTTGTTTCGGCTGTTATTAGTCAGCAACTATCTGTGAAAGCAGCCAACACCATTCATGATCGGCTCATTCATTTAATGGATGGAGAAGTAACGCCTCAACGCATGTTGGAATTGGATAGCGAAAGAATGAGGTCAGTGGGCATCAGCGGACAAAAACAAGGGTACCTTCATTCTTTGGCGGAACACTTCATTGCCGATTCAGACACCTACAACAACCTTCATGCATTGGATGATGAAACGGTTATATTGCAGCTGACACGCATCAAAGGCATTGGGCGTTGGACAGCTGAAATGTACCTGATGTTCAATTTAAAACGTCCCGACATCTTTCCGTTTGATGACCTGGGCATTCGACAGAATATGGAAAGGCTTTACAACATCCCCTCTTCTAAAAAACCGAATCGTTCAGAATATGAAGCCATAGCTGCGAAATGGCGTCCGCACAGAACGGCAGCATGCAGGTATCTTTGGGCTTCAAAAGACATAAAAAAATAGCCCCACCAAATTGGCAGGGCTAGTTTCTTTATCCGAGGTAAGATTTTAAAATCTTACTTCTCGAAGTGTGTTTCAATCGTCGGATTGCTTTTTCTTTGATTTGACGAACCCGCTCGCGCGTGAGGTCAAACCGTTCACCGATTTCTTCAAGAGTCATTGGATGTTCGCCATTCAAACCAAAGTATAAACGAATCACATCCGCTTCGCGGGTTGTTAAGGTCCGAAGAGATCTTTCAATCTCTCTTCTCAATGACTCGTTCATCAAATCTGTGTCTGGAGAAGGGGTATCACCCGTCTGCAACACATCATACATTGTGCTCGAACTATCGTCACCATCCTTCAACGGCGCATCCATTGATACGTGACGACCGGCATTTTTAAGCGATTGCTTTACCTCGTCAAGTGTCATTTCTAGCACTTCAGCCAATTCAGCAGCGGTTGGAGGACGTTCGTACTCCTGCTCCAAACGGGCGAAAGCTTTGTTGATCTTGTTGATAGACCCAATCTTGTTCAACGGCAGACGAACAATACGAGACTGTTCAGCCAAAGCCTGAAGAATAGATTGACGAATCCACCAAACGGCGTAAGAAATGAATTTAAAACCGCGCGTTTCATCGAAACGTTGTGCAGCTTTAATCAATCCTAAGTTACCTTCATTAATCAAGTCAGGAAGCGACAACCCTTGGTTTTGATATTGCTTCGATACCGAAACAACGAAACGAAGGTTAGCTTTGGTTAATTTCTCCAAAGCGGCCTGATCTCCTGCCTTGATGCGGCGTGCCAACTCTACCTCTTCATCAGCGGTAATTAAGTCTACACGACCTATTTCTTGCAAGTACTTATCCAGAGACGCTGTCTCACGGTTGGTTACTTGTTTTGTTATTTTTAACTGTCTCATTGCCTCGATTTGCTATCCATCTAAATTACCGAAGATTCGGTTCGATACTTATTGTAACGAAAAATTTAGAAAGATGTAACGTTAAAACATCAAAAATGATGCAGAAAAAATTATACTGACTTTCTGTCTTATCTTCTGCGATCGTCGCGACGGTTGTCTCTTCCACCACGATCTCCGCGGTCTCCGCGGTCTCCGCGGTCTCCGCGATCACGACGCTCATCTTGTCCATTCGCTTCTTCGTCGGTCATTCCTTCCGGACGAGGTAGAAGAACTTTACGAGAAAGTTTCACTTTATTGGTTTTCGGATCACGTCCAACTACCTTAAACTTTACAACTTCTCCTTCTTTAAGCACTTCATTCACGTTGTCTACGCGATGCCATTCCAATTCAGAAACGTGCAACAGTCCATCCTGACCTGGAACGATCTCAACGAAAGCACCATACGGCATGATCGACTTAACAACACCTTCGTAAACCTCCCCGATTTCAATTACAGCAGGGAATACGATTGATTTGATGCGATTAACAGCGCGGGTAATCGAATCCAGGTTGGATGCAGAAACTTCAACAATTCCTTTTCCATCGCGCTCGTCGATGGTAATAATTGTCTCAGTTGTAGCTTGAATTTCCTGAATGATTTTACCACCTGGTCCGATAACTGCTCCAATCATGTCGGTTGGTATTTCGAAGCTTTCAATACGAGGTGCGTGTGGTTTGTAGTCTTCACGAGGAGCAGACATCGTCTTCAAGATCTCCTTAAGAATGTGCAAACGACCTTCGCGCGCTTGGTTCAAAGCTTCCGTCAAAACCTGGAATGACAATCCCTCTATTTTGATGTCCATCTGACAAGCTGTAATGCCTTTCTCAGTACCAGTAACTTTAAAGTCCATATCTCCCAAGTGATCTTCATCTCCAAGGATATCGCTCAATACCGCGTATTTGCTACCATCCTTTTCAGAAATCAAGCCCATAGCAATACCTGTAACCGGACGTTTGATAGGAACTCCACCATCCATCAATGCCAACGTACCTGCACAAACAGTCGCCATAGATGACGATCCATTTGACTCAAGGATTTCAGAAACCAAACGAATGGTGTACGGACAATCCTCATGTTCTGGAAGAACAGGTTTAATGGCGCGTAGAGCCAAGTTTCCGTGACCTACTTCACGACGGCTAGTGCCACGAAGTGGACGAGCTTCACCTGTTGAGAATGGAGGGAAGTTATAATGTAACAAGAATTTCTCGCTGCGCTTACCTATTGCTCCATCAATCGTTTGTTGATCCAACTTTGTACCCAAAGTGAGCGTTGTAAGCGATTGTGTTTCACCACGTGTAAAGATTGCAGAACCGTGGGTGCATGGCAAATAGTCTACTTCAGACCAAATCGGACGAATCTCATCTGTGCTTCGGCCATCCAGACGAATTCCTTCATCTAGAACAACACGGCGTACGGCATCCTTCTGAACGTCATGCGCATAAGTGCCGATAAGTTTCTTTTTTGCAGCCAAATCTTCTTCAGAGAAGGTCGCCATGAACTCATCTTTCGCTGCGCTAAATGCATTTGAACGCTCTTCTTTAGCAGAAGCTTGACGAGCGATATCGTAGTATTTCTGAAACAACGCAGACTTCACTTGAGCGCGTAGTTCTTCATCGTGCGTTTCGTGGCTATATGTCCGCTTCGGAGTTGTGTTACCAACCGATTCAGCAAGTTCCATCTGCGCCTTACAGTGCATTTTGATCGCATCGTGAGCAACACGAATCGCATCAACCATTTCGGCTTCTGAAACTTCGTGCATCTCACCTTCAACCATGACAATGCTATCTGCAGACCCTGCGATAACCATATCCATATCAGCAAAAGGCAATTCGCTCAATAAAGGATTGATGACAAATTTACCCTCGATGCGTGCAACGCGGACTTCAGAGATAGGCCCGTTGAAAGGAATATCAGAAACAGCAAGAGCGGCAGAAGCTGCCAAACCTGCCAATGCATCTGGCATGTTTTCTTTGTCTGCCGACATAACCTGAATCATCACCTGCACTTCAGCGTGGTAATCGTCAGGAAACATCGGTCTCAGGGCGCGGTCAACCAAACGCATTACAAGCACCTCATCGTCAGATGGACGCGCTTCTCGTTTGAAGAATCCCCCCGGAAAACGTCCAGTAGAAGCGTACTTCTCTCTGTAGTCAACCGTCAATGGAAGGAAGTCAACCCCGTCTTGAGCTTCAAAATTTGAAACAACTGTGGCAAGGAGCATCGTATCTCCTTGACGTACCACAACCGAACCGTGCGCCTGCTTGGCAAGCTTCCCAGTCTCAATTGTGATCAATTTGCCATCTCCAGTGTCGATGGTCTTTGTGTGCAACGTGTAGTTCATGTGTCTTTTTGCGTACTACTTTCAAGCAAAAAGAGGCAATAGCGTTTAATCTATTGCCCCCTCTTGAATCTATATTTCTATCTTGTCTTTAATCGTCATTTATTTGCGCAGACCCAACTCCTTAACAATGCTACGGTAGCGTTCGATGTCTGTGTTCTTCAAGTAATCAAGAAGCTTGCGGCGCTTACCAACAAGTTTGATCAAAGAACGTTGAGTTGTGTAGTCCTTATGGTTGTTTTTCAAGTGACCAGTAAGGTGACTAATGCGAAATGTAAACATCGCAATTTGTCCTTCAGAAGATCCGGTGTCAGTCTCTGACTTTCCGTATTTGGCGAAGAATTCTTTCTTCTTTTCAGTATCTAAGTACATGCCAATATCAATTTAGATGATTTTTATGTATCCCGCTTTGGGACGGCAAAGGTAGACTTTCTTTTCTGAAAAACCTTAGCCGAGCAACATTTTAAATATACTTGTCAGTTTTTCTTTTATATGTTGTCTGTCGACAATCAAATCGAGGAAACCGTGTTCAAGGACAAACTCAGCACGTTGGAAACCTTCAGGCAAGTCTTTACCGATGGTCTCTTTCACAACACGCGGGCCTGCAAAACCAATGAGCGACTTCGGTTCAGCGATATTAAAATCGCCTAACATGGCGAAAGACGCCGTAACTCCACCGGTTGTTGGGTCAGTTAAAATCGATATGTATGGCAAACCTGCGTCAGCCAATTGGGTAAGCTTGGCAGATGTTTTAGCCATCTGCATAAGAGAAAATCCAGCTTCCATCATGCGTGCACCGCCTGATTTGGATATGCAGATAAAAGGAGATCTGTGTTTTATCGCATAATCAACAGATTTAGCAAACTTCTCTCCTACTACCGATCCCATTGAACCACCTATGAAGTTGAAATCCATGCACGCCACAACAATCTCGCGCTCATTCATCGTACCTACTCCGCAACGCATGGCATCTCCCAATTCGGTTTTCGCCATGGTAGCTTTGATCCTGTCAGCGTATTTCTTGGTGTCGACAAAATTCAGCGGGTCAGCAGAGGTTAAATTGGCAAACAACTCCTTGTATTTGCCATCGTCGAAGAGAATATAGAAGTACTCATCGGAGCCAATGCGCTCGTGGTGTGAACAACTCGGACAAACCCAAAGGGTGTCGGCATGCTCTTGCGAGGTGAGTACTTTTTTGCACTCAGGGCACTTATACCAATTGCCTTCAGGAATCTCTTTCTTGTCGGTAGACTTGGTAGTGATACCTTCTTTAATACGTTTAAACCATCCCATGCATGATAATTTGAGAGGGCAAATATAGGAAACTACAACGCGAATGAACGCTCATTTTCTTTTCCATTTCCTCCCGCCCTGCGGGGATGACGAAAGCGCACTTAGAATGGATAGCCGATTCCGAAGTTGATTCCCACTTGCGGACGGAAGGTATAATCGGGATTTCCCGTCACTGAGCGGACAAATTCACCGTACTCAGTTTTTGGCTCCCAAAACCAGCGTTCGCCAGGAATTTTTGCAGGATCTTTAAGTTGTGTTGCGATATCGAGTCGGACAAGGAAAAAATCGAAGTCAAAGCGAAAACCCAAACCTCCAGAAAAAGCCAACTCACCAAGGGCTCTGGTGCTATTAAAACCAGCACCTGGACGGTTGCCATCCTCTTCCATGAGCCATAAATTGCCGACATCCAAGAAAAATGCCCCTTCCAGCGTCGTTGTTAGGTCGAACCGATACTCGGCAGAAGCTTCTAAAAGCAAGTCTCCCAAATTGTTGAACGTCACCAACGCCGTTGTGTCGCGGTAGCTACCCGGACCTAGGGTTCGCGGACGCCAAGCCCGAATGCCATTGGCGCCTCCGCCATAGAAGCTCTTCTCGAATGGTAGCACATTTAAATTCTTCCCAGTAATACCAGCGCCACCGTGAAAACGTATAGCGATGCTGTTTTTCTCTCCAACGTTGCGGTAAAACCTGAAATCTTCTTCGAGACGAACGAATTGTGCAAAGCGAATATCGCCTATTCGATAACTTCCCAATTCATCTACTTTTTGTTGCGTTTGCTCAAAAAGCCACCGAATACCGAAACCAGCAAATTCACTGCCCAAACGGTTGTAGAAATAGCTCTTTTGCTGCTGAGGCTTTTGCGTATTCACATTCCAAACAGCACGAAACAAGGAAATTAAGTGATCTTGATAACTGGTTGAAAGAAATGTGTCGTCTAACCTGTTCAATAAGTCTGAAAACGCTGCCGACTTCTTAATCTTCACTGTACTCAATTCCCAAATATCAACCGAAATTCTACTGCCGTTTTCTTGGTTCTCAATGAACGACATCCCATATCTCACCTGGTATAGCTGGCGCTCATAATCGGGGCGGTTTTGATAGTTAAAACCCGCTGTGAGTGAAGACCTTATGTCGTTCGACTTCTTGAACCACTCGCGTGGAAAAGGTATAAACTTGTGGAAGTTCATCACCAACTCGGGTCCGATCTCGAAAGTGTTAAATCGCAAGTTGTCGGCAACATCAGAAGTAGAAAGATCCTCACCTTGCGTAAGTGTCAGAGGTTGCTGAGCTTCAACCGCTCCATTGATCCTAACTTGTCCTGTTTCGGCACCCAAAAAAACATTTCGATTGCTGTAAACCAAACTTCCTTTGATTCCAAACAATCCATCGCGGTGGGTTACACCCGATTCAGCGGAGAGGTACTTTTGCTTGTTTTGATTGAGGAAGACCTCGCAATCGAGAACGTTTGATAGACTATCAGACTCTTTCATGTTCATCGTAACAGAGCGGATAATGGGAAGGTCTACCATTTTTTTGTAGGTCGCTTCTACCCTATCTTTCTGATACAAATCTCCTTTTTGGAAATCGAGCAGATAGCGCAGAAGATCTGGACGAATCGATATTGGTCCACGCGATAAATAATACACACCTCCAGAATAAAGCGTATCTGTTGGTTCGTAATCTTTATCTATCGGGTTGTAGTCGATGTGGAAATATATGTCGCCAATAAAATATCGCTTGTGTGCTTTCCGTCCTAAACTATCTGCCGAAGCTGCTGTTTGCGGAGGATTGATAATCAAATCCACCTTCACACCATGTTTATTGTAACTGCTATCGACCTTGTATGTGATATAGTCTTTGGTGAAGGTGTAATAACCCCGGTTATTTAGGTAAGAGGTTATTGATTCACGCTCCAAATCCATGCTTTGCACGTCAAATCTATCGCCGACATGCAGTGTGGAATTGGTTAGCAGAAAATCTGATTTACTAGAAATGGTAGGATCTTCAGAAAGGTAAATCAACGTGTCGATATAATAAGCCAAGTCAGGTTTTACATAATAAACGATGGGTTTCACCTTCCGGCCATTGGCTTTGTAGTTTACTTCGTAACTCACATCGGTGCGGAAAAAACCATTTTTGCTGAACAAGATTTTAAGCTGATCGGCTGACTTCTCCGCTTTTAAAGAATCAAAGACAACAGGAGCTTCGCCTACTGTTCCTGACAACCAATCTCGCCAAGTCAAAGTATCACTTAAAATATCTTTTTCCTCCTTAATAGTCAGCTCTTTACCCCTGTCTTCTTTACGCTTTAGTTTACGCTTTTTCCGTTCTGATTTTCGTCTACTCGCGGACAACTGACGGTTTGGATTCACCAAATTGTACACTCCCAAATTGAACCGCATTCCGAGCACCCTGCGATTTGTTTTTTGCTTCAGGACAGCTTTAATATCGTCGTCAGAAAGGTCTAAATCTGCAGGGCGATCTTGAATCTTAACCTGCTGTCGCACCAGCAATGCCTCACCATCAGGCAAACGCCGAGTTGGGTTGCATCCGGCGATTAAGCCGAAAACAAAAGTGATAAGAAGTACCCGTATGAAATTAAACTTGCTCAATGCGAACGAAATTAGTCGTTATTTTGCGGCACTGCGAAGGTATGATATCAAAAAATCAAATGCGCTATGTGAAGTCGCTTAGACTTCAAAAACACCGATTGGAGCATCAACAATTCACTGTTGAGGGCACAAAATCGGTATTAGAGCTATTGGATAGCGGCTTCGAAGTTGAATACATCGTATGCTCTGAAGTCCATCCGGCACCCTCAACTTCTGTGCCTATTCATTTGGTTTCTGAGCGGGATATGAAAGAATTATCTGCGCTAGCTACTCCGCCCGGATTGCTTGCTGTTGCTAAATTGCCAAATTGGTATCTATCTCCTTCAGCGCCAACAGAAAAAGATGTTGAACAAGGCGTCCTCGTGCTCGACGGTGTCCGTGACCCCGGTAATTTGGGGACATTAATTCGCACGGCTGAGTGGTTCGGATTTCGGAAAATTTTGGCCGACAGCGATACTGTGGATTGCTTTAACCCAAAGGTTGTCCAAGCCAGCATGGGATCTGTTTTTCGCATGGAGGTCTTGTATCATTCACTCGAAACCTTCTCAGGAATTGAAGCACCTTGGTATGGATTGGATCTTGGGGGCAGTTCACTTTTTGAACTAAGTTCAACACACGGTTATTTTGTGGTGGGCAATGAAAGCCACGGACTAAGAGCAACTGTTCGGGAAAGAATCACAGCTCACTTGCATATTCCAGGTGAAGGCAATGCCGAATCATTAAATGCTGCTATGAGCGGAGCCATTTTGCTTTCGGAGCTTTTCAGAAAAAGAAAGTCAGCTTAAAAAAGCGACTCCCTATCGGCTTGTTTGTGGTTGAAAACCGGATTTGCATACATCTGCAAAAGCACCTCGCGGGCTTGCTTTGTGTAGCCTTCTCTCTTTAATAGCACCTTCTTCGCCAGTCCCATTTGTAATGCCCTACCTCTCAAGTAGTTACCAAAAGCAATTTTTTGGATACCCGAATACAAGTGCGCATAATCGCGGGTACCAGTCAATAAATCGTGGGCGATATAATTCGTTGGCCAAAGCTTATACATCAAGTGCATGCGGCGGTCGATTTCGTGCGACAACAAACGAAATTGCTCGTTTTTCGGCAAGTTTTCTGGCAATCTCTTTAAGGTAGAATGTAGTTTCGTGCCAACAGCTATGTTTACCCTTCCTTTATGTCCTGTGATACCTTTCAATGCGCTTCTATAATCTTCACCGGGCTGCTTTTCGTAGATACCATTTTCCTTAATGGTAAGAAGTTCATTTGCTTTATAAATGTCGCAAGGATCGTATTCATAGCTCACCACCATCGGCACAATGTTCAACGGCAACAGCGCTTCGCGGATGTTTTCATCACGACTTGAAACAAGCATTTTCAATAGTCCACTCGCTGTTCTGTCATCACCATCTTTCGACCTTCCTTCTTTGTGGGCTATCCAAATCGATATTTGTTCTTCGCGTATTGTTTTGTGAATGTAGTTCGACAATCGTTTGCTGTATGCCAACATTTCTTTTGGGTTGACATTTCGGTTGACGATAAAACTCTTGTTCAAACGCACCAAATCACGTATCATTTGATGGTGTAGCAAGTTGTCTCCAATGGCTATTTGGGTAGTCTTAAAACCTTTCTCCAAAAGGCTCACATTCAACAGTGCACTATCCAATATGATATCCCGGTGGTTACTCAGAAACAAATAAGGCTCATCTTTTCGAATATTCTCCATGTTCGAAAACGTGAGGCCATTGGTAGTGGTTTGGGTAATGACTTTGAACGCTGGTCCACTGATGTCTTCTTGAAACTGATCTACAGACTTTATTTCGCGTAGCATCTCTGCAACATCGGCTTCTTCGAGGTAGGGATAGATGAATTTCATCATCTCGTACAGCGGCGGCTGGGTTAGCATACGCTCTGCGACCATCGATACCTCGTCGTTGTTAAAAGGTCTAATTTCTTCGAAGTTGTTTATATCGACCAGTTCGGGTGTCATAATCGTGGCTGTTTATTTCGCGAAAATACAACATTTGAAAATGGTACATTTGCACTGTGAAATTTGAAGAATTAAAAATAACGCGTCAGTTTCTGAATGCTATCGAAGACCTCGGGTTCGAGGAGACGACCTTCATTCAGGAAAAAGCCATTCCTCCTGTTCGAGCCGGACAAGATGTAATTGGCATTGCGCAAACAGGAACAGGTAAAACCTTGGCTTATCTATTGCCTGTTTTGCAGCAATTGAAATACGCTCAACCAAAAGGAGTGCGTTGTTTGATTCTTGCACCAACGAAAGAATTGGTTGTTCAGATTCACGGACAAGTTGAGTTGCTTAGCAAATATACTGATTTGCGAAGCATAGCATTGTACGGCGGCATCGGCCCAAAAGCACAGATCGCCGAATTGAAAAAAGAGAAAGACATCATTGTAGCCACTCCTGGGAGATTCATGGAGATTTACATGCGTGATGAGATTCCTACCAAGCAAATCAAACATTTGATTCTTGACGAAGCTGACCGCATGATGGATATGGGATTCATGCCACAATTGCGACGCATCTTTGAGGTGATACCAAGTAAACGTCAGAATCTTTTGTTCTCTGCAACCTTCCCTCCTCGTGTTGAAAATTTAGCCGATGAGTTTCTCCTTTGGCCTACGCGTATTGAGGTTACGCCCGAAAGTTCAGCCGTAGAAACAGTGAATCAGGTGCGATACAAGGTTCCTAATTTTAAGACCAAACTCAATTTACTCTTGTATCTCCTTGAAGATCGAGAGCGCCTGCACCGCGTCATTATTTTCACTCACACCAAAGATTTAGCAGAGAATATTGGGAAGTATTTGGAGCGGAGTGAGTTGGGCACAGTGCGGGTTATTCACTCCAATAAAGGACAAAACTCGCGAATCAATGCATTGGACGAGTTTAGAACTGGAGACATTCGAATTTTGGTTAGCACCGATGTTTCTTCGCGAGGAATTGATATCCCGGAGGTGAGTCATGTAATCAATTTCAGTGTGCCGCGTGACTATTTGGACTACGTGCACCGCATCGGACGAACTGGCAGGGCATTCAAAGCCGGAGAGGCCATTACCTTTGTCGATGCTCCAGAAGAATTTCACTTGCGCCGAATAGAAGGAATTATCGGCACCACTGTGCCACTGGCGGAATTTCCGAAAGCGGTTTTTGTAGAGGAGACATCGAAGGAAGAAAGGCAAGAACAAGCCCGAGAAATCGATAAACAGAAAAAGAGAGAAGACCCTGATTATAAAGGAGCCTTTCACGAGAAAAAACGAAACCTTGTTGGGGCTAAAAAGCCAAAGCCGAAAACGAGATCGACATCCAATAGAAAGAAGTAATTGGAAGCCGAAGGGCTACCTACTCCATTTGATTTTATCTTCTTGACCGAATAGGTTTTGTCCGAAGATACGGATCTGCTTCCGAGTTGTGCTGCGCAGTTTGTTGTGCCAAGAACTTCTGCAATATGCGTCACAAAACTTCTGATCAGTCCGACCGCTAAGCTGCTTTTCACATTCTTTACAATGGCGAATCATACCGAAATTTTCTGCATGATACACCGAAAATAAACGTCTCTGACAACGACTTTGTGGGTGTACATTATTTTTTTGTGTGTCGATAAAATCGACATAGAATAATGCTTTTTACTTGTATCTTTGTGGATATGAAGCACCACAGAACCATCATCTGGATGTTTGCGCTCGTCTTAGCACTGGGCGCTGTCTCTTGCAAAACGAAGCAAAAATGCGCAGCTTACGACAACGTTGAATTGTCGCAAACTGCTCATTGATTTAGTTTTCTTTTATCAACTGTTCGAACAAGTCCGAAAATAGTACTTCAGTTTTCATCGCTACAGCGATGATCTCTTCTATATTCACTGGTTTGAGATCATCGGGATTGCAATCATCGGTTAAAACAGAAATCGCAGCGCATGGCAACCCCATGTGATTGCAGGCTATTACTTCTGGCACGGTCGACATTCCCACAGCGTCTGCACCGATTGTCCGCAGAAAGCGATATTCTGCTCTGGTTTCCAAATTCGGACCTTGGACAGAAACATACACCCCTTTCGCTATTTTGATTCCCTTGTCGGACGCTATCGTTAGAAGTTTGTCGTTCAAAACAGGTGAATACGGGTGCGACATATCTGGAAAGCGCGGACCTAACTCATCTTCATTCGGACCTCTCAGTGGATTCTCAGGTTGCAGATTGATATGATCATCAATCAACATCAAAGATCCTTTTGGCAGGTCTGGATTCATAGAACCCGCTGCGTTTGAAAGCAAAGCATACTTTACTCCCAGCAATTTCATAATGCGCACAGGCATTACAACTTGGTCCATAGAATACCCTTCGTAGTAGTGAAAACGCCCTTGAAAGGCGACCACCTTCTTTCCCGCCAATGTTCCATAGATCAACTTACCGAAATGGAACTCCACCGTAGCGATTGGAAAGTTCGGGATAACATTGTAGCTCAGCTCTTTGATAACCTCAATTCGGCTTGCAAGGTTCGACAGTCCGGTACCTAAAACAATGCCTACTTCGGGCTCAGTGATTCCGCGCGCGCGCAGGAAATCGACTGCTTCTTTCAACTCTTCGTACATAAAATCATCATCAATTTAAGTCAAGCTCCCGCAACGAACTATTGCGAAAGTCTTGCAATGTATCAATATCATTAAGTTCTTGTATCAAACCTACCGATTTCTCGAGTGACTGTGCCCTTTTCAGGGTATTCGCAAGTACTGAGTCAGTCGACCATTCAATACCACCAAAGACATCTATTTGCATCTTCATACCTATTAAATAGTATCCACCATCGGGCGATGGACCTAGAACGATGTCGTTGTCGTTTAATGATTCAAAAGCTTCATGCATGCATTGGGTATTCAATCCATCGATATCTGAACCAACCAATACAACCTGCTCAGCCCCTCTTGCAAATGAATGAGAGAAAACATGCATCATACGCTCCCCTAAGTCGCTCCCCTCTTGTTCAACAACTTCAAAACCTGTAGTGTTCAACTCACCCTCACCCGCTAAAAAAAGAAAGCAACTCCAGTTCCCTGAAATTGCTGATTGCATCGCACTCCGAAGCAGTTCTGTATATACTTTTAAGGCAGCCTTCTCACCAAGATCATGTGCGAGTCGGGTTTTGACTTTTCCCAATTGGGGCCTTCTTGCCATGATGGCTAAGACCCTATTCTTCTCACTCATATACCTTCTCAGCCTTAATCAACCATTTACCCCACCTTTCATTGTAAGCATGTACTTTGCGTGTTGGTCCTTGCGCGTTAACCACTTGTCGGCCGCTGTTGACCCAATAAAAAATACCTCCGTAGAGGTTGCCCACATTCCGAAAGCCTGCCTTCATCAGTTTTTCACCAACCTTTTCGCTTCTATATCCTACTGAGCAGTATACTATAATGAGTGCGTCTTTCGGCAAATCGCTCACACGATCCATTTCAAAATCGTCGTATCCAATGTGAATTGCTCCGGGGATATGAGAGACTTGAAATTCATTGAGCTCGCGCGCATCGAGGTATACAACTCTTGTTTTCTCCGTAATTTCTTCTGGTTTGACTACGCGCACCGATCCGGTGGTCATGCTTTTAAACATCTCATCGAAGGTGCCTTCTTGAGCACAGCCAGAAATTGCCATTGTTATGATCAGTGAAAGTAGGTAGTAGCGCATGCCCCGAAATTAATTCTATTTTCCATTCAAAGCCCAACTGTACGTTATAAAACTCGGTTTCACACCTTGCTTTATTTGAACAGGGGCATAACTATTAATGAATCCTATCAGATCAGATTTCGCAGTAAAATCATCCGCAAACCATTCGAAGATCTGACTCAATTCTGCTTTATCAGCAGAAATCTTATTCCTGTTTGTATCGGCCAAAAAAGACTTTGTCAACTTGGTTAATGTGGCATCGAGCGATTCAGCTCGTATGACATAGTTTGCGAGTTTCGGACAGCTAAAGCTAGCGCAGTTTATTGCAAAATGGACGCGGGGATCTTTGAATTTCGGTCGTAATATCTCATTCTCAATTTGATTGAGAGAATACACTTTATCTTTCAGCTTCACGATCTTCTTATCCCACGGTTTATCAATATCCATGATAGATTTCAACGGCATGTTATCGACGATCAATTTCACGGTAAACACATTGTAGACATTGATCCAAAATGCCATTTCTTCATTTCGACTCCAAGAAGCATCCGGATGTTGATTTGAGAACAGAGACACCGTTTTTGAAAAATTAGGATCTGCTTTGATCGCAGCGTAGTCGACAACACCCGATGAAGACACATGCGCTTTCAACACCTTGTCCCATGAAATTTGAGCTTCGTCGCCAGGGTCAGCAGACACGTTCAAGGTGTAAAGGATGACAAAAAGTAGATTCAGTAATTTCATTTTCAGTGATTTTAGGCAAAGCTACAGCCAGATTATAACATGGATGTCACGAAATTCTTGCAAATTGCTCACACCACGATCGCGGGAATTAGCAAAAAATCTGCCAACTTCGCGACAAATGTTGAAAATGAAAAAGATAGGAGTAATTGGCGCAGGCGCGATGGGTTCTGGGATAGCGCAAGTTGCAGCGAGCAACGGACATACAGTCGTGCTTTCAGACAACAGTTCAGAGCAACTAGAGCGCAGTAAAAACGCGTTGGCCAAAGTGATGAACCGTTTGGTTGAGAAAGGGAGCATCGAGGCGAACAAATCACAAAGCATTCAAGAAGCCATTTCGTATTCAACAACCCTTACTGCATTTGCTGATTGTGATCTTATTATAGAAGCCATCGTCGAACGGTTGGATATTAAACAAGAAGTCTTTAAGCAATTGGAAAGCATCGTATCGCGTAATTGCATTTTGGCTACCAACACCTCTTCCCTATCTGTAGCCTCCATTGCAGCAGCATGTAAGTTTTCAGAAAGAGTGATTGGAATTCATTTTTTTAATCCAGCACCGCTGATGCCTTTGGTGGAGATTATACCTGCTATTCAAACAAACACCACCGTGGTTGGTGAAGTGCGTTCATTGATTGACGGATGGAAAAAAGTAACCGTAGTGGCCAAAGACACCCCCGGGTTTATCGTCAATCGCGTGGCAAGACCATTTTACGGAGAAGCCTTGCGCATATACGAAGAAGGCGTTGCAGACTTCGCCACCATTGATCGCGCGATGCGAGAATTGGGTGGGTTTCGCATGGGTCCATTCGAATTGATGGACTTTATAGGCAACGACGTTAACTACGCAGTTACCGTTTCTGTTTTTGAGGCATTCTATTACGACCCGAGGTACAAACCATCGCTTACACAGCGAAGACACAGCGAAGCTGGATGGTTTGGACGGAAAAATGGCAGAGGGTACTATCCCTATGGAGAAGGCACTGCCATGCCAGAAGGACAAAATAATCCGGAACTGCAGCAATTGATTTTAGACCGCATTTTGGTGATGCTTATCAATGAGGCTGCAGATGCCTTATTTCTGAATATTGCCACCAAAGAAGACATCGATTTATCGATGACCAAAGGAGTGAACTACCCAAAGGGACTCTTAAAATGGGCCGATGAAATTGGAATAGATTTGGTTATCACCAGAATCGACAGTTTGTACGACTTGTATCGTGAAGACCGATATAGATGTAGTCCGTTGCTCCGGAAAATGCAACAGACCAACACGCGATTTTACAGCAACTAAGCCCTCTTTAATCTTCGCCAGATAGTAAGCAGTGCTGCACCGAAAATGACCGCAAGTCCGAAAATAAGCAAAGCCTCACCTATTTGGTTGTAGATCAATTTTCCGATTGCAAACAGCAAAGCGTAGACGAATCCTGTTCCCAACATCATGCTCAGGATTTGAAGAGGCAAGCTGCCGTCGCCCTTGACCGTTTCGATGTTCGCAAGCTCCTTCCATTTCTTTCCTGACGGACGAATGATTGTGGCGAAAGACCTCAAAGTTTCGTCGTTGGTTGGCGGCGTCATGAAGGTGACTAGAAGCCAGCCAGCAGTTGTTACTGCCACACCTGTTACCAGCGTCACCCATTGCGGCCAATCGGGCTTGAGAATTAAAATTGCTATCGCATAGATAAATGAGATTACCATGCCTGCGATTTCGGTATAAGCGTTAATGCGCCACCAGAACCAACGCAAGATGAAGATCAATCCTGTGCCAGCCCCTATTTGGAGTAAGACATTGAATCCTTCTTTAGCGCTTCCGATAAGAAAAGAACCCAAAGCAGCGAGAATCATAAGCACAACAGTAGCAATGCGACCAACATTGACTAGCTGTTTATCGTTCGCAGCAGGATTCACAAAGCGCAAGTAAAAGTCGTTCACAACATAGCTCGCACCCCAATTGAGGTGTGTTGATATGGTACTCATAAAAGCCGCCATCAGCGACGCGACCACCAATCCGAGCAGTCCAGCAGGCAAATACGTAAGCATCGCCGGATATGCTAAGTCATGACCAACAATTGATGCATCGACATTTGGGAATGCTCGCTGGATGGAATCTAGATCCGGAAAAATGATTAAAGATGCCAGAGCGATAACGATCCATGGCCATGGGCGCAGAGCGTAATGAGCCACATTGAAAAAGAGAGTCGCACCGATAGCATGGTTCTCATTTTTTGCCGACAGCATGCGCTGTGCAATGTAACCACCACCACCAGGCTCAGCACCAGGATACCACACACTCCACCATTGCACAGCTAAGGGAATGATGAAAATGCCAATAAATAAATCCCCGTTGGATATGTCTGGAATGAGCGACAGCTTATCTTGCAGTACCGGCGAAGCTACAAGGACGTCTATACCTCCAATTTCTGGAAGGTTAACGACAAAAATTGCTGCTCCAATGGAGCCTATCATGGCAAAAATGAATTGGACAAAATCTGTGAGTAGCACCCCTCTTAATCCGCCGAGGGTGCTGTAGACAACCGTAATAATAGAAGCCAATAAGAGCGTTTTCCACGGCGGAATGCCCAGTAGTACGCTTCCAATCTTTGCGGCTGCCAGACATACTGTTGCCATGATCACCACATTGAAAAATACCCCAAGATAAATTGCTCGAAACCCCCTTAAGAAAGCAGCTTCTTTGCCGCTATAGCGCAATTCATAGAACTCGATATCGGTGAGTACTTTGGAACGACGCCACAATCGCGCATAGACAAAAACTGTGAGCATACCCGTGAGTAAGAAAGCCCACCAAACCCAGTTGCCCGACACCCCATTTTGTCGGACGATATCGGCTACAAGATTTGGGGTATCTGCCGAGAAAGTTGTTGCTACCATCGACACCCCGAGGAGCCACCAAGGCATATTTCTACCAGAAAGGAAAAACTCAGCAGCACTGCTACCTGCTTTGCGCATAGTCAGCAGACCTATTAATAAGGATACCAAGAAAAAGGCAGCAATGATTGCCCAGTCGATAGTCGATAGTTGCATAGTTCTAAATTCTGCTGAAATCTACAACAAAGCCACTTGAGCGGCAAACTGTATAAAAACAGGTTTATACCTATATTATATAGCGACTCTTTTTATGAAACGCAGATTATGGGAATATTGGCCTATTTCCTCATTGAAGATTCCTTGGTGATCGAGCTTATCGATGCGCACATTTCCAGAGGCATGGATGATTTTTGATTCACCGTCTGCTTTCAACACAATTCCGACATGTGTTATTCGACCTTCAGCATTATTAAAAAACGCCAGGTCATTTGTTTCCGCCACATCAACAAAAGGAATCCCCTCTCCTATTTCAGCTTGCAAGTATGCATCGCGGGGAATTTTTTGTTTTGCCAAGGAAAACGACAATTGCGTCAACCCTGAACAGTCGATACCCAAGATTGACTTACCACCCCACCTGTATGGCGCACCAAGAAACGTTTTAGCCCAATCAGCAGGTTTGAGCATCGACTCTTGAGTAGTGTAAGAAAAGACATTGATTTCTGGGTAAAGCCAAGAACCAGCGGGAATTTTTAATTCCCCGAAGGGAGAATGAATCGTTTCAAGGGGTTTTTCGCTCCTGTAAATTGAAGTCAATCTATCCAGATTAACCGGATAAAACATCCTTTTATCGATCCATCCCGTATATTCGTCGACAAAAGATGCACATTTTATCCAATTATTTTTCTCTTCTAAAATCCGAACAGGTTCCCCGAAAAGGAATTCTGAAATCATTTCTGATTTATCACTGTTTTCGAGCCTTACAGGAGCAAGAGGCACCTTGATTACACCTTGATTCATGGTAGCAATTTACACAGAAAGGCATGAAATCAAATAGACATTTAGTCGTTACTTAAACTTTTTTCGTCGAACTTATTTGGATGTTTATCGAATATATGTATCTTTGTACCGAAATCAATTGTGGGCTCGCAACCCATCAGAGCTATTCTTAAATCATCTGTACAGTAGTCCTTACTGTTTTGCTTATTTAACTTTTTGTTTAATTAACCTTTCTTCAAATGAAACATTCTACGAGTGCTGCTTTGAGCAGTTTTGTGCGATGTACATGGACAAGCGTCACCGATTACGCAACGGTGGGACTTGTGACTATTGCATTGTTAATGTCAACTTTTGTCTTTGGACAAGGATCTGTTCCTTCCAACGACCTTTGTTCAGGTGCGTTACCGATATTATGCGGTGAGCAACTTGATGGAACTACTGAATTCGCGAATTCAGATGGTTTAGAGTTTTGTGGCAACACACCATTTGATCAAGTTGCTGGAGAGCCTGGTGTTTGGTTCAAGCACGCTGGAACCAACGCTTTCGTTACACTAACTTTAGATGAAGCAGACAGCCAGGACAATTTCGACACTTTTGTTGGAGTGTACACGGGGTCATGTAACGATTTGGTTTGTTTAACCGGAGATGATGATTCAGGCGTAGGTCTGAATTCTTCTGTTACTTTCCTTGGCGAATCTGGTGTTGAGTACTTTTTGTACGTTACCGGATGGGATCCGGATGGTGAGGCTGACGGAGACAACGGTCCTTTCAACTTCTCACTTAGCTGCGTTCCTGCTTGCTCACCTGAGATTACCATCTCATGTCCTGCAGACGTAACAGTAGAATGTGGAACAGACATTTCACCAGAATCACTTAACCTCCTTCCCCTAATCGACTCTAACGACTGCGTTGGAGATTTGACTATCACATTTATGGATGATCAAATTTCGAACAACAGTTGTCCACTTGTGATTGCTAGAACGTGGATCGCTACAGATGGCGAAACCACTGAAATGTGTACTCAAACCATTACTGTTCAGGACACTCAAGCTCCTGTATTTACGGCTTTCCCTGAAGACATGACCATCGAGTGTTTCGGTGGCGGCTTGGAAGAAGTTCTTTCATATTTGGATGACAATGACGTTCAATTTCCTGAATTTACTGATAACTGTGGAGCAGAGCTTATCTATGAGCCTTTCTTGATCACAGAAGGTCTTGAGTGTCCGGTTGTTGCTATCTGCGGAAAGCAATTCACCGTTGTTGATGCTTGTGGAAACTCTGTTGAGCGTTTGTTCACAGTTACTATTACTGACTACACTGGTCCTGAGTTCTCAGCATTCGATGCTGAAGTACTTGTTTCTTGTTTAGAAGACGTACCTGGTCCAGAAAGCCTTACTGCTACTGACGCTTGTTCAGGAAGCGAGTTTGAAGTTGAGACATTTGAATCAAACACTGGTGAGTTGATCAATTCTTGTGATTTGAGCACTGCCTTTGGTCCTGGTGATGATTGGGCTTTGTGGTTGCCATCATTGTACGATGCTGGTATCACTTCTTCTGCTAACTTCTTGTTCGATGCCAATGGCGGACATTTCGATCAGTTCATTGATGGAACTGCTCACATGTACGGAACAATCGTTAACGATGTTAACCCGAACGAATCATTCGTTGTTGATTTTTGGTTTGAAAATGCTGCAGACTGGGCTACATGGTCTGGACTTGGTCGCAACGTTAAAGACGATCTAGGTTGCGCTGCAGATGGTAACTTGTTTGAGACCTACACTTACTACGAAATGGTAAATGGTTTCTCAACAATGACAGGTGCTGGCGATTTAGCTGGTAGCTCATTGTCGTTCTACCACATGCCTGATAGCTACTACTTCGGTCTTCAGATCGGTTTGGGTGCTAACAACAAAAACTGTGGTTACGGTCTTTCTGCATGGTTTACCTATGATGGTTTCATCAACGGAGAATGGATCGAAGGTCACGGTGACGTGAACGCTGATGCTTCATGTGAGCCTAACTTCAACACTGACTGTGCAAACAACACTGAGTTCACTTACATCTACCGTGCGGTTGATGCTTGTGGAAATCCTAGTATTGCTTTCCAGACGATCATCGTTAATGATGAAATCGCTCCAGAATTTGTTGACTTCCCTGCTGACATCACTGTTGATTGTCAGAACTACCCAGTTGAAATTCCAGAAGTATCTGCTGTTGACAACTGTATTGGTGAAGTAACTATAATTTACCTTGGTGAAACTACAGCTGCTGGTGAGTGTGCAAACGAATTCGTTGTAACACATTCATGGGCTGCTTTCGATATTTGTGATAACCGCGCCGACATTTCTTGGAATGTAAACGTAGTTGACAACGAAGCTCCAGTAATGGAAGGACTTCCAGCTGCTGAAGTAACTGCTGAGTGTGATGCTGTTCCAGCTGCACCAGAAGTAACTGCTACCGACAACTGTTCATTGGTTGATGCGATTGAATTGTCATTCGAAGAAAACATTCAAGAAGGAAACTGTGTTGGAAACTACACAATCATCCGTGTTTGGTCAGCAACTGACGAATGTGGCAACACATCTGATTTCACGCAAGTGATCAATGTTCAAGACACAACGGCTCCTACTTTTGACGCTTATGTATACTACACTGCAATCCCTTGTGAGGATGTTGATGCTTACACATTGACAGCGTCTGACAACTGCGGATCAGCTTCTGTTGAAATCATTGAAGAAGTTCTTCAATCTGGTGGATGTATGGGCGTATTGTACCGTGTTTATGAGGCTACTGATGAGTGTGGAAACGTTTCTAGCGTTGAGCAATACATCACAATCACCGACACTACAGCGCCTTCGTTGGTAAACGTTCCTGAAGACATGACTGTTGAGTGTTCTGATGTTTCTATGAATGATGACGGTTATTTCTTCTCTGCTGGTGACGTTTACGGTGTAGACAACTGCGCTAATGAAGTTACCATCACCTATTCTGAATCAGTTCAGGAAGACGGAGACGATTGTCCACAATCTTATATCATTGTTCGTACTTGGGTTGCTACCGATTACTGTGAGCATGAAACTACAGACGAGCAAATCGTTACTGTTATTGATACTACTTCTCCTGAATTCGTTGAATTCCCTGGTGATCTAATTGTTGAGTGTTCTGACGAATTCCCAGCTGTTGTTTACCCAATCGGTGTTGACAACTGTGACGAATCAGTAGAAATCGTATTGACTGAAGAAATCGAAGACGGTGATTGTCCTGCTGAGTACATACTACGTCGCATCTTCCGTGGATTCGATGATTGTGGTAACGAAGTAATGGGTGTTCAGACTATCAACTTCGTTGATACTCAAGCTCCTTTCTTCACTGCTGTTCCAGACGCAATGACTATTGAATGTAACACCGATATCCCAGCTTCAGAAGCATTTGCATCTGATTTGTGTTCTGATGTTACTGTATCATACTCTGACGCTTATGCAGACAACGGATCTTGTCCACAAGAATACTACATGCTTCGCACATTCGTAGCGATTGATGCATGTGGAAATTCTGCTGAAGCAACTCAATTGATTCACATCGTAGACACCACAGCACCAATATTTGATGCTTACGAAGTGTCTATCTCAATGCCATGTGATAACATCGAAGTACTTCTATTGACTGCTACAGACAACTGTGGTAACGTAGAAGTTTCTTACAACGATACTCAGGTTTCAGGTGGTTGTGCAGGTCACATCATCCGCGACTTCGTTGCAGTTGATGAGTGTGGTAACGAAGCTTACGCTCAGCAAGTAATCATTCTTGTTGATGAAGTAGCTCCAGTTATTACTGCTGGTCCTGCCGATATGGTTATCGAGTGTGATCAAGAAGTACCTGGTTGTAACGTAGAATTGATTTCTTACGAAGACAACTGTACTGAAGTAGAAGTATCATGTGCTGATGTTGTAGCTGCTGGCGATTGTCCACAGGAATACACCATCACCCGCACTTACACTGCTGAAGACAACTGTGGAAACACTTCAACTTACGTTCAGACTATCAGTGTTGTTGATACAACAGCACCATACTTTGAATTTGTTGCTCAGAGTGTTACAATTGAATGTGATCAAGATGTACCAGCTCCAGCTGCTGAAGTTGGTGACAACTGCGGAGATGCAACATGGACTGTTTCGGGTGTTACTACTCCTGGAGAATGTGATAGCGAATACGTAATGGTACGCACTTACACTGCTACTGATGCTTGTGGAAACACATCAACAGAAGAGCAAGTGATCACCGTTGTTGACACAACAGCTCCTGAGTTCACATTTGTACCAGGTCCTGTTACTTTGGAATGCGATCAGGAAATGCCTGCACCATCTGCGACAGCAACCGACAACTGCAGTGAACCTGTAGTTTCACATGTTGACGTTGTTGTACCAGGTCAGTGTGCAAACGAGTACACAGTTGTACGCACTTACACAGCTACGGATGCTTGTGGAAATGTTGCTACAGCAGAGCAATCTGTTAGCTTCATTGACACTACGGCACCTGTATTTGATGCTTACACTATTTTCAACCAGATTCAGTGCGATGAGGCCTTGGATTTTCCAATGCTTACAGCCACTGATAACTGCGGTGAAGTAACCGTTACTTGCATCTACACACCAGTATCTGGTGGTTGCGCCGGAAACATCATTCGTGATTGTGTAGCTACTGATGCTTGTGGGAACACAACAACTGCTCAGCAAATCTTCCAATTGGTTGACAATACTGCGCCAGTATTTGTTTCAGGTCCTGCAGACATGATCATTGAATGTGGAAACGATGTACCGGGTTGTGATGTGGAATCTGTAGTTGTTGAAGACAACTGTACAGCTTTCGAAGTAACATGTGCAGATGTAGTAGTTGCTGGCGATTGTCCTGCAGAATACACCATCACACGCACCTACACTGCGATTGATAACTGCATGAACATGTCTACTTACGTTCAGACCATCAGTGTTGTTGATACAACAATGCCTTGGATTGAGTACGTAGGTGCAGATGCTACCATCGAATGTGATCAAGCAATTCCAGCTGCTGAAGCTTTGGTTGGCGACAACTGTGGCGATGCAACATGGACATCAGCTGATGCAATCATCGCTGGTGAGTGTGCAAACGAGTACACACTTTTACGCACTTACACTGCCACTGACGAATGTGGAAACACAAACTCAGCAGTTCAAACAATATACGTTGTAGACACTACTGCACCATACTTTGTATCGGTTGCGCCAAGTGTAACCATTGAATGTGATCAAGATATGCCAGTTCCAGCAGCTGAGGTTGCTGACAACTGTGGAGATGCTACATGGACAGTTTCTGGAGTAATAACTCCAGGACAGTGTGCAAATGAATACGTAATGGTTCGCACTTACACTGCTACTGATGCTTGTGGAAACACAGCAACTACTGAGCAAGTGATCACCGTTGTAGATACAACAGCACCGTTCTTCATCTCTGTTGAGCCAAGCGTAACCATAGAGTGTGATGAAGACATGCCTGCTCCAGCTGCTGAGGTTGGTGACAACTGCGGAGATGCTACATGGACAGTTTCGGGTGTTACAACTCCAGGTGAGTGTGCAAACGAATATGTTATGGTTCGCACCTATGTAGCAAGTGATGCATGTGGAAACACAACTAGTGCTACACAAACCATCACGGTTATTGATACAACTGCACCAATCTTCTCGTTTGTTGCACCAAGCGTTACCATTCAGTGTGATCAGGAATTGCCGGCTCCAGCGGCTCAGGTGACCGACAACTGCGGTGATGCAACATGGACAGTTTCAGGTGTTACAACGCCTGGAGCATGTGCAAATGAATATGTAATGGTTCGTACTTATGTGGCTGTTGATGCATGTGGAAACATGACAGAAGCAACACAAACAATCACTGTTGTCGACACCGTTGCTCCTGAGTTTATGGAGTATGGCGATAGCGTTACAATAGAGTGCACAATGGAGATTCCAGCACCTTATTCATACGTTATTGACAACTGTGATGAGCTAGTTGATGTTGTTGTAACTGATGTTACTGCAGCAGGTGATTGTCCACAAGAGTACACCATCACGCGTACCTACACTGCAACTGATGATTGTGGCAACAGCTCATCTGTACAGCAAGTGATCACGGTTGTAGATACTACAGCACCAATGTTCACTTCAGTTCCTCAGAACAACGAGATCAGCTGCGATGCGAATCTTCCAACAGAAGAAGCAACAGCAACTGACAACTGTGGAATTGTTACAGTTATGTCATCTGACCAGATCATTCCTGGACAGTGTGCTAACGCATACACAGTAGTTCGTACTTGGGTAGCAACAGACGAGTGTGGTAACTCTAGCGAAGCTGAGACCATGTACTACGTTTACGACAACCAAGCACCAGTATTCACTACAGTGTTGACGGATGTTGTTGCAGAGTGTGCAGACGAAGTTCCGGCAGCTCCTGAAGTGGCGGCTACCGACAACTGTGGAGAAGTGCTTATTTCAATGACAAGCTCAATAGAGTTTGATGATTGTGGTAACTACTATGCAGTATATACTTACTACGCTGAAGACGCTTGCGGAAATCAGGCGGATCCAATTTTCTACACCGTAACCGTTCTTGACGAAACAGCACCTGTTTTTGATCAAGAGTTAGAAGCGAATGTAGTTCTAGATTGTACAGAGGAAGTTCCAGCTGCACCAGTTTGCACTGCAACCGACAACTGTGCAGGTGAAGTAGAAGTTAGCTACGAAGAAGTGCTACTTGGAGATCTTCCTGCTGAAGGAAGCATTGCTGATTGTTTGGCATTGACTCCTGCTGCATACGAAGATGGCGAGACATGCAATGGACTAGACCCTTGGAGTTTGATATTGTTTAGTTTTGATGATGCTGATGCAGTATTGTATAGCTCTTTAGAAGTGAACTTTGTTCAATACCCTGATGGTTCAGCAACATTAACAGGTTCTGTTGTTCGCAACGATGATCCATCTCGTGGTTGGGACATCAGCGTAAACTTCGCAAACGGAATGGATTGGGCATCTTGGTCAACCCAAGCTTTCCCTACAGGATACAAAGATGATTGTAACCTTTCAGGTGACAATCACCTTGATTGGACTTACTACATCATGCAAGCAGGAGCTACACTTACTGGATGGGGAGCAAACGCAGGTTCTACTTTGAACCTTGCTCACGCGCCTAGTAACCTATACTACGGTTACCAAGTTGGTGTTGCAGCAAACAACGTTAACGTAGACTACGGTAGCGGTGGCTGGTTCACTTACAGTGGTTTGTACCAAGGTAACAGCGTTTCTGGAGCTGGTGACTTCGCATTCGATCACGATTGCTGTCCGCGTTACTCAATCGAGCGCACTTGGTGTGCATCTGATTGTACAGGTAACGAGACCTGTTTCACACAGACCATTTCTTTCGAAGATCTTGGCTTGACTCCTCCAGCAGTTGGTGGTGATTTCCAAGAAGTGACTGTTGCGAAAGGTGAAGACTTCGTTTTGACGAAAGTTCAACCTAACCCAGCGTACGACAACACGATGATCGAATTCTACAGCGACAAGAACAACACAGTTGTACTTGAAGTATTGGATATGAGCGGACGTCGCGTTGCTACCTTGTACGAAGGAACAGTTATCAAAGGTCAGACATACCGCAACACGTTGAATGCAGCTCTAATGCAGAGTGGTGTTTACACTGTACGTTTGTCTTCTTTGACTCAATCAGCACACGCTAAGTTGATTGTAACTCGATAATTAGAATCTCAATAAAAAGAGAGGCTGTTCTGAAAAGAGCAGCCTCTTTTTTTTTTGTTAACATCCGCCGAGTGAGGCGAAACAATGTTGCCGATTGGCAATGAAAGTAGCCCTCAACTTTTCTAACTTGCGGCACACATTATGGCTGGCTTAGCAACATTCATCGACGTCATTATTCCCATCGCCATTCCAAATTTGCTTACTTATCGGGTTCCGAGAGAGTTGGAAACTTTGGTAGGCATTGGGCATCGCGTAATTGTGCCATTGGGGAAGAATAAGTTGCAGACCGCCATCGCAGTCAAAGTTCATTCTGAACCGCCCGCTAAATACGAAGCGAAGTATGTAGAAGCATTGCTAGACGATGTTCCTGTGGTATCGCAGCAGCAGATCAAGTTCTGGATGTGGATGGCCGACTATTACATGTGCACAGCTGGGGAAGTGGCTGCCAGCGCCTTGTTATCGAGTTTGAAGTTAGCTAGCGAAACAAAGCTCGTTTTGCGAGAAGGCTATCGCGATCTCGATACCAATGAATTGACAGACAGGGAGTTTCTTGTGATAGAAGCTCTAGAGGTAAAGGGCGAGTTGGAGATTAAAGATGTAAATGAGATTACGGGCATAAAAACCGTCCATCCGCTTATTAAGCGACTGATGGAGAAAGGTTTTATAACCACACTTGAAGAACTCAAAGAAAAGTACACACCGAAGACCGCTGATTTTCTAATACTGTCGGATAAAGCGAAAGATGAGCAGTGGTTGGAACAAGTGATCAATGAATTGGAACGCAGGGCACCGAAGCAGTTGGACCTGTTGTTTGCCTATTTGCGAGAAGATCCGGATCGGTTAGGCGTAAACAAAGTCAAGCTGCAAAAGATGGCTGGCGTTGATGCCTCGGTTGCACGCAAATTGGAAGAGAAAGAGGTGCTCCATATTGAAACACGCGTGATAGATCGCATGCCCGTGTTTGATGGAGAGACCGAGTTGAGCAAATCGCTGAGTGAAGACCAAACCCGTGCATTGGAAGAAACAAAAACGCACTTCGAAACACAAGAAGTTGTGCTTATGCACGGGGTAACGGGATCGGGAAAAACGGAAGTGTACATAAAACTTATTGAAGAGGCGGTATCTCAGGGACGCCAAGTATTGTATTTGCTGCCAGAAATAGCGTTAACAACGCAGTTGATTTCAAGGTTACGGGTTCATTTTGGTGAAAAAATCGGAGTGTATCATTCCAAGTTCAATTCGAATGAACGATTGGAGACATGGCGTAAAGCGATGATACCTGGAGGATATGATATTGTCATAGGTGCGCGATCATCGCTGTTTTTGCCATTTCGCGATCTCGGCTTGATCATCGTTGATGAAGAACATGAATCAAGTTTCAAGCAATACGATCCAGCTCCGCGATACAACGGCAGAGATGCAGCCATTGTGCTAGGAAAACTATACAATGCCAAGGTGCTTTTAGGCAGCGCGACACCAAGTATTGAGTCATTTTACAACGCCACGAATGGCAGGTACGGACTGGTAACAATGACACGCCGACATGGCAATATGGTGATGCCCGAGATACAATGTGCAGATGTAAGAAAAGAGACCAAGCGCAAAACCATGCGTTCTCACTTTGCGTCTTTTTTGGTAGAGCAGATCGAGCAGACCTTGAAGAATGAAAAGCAGATAATATTATTTCAGAACAGGAGAGGGTATGCACCTTTGTGGCAATGCCGTACATGTGGATGGGTGCCGCAATGCACGCGTTGTGATGTTAGTTTGACATACCATAAGCGCGATCACCATTTGAGTTGCCACTATTGTGGATATACGCAGCAACCGCCGGGCAAATGTGAGGCTTGCGGCAGTTACGACCTCAAATCGGTTGGTTTTGGAACAGAGAAGATTGAAGAAGACCTGACCGCGATGTTTCCAAAGGCGCGAATAGCACGGATGGACCTTGATACCACCCGATCGAAACATGCGTATCATGAGATTCTAACGGCATTTGACCAGGGTGATATCGACATACTTGTCGGTACACAAATGGTGACAAAAGGATTGGACTTTGAACACGTAGCCCTAGTTGGTGTTTTGAACGCTGATCAGATGTTGCATTTTCCTGATTTCAGAAGTTTCGAACGCGCTTTTCAGCTGATGACCCAGGTTGCAGGACGAGCAGGGCGGAAGCATGAAAGAGGAAATGTGATTATACAAACCTTTCAGCCCGACCATTTTGTCGTTCTAAAAGTCATGGAGCACGATTACCACGGAATGTATGAGCAAGAGTTGAGGGAGCGGCGAAAGTATCATTACCCGCCCTTTATGCGACTTATAAAGCTGAATTGTAGACACAAAGATGAAGCGTATTTGAAAGAAGGCGTTGGGGTTTTGGCATCGATGCTACGAGACAAGTTCGGCGATCGGGTTATTGGTCCTGAAACACCCTATGTGGCGCGGATAAATAACTATTACCACCGCAATATTTTGCTCAAAATTGAGCGAGAAGCATCAACGATTAAATTCAAGGAGATATTGCGAGGGGTGCTGGATGCTTTTCATGGCGATGCAGATAGACGAACAATTCGCATTCAGCCCGACGTAGATCCCATGTGATCAGCGATACTCGCGTGCACCGAAAATACTACTGCCAATTCTCACCATTGTACTTCCTTCTTCGATAGCGATTTGATAGTCGCCACTCATGCCCATGGAAAGGGTATCGAAATCATTGTTGAGTAAGATCTTCGAGGCATCAAAAATGGACTTTAACCCTCGGAATTCACTTCTTACTTGGCTATCCTCGTTGGTAAAGGTAGCCATGCCCATTAGTCCGCGCAGTCTGACATTCGGCAGGTTATTCCATCGTTTTGAAGCAAGAAATTCATTTAACTCCGCAGCATCGAAACCAAATTTTGTTTCTTCAGCGGCGATGTGTACTTGCAGTAAGACGTCGATTACACGGTTGTTAGCAGCAGCGCGTTTTTGGATTTCTTCAAGTAATTTTTCACTGTCTACGGCATGAATGAGCGTTACAAAAGGGGCGATGTACTTCACCTTATTGCTTTGCAGATGACCGATCAAATGCCATTGAATATCCTTCGCTAAAATGGTTGCTTTCACCTCCATTTCCTGAACTTTATTCTCCCCGAAAACACGATGTCCGGCCCGATAAGCAACTTCAATGGCCTCTGAAGGATGCGTTTTCGATACAGCAACCAGTGTTACATGAGGTGGAATGGTAGCTTTTATTTCAGCTAGATTGTCTGTTATTTCTTTGTCTGAAGCTGTCATTTGTCGGCATTGAATTCATAAATAACCAGACCACTGCGCAGCTTCGGCTCAATCCACGTGCTTTTTGGCGGCATTGTTTTACCCAGATCAGAAATAAGTTTTAGCTGATCGAAAGGTACAGGGTGAAGTAAAAAAGCGCATTCAAACTTTCCCGAATCCACCATTTTGGTAATTTCATGAATCCCCGTTGTTTCGGGCTCAAAGGCAATGCGGTTGTCGTTACGGAGGTCAGTAATTCCCAATATCGGTGAGAGGATGTTATTGGTGAGCCAGTCGGCATCGGGCAGTTCTAGGTGCACAGCCGGACTAAAATCAAGGCGATACCATTTGTTAGCCATGTAAAGGTCGATGGTTCCTACCTTCGGTAAACGCGTTTTTTCGCCCAACTCGCTGATCGAGGCTACCTTTTCGAGTTCAGCTAAAAACCCTTCCGGACTTAGATTTCCGAGGTTTTTCACTAAGCGATGATATCCATGAATAACCAGTGCTGATGCCGGAATGATGTACGACATAAAGTAGTCGCTCATATCGGCCGCACTTCCCGTTTCTTTTCTCTTTCGCGCTAGCAGCGCGGATGATGCACTTCTGTGATGTCCGTCAGCAATATACATCGCATTTACCTTTCTGAAGTACGCCTCTATCTCAGCTATTTCAGCTAAATCATCGACACGCCACAATTGATGCAGCACTTTATCAGCAGTCCGGAAATTGTACATTGGAACGCGGTTTCGCACATCCATGTAAAAGGCGTTCAGGTCGGGAATATCGGTATGGCAAAGAAGAATGGGCTCCGCGTTGAAGTTTGTTGCGTCTAGGTAATCACAAAAGAGTTCTTCTCTTTTTTGAAGCGTTTGCTCGTGGATTTTTATCTTTCCGTTTTCATAGTCCGACACGCTTACGCCGCCTATGATTCCCGTGCAGTCGAGTCCATCCTTTGCCTGCCGGTAAACATAATAGGATGGATGCTCTTCAACTTCAAGACTTCCTTCTTCAACAAACTCTTCAAAGCGTTTTCGCACCCGCACAAATCGGTCTTGCGATCCTGGTTCAGAAGGCTTTTCACTATCAAAATCGGGGTGGATGATATGAATAAAGCTATACGGGTTGTATCGCAGCTTGTCTTTAAGCTGTTCTTCTGAATAAGTAACATACGACCTCGATGCTACCAAGTGGACAAGCTCAGGCAGTGGGCGATATGCTTTGAAAGGTTTTATTGTCGACATACACTTAAAAAAATCCGGTGCAAGGAAAAGAAACACGTGAGACTCGCCAAATGTTTGACTCCTATACCGTGCGAAAGTACAGACATTCGGCTTATTTTAGGAGAATTAACCAAATTGAGTAGTTCTACCTATATGCACGTCGTTGATTGACTGTATTTTCGCTTTATAACCATGCCGAATTTTCGAATTGCATTTTCAATTCTCTCCCTATTTCTAGGAGTATGGGTTTCAGTCTGCGCAGCAGAGGAAGAGAGCTTACAAAAGATACTCGACCAGGCAGCACTGCTGCAGCAGGCTGATCCCGACTCAGCTATTCAGCTACTCAAGCGCGCTGAGGCACCCCCACTTGGAGAAGAAACCCCAGAATATTTTGAAGTCTTGTTCAAGCTAGGAGTAATTCTTGAGCAGACCTCTGCTTACGATCAGGCCATGTTTTATCTTGATAGTGCTGAACACATCGGTCGGCGCATGGAATCGCATTTATTGATTTCCAAAGCACTGAATTCGAAAGGAGTTGTGTTTTTGAATCGAGGAGTGTATGACAGCGCCCTTGAACACTTCATTTTGGCGTTAGAAGAAGCGGAGCATACTGATTCACAAGAGGTTAAGATATCGGCAATTACCAATGCCGGACACGTTGCATTTTATCAGGGAAACATGATTGATGCCATGGAATATTACAAGCGAGGGAAAGCGATGGCCTTATCGTTTGGCGATACATTGGCAATAGTTAGAACGATGTCGCACGTAGCATTGGTTCACCAAGTGCAGGAGAATTACGAAGAAGCCCTCAGCATCAATGAAGAGGGATTGCGGATGTTCATCGAATCAAAACAGGGTCCTGATTTAGTGATAGCCACTTTGTATCAGGATTTAGCTGTTTGCACCAAACATTTGGGGCAATTGGATAAAGCGAATGGGTATTTTGAGCGTGCCATTGAAGTTTGCACAAAGCTCGATAATAAAGAAGGAGTGGCGCAAGCCTATGTGAATAGAGCCATTATGTGGATTGAATCGGGCGCACCATCAAAAGCGATTCCTCAACTTAACAAGGCACTTCTGATTTGTGAATCGGTGGGTTCGAAGCAAGGGCAGATGTATAGCCACAAAAGCTTGTCGGACGCTTACGTTGCGCTGAACATGCCTGACTCTGCACTGGTCCACTACATCCGTTATCATGAGATTGGAGAGGAGATGCTGAGTAAATCGACTCAGGAGCAGTTGAACGAAATGAGAACCAAGTTCGAGACTGCAGAGAAAGAGAAGCAAATAGTAGAGCTTGAAATTGAGAAAGAACGTCAATTCATAGAGATTGAACAAAGAGACAGTGCAATTGAGCGCCTTTGGATCATTTTTGGTGCTGGATTTTTGGTTTTTAGTTTGATCATTGTTTTGTTTTTCATTTATCGCCACAACCAAGAGTTAAAACGTAAACGCCGCCGACAAAAGCAGTTTGCAGAAGAGATGATTCGCTGGCAAGAGAATGAACGAAAAAGGGTAGCGGGTGAATTGCACGACGGCATCGGGCAGAGTTTGGTGATGGTGAAGAATCACCTCCAAAAGATTCGTGGAACTTTTGAGGAAGACAGTGAGCTTTCGGTCATGCAGAAAGTTGAAGACGCTGTTGCGGATACCATTCAAGAAGTTAGGCAGATCAGCTATTCTTTACGTCCGTTTCACCTCGAAATTCTTGGTTTGGAAGGCAGTATCAATGAACTTTTAAAAGACATTGAGATCACCACCCAGTTGCATGTTGAGAGCAGACTTGAAGGACTAGATGGTGCCTTCGGGAAAGAATCAGAGATCCACGTTTTTAGGATGATACAAGAAGGGTTGCAGAACATTGTTAAGCATGCAAAGGCGACAAAGGTGTCTTGTGAAGTTAAAGATCTGGGAGATCGCTTGCGTATTTATATTGCTGATGATGGACATGGTTTCGATGTTTCGCATGTATTTGCAAAAGTATCTGGCCTGGGCCTTCTCGGTATGAAAGAACGCGTAGATTTTCTAGGTGGCGAATTCCAAATTGACTCCACGCATGGGAAAGGCAGTAGTTTAGTTTTCATTCTTCCAAAAAGCGCACAGCATGATTAAAAGAATCATCATCGTAGATGATCATCCCATCTTTTTAAAAGGACTTGCTGAAGTAATTCAGGAAGATCAAAAAAATTGTGTTGTTGATTTAGCTCACGACGGACAAGAAGCCATTCAACTTGTTAAAATCATGCGGCCGCATTTGGTGATTCTGGATCTTGAAATGCCCGGAATGAATGGTTTGGAATTGTCGCGTCAGCTGGAAGCCAATTTTCCCGAAATCAAGAAAGTGATGCTTACCATGCACAACAATCCAACGGCGTTAGATTTGGCCATGGAAAGCAATGTGATGGGCTATGTATTGAAAGAAAATGCCGTAACTGAAATACGAAGCTGTATAGAAGCGGTATTTGAAGACAAAACCTACATCAGTCCGCAGATGCGCGAATCATTGCGCAAGCGATCAGTGAAACAAGATGGACGAATTTCAGATTTAACACCGACAGAATTAAGGGTTTTGGGCATGATAGCTCAAAACATGACCTCACGCAGTATTGCTGACGAGTTGTATATCAGCGAGAAAACAGTGAGCAATCACCGTCAGAACATAGCCTTGAAATTGGGATTAAAAGGAGTACACATGCTCTTGCGCTATGCACTCGAAAATCAAGGTGTGTTGAAGATGGTGGCGAAAAACGACACCAATCATTCTTGACGATCAAGCAATTGGTTGAGTAGCTCTACTTTCGATATGCCTTCAAAGCACATCGGGTTGTTGTTGCAGACGTATTGAACGAAAGGATCTTCAGGGCTATCAGCCATCATTTCTTTCATCATTTGAATGGCTTCTGGTTGATCGAGCATAAACATTGCAACTGCTTTGTTTACGGCATCTTGCGTTGTGAATTCTCCACCACTCGTTTGCCGACTTGAAAATCCTTCAAGTGCACGTGAATAGTACGATTTGGCTCGATTTTCTTCTGCCAAACGATCGTGTAACAATCCCATTTGAAGAAAAACTTCAGGCTGTGTTTCGTTGATCGCTATGGATTGATGCAATTCTGCAACTGCTTTATCGTATCGCTTGTTGCTGCTTAAAATCATCGCCTTGGTGTTGTGAACCAAGTAAAACGAAGGATCGATTTTCGCTGCTTTGTCGAGCATCGCCAGCGCACTATCAGGCTTTGTTCTGTATAAGTTGAGAGCAGATCGTTGAAGAGCCTTCGCTTCTGGGTTAAAAGGATCAACTGCTTCGTTGTTGCCGCATGATGAAATCAAGACGATCAACGAAAGTGCTAGAGAAATACGCGTAAGAAAAATAGACATCCGGTTTGTTTTATTCTTAGGCTTGTACGCCAAACATGGCAATAATGTTATCAGCAAGTTCAAGTCCGATGCGATCTTGTGCTTCTAAGGTAGCTGCACCCACGTGAGGCGTCAAACTAATGCGCGGATGAGAAAGCAGGTCTTGACGTGGAGTAGGTTCATTTTCAAATACATCCAACGCCGCAGCGGCTATATGTCCGCTATTCAACCCATCCAAAAGCGCATTTTCATCAATGGATCCACCGCGAGCAGTGTTCACAAGGTAGACGCCTTTTTTCGTCATTGCCAATTCTTCAGCACGAAGAATAGCACGGCCACCATCTTGTTTCGGAACGTGCAGGGTAATCATATCGGCATTGGCCAGCAGATCGTGGAATTCTACTTGTTCGACATTGACATCGATACTACCAAAACCAGAAATATTGAGTTTTACTGGAGTATGAGAAGGCACACGGTCATAGGCGATCACATTCATTCCACAACCCAAAGCGTATGATGCCACTTCACGTCCGATTCTCCCAAAACCTATAATACCTAAAGTTTTACCTCTAAGCTCAGCCCCTTTTCCATACTTCTTTTTCAGTGCAGCAAATTCTGCAAGTCCGTTTGTAGGCATCTGGCGGTTGCTATCGTACAACGAGCGCACCATATCAAACAATTGCGCCATCACCAATTCGGCAACTGATCCCGAAGAAGAGCCAGGTGTGTTGAAGACATTTATTCCTTTTTCTCGTCCGTAAGCAACGTCAATATTGTCCATGCCCACGCCACCGCGGCCAATAAACTTCAGGTTCGGACATTGGTCTATTACCTCTTTACGCACAGTTGTAGCGCTGCGAACAAGCACGCCAACATACCCTTCAGCGTTGATTGCGTTGGCGAGTTGATCTTGCGGTACCATTTCAGTGATAACCGTAAATCCTGCAGCTTCTAGCGCATCTTTTCCGCTTTTGCTTATTCCGTCGTTTGCTAAAATCTTCATTTCTTATCCATTTACTCGGGCCAATTCAGCCATTACATCTGCCAATACTTGTACACTTTCAACCGGCAATGCGTTGTACATCGACGCACGGTATCCACCAACTGAGCGGTGACCTTTTAAACCTGATATTCCAGCAGCTTTCCACATGCTGTCGAAAGTTTCCGACAAGCTTTCGTCATTCAACATGAACGTTGCATTCATATGAGAGCGGCTATCTGCGGTAGCGTGACCTTTAAAAAGTGGATTGCTATCGATGGCATTGTACATCACCCGAGCCTTTTCGTTGTTGCGTTTTTCGATGGCGTCAACACCACCCAAGTCGCGCATCCAGCGGAGCGTCAGCATACTCACATAGATAGGGAATACAGGAGGCGTATTCAGCATTGAATCTTTGCTGATGTGTTTTTCGAGATCAAGGTAGGTTGGTATTTTACGACCTGTTTTACCAAGTTGCTCTTTGTCTATGATGTACACCACAGTTCCAGCAGGACCCATATTTTTCTGTGCACCTGCATATATCATCGCAAAATCATCGGCTTTGATGCGTTTTGAGAAGATATCAGAACTCATGTCGCACACCACCGGGATGTCGCTTTTTGGAAAATCCTGAAACTGTGTACCGTAAATTGTATTGTTCGAAGTGAAGTGCAAGTATGCAGCATCGTTTGGAACGACAATGTTTTTTGGGATGTGGTTGTATCCAGAATCCGCAGAGCTGGCGATAACATCGACATCGCCAAGCAGTTTCGCTTCTTTTATCGCACCGCTGGCCCAAGTGCCCGTGTCGATATACGCAGCTTTTGCCCCTACTGGTAAGTAGTTGTAAGCAGTGGTCAAAAAGCCTAAAGTTGCGCCACCTTGCAGAAAAAGCACCTCGTACCGTTCTGGCAGCTCGAGCAACTCTTTCACGAGAGACCGCGCTTCTTCCATAACATCAACGAAAGGTTTGCTGCGGTGCGATATTTCAATGAGAGAAAGTCCAGAGTTGTTGAAGTCTACCACTGCGCGTGAAGCTTCTTCGAGAACTGATTGAGGCAGAATGCAAGGACCTGCCGAGAAGTTGTGTACCTTATTCATGGGTGAATTTTCTGACCACAAAAGTCTGAATTTTAACGTGGCCAGACGTTAATACATCGTGTTTTTTTCCTCTTTTTTTCCTGCGCACGGCAGGGATGTGAAAGCGAGTGTTCTAATCAACCAGATTTAGAAACTTCAGCTTGTTTCTTTGAAGCACGATCATCTCTTGGAGTCGGATGAAATTTCGCTGATCGAAGCAGAATTCATAGGCAAAAAGCAGAAAATCCAAACGGTAGGTTTCGTCGTCTAAATTGAGAGCAACTTCACCGATTTGTTGTGTGGTAAGACAATATTCAGGAACAGATCGCTTCATGAAACTGAGGCGTTGGCGTTCAAAAGCAATTTCTTCGATTTGTTGATTGAGGATGTTCAATCGGGAAGTGGTGCATGGAAATGAACAGGCCGTATTTGGCGCATTGAACGATTGGACATCCAAGGCGCTGCCTTGACCGCCTGAGAGACCAAAGATGGCCATGAATTCATCTTGACTCTTGGCAATGGAAAGTGCATAAGCTTGTCCTTCAATCAAGAAAACATTCATGCGCAGGTGAGTTAAAGCGCTGTCTGACAGGGCAATATCAATTAAACACTCACCACTTGGCAGTGAGTCAATGCTTGCAGATACATTCACATCGGTGCCGTGTGCGCCATTGATGAAAATAGAGCCTGAGAGTTCGGGCATCGCCACAGACAGCGACGTATTGAAAGATTGCGCTTGCGAAGAAACAAACGCAAGCAAGAGGAGAGGAATAAAAAGAAATTGAATTTTCAGATAACCGTTCAACATGTTTACTTTTTCCAACGCTTTTTTAATGCTTGAACAGGCAAACGTGAGGCCAATTCATCGAGGATATCGTCTTTACCCTGTTTAAAGACAAAAGGTGCGAACCAAGCGACTATTCCGAGAGCAAGCATGTTTACGAATAGCCCCATGAAAAGTTTAACAAATTGATTGTCGCCTATGTTTCCGTTTATTTTCAATGCAATGTATGAAGACACTGCTACGACAAGGCTGATGAGCAAGGCGGGGACAAATTTTTTGATCAGACGGTTTGGTTTTAGGTCGACCAAATGAAGCGAGAACCCCATGATCAATACAAATTGGATAACGACAGCCAGCACCAGCGCCCATGCCACGCCATGCAGTCCGCTTTTTAAACCGAAATATGTGCCGATAGCGACGCAGATTAGGAAAGAAGCCTTGATAAGACTGGCAGTGTAGACCCGATCCATGGCGCGAACGATAGAGTCAGCGATTTTGATTACCGACCTGAAACCGACAGTAGCGAAGAGGATTTGCACCAGAGGCACAGCGTCGAGGTATTTTGGTCCGAGGAAGAGAACCGTTATTTGTTCTGCGAAGAAGATCATAAACACACTACCTGGGATTACCAAGATAGCGATGTGGTAAACGGCGCTTAGGAAAGCCCTTTGCATGCGTGCTTTATCGTCTTGCAGTTGCGACAAGCCTGAGAACATTACACTATCAGACAGTTTGCCGAGTACCGTGATGGGCAGCCCCATGAGATAAACCGACCGATCGTAGATTCCCGTGTTTCGCCAACGGTCCATATCGCCAACGGCAAAATCAGTTTGCGCATATTTCCCCACGATCAGCGTATCGACTTTGGTAGCAGCGTAGTTGAACATATTGAACAGCGTGCTACCGCCACCGTATCGGATCATATCTTTTGTTGTTTCCCAGTTCCATGACATGCCGATTTTAACCGGTTTGTAAATCCAGTAGAGAATCGTCATCAGCGTATTTTGAGAAAGCAGAGCGAAAACGTAGGCCCACAGATCGTAGCCATTGAATGCCAAGCCGAGACCCACGCCCAAGTTTCCGATTGTCATGGCAGTTGTTGAGCTGAAGAACAGCTTTTTGAACTCCATTTCTTTGATTATCATGCTTCTGGGCACGATGGCGAGGGCGGAGATGAAGAAGCTCAAGCTGATCCACCTTAAGACAGAAGTGAGGGGCGGGTGTTCGTAGTATTCAGCCACCGATGGTGCGAGGAGGTACATACCCAAAGTGAAAGAGATACCCAGGATAACTGAAATGAAGAAAGCGCCATTGAGGTGTTCTTGCGTCAGGTTTTTCCGTTGTATCAGCGCTGGGCCGATGCCTATTTGCGAGAATATTTCGATGAATCCGACAACCACCAAAGCGATGGCCATGACACCGAAGGCTTCTTCACTTATTTGGCGGGCGAGTATAGAAATGAAGACAAGTTGCAGGATAACCTGGCTTGTGACATTCAGCGCTTGCCACCCAAATGATTTTATGAATTTTTCGCGTATGCTCACGGGGAATTGCTGTGCGAAGATAGGTTTTCAATTGTGTGCATTCAAAAGAAAAGCGAATAATCCTTTTTCGACGAGCTTGGAGGAAAGTAGAAAGCATAAAAAAGTCGGCTCAGGCCGACTTTTTTCCATTGCGTTGTGCGGATTATCGCGCGTAGTTTACTGCTCGTTTTTCGCGAATCACCGTAATTTTGATTTGACCAGGGTAGGTCATTTCCGTTTGAATTTTTTGCGAAAGATCGAAAGAGATTTGATCCGCTTGTTGATCGGTAACTTGATCGCTTTCTACCATAACACGCAGTTCACGTCCGGCTTGAATAGCGTACGACTTCGTTACCCCTGGAAACTCTAGAGCCAAGTTTTCGAGGTCTTTCAAGCGTTGGATGTAGCTTTCAACCACTTCTCGTCGGGCACCTGGTCGAGCACCAGAGATGGCATCACACACCTGGATGATAGGAGAAAGCAGGGTTGTCATTTCCATTTCATCGTGGTGCGCACCAATGGCGTTGATGATGTCTGGTTTTTCACCGTATTTCTCAGCCAGTTTAGCACCGAGCACAGCGTGCGGCATTTCAGATTCTTCATCGAACACCTTACCGATATCGTGTAATAGTCCAGCTCGTTTCGCTGCTTTCGCGTTTAGTCCGAGTTCGGCAGCCATTACAGCCGATAGGTTAGCTACCTCGCGTGAGTGTTGCAAAAGGTTTTGACCGTAAGAAGAGCGGTATTTCATACGTCCAACCATTCTGATCAATTCAGAGTGCAGGTTGTGAATACCCAGATCGATGCAGGTACGTTTACCGACCTCCATGATTTCTTCTTCGATGTTTTTGCGTGTTTTGTTTACAATTTCCTCGATACGAGCGGGGTGGATACGACCATCGCTCACCAATTGGTGCATTGACAATCGCGCGATTTCGCGTCGCACAGGATCGAAGCAAGAGAGGATGATAGCTTCAGGAGTGTCGTCGACAATGATTTCAACACCAGTAGCTGCTTCTATTGCACGGATATTTCTTCCTTCACGACCAATGATACGACCTTTGATATCGTCGTTTTCGATATTAAATACCGAAACCGAGTTTTCGATAGCGTGTTCAGTGGCAACGCGTTGGATAGACTGAATGATGATTTTTTTCGCTTCAGCGTTTGCTTTCAGCTTTGCGTCATCGAGTATTTCTTGAATTTGGTGGCTAGCCATGGCGCGGGCTTCTTGTTTGAGCTCGTCCATGAGTTTAGCCTTAGCTTCTTCTTGAGAGATACCGCTGATTTCTTCGAGAATGGCAACAGATTTCAGGTGAGCTTTTTCGAGATCGCCTTGTTTTTTCTCAACAATTTCTAATTGTTTTGAGAGGTTTTCGCGCACCTTTTGCAGATCAGTTTCGGTGCGTTTGTTTTGTTCAATTTGCTTAGAGAGCTGTGATTCGCGTGCTTTAATGCGGTCTTCGCCAGACTGAACTTTTTTGTTTCTTTCCTTTAATTCTCGGCTATGTTCTTCTTTCAGCGCGAGGAATTTCTCTTTTGCTTGAAGTATTTTGGCTTGTTTAACATTTTCGCCTTTTTCTTCGGCTTCGCGGACGATTTCTTGGGCTTTTTTATCGAGTAGTTTGGTGAAGAGAAGGTAGGCCAGTCCGGTACCTATCACTACTCCTGCTATAGCCCCAATGGCTATTGGTAATAATTCCATACAAGTTCTAAATGTGGCACATCAGACACATTAAGTTAGGCGAGAGCATCTTGTAGTTGTTTGCGTATATCTTCCAACTCGGATAGTAGGGAGTTATCTACCGGTTGTTTTTGAGCTTTCAGCGCCAAAGTGGCCATTTGGAGGGCAGTCATGGCAATAAGATCTTGACGATCTTTCACTGCGTAGTTTTCCTGAAAGAATTTCACGTTATCGTCTACCTTTTTCGCGGCTTCACGGATCAGTTCCTCCTCATCACGTTTTATAGTGAGAGGATATTGCCGTCCGGCTATTTTCACTTTGATAGACAACTCACTCATGCGTGTTTATTTATGAAGGAGCGCAATACACTTGTCGATTTCTCTCACCAACTCATTGATCTTTTGTTTAGCATCAGAATGTTCTTCAGTGCCGGTCAATGTTTTAGCGATTTTTAGGGTTTTGTTAGATTCTTCTAACGCCTCGATTTCACGTTCCTTATTCATCAGCGACAGACGCAGATCATCAACTTGGGCATTCAATTCTTCAATTTTACTTTGAAGCATCAAACGTTCATCCAGCAAGCTAGAGACATGGTGTTTAATATCGGAGACTAAGCGGTTCATCTAATTCGTAAAAAGTCTAACGACCCATGCAAAAGTAAGAATGAATTTGTGATTTACAGGAATGAATTTACAAATCCCCTTAACCGCAGCGCGTTAATAAGTCTAAACAACTTGATACCCTAAGATTTATCAGCCAGAAGCGAGTGAGAAGGCATCAGAAACCAGTACCGATAAATAGCGAAGTGTCAACAACTTTAGGCAATTCAAGCGGATGTAGATAAAGTAGCAGCCTATTTTCGCGTTATGGGAGTGATGAGAACAATCTTCGTCTTACTAAGTATATCCGCAATTTTGGAAACATCGGCCCAGCAAGGGACACGGACAGGATTGCGATCACCTTTGGACATACCATTGAACCTCAGTGGCAACTTCGGAGAATTCCGCAGCAATCATTTTCACACCGGTTTGGACATCAAGACCCAGGGGAAAGAAGGATTGAAAGTGTATGCATCGCAGGCAGGGACAGTAAGCAGAGTAAAAGTAGGGCCCTATGGATTTGGGAATGCCTTGTACATTGACCATCCGAGCGGATTGACCACAGTATATGCCCACCTGCAGTCGTTCAGTCCCAAGATCGATTCACTATTGAAAGCCGAGCAGTACAGGCGGCAGACCTGGGAAATAGAATGGTACCCCGAACCGAATACACTTTTCGTTGATTCATCAGAAGTGATAGGACGGAGTGGCAATTCAGGCAGCAGCGGGGGTCCGCATTTGCACTATGAAATAAGAGAAACTGCTACAGAGTTCCCCTTGAATCCATTGTTATGGGATTTTGCTGTTGCCGATCATCAGGCACCCGTTATCAAAGGATTGTATGTGATACCCGTAGCTGACACCAGTGAAGTTGCTGGTAGTAGTCAAGAGCTTTATTTACCAACCGTGAATACAACCGGCAAAGTGACCCTTCAGCAGAAAGGAGTGATAGACATATCGGGTCCGATAGGCCTAGGTATTCACACCATCGACGTTTTGGATGGCAATTCAAATCTGTGTGGTATTTACTCCATAGTTATGAGATTGGACGGAGAAGAAGTTTACAAACAAGAAATGGACATCCTTGATTTTTCAGCCAACCGTTTTCTCAACGCCCATGCCCTGTATCCCGCATTCAAAAAGAAGAAGTCTAGCGTGCACAAAACCTACAGACTTCCATACAACAGGTTGCCCATTTATAAGACCATACGAGATAACGGACAGATTCAGCTGCAAGACGACCAAGTTCACACCTTAGCAGTAGAAGTTAAAGACGTGCACGGCAACAAATCGAGCTGCAGCATTGACATCCGCCGCGTGAGGCGAAAAGCACAAAGTGCACACACTGATTTATCACCTCGGGGAGTAAAGAAATTCAAGTATGATGTTGTAAATACCTTGCGGACAGATAGTTGCAATATTTATATGCCAGAAGGCAGATTGTATGACGACGCCTACGTATGGATTGCGCCTCGCAAAGGAGAGGCCACCTTGTATTCAATGTTGTACGAGATTGGCGACAGGATGACCCCATTGCAGGATACGTATGTCATTAAAATAAAGACCAGAGAAGTAGCGGCTGGGAAAGAAGATAAATTGGTAATAATGCGGTATGACGGCTCAAAGTATATATCGTTAGGAGGAGATTATAAGTTAGGGTGGATGATATTGGAAACCAAAGAGTTTGGAGTTTATTGTGTTGGGATAGACGACATATCGCCGACCATAAAGCAGCGAGAATTTGTTTTGCCAAAGACTGGAGACAAAGCTCAGATTTCATTTAATATTTCGGATAATTTATCGGGGATATCTCATTATGAGGCCAAGGCAGACGGAGAGTGGGTGCGAATGCATTGGGATCCTAAGCGAGCCTTGTTGTGGTATGACGCCAGTGATCGGAAGATAACATCGAGTACCAAGCGATTTGAATTGAAAGTTTGGGATGAGCGCGGCAACGTCAGAGAGTGGGTGAATACGCCATAAAATTGTACCTTAAGGACATGAAACACCCCGTATTGATGAGGACCTTTACAATGCCGCAGGAAGCTTATATGGCAAAATTGGCACTTGAGAGCAGAGGCATAGAGGTAAAATTGGAGGATGAATTAACGGTTCAGGTCTTGAATTTTTATTCGAATGCCATTGGCGGAATAAAGTTATTTGTTGAAGCTGACCGAGCAGCGTTTGCTTATCGCATATTGGTAGAAGACGGATATGAGGATGGCGAAAACTTGATGGAGCAGACCGCTTTTGAATCGGATCAGAATCAACAGCGTAGTGCTATTGTTTTGAAGATTGTGAAGATCGTTTTTTTGGTCGCCATGGTTGTGTTTATTTTCATGCTTTTTAAATAGTTCACATCTTGGTGATTCTAGAGCTTATTATTTTTCCTTCATGAATTTGATATAGCGTGAACGGGTTGAAATCAGATATATTGACGCAACCGATTTCAACGAGAGCTGCATCTTCAGAAGAAATGTACATATCGGGAGTATTTGGCATGAAACCATAGTGCAGCGGACGTTCAACATTTCTCCATACGTTTAGATAGGGAAGCTCATTTCGTTTGTCGCGCCAGATCAGTGCGGCAGCTCCTTCGATGTCTGTAAGGATACGATAATCATCGAATTCATTTAGCGCAGCAAAAATCACTTTCGAGTCGATATTTAGGTTTTCATGATTGAAGACTGCATTATTCAGAAGTGCGTAGTGATCGATCAAGTTTTTGAAGTTAGATATTGTACCATTGTGCGCACCGATAACATCGCCGAAATGAAAAGGGTGAGCATTTTCGATAGACACATTTCCCACACTAGCCGCTCTGGTATGTCCGATAAACAGGTTAGTAGGGGGCGGGTTGAACGACAAAGCGAGCGATTTGGAGAAAGGGCCGAGTGCTTTCGAGATGTGAGGATATTGTGAAATCGTTTCAGCGAAGAATCCGGCAGAGTCGGTGCCGCGCGATTCGTTGAGAGCGAACAGGGTAGAAAGAATACTGGGCGAGATTTGGGATTGGGATGAGAAGGCGAGGAGGCCGCACATAGAGTGATGATTTTGGAAAAACTAAGATAGTTTATCCGCAGTTCTGTAAAACACATTTTATACAATCGCGGATAGGGGGAAGCTGGGGTCTAGTTTTTCAGTGATTTTTGGTGTAAACAGAGGTAACCAGCGATAACCAGAGGTAGGTTTATCCGCCTTTCTGTAAAACACATTTTATACAAATGCGGATAGGGAGGGAGCTGGAGTCTAGTTTTTCAGTGAAATAGGCGCAAACAGCCTGAACTGCAAGCAGTTTATCCGCCTTTCTGTAAAATACATTTTATACAAATGCGGATAGGGGGGCTGTGGTCAAATTTTCCAGTGTGATATAAGTTACAAATCGCCTCAATTACTTTTCGTTGCTTACACTCAATTTATAACCCGCCATCAAATGAAGTCAAATCATCAAATTGTTATTATCGGAGGTGGAACTGCCGGTATTATGGTAGCTTCTCAACTATTGAAGAAAGATTCAAAACTCGATATCGCGATAATAGAACCGTCAGATAAACATTTTTATCAGCCAGCATGGACATTGGTAGGTGCAGGTACCTATGACATGGCGAAAACTGAAAGACCTATGTCTTCTGTTATGCCAAGTGGGGTAAGTTGGATTAAAGAGTATGCCGATAGTTTTCAGCCCGAAGAAAATGCCATAACCATGAAATCAGGATTAAAACTGAACTATGAAGTCCTTGTTGTAGCCCCCGGTTTGGTTATGGATACTTCTTTAATTGAGGGGCTTACAGAATCTTTAGGGAAAGGTGTAGTATGTTCCAATTACACCAACCCAGAACATACATGGGAAGTGCTAAAGAATTTTAAAGGTGGCAATGCTGTTTTTACTCAGCCTACAACACCTATAAAATGTGGAGGAGCGCCTCAGAAGATGGCATATATGGCTGCCGATTATTTTAGGAAAAATGACTTACAGTCTAAAACGAATGTTGTTTTAGCTATGCCAGGCTCTGTGATTTTTGGTGTGAAGCCTATTGCAGAAACTCTTATGGAAGTAATCCACCGCTACAATATTCATTTCAAACCTTTTTATGCACCAGTCAAGATAGACGGAGAGAACAGAATAGTAACTTTTAAAAGCGTGGCGCCTAGTGAAAATCAGTGTGTTGTGAATGAAGGGAATGTTTTGAAAGAGACATTGTCTGGCTCGAGCAGTATTGAAATGCCATTTGATATGCTTCACCTGGCCCCACCGCAAACAGCACCTAAGTTTATCAAAGAATCCTCTTTGGTGAATGAGGCGGGTTGGTTAAATGTTGATACAGGCACACTACAACATAAAACGTATCAGAACATTTTTGGACTAGGCGATGTGGCCGCACTTCCGACTGCAAAAACAGGAGCTGCAATACGCAAACAAGTGCCAGTTGTTGTCGATAATGTGCGTCAAATATTAAGTCATCAAAGACTTGGTGCAAAAACATACAACGGCTATTCATCTTGTCCATTGGTTACCGGTTATGGCAAAATGGTGCTAGCTGAATTCGATTACCAAAACAACTTTATCCCTGATCCGAAACTAAAACAAATGCTTGTTTTTAATTCAAACAAAGAGCATTGGCGTTTGTGGATGTTGAAGAAGTATATTTTACCAAGTTTGTATTGGAACAAGATGATGAAAGGCGAAGATGTATAACTCAGCCATTCATGACGCTCCAAAAAACACTCTTTCTTGGGTTACTAACTCGAGGGAATTCCCCATGATTCATTAAGCAGACTGAAGGTGATGCCAACTTCGAATTTTCGAACGGTATCAAATATTCCAAAGAATGAAAACTCATCGAGATATTTCTGGACATACGGCATTGCTACACCGAAATGGATAGTTGAGATTTTCGATTGAAAATTCTCGAGAATACCGACAAGAGCTCCTTCTTTTCGTGATTTTTTCAAATCGATTTTGGGCACTGAGTGTCGTGAATGCCGGTTTAGTTTTTTGAGGAAATATCTTCGTCGTGCCATGCTTTTGTCTTTCAAATTCAACTCTTGTTCCCATTTATAGTTCTTTTGAGAATGAATTAGAATTGGTCGATGCACCGTCGTTGGATTTTCTTTTTGGAAAGTTCTCAAAGCTGATGCAATGGTTACCTTCTGCGGGGTTTTACCTTTCGGTCTTTTCCCGATTAACGACACATTTGCACACAGTTCGGCTTGAACTTCAAATAGATTGAACTCAACCATTTTAATGAGCGTTTGTCCCATAGCAAGTCTCAGTTTATGCATCATAAACCACACGCTTTCATAGCGTTTCATGTTTAGTCTGCGTTGCATTTCTGATGCTGATATGTTAGCCTTTGATGAGCTCAAAATTAAAATAGCTTTGAACCATGTACTTATCGGTAAATTACTGTGCATCAATATGGTCTGGCTTTTCAAGGTTATGGGCTTTGAGCATTTTTTGCATTTCCACTGCCAAGATGATTGAAACCAATAATGGCTTTTAGATTTGCATCCTGAACATTGAATTCCGGTTTTTTCACGCAATGTTTTGAAGTATTCGCGAGAATCGTCTTCATTTTCTGCGATTTTTTTTAAGGTCTGAAGGTCCATTTTGTGTTCTAGTTTGCACGAATGTAGGACAGAAGAATGCAGGTTTGACAGCGACTTTGTGGATGTAAGCTAGAATTTTGTGTGTGTCGGAATTATGGTTTTGAGGCTGCATTTATTAGCCTATCCGCAATCGTATAATTCGAATTTTATAACACTGCGGATAAAATGGTTCTCTACTTTTGCTTTTATCACTATTTTTCATCCATGCTTTCAAAACCAGAACAATCCGCCCTCCGCGCCGACATTTTCCGCCACCTCGATGGTATCGTCACAGCCCCGATAGCTTTCGCCCTTCACAACAACAATGTCACTGCCTCTATTCTCCAGAAAGGAATTGTAAATGTGTCTGACCTCGCTGCCGAATTCAAAGCAAATGAGGGCTATCTGAACGTTGCACTGCGTGTGCTTGCTTCTCAAGGTTGGTTAAACCAAATCGTGAATAACGAAACAAACCAAGTTCAATACGCGTGTAACCAAAAATCTGAGATCGCTTTCTCACTGTTTTATCTCTACACAGACATCGTTGACCTAATGACAATCTCTGGAAAACACCATCCCAGAAAGTTTTCAGTAGATGCCTTCAACGCGATGGAGAAGATTTGTGTGAATTATCAAAACAATTTCGGACTTCCATCTGGCTCGGGTCAAATTGAACAAGAGGTGCAAAATCAAGTGCTGAAGCACATAGAAGGGGCGCTGATAGGACCAACAATCGTCCATCTGGGTATGGGTGGGATGTTCCATAAATATTTTATGGAGGCCTCTTTCCGGGCCGATGAATACCACGAAAATCCTGAAAGTTTCCATAAACTGCTGAAATTCTTCTCTTACTTGGGTTGGTTTAAGCAAAAAAATGAAACCTTTCAATTCACGGATCGTGGACTATTCTTCGCTCGCAGAGCAAGTTCATATGGTGTCACGGTTTCTTATTTACCGATGTTCAGACATGCTCAAGATTTTATCTTTGGCGACGCCAAGAAACTCAGAGAACTGTCGGATGGCGAAGATGAAAAGCATGTGGATCGTGCTATGAACGTGTGGGGAAGTGGTGGCGCTCACGCTACTTACTTCAAAAGAATTGATGAAATCGTTATTGAACTGTTTAACCGCCCTATCGAAGATCAACCGAAGGGGATACTCGACATGGGGTGCGGAAATGGTGCTTTTCTCGAACATTTGTTTGAAGTCATTGAACAACGGACAAGTAGAGGTAAAATACTTGATGAATATCCTCTTTTCCTAGTTGGCGCTGATTACAATGAAGCAGCTCTGAAAATTACAAGGGCGAATCTCATCAAAGCCGATATCTGGGCAAAGGTTGTTTGGGGTGATATCGGTCGGCCAGATCTGCTAGCGGCTGACTTAAAAGAAAACTACGGAATCGATCTTGGAACTCTCTTAAATGTTCGCACTTTCCTCGATCACAACCGTATTTGGGAAGATCCTATTGAACATACTGCGAATAGAGAAAGTCTGTCAACAGGTGCTTTTGTGCATAGAGGTGCGCGAATCGCTAACAATGCTGTCGAAGATAATCTATTGGCTCACTTCAAAAAATGGGCGCCTTATGTTCAGAAATTCGGATTGCTTGTGATCGAACTTCATACCATTCCCCCAGAAATAACAGCGAAAAACATAGGAATTACCCCAGCCACGGCTTACGATGCAACGCATGGGTTCTCTGACCAATATATAGTGGAACCGGAGGTGTTTCTAAAGGTTGCGGGAGAAGCAGGACTTTATCCGGATGGAAGGTTTTCGTCAAAATTCCCAGATTCAGAATTGGCGACTGTAACCATCAATCTCTTGAAAGGCAAATAAAATGCTATAAATTAACAAAGCCATCGTGAAGTTGGCTTTGCTCTTGTTTGCTATAAAAGTGAATTAAAGCAAGAATGTTATGCCAACTTTAGCCGTTGAAAAATATGTACCGCCTCCAACTTCGAGAAGAAAAGCAGCTTTGTCTGAAAAGAAATAGCGACCACCAAATTGTCCACCAATTCCTAGATTGGAATCGTTAGCACCAGCAAAGCTACTCGATAATACATAGAAGCCAAGGTTCAATCCAGCATAAGCATCTACATTTGAAGGAAGGTCAGCAAGTGTATTCAAATGGTAGTTTCCGTTTACAGAAAATCCTATAACAGTGAAGCGATAATCTGAAAAAATGACCCTGTTCTTATAACTCCAAAAATTCATCTCTCCCCCGACAGTAATATCAGGCATCAATCCGTAGTCGACTCCAATGCTTAGTGGAAAGGCTAAATTTGTAATACCTAAACCAGCATTAACTTGTAGGTCACCTTCAGGTAAAGATGCTTGGGCTTTTGCACCCAATGAAATCACAACAACGAATAATAGAATGAATAGGTTTCTCATAAGGTTTGTTTCTTAATTGTGATGCAAAGGTATTCTACTTAGCCTGGGAGTTTGTAATTCAATTGAGCATTCGGTGTTACAGCCGTTCAATCGGTGATTTTTCATGTGTAACCTGAATTTTCAGATACCAATCGCTTTGTGTTTTAGTTCGACGCAACGATGGCGTATGTCATGGGAATATGTTTTCCAAGTTTCTCAATGATGTATTGACTATCTCCAATTTTTTTTGTCCCTGCAAAGCAATCATAGGGCGAATAGTCGAATTCTTTAAACGTTTGGATGTGTAGGCCTTGGTTGCGCAAAGCTGTGAATACATCACTCAATGGATGATTCCATGTGATGTATTCTTGCTTTATGGCTGCCGTCTTGTCGGCATATGTTCCTGTCTCGGTCTCGATGATGGGGTCGGTGTTGAAATAGTTGTAAGCGACTTTTGTGAAGTCGTTGTCGAACATCCAAATCACTGGGTGGAACTCGACAATAAGGAAACGACCACCCGGTTTTAATGTGTGCTTGATTACACTCGCCCACTTGTCGAGGTCAGGTAACCAACCGATGGTACCGTAGCTGGTGAAAACAATGTCGTATTGTCTGTTGTGCTCCTCCGGTAAACGATACACGTCACAACAAATGAAATTCACATCCAATTCAAGTGTTTCATTCAACTCGGTGGCTTTTGTAATGGCTGAATCCGATAGGTCAACGCCGGTGCATTTCGCTCCCATCCGCGCTAGCGATAAGGTGTCTTGTCCAAAATGACATTGAAGATGCAATATTTCCTTTCCTTCAACGTCGCCAAGCAATTCCAACTCAATGTCCTTTAAGGTTGATTTTCCAGACAGGAAGCTAGGCATATCGTAAAAGTCAGAATCGATATGAACGGCAGTACGCGCATTCCACGACGCACGGTTTATTTCGATGTAGTTTGATGGTGTCTTTTTCATTGGTTCAATATTTTGTTGACCATGCGAACTTTGCCGATACGATGTCTTCTTTTGATTTTAAAACGAATTTCTTAAAGGCTTCTGCTGCCGGAGAATGTTTCTTCTTTTTCAACCATACAAGGTACCAACTCGAGATCAAAGGAAATCCTTTCATCGGGATTACTTGCAATTCTCCCAGTGAAAGTTCATTTTTCAATCCAATAATCGGTAGAATCGAAAACCCCAACCCGCTCAAAACAGCTTGCTTAACTGCTTCGTTGGATTTCAATTCGATGTTTTTCCGAACAGTAACATCCAGCTCTAAAAAGTACTTTTCCATCAGATGTCTTGTCCCAGAACCGTGTTCCCGAAACACAAGTGGTAGTTCATTGAGTTCGAAATTGGTCCGCTTTGCAATCGCTTCTTTAGATCCTATAAGATGGAGATGATTCGGAAGTAATGTGATAACCTCCAATTCAGGTTGGTCGGGTAAAATAGACATCACAGCAAAATCAACCTTGTTATTCCGCAAATCCTCTATTACCGTCGAACGATTTGTTACATCCAAAGCGAGTTCGATTCCTGAATTGAGATGCATAAATGGAGACAGAAAATAGGGGATGATGTATTTCCCGGTAGACACGCTCGAGATTCTCAATCTGCCCGTTAACTGACCCTTGTGCGCGAGTGTCTTGTAGTTAATGGCATAAACTTCATTTATTATGCGCTCCGCCATTTCCGCTATTTCTTGTCCGAAATCGGTAATGTACAATTGCCTTCCAATTACCTCAGTTAACGGAATTTCGAACTGATTTTGTAAGTTCTTCAATTGAATCGATACTGCAGGCTGCGTCAAATGCATCTCTTCGGCAGCTCGTGTAATGCTTCTTGTTTTCGCTACTTTCAGAAATACCTGGAGCTGATGCAATGTGTAATTCATAAATAATATTAATGTAATGCATATCAAAGATAAATAAAAACATATGAAATAGGCGCTCTAGCTTTGCCGAAATAAATTTCACAGGTATGACGAAAATCACGGTAGCCAAAGGCGATGGTATCGGTCCGGAAATTATGGACGCAGCGTTAAGAATAATTCAGGCGGCAGGAGCAAAAATTGAAGTAGAAGAGATTGAGGTAGGAGAGAAGGTATACCTTTCTGGCAATGCAGCAGGTATTTCAAAAGAGTCTTGGGATGTAATCCGTAGAAATAAAATTTTTCTAAAAGCGCCTATCACAACTCCTCAAGGTGGTGGATATAAAAGCTTGAATGTTACTACTCGTAAGTTCTTAGGATTGTATTCGAACGTTCGACCTTGTTTGAGTCTGCATCCTTTCGTTCAAACGAAACACCCGATTATGGATGTGGTGATCGTGCGCGAAAATGAAGAAGACCTGTATGCTGGAATTGAACACCAGCAAACCGATGAGGTGGTGCAGTGCTTAAAGCTTATCTCTCGTCCGGGTTGTGAAAAAATAGTGCGCTATGCGTTCGAGTACGCGAAACAGTACGACAGAAAGAAGGTTACTTGTTTCACGAAAGATAATATCATGAAGCAAACAGATGGTTTGTTTCATAAGGTGTTTGATGAGATAGCTGCCGAGTATCCTGAAATTGAAAATGAACATTGGATAATCGATATAGGCGCTGCTAAGCTTGCTGATACTCCTGAAACTTTTGATGTAATTGTAATGCCGAACCTATACGGTGATGTGTTGTCTGATGTCGCAGCTCAAATCGCAGGATCAGTAGGTCTAGCAGGCTCCGCGAACATTGGAGAAGAGTGTGCAATGTTTGAAGCTATTCACGGCTCAGCACCGCGTCGTGCGGGTCAAAACATGGCAAATCCTTCTGGTTTGTTGCAAGGGGCTTTAATGATGCTGAATCACATCAGACAAGGTGAAGTGGCAGAGAAGGTTCAGAATGCATGGCTAAAGACAATCGAAGATGGAATTCATACGTACGATATCTTCACCGATGGTGTTTCTACGCAAAAAGTTGGGACGAAAGAATTTGCAGACGCTGTAATTGCAAATCTAGGCCAAAAGCCGAATGTGCTGAAGTCTGTGAAATACAACCAATCTGCCATTCGCATTCCGAAGTATCAAAGAAAGGCTCCTGCCAAAAAAGAATTGGTGGGCGTAGATGTTTTCGTGCACTGGCAGGGGTCAAATCCAGACGAGCTGGCGGCAAAACTGAATGGCATGGTGGTGCCTGGTATCGAACTCACTATGATCACCAACAGAGGAATCAAGGTTTGGCCAGAAGGTTTTTCTGAAACATTTTGCACCGACCACTGGAGATGTCGTTTCAAACCAAATGGACAAAAAGTGCTAGAGAAAGAAGCAATTATTCGTCTGCTATCGAATGCGCTATCGAATGAAATCGATGCAGTGAAAACTGAGAATTTGTACATGTTTGAAGGTGTTGATGCATATTCACTCGGACAGGGGCAATAGTTGGAATTATGAAAATAGAGATCATCAAAGGTGCATATTCTTCGGCCGATGCAGCAGAACTTCTCATCCGCATCGTGGATGCGAAAATCAAATTTCACGAAGGAAAAATCAATGCATCGGATAATGAAGAAGATATAAAAATGAGAGAGAATCGAATCAGAAAGCTACAGCAAGATCTGCACGAAGTAAGGCAGTATTTGAAGAATGCAGATGGTCGAATCAATCTTCAAAGTGATTTAATTATAGACTGATGAAAGAAGAGGTAAATGTCAAACTGATAGATGGTCAGTTCACGTCCGCAGAGGCAACTAGCATTCTTTTGACCTTGTTAAACGACAAAATAAACCATCACACCGTTGAGGTTTTGAGTTACAAAGAACGGCATGGTAAAGAAGAAACGCACTCTCGAAAGAGAGTTGAAGAGCTCAATGCTTCAGTTGAAGAGCTCAAAATCCTCCTAAATGAAGCTAAGAAGACTTCCAAAAGTTTAATGATCAAATCTGAAATTAAGATTTGTTTCCTTGATTAAGTGGTTAAAAGGCATGCCAAACGTGGTGTGCCTTTTTTATTTCGCCTAAATCGGCGGATGTCCATGCGTTGCGATGCAGTAGCTGTCGTTTTAACAAATTGACGTAATTTTGCGCCCTCTTTTTAGGGAAAAAAAGCCAGTGAAATTCTTTGCTGGTTTAATTGGACGCTCAGTTACTCTGAAGTCAATGTCATTAAAGCGCATGAAAAAGTACCTCAACTTGTTCGACCTCCAACAAAAAGTTGATTATAAGAATGAAATCCTTTCGGGGCTTACTGTTGCAATGGCTTTGGTGCCTGAAGCGGTGGCTTTCGCCTTTATTGCTGGACTATCGCCATTAACAGGTTTGTACGCAGCTTTTATGATGGGACTGGTAACGGCCATATTGGGCGGTCGGCCAGGAATGATATCTGGAGCCACGGGCGCTGTGGCTGTCGTTCTTGTCGCTTTGGCAAAATCTCATGGAGTAGAATACATTTTTGCAACGGTTATTTTAGCCGGTATTCTTCAAGTTTTAGCCGGTGTCTTGCGATTGGGTAAGTTCATGCGCTTGGTGCCACATCCTGTTATCTTCGGGTTTGTGAATGGCCTGGCAGTCATCATTTTCATGTCTCAGTTAGATCAATTCAAAAACAATGACGGCTCTTGGATGACCGGTACTCCGCTGCTAATTCTGCTAGGCTTAGTTGTTCTAACGATGCTGATCATTTGGCTTATGCCGAAACTCACGAAGGTAGTGCCAGCGGCACTGACGGCCATTTTGGTGATTTTTGGTTTGGTGACAATGTTCAATATCGACACAAAAACAGTCGGTGATATTGCATCCATCAGCGGTGGTTTTCCACCTTTTCATATTCCAATTGTTCCGTTCAATTTTGAAACTTTAGCGATTGTTTTCCCATTTGCAGCAATTGTGGCCGGGGTCGGCTTGATTGAAAGTTTGTTGACGTTGAATATAATCGATGAGATTACAGAAACGCGAGGTCGCGGAAATAAAGAAGCGGTGGCACAAGGAACAGCAAACATACTTTCAGGATTGTTTTCAGGAATGGGCGGCTGTGCTATGATCGGACAGAGTTTAATCAATATCTCCTCTGGCGCTAGGGCAAGATTATCAGGTATTGTGGCAGCAGTTATGTTGCTCGTTTTCATCATGTTTGGTTCCTCATTGATTGAGAAATTACCAATTGCCGCCCTCACGGGGCTGATGATCATGGTGTCGATAGGTACCTTTGAATGGGCCAGCCTAAAGACGTTCAATAAAATGCCGAAGTCTGATATTTTTGTAATGGTGGTGGTAACCTTAGTAACTGTGTTCCTTCACAATTTGGCCTTGGCGGTGATTGTCGGTGTGATAATAGCAGCGCTAGTTTTCGCATGGGACAACGCCAAACGCATACGAGCAAGAAAATTTGTGGATGATAATGGAGTCAAGCATTACGAGATATACGGACCACTTTTCTTTGGATCCACACAGATGTTCAATGAGAAATTCGACGTTCAAAATGACCCCCAAGAGGTAATAATCGATTTCGCTGAAAGCCGAGTTGTTGATATGTCTGCAATTGAAGCGCTAAACAAACTCACTGAGCGATACCAGAAACTAGGTAAGACCGTCCATCTAAAGCACCTCAGTCCCGATTGTTTGCTTTTGCTTTCAAACGCAGATGCGATTATTGACGTCAACGTGCTTGAAGACCCGACTTACAAAGTAGCAGTTGATAGAGTTTGATCTATTCTTTGATAAGCGGATGAACCAAGTTTCCTGCCTGAACTTCATAGTTTATTAGGGGTCGTTTTTTCATTCTTTTCAATTGTTCAGCGAGGTTATCCGCAATTGTATAAAAATGGTTTTATAGGAAAACGGATAAGATGATTTTGAGGTCGTTTTTTTTCTTGTCAGTAAAAAAGTTATCAGCATGCGTATAACTAGAAAGTAATTTGAGAAATTTAAATAGAATTTAGTTGCAAACGGTTCCGAATGCCCCGAGAAAACTAAGCAAGTCAGCCCCATTTACAGCCCCATCACCATTTAAATCGCCAACACAAGCCGGACTTGTTTCAAAAGTGCAAGTACCGTTGTCTAAAACAGCTAAGCTCTGATAGTTTGTTGCTTCGAGATAAGTGCAACCTTCGTTGTATATGCAACTACCGTCATTCAATGTCGGTAATGAATTGTAATTATTCGCCAATGGATCATTACAACCTACAAAAATGCAGTTGCCGTTGTCAGAGGTAGCATGAGAATCGAAGTTGACAGCTAGGCTGGAGGTGCAACCTTGGATGCAGCCTTCGGAATATTCAACGAGGTAGTATTTGATGATAACATAACCTTCACCATCATTTACACCTGCAGAAGTATAGGCATTCTCAAGGTTCCCAAGATAAGATGAACCTCCACCCCCAGAGCCATCTTGCCCCGCTCCGCCACCAAACCAGCCTCCACCGCCGCCGGCTTGACCAAAACCACCACTAAAAGAAGATCCGTTCCCATTTGAAAGTCCAGTGCCTCCAGCAGACTGGTTGCCTCCAGTACCAGCTTCTCCAGCAGGCCCATTCCCATCTCCGCCTATAAAACCACCTCCTGCACCGCCTTGAAACGCAATACCATTGAAACGCCCTCCGCCTCCACCACCGGCTACAACAATGCGGTCTTGCGGTGCATTACCTCCTTGGCGAATATCAGACGCTCCTCCACCAATGCTTTGGAATCCTCCTCCACCGCCATTGTATGAATTTGCGCGTCTTCCGACGTTGATAAAAAAGATATTGCTGTTAACATCCATTTCACCATAAACATAACCGCCTAATCCGCCATTAGCAATTGGGTCAGTAAGGGAGGCGCCAAAATCTTGACCACCTGACGCGCCATACAATTCAACAATTATTCTGTCTACATGTTGTGGTACTGTGAAGGATTGTTCCTGGGCCAACGCTGTGAAAGTATTAACGAATTCTGAAATGTCTGGAACGATGCAGTTATTGCAATCATCCAGAATAGCTAGTCCGCCGCAATCACCATTGCAATCAAGATACAAACAGTTTCCATCGTCGCAGTTTGCAGATGGATCGAAATTACATGCACTAGCATCTGTACAGCCGAGTGGACTGTATTGTGCGTTCAGTGTATTCGATACTCCTGAGGCAGATGTTACTACTACAGAAGCATCCCCGCTACCAGGGGGTATCGTTGCTGAAATTTGTGTCGATGAGTTTGAATTAATTGGCACCGGTATTCCACCAATAGTCAATATTGACTCACATAAATTACTACCTAAAATCACTAAGCTTTGTCCGCCAAGGCAGTCAAAATTAGCTATGCTTAGCCCCGTTAATGCAGGTGCTATGTAATTCAATGTCAGCTCATTTGAAATTCCTGAAGGCGTTACAATTGTTAAGCTGACACTACCTGTGCCAGGTGTTGTAGTGCAATGAATCACAGTAGCCGTGTTGGTCAGAACATTAGCTTGTTCAGTGCCGATGAAAACCTGCGCATTGCATAAATTGCTGCCCACTATATCCAAAACGAAACTTCCATCGCATGCGATAGAACTTGTGCTAACTGCTGAAATTTGTGGAGCATTATAAGCAATGTTTGTTTGAAAACTTCCTGTTGGCGTGACGATTTCAATGTTTGCAATTCCGCTTCCTGGTGGACTAAAAAAAATGATTGCGGTGGAACTGTTGAAGGAAACAGCTGTTATATTACCATTGAATAGAACCGTTGCGTTGCATAAGTTTGATCCCACTATTGTAATTGAGGTCCCTCCAGAGCAATTTAGATTCAATGGCGCTATAGAGCTGAAAATAGGAGGGTTGTAAGATATTGGAAATGAGGTGATTCCCGCCAAGGTTGTGATTTTTAAATCAGTGTTTCCTGAACCTGGCGGTGTAATGCATTGCAGATGGGTATTGCTAAATGAGGTAAAGGTCAGTTCTTGACCGAGAATGCTGACAGATACAATACCACAAAGGTCGATACCTGTTACGTCTAGTAACTGACCACCAGCGCAGTTTATGTTTGATAATGAGATTGATATAATTTGCAGGTTTGTCCCATATGAGCAGCTTCCGTCGTTGTTCACTGCGGTCGGGTCAAAATTACAAGCATTCGCATCGGTACAACCAGATGGTATGCATATGTTGAAGGCGTTCTGGCAGAAATTATCCCAAGTTGTTTGCACACAAAATGGATCATTCACAATAACGCGTTGTGCTACTGAATATATGAATAAATAAATGATGAAAAGGTCGTGCAATGTATTGGTATTCAGTATTTTAAAGGTACGAAAATCAAAACATTGAGCACCATGCACGACCTGAGAGCAATGTACGAAAAGAC
>WGNM01000001.1 GCA_016124575.1 Cryomorphaceae bacterium
GGTTGTCCCACCCCCTGCTGCCACCTTTGATTTTGAGCAAATAGACTTCCCGTGTGAGCAGCGCTCTGAAGTAGTTGTCGGCTTCACCGGCACAGCCACCACCCTACTTTGGGATTTTGGCGATGGCTCAACATCCAGCTTTGCTGATGAAAATCATACCTACCTTGCTGGCGAGTACCAGCTTACACTCACTGCCTTTGCGCCACCTTGCGCTCCCGATCAATCAGCAATCGACATTAACGTTGCCACCTACTCCACCGGATCCGGCGACCTTTCCCCCATCAACATCATCACCCCCAACCGAGACGGCATCAACGACTGTTTGTACTGGCAATCAATGCAGTACGACAACATCACGAGCTTTTCCATCAGCATTTTTAATCGCTGGGGAGTCGTGGTTTACACCAGTGAAAACGGTGGATTTAGATGGTGTCCGACCGATATTGAAGCCGGCGTTTACTACTACATCGTGAGATGGTATGACGCGTGCGAGGAAAAAGACGGTGTTTTGAGTGGGGAGGTAACGGTGACGCGGGATGTTGAAGGTGGCTGAGCTCGTCGAAGGTGGCTGAGCTAGTCGAAGCCGGCTGCTGTGTTCGACAAAAAAGACATTGCCCCTATTGATTGGCCACCTTCCACTCAGAATATGCTTGTTCCAAAGCTTGGATAAATTGACTGCTATCTTGCGCACCAGAAACCACATACTTTCTATCGAATACAAAAAACGGAACACCACGTACTCCAAGATCCTGTGCCTCAGCAATATCGGCTTCCACAGCTTTTGCAAACGTCTCATTCTCCAAAGCGATTTTCAATGCATCGATATCTAGCTTCAGCTCCACACCAATCTCAAGTAAAGTTGCTAGGTCGTTTAAATTACGTCCATCAGTAAAGTAAGACTTAAAAAGAATCTCTTCTGCCTCATCTTGCTTTCCTATCTGCTTGGCAAAATGAATCAACTGATGCGCGAGTCCGGTATTGGCGGGTCTGGCGATATCGAAATTGTACGTTAATCCAAGTCTGCCGGCGCGTTGCGTCACTTGCTCGTGAGCCGACACCGCCTCTTCCATGCTTTTCCCATATTTCTCGGCGAAATATTGGTAAGAGCTGCCTCCATAATTCGTTGGCATGTCGGGCATCAACTGAAAACTCTTCCATTCGATCTCTACATCCTTCGCTTGTGCAAATTGGCTGAGGGCCTTTTCAAATTCACGCTTGCCGATGTAGCAAAACGGACAAACGACATCGCTCCATATTTCTATTTTCATGTACTTCTCTTTAGGTGTTTGGACTTGAATGTCGGAGGTCTCAGGCATATTGATTATCGTTGACTGACCGCAAGCGACCAGACAAGGAAACAACAAAGTGAATATCAGAAACTTGACAGACATAGCAAACCGGGTATTAAAACTTAAATCTGCATTTAGATTTCAGTCGTCGAAGATAGCACTTGAATTGGCTGAAAGGAATTTTCAAACTGAAAGACTTTATTGAACAAAGGCCGAAGGGTGGTTTGACACAACAATTCAGTTCACATCCTCGCTAAACGCGCTAACAATTCGAAAAGTAATGGCGTTGATAAACTGGTCACAGCTAAGTTCGCTAGCGATGCGTTCGGATGAGTAATCGGTAAAGTATTTATAGAGAACAACAATGGTTTTCGTTTGATAGTGATGATTGACGGTATCGTTATTCAGTATATCATTCACTTGTTTTAAGTGTGTGAACATTGCAGTTTTGTGAATGGCTATATCGGTTTCGAGTTGTCTCACTGCCGCTTGATACCAATCTCTTAAAGATCGCTCCATTAAAGCGGCTAATTCATTGAGCGCCTTCATACCGGTGGTAAAATCTAAAAAGATCTTTTCTTCCAAATGTTTTTCGTCGCCTCCAAGTCTATAAACTCTTTTCACGCTGCGTTCAGCGAAACTGTTGAGCAATTCCCGCTCGAGATGACCGACTTCTCGCTCAGCGAAAAATTGATCTATTTCCTTGTTTATGCGTGTCTGCAAATCTTCTCGCTTTATGTCTGTCGACGAAAATAGGAAATTCATGCAATCCTTCAACATCCTTGCGGTAACGCAAGCTTTAGCCTGTTATAAAATGTTATAGCACCACTCTCATTGTCTAATTACCGCTCCTCAAAAACTGGCGGTATGAGGCACACATTGTATTATATTAGCCGACCAAATAAATGTTAACATGCGATACTTAGGGCTTATAGCTTTTACGCTTGTTGCTTTTGTGATTCAAACAAATGCACAGCGGAAGATTGATTTCGTAGAATACGATCTAAAAAACGGATTACACGTGATATTGCACGAAGACCACAGCACTCCCATAGTTGCTGTTACCGTGATGTACCATGTAGGCTCCAAAAACGAGAACCCAGAACGTACTGGTATGGCTCACTTCTTCGAGCACCTGTTGTTTGAAGGCTCTGAAAACATTGGCAGAGGCGAATTTTCACGCTACATCGAAAATGCAGGTGGAGTATTGAACGCGAATACAAGCAACGACCGCACATTCTATTACGAATTGTTACCATCGAACCAGCTCGAACTCGGTTTGTGGTTGGAGTCGGAACGCATGATGCATGCAAAAGTTGAACTTGAAGGCATAGAAACACAACGTGAGGTTGTGAAGGAAGAGAAGCGTCAGCGCATGGACAACCAGCCTTACGGAATGTTGTTGGCGGAAACCATGTCGCACGCATACACCGAGCACCCTTACAAATGGACAACCATAGGATCAATGGAACACCTGAATGCTGCGAAAGAAGCTGAATTCCAACAGTTCTATCGCACGTTCTACGTTCCAAACAACGCCATTTTGAGCATCGCTGGTGATTTCAATATTGAAGACACCAAAAAATTGATTGATGCATATTTCAGCGAAATCCCGAAAGGCACTTTCGCCATTCCACGTCCGACAGTTGTTGAACCTACAAAAACCGCAGAAGTGCGCGACACCGTTTGGGGTAAAGACCAGTTACCACTTGTGGTGCAAGCTTACCACATTCCTGCCGAAGGCGATGACGACTACTACGCAGTGAGTATGTTGAACAAATTGCTTAGTGATGGCGGATCGAGCCGACTAAACAAATCTGTAGTCGATGAAAAGCAACTTGCCATTTTTGCTGGAGCTTTTTCATTCGGCATGGAAGACCCGGGGCTTACCCTCACCTTCTCGATGGCGAACATGGGTGTTGACCCATCAGAATTGGAAACTGCAGTGAATGAAGAAGTGGACAGAGTGAAGAACGAACTCATCACTGAAAAGGAGCTTCAGAAACTGAAAAACCAGATTGAAAGCGAATTTGTTGGTGGCAACGCATCGGTTGCGGGTATTGCTGAATCGCTTGCAAATTACCGCATGTACTTTGGCGATACCAACCTCATCAATACTGAAATAGATAAGTACCTAGCCGTAACAGCTGAAGACATCCGCGCTGCTGCGCGAAAATATTACACCCCAGAAAACAGGGTCGTTTTGTACTTCATGTTCGATGAAAATGCAGCCAACGGAAACTAACATTCAAGAAAGAAGACATGAAATTTTTTAAATATATACTACCAGCTATCATGCTCTTGGCGGCATGCAGTGCTCCTAAGATAGACCGCTCGAAAGCTCCTGCGGCAGGACCTGCTCCTGCAATAAGTTTAGGAGAGTATTCGACTTTTAAACTCGACAACGGCCTTTCGGTAATCGTTGTGCAAAACAACAAGTTACCCCGTGTATCGTACCGAATGACATTGGATCGCGCCCCAATTTTCGAAGGGTCAAAAGCAGGCTATGTAAGCTTTGCTGGAGATTTGATGAAAACGGGAACTACCAACCGTTCGAAATCGGAGATTGATGAAGCAATAGATTTCATAGGTGGTGACTTAAACACCTTCTCTACTGGTATTTCTGGATCTTCGCTTTCAAAACACAGCGATGCCCTGTTAGAGGTAATGTCTGACGTGCTCTTGCACCCTACATTCCCAGAAGAAGAGCTCGAAAAAGCTCGCAAGCAAGCGCTTTCAGGATTGGCATCTGCAAAAACCAGCGCCGACCAAATCAGCGCAAACATTTCAAATGCTGCCACTTACGGCTTGTCTCACCCATACGGTGAAATGCAAACTGAAAAGACCACAAACGCAATTACGCGCGACGACGTGGTGAGCTACTACAATGCTTACTTCCGCCCGAACATCGCTTATTTGGTAATCGTTGGAGATGTAACTGTTGAACAAGCGAAAGAGCAAGCCAATAAGTACTTTGGTTCTTGGAAAGCTGATCAAACGCCGCGTGCAAACTACGCAACCCCATCTAATCCTTCTGGAAATAGAGTTGTTTTTGTACCCCTCAAAGGCGCTGTGCAATCGGTAATCAATATTTGTCATACAGTTGAGCTGACACCTGGACATCCAGATGCCATTGCCGTAAGTGTGATGAACAATATCTTGGGTGGAGGCGTGTTCGGCGGACGACTCATGCAGAATTTGCGTGAAGACAAAGCCTACACCTATGGTGCGCGTTCAAACGTGTCCCCAGATCGTATTATTGGTGAGTTTTCAGCTTATGCAAGTGTTCGCAACGAAGTAACCGATAGCTCAATAACTGAGTTTTTGTACGAAATAGATTTGTTGACACGTGAGCGCGTTGCAGATAGCACGCTTGTTTTCATCAAGAACTTCATGAACGGAAACTTTGCGCGCAGTCTGGAGAATCCGCAAACCATTGCCAACTTCGCATTGAATACCGAATTGAACGGATTGCCAAAAGATTACTACGCCACTTATCTCGGAAAATTGGCTGCAGTAACGGCTGACGACATCCTTCGCGTTGCGAAGAAATACCTAAAACCAGAAAACCTCAACATCACGGTTGTCGGCAACAAGGAAGAAGTTGGCGAAAAATTGTCGGTATTTGCTGCCAATGGCAAAGTAGAGTACTTCGATATGTATGGTCAGCCATGGAGCGACCTGATGCCTGCTCCAGAAGGTGTTACAGCCCAAACGGTGATCAACGCATACTTCAATTCAATTGGAGGCATGGACCAAATGAAAAAGCTCAACACACTCGTTGAAGTGGGTAAAATGAACCTCGGGCCTATGGCGTTGGATTTCACACGTAAATTCAAAGACAACAACAAAATGTTGATGGTGGTTGAAATGGGCGGACAAGTATTTATGCGTCAAGCGCTTGATGGTGAGCGTGGTTCATCGAGTCAGATGGGACAAACGGAGAACGTTGAAGGTGACGAGCTTGCTGGATTGAAGAAAGAGGCCGATTTGATGTATTTGAATCGACCTGACCAATACGGCTTGACTCCTGTTTTAAAAGGAATCGGGTCTATTGATGATCAACCAGTATACGTTTTAGACCTGATGAAAGGCGGTGCGTTGAAGTCTACTGAGTACTTCAGCGTCGAAAGCGGACGCAGATTGCGTTCTTCAGAGTCTGTCGACACGCCACAAGGCGCGATGGAAATCGTTGTCGATTATAGCAACTTCAAGACAACCAACGGTTATACCTTCCCTGCCAACATCAAACAGCTTGTTGGACCTCAGGTGATCGAAATCGTTATTGATGAAATGCAAATCAACAAACGATTAACAGATTCCGACTTCAAAGTCGATTAATCGTTTCTAAAGTATTTAAAAGCGTCGGTTTCAGTTTGAAACCGACGCTTTTTTGTTGAAATCTTGTCGGCTCATGCCATCACCACACCGCTAGTTTTGTAATTTTGAGGTATGCCACGACAAACTAACTTACTTCTTTTCGCATTATTCTGCCTGACCACAATAACTGGATTTTGCCAAGAATCAGCAGAACCTGAAGAAGCTTACACTTCTAAAAAACTCCTTTTCGGCTTCCAAATGGGATTCGAAGGTGGATTTTTATCGGGAACCGCTGCGCCATCCGACACAGCGCGCACAACATTCACCGAAGTAAACACGAAACCAGGTGTTGGCGCTTCTTTCGGCATGAGTTTCCTGATCAACTCAACGCACAAATTCGCTTTCCGTCCCGGAGTCGCAGTAGCCATTCTCCCAACGAAAATCACGTATCGGTTCAATCACTACCAAACAGAGACACAAATCTTGTATCACCTGTCGTCTGAGATCAATTTGCATTTCCTTTTTCGAAATCCTGCGATGACCAATAAAGGTTCGTTTATTATTGGACCTAGTGCAGTAATCAATATGCCAGCGTTGTCTGACGGACATCCAAAAGAAAGTGCTGCCTTCCCGCGTGCAGATCTCGGCTTTACCAAACCGTTAAAACTTGGAGTCGGCTTTTACATTCTCGATTTGTTTTACGGATACGGACTGACAAGTACCATTGATTCGAAAGGCAGTGGGACATACGACCAATGGTATAAATCACTGAATCGCCATCAGATTAGTTTGCGCCTGCATTTGTATTGAGCCTTTGCCCATTGCATTTGTTCAAAAGTCGACAACACCACGATCGCCAAATGCGTTAACTCTTGTAATTTCGGGAAATGGAATCCATCGTAAACCTTGAGAACGCAACCATAGCACAGCACGAAAACATCGTGCTAACAGATGTCAATTTGCGCATTGAGCCAGGTGAATTCATCTACTTGGTAGGAAAAACGGGCAGTGGTAAAAGCTCACTGCTCAAAACCCTGTATGGTGAATTGCCGATTGATAAAGGCGCTGCCTCGGTTTGCGGATACGACATGGGATCAATAAAGCGAAAACACATTCCCTTTTTACGCAGAAAATTGGGCATTGTGTTTCAAGATTTTGAATTGCTAACCGATCGTTCGGTGCATGAAAATCTAAAATTCGTTTTGCGTGCTACAGGTTGGAAATCCAAATCTGAGATGGATGTCCGCATAGATCAGGTGCTTTTTCATGTCGGACTTCAAACCAAAGGATTCAAGATGCCCCATGAGCTTTCAGGAGGTGAGCAGCAGCGTGTTGCCATTGCCCGTGCCTTGCTCAACGAGCCCGATTTGATTTTGGCGGATGAGCCGACAGGGAACCTTGACCCCACCACCACAGCAGGCATTTTACAACTCTTGCACGACATCAGCAAAGAAGGGAAAGCGGTTCTGATGGCTACGCACGACTACGCCGGTATGAAAAAATTCAATTCACGCACAATCATCTGCAGCGATGGGAAGTTGAAGGAAGCAACAGAAGTCGGAGGTTATACCGATTTCGTATAATTGCCATGCAACCCCTTGTTACTGTCATCATTCCCGTCTTCAACGCAGCAAAAACCCTTGAAGCGACGCTTAAAAGCGTAATTCAGCAAACGGCAACCACTGAGATCGTAGTAATTGATGGTGGGTCTACAGACGGATCTTTGGACATAATCAATACATACATCACGCACATCGCTACTTTCGTTACAGAAAGTGATCTGGGTGTGTATGACGCCATGAACAAAGGTTTTTCAAAAGCCAAAGGCGATTTCATTTACTTCCTTGGGGCCGATGACCAACTGCATGATTCAACTGTTTTTTCTCGCTTACTCGCGGATGTTGAACAAGCAGATCTTATTGCAGGTATCGTTCAACAGATGCCTCCCCGACACCCGCGTATCAAAGAGTGGAACAACCCGGAATGGAATTGGAAGTTGAACCTGCGACATACCCTGCATCACCAAGGTGTTTTGTACCGACGGACGGTTATGCCTGAGGTCCCGTTCGACATCCGGTATAAGATTTTAGCTGATTACGCCCTGCACCTCTCGTTGTTTAAGACGGGGCGAAGGGTTCGAATATCAGACATCCATATTGCAGATTGTGGCTCAGAAGGAATTTCGAAAACTTTCGACTCCAATCTCTACAAAGAAGAATGGCAGATCAAGAAAAATCTGCTTTCCCTGCCATGGAAGTTCTTTCAGCTATTTTGGTTGCCATTGAAATATCTGTATAAGCAGTTCTAGCTGTCTGCTTTCAACAATATTTCTCCAATTACCTTCGATTCTTCTTCCCAGTTGTATCTCTTGCTCGCCAATTCGAGTTTTTCGGCATAGTGTGATTTTCCCTTCCTCAAAATCCGCCGCACAGCATAAGCGATGTCTTGCGGCTCCCAGGATGTCACCACTTCACCTATCTGGCTCGTTTCAATCACGTACTTCACCTCTGGCAATGGCGATGCCACCACAGGCGTTCCGGCATGCATATAATCGAAAATTTTATTTGGTAAACTGTAATAATAATTGAAGTGCATTCCTTTATCTAGGGATAGCCCAACATCCGCCATGCGCGTATACTGAGCAAGGACATTGTAAGGCTGTCTTGGCAGTATGGTCACACGATCGGCGATATGTAAATCATCAACCAAGGTATGAGCCAATTCCCATTCTTCTCCAGCGCCAATAAGCAACAAGTGACATTCGGTGAGTTCTTGCATGGCGTGTAAGGTCTCTATCACACCACGATCTTTATCCATGAATGCCCCTTGAAGAATCAGGAGCGGATGCTTAAAATTGTCTACCATTGAAGTTTCAACCACGGTGTTTAACTGCGGTGTATTTCGCATCACATGCACAGGCACGCCATACGCTTTGCGATAAATCGAAGCGATGCTTTCATTGACCGTGATAACATGCTTTAACTTCGGGAAGATGAACTTTTCGATGCTCAGCCACACTCCTTTTTGAAATCTACGTCCCGTTAATCCCGCTGCTTCTGTGAAGTACTCGTGACTATCGTAAACCAATCGACAACCCTTAATTCTGGATACTAGATAGGCAGGCAAAAGTGTATCGAGGTCGTTTGCCCATATCATGTCTATTTTTCGCGGCAACAGGTAAAAGAACATGCGAAGATTGAGCGCTGCATAGAAAAGAGCCCCTGACTGAAATACAAGTCCAAACCGCGTTGTCTTATACGTCCGCTCAATAGCTGGCGACGACGACAACTTCCGACCGATCAATTCGATCTCAAGTCCTGACTCCTCCAAGACTTCGCATGTTTTCCGCACCCGTTGGTCGAAACAAAGGTCGTTCGACACAAGTACTTTCACTGATTTCATCAGTTCAATGTTTTGCGCAGGTCGCTCAATACTTTTTTCGTGTAGAGAGGAAAATCACCTTGCATCATCCAACCGTAGTACCCTGCATCTTTTTGGAGTACTTCCAAGACAGGCATGCCTTTGTACTTTCCAAAATTGAAGACGGCGACATTGTTTTCGTTGTATACCATGCGGCCGGCAAGGTCAACATTACGGTGACGCTGACAAAACCCATGCAGCTTATCTATATCGGTTGAGAAAGTATCTTCTTGTCCGCCCCGGCCATCTGGCACCACCATGCCATCATACCGTTCCACCTGTGCTTGCAATATCTCAAGTGTCGCCATGGCATCTGGCAGCGCCGCATGCGCGTCGTTGAGGTCTTTACCACAATAAAACTTATACCCTGCTTTTAGCGTGCGTTGTTCCATCAGGTGGAAAATCACCTGGACATCAATGAGATTCCTTCCTTCCATGCTAAAGTCGATGCCCACACGTAAAAATTCTTCCGCTAGCAGCGGGATGTCGAACCTATTTGAATTGAATCCACCAAGATCACAGTCGTGCATGAATTTGTACAGCTTATCAGATACCTGAGCGAATGTAGGTGCTGATTGGACATCTGCATCATAAATACCATGAACCATGCTTGATTCAAGTGGAATTGGCATCTCGGGATTGATGATAAAGCGATGTTCCACGCCAGATTTCTCAGGTTTGGTGTGTATGGTGCCGTCGGGCATTAGTTTAACCAGTGCAATTTCAACAATGCGATCGGTACCGATGCTTATTCCGGTGGTTTCGAGATCAAATATCACCAGTGGACGATGGAGTTTAAGTTTCATGCTGCGAAGATCGAAAAAAGGAATGGATCGATCTGCTTTGATTCTAATTCAAACAGCATGGCAAATGAAAAAAAGGGTGGAGATGAACTGCATTTCATAGCTTAATTCGCATACCGAGATTTAAAAACTCAAATGTGTTGTTCGCTTATTCTCCACAAAACTGTCATTAAACACGCATTTACAAAATTCTCAACGGCATCCACAAAATGCCTATTGACAGGCATTTCAGACTTTTGTACCTTCGCTATGCTCGGTTTGGATGGGCGGGGGCGGGCGGGACCCGCGAGGGTCAAGCCTTTGATTTTCAGTCCCTTTCTGCTTACTTTAAATCTATTCTCGGCTTCATCGCACTTCGCACTCCTTCTCTTTCTCACACTGTTCTTTCCTTATCGCTCTCATTCTCTATCTCACACTGTTCTTCCTTTATCGCTCTCATTCTCTTTCTCACACTGTTCTTCCTTTAACGCTCTCATTCTCTTTCTCACACTGTTCTTCCTTTAACGCTCTCACTCTCTTTCTCACACTGTTTTTCCAGTTGGTTATACCAAAACAATTATCCACTGCGTTACCTATTTGTAGAGTAGCAGGTCGGATATACCTGGCAGTGAATCTGGCCTCTAAACAGACAGAAAAAAGAAAACCCTTCCAAACTGGAAGGGTTTTCAATTTTATATTCTTTTGGTCGAATTACTCCACCCAAATTTTAATGTATTGAAACTGCTCATACACTGCTTTGCGTTCTTGCGCGTCATTCTGGTAATCTGGACCTTGAACAAGCTTACGTGCATCTTGAAACGAGAAGTCCTTCCCTTTTTTGAAGCCTTTCATCTCCAATGCTTTTGTTACTTCTTGTGTCGCCAGCTTGTTTCTGAAAGCGGTAAGTTCATTGTTTGAACGGAAACGGCTAGACGGCACTTTTGAAGCGCTCGACTCAACAAGCAGACGTGCAGTGCCATTCAAACGAATGATTTCGGCAACACCTTCTACGAATTCAGAATACTTCTGCTCAACAGCTTCGTCGTTCCATTCTCCCATATCATAAATGAAATAACGCTGGTAATATGCTTTGCCATTTTCTAGCAATACACCCACCGTTTCGTCTTTCATTTCGTCTGGAGAATCTGGTTTGATATCGCCTGGCTTTACATTTGGCAAATTCGGTTTCGTGTCATCAGAAGCTATCGCTCCACCCAAATGCACCGGCAACAAATAAATCTCTTTGTCTATCTCGCTATATGCCGATTCACAAGGGACATTAATAAATTCTTCGTGCACGATTTCAGAATTCACGAAGTATTCAATTTTGTACGAAATACATGGAGGCAACACTGCTACGTAACCACCATCGCGCATGCGTGGACGGTATTCGCTAACTTCTCCTGTCTCTTTATTCGTAACTTGAATGTAAGTGTCTTCAGGAATCTCTTCACCTTCTGCAGGTACTATAAATCCTTTCAAAACTGCCAATCCTGACTCAACTGGTGAATCTGGCATGTCGATAACATAGATATCTTTCAAACCAAATCCTTCTTCTTTGCGAGAAGAGTAATAGGCTCTTTTTCCTGTGGCCGTTGGCGCAAAAAACACATCATCATCCACAGTGTTTACTGGATAACCAATATTCACTGGCTTGGTCCACTCTCCGTCATCACTTAATGTGCTGTAAAAGATGTCAAAACCACCCATACTGCTATGGCCGCTTGAAGAGAAATACAATGTACGTCCGTCAGCACTCAAAAATGGTGAATCTTCCTCATACGGTGTATTCAAAACATCGCCTACGTTCAAAGCTTTTGACCAGTCGCCATTAGGCAATTTCACGCAACGGTAAATATCACGACCACCTTTTCCACCCGGACGGTTACTCACGAAATATAGCGTGTTGCCATCAGCTGATACTGTAGCATGTGTTTCCCATGATGGAGAGTTGATGTCGGACCCAAGCATTTCAGGATCGGTCCACGTTTCACCGACAAGTACTGACTTCCAAATCTGACCATCACCTGCTTTGTCGTAGTAGATGTATAGCTCTTGTCCGTCAGGACTTACACTACACGTCGCTGCGTGAGCATCGGTATTGATATTCAGCAATTCAGGTGCTTGCCAATTGCCAGCTTGGTCGCGATAAGATACATAGATGTCTTCCATGAACTCACCAGTATCACCATCGGTAATGAATTGGTTGGTGCTATCAGCTCGCATTCTGCGTGAGGTGAAGAACATCGCCGACTCATCGATGGAGATTACTGGACTAAAATCGTTTGTCTCTTGGTTGATTACCGAACCCACATTCGAAATCAGGTAGCCTTCTGGATGTGCAACTTGATATTTCGCGTTGTTGCACATCTCTATTTCATGGAGGGTTTGTGCATATAGCTGGTGCTTCTCTGGCAAAACCTCCAGAAGTTTGTTGTACTCCGCAATCGCCTTATCCATCTCGTAATTCAAGTGAAACACTCTACCCAAATAATAACGTGCTTCAACTGGAGCAAGTACTTCCTTTGGATCATAAGGATCGTAATTCGGAGAAATGTTTTGATTGGCCGCAAATTGAAGATACGGCATCGCTTTCAGCTTCTTAGTCGGCGTCTGCAAAAAGCAATATCCCAACTTGTAGTTCACATTCGCATTTTGGCTATTGCTCGCGAAGAGTTCTTGCCAAATATCGATCGATTGGTTCCACTGTTTCTCCTCCATCAATTGGTTTGCTTCGAGAAATTTGGTATTAAAATCTCCAAGCGCCAGTTGCGCAACCATCACGTTAACGTAAAGTAGAGATACAACAGCAACGAATATCTGTTTCATGTATTAATCAGCTTAGCTGGGTAAATTTAATAGATTTCCCCGCGAATTACCAATCTAAATGCCAGAGTTTTACCAAAGGTCTCTGTTAACATCAAATTGTTCGAGGTAGTCGGCAACGCGACGGACAAAACTTCCTCCCAACATTCCATCCACAACGCGGTGGTCGTAGCTGTGAGACAGGAACATCATGTGGCGAATCGCTATCACGTCACCATCGGGAGTTTCGAGTACTGCCGGACGTTTCCGAATGGCTCCCATCGCTAAAATAGCAGCTTGCGGTTGGTTTATAATCGGTGTCCCCATTACATTTCCAAAAGTACCCACGTTTGTTACGGTGTATGTACCCCCTTGAATTTCATCGGGCTTCAATTTATTTTCACGCGCTCGTACAGCAAGGTCATTGACGGTTTTCGCAAGTCCTACCATGTTGTAACGGTCAGCATTGCGAATCACAGGCACTATCAAATTTCCGCTTGGTAAGGCCGCAGCCATGCCAATGTTTATGTCTTTTCTGATAATGATGTTGCTACCATCAACACTGACATTTACCCCAGGGAAGTCTTTAATCGCCTTCGCTACAGCTTCAACAAAAATTGGGGTAAAGGTCAAATTCTCACCTTCGCGCTTCTTGAAGGTGTCTTTCATTTTATTCCGCCAATTCACAATGTTCGTCACATCTGCCTCTACAAACGATGTAACGTGTGGAGAGACGTGTTTCGACATCACCATGTGATCAGCAATCATCCTGCGCATGCGATCCATTTCAACGATTTCGTCGTTAGGACCAATGGCAACTGATGGTGCTTTCTTCACTTCATTATTCACAACAGGAGCTGCCGCTTGTGGCTTTTCTACCGGCGCTGGCGCGGATGTAGGAGCCGCTGCCGGTTGTCCGTTGCTCGCTACTTTCACTCCCCTGCCCGCAACATATTCCAACAAATCATTCTTGGTTACACGTCCTTCTGCACCTGTACCAGCAATGGTTTCAAGTTCAGACATAGCAATGCCTTCTTCTTTGGCGATGCTGCGAACGAGTGGACTATAAAATCGACCGCTTGGGCCTTTTTTGTTCACATCACCTGCGAGTGGCGCCGATACTGCCGCAATTACCTCCGCTTGTGGAGCAGGAGCCGCTTGCTGAACCGGTACTGTTGGTGCTGCTGCATCAGAACCGCCCGTGCTGAATATCGCAATTGGCTGACCTACAGCAACGACATCACCATCGTTCACCAGTTTTTTCAATAAGATGCCGTCTTCTGCAGCAGGCACTTCTGAATCGACCTTATCGGTTGCTATTTCAACAATCGGTTGGTCGGCTTCTACCTGTTGTCCTTCTTCTACTAACCAACGGATAATGGTTGCTTCTGCAACACTTTCGCCCATTTTAGGCAATAAAATCTCTGATTGTGCCATGCTTTTCAAGCCAATTTTTGGAGCAACAAAATTATCTAAAAATACGTGACAGCCAAAGAAAGAATGAAGGTATTAGCCCTCTATTTTCCACCGAGAAGTTTGAAATGGCGGAATACCCACAGCAAGTCGTTCCTCAACTTGTAGTCGCGGGCGTAAATAAGATTCAGTTTATCGGCCGTTTCTTGGGTATACGCAATCTCTGGCATGCCCGTTAACGGTGTAACTACTCCCTTTCTTAATGCTGGCAACGATGATTTTCCGACCGCTAGCTCAGCATAACCAACCCACGACATCCGTGCCGTGAGCACGCGAAAAATGGAGGTGAAAAAACCCGATTTATTATTCACGAAGAACACTGAAATGGGCGATGACAGGAGTAAAAGTAGACCCAAAGTGACATCGAAAATCCGCTTTTTACGCTTGTTCAATGGTTTGTGAATGCTGTTTGTCTCGAGCATAAACAAGTCGCCAGCAGTGTCGATACTGTTGCTGCCAATCATGTACAAGGTATCTGGCGGTGCAATCTTAAAATCTACCCCGGTTTGCCCGCTGCTGTTCATCATCTGAATGATCTGACCAGCCGACAAGTCTTTCCCGCTGAACACCACCACTTCGATTTTATGCACCCTGATCACTTCTTCAAGTTGGTTGTATACACCCACCTGAGTTCCAACTTGTTTTGTAACGCCAACTCCTATCAAATAAGGATTAACGGTATGTGTTTGTGTCAGCAAGTTATTTATGCGCAGAAATTCCGCACTGTCGCCAACAATTGCAATGCGCTTGCTTTTTCTACCCCGCCATGTGAAGACTTTGGGGGCTACCAAAGACAATCCCAAACGCGACAAAGCGAAATACAGCAAGGCGAAAAGCGACCCTAGCAAAACGAGCGCGCGAGAAAAACGCAAACTTTCAGGCAAAAGTGAGTAGCCCAAAACGATTATCAAACTGCCTATGGCGGCGCCGCGAAGCAGCTGCTTGGGCGACGATGGCTTGTCGTACCCCCCACTGAGGTGCACGCTGCTGACCCAAATGGCTGCAAAAACCCCAAACGCTATTTGAACCAAATCAGCTTCGAAAATTTTGTTCTGCAAATCGGCATAGTACGTCTTCAACAGCCACAAACCAGCGAACAGCAGCAAGGCATCTAAAACCGGCAACCACATGCGTTGCACAAATCGCTGCGCCACAGCCAACGCGGCGCGCGCATATATTGCCAGGTTGATTAGCTGACTAAATGCTTTCGCATTTTTCTCAGAGAAATGCTTCTTAGCGAATATGATCATCGCGTTGTAAAACACGAATACATAGTTCAAACTGCCTTTCTTGGTGCTTTCTCCTTTATAGTGTATGATGGTAGTAGCGGGGAAATAGTAGTTTTTAAAGCCTCCTAAAATAATCCGCCAACTCAAGTCGATGTCTTCTCCATACATGAAAAACGCTTCATCGAGCAAGCCCACCTTGTCTAAGGCAGCTTTCCGCATCAACATAAAAGCGCCACTGAGGATCTCGATCTCGGCCTCTTCGTGCTCGTTTACAAATCCAAAGTAATAATGGTTGAATCTCCGAGAGCGCGGAAACAATCTGTATATACCGCTGATTTTGCAGAACGACACCCAAGGAGTTGGCAGTCCGCGTTTGCTTTCAGGCAAAAACACTCCTTTTCCATCTACCATCCGCACTCCCAGTCCGCCTGCGTCGGGATGCCGATCCATGAACTCCACAACTTTCTCAAATGTGTCTTCCTCTACTACCGTATCCGGATTTAGCAACAACACATACTCCCCTGCTGCTATGCGCATGGCTTGGTTGTTGGCACGTGAAAATCCGACATTATCAGTATTCGCTATGAGCTTCACCCATGGAAACCGCTCTCTCACCATGGCGCATGACCCGTCAACACTTTGGTTGTCGACCACGAACACCTCACACGAAACAGCTTTCATTGCAATCTCTACCGAGAGCAGACATTGCTCAAGAAAGTGTTCTACGTTGTAGTTGACAATGACGACCGTTAACTTCATTTTCCGCCAATAGCGTTTTCGTAAGGCATTCGCTGCATGATTGAGCGCGCTAATGTCAATTCATCTGCATGCTGCAATTCATCTCCAATGGCAATTCCACGTGCAATTGCCGAAACACGAACGTTGAAAGGTGCAATTTTCTTGTATAGGTAGTATGACGTTGTTTCTCCCTCCATGGTTGTACTCAGAGCGAAAATAATCTCTCCTATCGTCCCACCATCAAGCCTAGCTACCAGCGACGCAATGTTCAAATCACTCGGCCCTACCCCATCTAACGGAGATATAACGCCGCCTAAGACATGGTACAAGCCTTTAAATTGTTCTGTACTTTCTATCGCGAGTACATCGCGGATGTTTTCGACGATGCATACTGTTGAGGCGTCGCGACGGGAATCGGCGCAAATCGGACAAACATCATCGTCGGATAAGTTGCCGCAGGTAGTACACGATTTGATGCCTTCCTTCAATGCCGTAAAAGCCCTAGAAAATCGCGCCACCTCATCGGAATCGCGGCGTAGCAGCTGCAAAACCAATCGCAATGCCGTTTTGCGACCAACACCTGGCAACGATGCCATTTGATCTACAGCCTCTTCTATCAGTCGCGATGGAAAATTCATGCGGCAAAAGTAAGAGAAAGGTGAGAGATAATCTGTTTTTATCATTTCTCGTGCATTCATCTAAGCTTTCCTCCCATAAACCAGCAAACCACAGAAAATAGCATCTTTGCACAAACTCGCGCTTCATGTCTACAACTCTGATACTTGCCCTCATACTTGGCTATTTCGCCCTGCTGGTTATTATATCTCGATTTACTGCTGGTCAAGAAAGCAACGCCAATTTCTTCTTGGCTGGAAAAAGTGCCCCTTGGTTTCTCGTAGCGTTTGGTATGATTGGAGCAAGCTTGAGTGGCATAACCTTCATCAGCATCCCCGGCAAGGTGGGTAATCCTGGTGATCAATTCTCTTACATGCAGATTGTGATTGGGTACCTACTGGGATACCTTTTCATTGCTTATGTTTTGATGCCTGTGTATTATCGACTGCAACTCACATCTATCTACTCATACCTGGATAAACGATTTGGAATTGCAGCTTACAAAACTGGGGCTTTTTACTTTTTACTCTCGCGTACCATCGGCGCATCAATCCGTTTGCTGCTGGTAGCCAATGTGTTACAAGCATTTCTCTTCAACGATCTAAATGTTCCTTTTGAAGCAACAGTGGCCATTTCTATCGGCTTGATTTGGGTTTATACCTATCGCGGGGGTATCAAGACAATCATATGGACAGACACGTTGCAGACGTTGTTTATGCTCGTGGCATTGGGTGTGACATTGCTGTTGCTCATTAATCAACTGGACTTCGGGCCTGAAAATCCACTTGTGTCGTCGATCGCAAACAGCGGTATGACGCGCTGGTTCTTCTTCGACAACGCACAAATGGGTCCGCACTATTTCTGGAAAGACTTCATCGGAGGCTTTTTTATATGCATCGGAATGACAGGTATGGACCAAGATATGATGCAGAAAAACCTGGCTTGCAAAAACATCCGCGAAGCGCAAATGAACATGATGAGCTTTGCTGGTGTCTTATTTGTTGTAAACCTTCTCTTCCTAATCCTCGGTGTGTTTCTATTTATGTATGCTGCAAAAATTGGTATCGAGGTGCCTGTAGACGACTTTGGTAAAACCCGTACCGACCTGCTTTTCCCTGAAATAGCCTTGCGTTCACCCATTGCAGGCTATGTTGGCGTTTTCTTCTTGATTGGATTGATAGCGGCAGCTTATTCGAGCGCTGACAGTGCATTGACATCGCTAACAACGAGTGTGTGTGTCGACATCCTCAACATCGAAAAACATGAAGAAAAGCGCCGTGTGCAAATGCGTAAAGTGGTTCACATCGCTATGTCGGCCTTGCTTTTCGTCGTCATCCTAATCCTCAACTACACCCTCGATTTAAGCGCCATCGACCAATTGATAACACTGGCTGGGTATACGTATGGACCGTTGATTGGGATGTTTGCTTTCGGACTATTTACCAAACACCGATTGAGTCATTTCGTTTTCCCTATCGTTGCGCTGTTGGCGCCAATCCTGACCTTTTACATCAACTTGGTATTTGGCACGTTAAAGACTTTTACTTTCGGCGCTTCCCTCATCGCCTTAAACGGCGGATTGACTTTCGGAATGCTGTTATTGGCAAGCATCATCCCCTTCTTGAAAAAAACGCCACAAGCCACGCGCCTTTAATCCACTGTCGCAGGTGGAAAAGACAGCCCCTAAACTGTCTAAATGCTGATTGAATGTAATAGCTTTGTATTCTAGAATTGAAATATGTCTAACACCGATACCCTCACTCAAAGAGAATCTGCCCTTCTGACGCGACTTTCAGAATCAGCAACCTTGGCCATGGCCCGCATTTCACGCGAGCTAAAAAGCAAAGGTTTTGACGTTATTTCTCTCAGCTTGGGAGAACCCGACTTCAACACGCCTGAATTCATCAAAGAAGCTGCGAAGAAAGCCATCGACGATAACTTTTCGCACTATCCGCCTGTAAACGGGTATCAAGATGTGAGAGAGGCGATTGCCAAGAAGTTCAAGCGCGACAACAACCTTGATTACACGGCTGATCAGATTGTGATTTCAACTGGCGCGAAGCAATCAATTGCCAATGCCGTACTTGCGCTGGTTAGCGAAGGCGAAGAAGTAATTCTACCCGCTCCATATTGGGTTAGCTACAGCGAAATTGTGAAAATAGCAGGTGGTGTGCCGGTTGAGGTGCTCACGCCTATCGACACCGATTTTAAGCTTTCGCCGGCACAATTGGAAGCTGCCATCACGCCGAAAACGCGGATGTTGATTTACAGTTCACCATGCAATCCTACCGGCACTGTTTACCTCAAAGAAGAGCTAGAAGCACTCGCTGAGGTGCTAAGAAAATATCCGAACATCATTGTCATCAGCGATGAGATTTATGAGCTAATCAACTTTTCTGGAAAACATGCCAGCATGGCCGGACTAGAAGGAATGTACGATCGTACCATCACCATCAACGGGGTGTCGAAAGGATTCGCCATGACGGGATGGAGACTTGGATATCTGGGGGCGCCAAAATGGATGGCTGATGCCTGTACGAAGATTCAAGGTCAGTTCACCAGTTCACCATGCTCTATCAGTCAAAAGGCTGCAAAAGCGGCTGTGGAAGCTGATCCTGCAGTTACTTTCGATATGAAAGCTGCTTTTCTGCGTCGACGCGATCAGGTGGTTGCAGACTTGAAAGAAGTGCCTGGATTAATTGTAAACGTGCCCGCTGGAGCTTTCTACATATTCCCCGATGTTTCATCGTATTTCGGGAAAGCGTTTGATGGCAAAACCATTCAAAATGCTTCCGACCTTTGCAACTTCATTCTTGAACAAGAATTCGTTGCTCTCGTAACTGGCGAAGCCTTTGGAGATCCGAACTGTTTGCGCATATCTTACGCAGCAGCTGAAAGCGAATTAACAGAAGCCGTTTTGCGCATCAAACGCGCTTTGGCAAAATTGAATTGATTGCAGTGCACGCTACAACAAAGGAAGTAACAGAACTCTTTAATGGCTTTAACAACCTGAAAGTCATGGTCGTTGGAGATGTTATGATCGACGCCTACTATTGGGGAAAAGTAGATCGCATTTCGCCAGAAGCACCCGTACCTGTTGTCCAAATCACGAACAGAGAAAACCGACTCGGCGGTGCGGCAAATGTGGCGTTGAACTTATATGCTTTGGGTGCCAAACCTTTTATTTGCTCGGTGATTGGTGACGATGAGAAAGGACAACTTTTCCAGGATTTGATGGATGAGTTGATGTTCTCAAACAGCGGATTGATAAGCAGTACAACACGACTTACAACAGTAAAAACGCGCATCATAAGCGGTGCTCACCATTTACTACGAGTTGATGAAGAAACAACCTCTCCGCTTACCACCGATGAAGAAGAGCGCATCATTGGCAACTGCGTGCGGCTTATGGAGGAAGAAAAAATCGATGTCGTTGTCTTTGAAGACTACAACAAAGGCGTCTTAACCGAACGCGTCATTACCCGTGTCATTGCCGAAGCTAAAAAACGAAACATTCCAACTTCTGTTGACCCTAAAAAAGATAACTTCCTATCTTTCAAAGGTGTAGACCTTTTCAAACCAAACTTAAAAGAGCTGCAAGAAGGGGTCAAGCAGGAGATCAACAAAAAAGATTTCGCCACCATCATCCACGCCGTTGGCGTGATGGAAGAAGCATTGCAAAACCGCATTTCGCTTGTTACCATGAGTGAAATGGGGGTGTATGTGAAAGAAGGCGAGTACAAGAAACACATTCACGCTCACCCGCGTGAAATACTCGATGTTTCAGGGGCAGGCGACACCGTAATCAGCGTTGCAGCTTTGCTGCTGGCTCAAAAAGCTTCTCCAGAACTGATTGCTTTGGTTTCGAATTTAGCCGGTGGACTTGTTTGCGAGAAGGTTGGGGTGGTGCCAGTTGATAAACAACAACTTTTGAACGAGGCATTAAAATACGCCCTAGCATGAGTCTGCAAACGTTTCGGGAGCGGGCGAATCTATTTCTTTACGGACATAAAGAACAACTGCTTGGTATCATCAAGTATGTGAACCTTATCGTTACTGCCGTTGCTGTTTTCACCCTTGTCTATTACTATGGTTATCAGCACAATGTAGAAGAAAAAATCATGCTTCTGAAAATTATAAAAGGCAGCTTCGCTTTTTATGTTGTCCATTACCTCATTCGCTTTATATACGATTGGCACCCAGCCCAATTCTTAAAATCCACATGGTTTGAGGGAACCATGATGCTGGTGCTAACGGTTGAGGCCATTGCATACAACTTGTTCGACGTTTTACTTCTTGAACAAATCTTTCAATCGCTTGGATTTACGGGCATAACAGACCTTTCTGCTGTCTTCATTCAATGTTATTTTCTGGCCATCATCCTCATTGGATTTGGAAAGAGTACGAACGCCATTCCCCGTTTTAAAATCAACCCCGCACTGATTTTCATCCTCACCTTTTTGACTATTATTTTAATAGGTACAGGGTTGCTTATGTTGCCTGAAATGACCAACATTGAGGGCAGCTTGAACTTCATTGACGCTTTGTTTTCGAGTACCAGTGCCGCCTGCGTAACAGGATTGATGACGCTCAATACCCATGTGGATTTCACCTTTAAAGGACAAATGATTCTGTTGATACTTATGAAGCTGGGCGGACTAAATATCATCGCTTTTGGATCTTTCCTTGCGCTTGCTGCTCGTTTTGGTATCGATGTAAAACAACATTCTGTAATTGAAGATTTTGTAAACAAAGAGTCGTCTCTTTCAGCAACAGGAATGTTCAAAAAGGTTATCATTTGGAGTTTGGGAATTGAAGTAGCTGGAACCCTTGGCATGTTTATTTTCTGGGATCAGGCCATTCCATTCGCCTCTGCGAGTGAGAAGTTCTTCTACTCCATATTCCACGCAGTATCTGCCTTCAACAACGCAGGAATATCTATTTTCGACGGTGGCTTGTACGGCGAAATCGTGCGCAACAATTACTATGTGCATTGGATCATCAACATCCTTGTTTTCTTAGGTGCTTTGGGAATGATGGCCGTTTTCGACCTGTTCGATCCGCAGAACCTTCGCAACCGCATGCTAAACCCTTGGAAACGCATTTCTTTCGGGACCAAAATTGCCCTTTATTACTCCATCGGCTTGATAGCTGCTGGCGCAGGATTGTACCTGATATTCGAAAACAATGGCACACTGAGCGGCTTGACGACGTTTGGGAAAGTAACAACTGCTGTCTTTCAAAGTGTGAACACGCGTTCCAACGGTTTCAACTCTGTTGATTACGGCATGATCAGCCTGCCAACGACGTTCATTTTCATCATGCTCATGTTTATCGGGGCATCGTCGAGCTCAACCGGTGGTGGTATAAAAACAAGTACGTTGGCGCTTCTATTTGCATCGGCTTTGGCTACGATACGCGGACATAAAAACACCGAGTTGTTTCGCAGAACAATTTCCTCTTCCCTACTCACCCGAGCGGTAACGGTCTTCTTGTTCTTCGTTGTTGTAAACGTAGTTGGTGTCGTTGTCCTCAGTATTACTGAACAGCAACTGCTTGTCGGCGAGCAGTTTACTGGCACTGACCTGTTGTTCGAAACGGTCTCGGCATTCGGGAATGTGGGACTAAGCACAGGCCTCACCCCCTACCTTAGTGAAGGTGGTAAAATCGCCATCGTTCTGTTCATGCTCATCGGAAGAGTTGGGGTGCTCACGGTGGTATTTGCCGTTAGCGGAAGAGAAGAAAAGAAAGTATATCGCTACCCTGAAGGACATACAATGATTGGTTAAATGAACCTATCACGAAGTCAGCGGTTAGACAAAAAGAAACTATTAAAATATATTTCGGCTCACACGCCGGATGTCAATGCAACCTCATGGGAACCAAGGTAACACCATATCAATCGGCCGATCAGCGTGCTAAGAAGGAACAAGTAGCTGAGATGTTCGACAACATTGCGCACAGCTACGACCAACTCAACCACCTGCTGTCTTTTGGCATCGATATCTTATGGCGAAAGAAAGCCATCAAAATGATTCGTGGCTTAAAGCCTCAACGCTTGATGGATGTCGCCACCGGCACGGGAGACTTCGCCTTGGAAGCTGCGCGCATGGGTGTAGAGGCTGAAATTATTGGGGTCGACATCTCAAATGGTATGCTCGAAATTGGTCGAGAAAAGGTGCGCAAACGCGGACTAGAAAAAAAGATCGAATTGAAATATGGCGATTCCGAAAACTTACCTTTTGACAATGATTATTTCGATGTGTATACCGCTGCCTTCGGTGTGCGTAATTTCGAAAACCTTGAGAATGGTTTGACCGATATGCTGCGCGTTTTACGACCAGGCGGCACCGGTTTGATTCTCGAATTTTCGAAGCCAACATCCTTCCCTTTCAAGCAACTGTTCTGGTTTTATTTCCGTGTGATTTTACCTACTGTGGGTAAACTGGTATCGAAAGACAACCGGGCGTACACCTACCTGCCTGAGTCGGTAAAAGCTTTTCCACAAGGAGATGAATTCCTTGATATCATGCGCAAATGCGGATATCATAATTGCAAGAGACGTCCGCTTACCGGCGGCATCGCTACTATTTACACTGGAGAAAAAACCAAGGCATGAGACTCGTAGTGCGTCCATCACTTTTAGACGGACAAATCGCGGCTCCGAAGTCTAAGAGTTTGATGCAGCGCTTTATTGCCGCTGCTACCCTCGCAAATGGCACTACCATCATCCGAGAGCCTGCGGAAAACGATGATAGTTTGCACGGTATTTTCTGCGCTCGTGCATTGGGTGCAGAAGTAGATTTCGATAACGACAACCTCCACCTCACAGGAAATCTTCGCTGGCCAGAAGCCCCACTGAATGTCGGCGAATCAGGACTGGGAATGCGTTTGTACATACCCATTGCCAGTCTATTCGACAAAGGCGTTAAAGTAATTGGTGAAGGTAGTTTGCGGACACGTCCGATCGATGCTTTCGAAGAAATATTGCCTGCTTTGGGGGTAAACTTCCGCAGTCGCGGTGGCCGATTGCCCGTTACGGTGCAAGGTCCACTGCTGGGCGGAGAAGCTACCATAGACGGCAGCGTTTCTTCACAGTTTTTATCGGGCCTATTGATGGCATTGCCTTTAGCAAAACACGAATCTACAATCCATGTCGACAATCTGAAGAGCATACCTTATGTAGACATGACCCTTGAAGTCTTGCGATCATTTGGAATCTTCATACAACACCAAGATTACAAAGTCTTTAACATCCGCGGCAATCAAAAATACTCGCCTGCAGATGTCACCGTTGAAGGCGATTGGAGCGGCGGAGCAGCCTTGTTGGTAGCAGGAGCTATAGCTTCGAAGACGGGAATAAAAGTTGCGGGATTAAGAGGCGAATACACCCAAGCAGACAAAGCCGTAACGGGAGCATTGCTTTTTGCTGGAGCCAAGCTCATGCAGCACCCCGATGGTTTGCAGGTAACTGCTGGCAAGCTGCGCGGCTTTTCTTTCGATGCTACCGATTGTCCGGATCTGTTCCCCGTTTTAGCAGCCCTTGCCACGGCTGGTGACCGACCAACTACCCTGACAGGCATACACCGACTCACTCACAAAGAAAGCAATCGGGCCATCACCATCCGCGATGAATTCGCGAAAGCCGGAATAAAAGTAGAATTGATAGATGACAACATGATCATCCATCCCGGTGTGCCGCAAAATGCTGTATTAGATAGTCACCACGACCACCGAATTGCCATGGCTGCTGCGTTGCTGGGATTGCGAGGTGGACCTATAGCCATTGAAAATGCAGAGGCCATAGCCAAGTCGTACCCTACTTTTTTCGACGATTTAGAATTGCTCGGAGCAGATATCCGAAAGAAGTAAACGCTGTTTTAGCGCCCCAAGAGATAATCGATCATGTTCAAAGTGATCTTCTTAATCTTGTCGCCATCTTTACCACCTACCCCTGCTTTAGCGCACCAATCGGTACTTCCTACGTTGATGATGGTGCCTGAAGTTGAATCTTTCTGCATAATGACCCAAGCCATGTTCGAATGCGGCTTCCGTGAAATCAAATCGTAACCAATGAGCTCATAACGATAAAAGCCACAAACATTGTCGAGCGTAACTGTTGAGGAGTCGGAAGAAAACAAAAGTGGAGCACCATCGCATTCTTTAGACGGTAAACGCAAAATCTCACCCTGCTCAATATCCACACCACCAAAAATATAATCGGGTGCATTGACAATCTTATAACCATCCCAACCCTTATCATCATTGAGGCCATACCCGCCATATTCAAAGTCAGCCCCTATAGATTCAATGATTGAGTAATGCAGAGAAGTATCCCTCCACATCACAGTGCGCTCCAGTTCGTTGGAGATTGTATCGTTATCAAAATACTTGTAGCAAATAAGATCACCTCCAGCATTGTACCTCACTTGCCACCACATGCTATTCCCACTCAAAACAAGCGCATTTCCGCCCTGATCAACAAATGAATCGAAGTGAACACGTGCTTTCCGCGACCAATACTCCGAATGTCCGCATATCACTAATAAGCTGCAATCACCAAAAGAATCGTAATCATCTAGATCGCGATCGCAAATAAACTTCACATCGATGCCTTCCACACCTTCAAACCATTGCATGACATGGGTGCTATGCCATGGCAGTCCAATGGGCCGTTGGAAACTCACCTGATTGGATGCCTTCACTGTTCCATCTTTGATTGGGTACAAAGACTTCCCTCCTGCTTCGTTGTAGGCATTGATTGTGTTTGATGCATAAACAACAACAATTTCTTTTCGCTGTTTCGATTTTACCACGAACGGAATCTTGCCATCTAACAGATAAATGCCGCTGCGCAGATCCGGAACTACAATGCTCGTGGTAGGTTTGTAACCAAACCCCGTGGCGTAACCATCGGCTGGTATTTCTGCTTGAGCAAACAGTTTTATCTGATATTCCTCGATTTGGTTCCCAGATATATCAGAAAGGGATAAACTATAATCCTGCTCCTCTGCTCTACCATTTAAGAACACGACCATAGAGTCTCCTGGGAAATATGACGTGGCATCAACGTAGCCGTCAATTAGTTTCTCGCTGCAACTGAAAAGAAACAAAACCAAAAAACATATAGGAACTGTAACTCTAGAAAACTGCATCATTTGATTCCTTCAAATTTAATACTCTAAATTAGAGTTTTAATCTTCATCGACCTTTAAAACCCTCACTTGTATTGAACAAGAAATTTTTGTTTTTTCTGTAAATTTGACTATCTTAAACATATCATGGGCAGAATCAACTTAAAGTATATTACATCAAGACTTGTATCAAGGAAATCCACGAGTGCATTTCGCAAACGGGCGAAGATGGCTATGGATGCGAATGGTTATGTAATCATCGTTGAAGAAGGATGGTTAATTAAGAAATATTCTGATGGTAGTATAGAACGATTAGAAGAGTTGGACATCGACAATCAAAATCAATCATTGATTCTTGATTAAATGGTTAAAAGATTGCGAATTTTTGCTGGACCAAATGGATCTGGAAAAAGCTCAATAATTCAATGTTTGCCCATTTCAAGCTAAATCCCGACGGAGAAAAACAATGGACTGAGAACGACGAAAGTTCGTTTCCAACATGGTTTAAAAAGTACTATTCTTCTAAAATTCGTCAGAAATGACATCCGATAAAATAGCAATATTGTTTTAAAGGAAGTTCAGCTGCAGGAGAACCATTTCTAAACTTATTCAAAGGTGTCATGGCAAAATGCCATTTGTTACACTTTTGATATAATTCTCAATAAATCCGACACCAAATCCCAGAATGGTTGTCTGAAATTTGTCTTCATAATCATTAACACATTGAATTATGAGACTTTTATTTATCGCTTTGATCGCGTCTATCGCTTTCACCTCTTGTAAAAAAGAAACTGAAACCATCACTGAAACGGTTACGGTAGATGGCAGCCAGCCTATTGGTACGTTCACTGAAATGAGCAGTGGCACACTGGTAGAACAAAACGCAACAGGGACAACAGGAACTGTTAAACTGGGAACTGATTCTGAAGGGACGCAATTCTTGAAACTTACCGGAGGGTTCAACAGCAACTTCGGAACGGGTACCTTGATCGCCTACTTATCTACAAGCTCTGAGTACATGGCAGATCCTGGAAATGGCAACCCAGACTTGAAACTTGTTGGATCGGTAACAGCTGCTGGAGATCGTTACTTGAAAGTTGCTCCAATGGCGGGCGCACAATTCGACCACGTGATTTTGTGGTGCGCTTCTGCTGGCATTCCTTTTGGGTATGCAGAACTTAATTGATACGTTTCACGTATATCTTTGCCGACAACTGGTTCACAGTTGTCGGCTCTTTCGCAATAAAAACTCCTATGAAAAAATCCTTTCTTTTCGCACTGTTGTCCATCATGTCGACGCTGGCCTTCGCCCAGAACGGCTGGTTACGTCCACAAAAAGACTCATGGACGCAAATTTCATATCAGCAATGGAGTTCGAAAGAATTTTACAATGCCGATGGGAATCTAACGAATACGGCGAATGCTTTTAGTAGCAGTGAGGTCACACTCTATTCTGAGTTTGGCATTTCACCGCGTGCGAACATCCTGGTAAATGCCCCGTTATTCAAATCTGCTAAATTCGATAACACAGAATCGGCTTCGGGCTTTGGTGATGTCCGCCTTGAATTTAAATACAAACCGTTCGCAGGCAACTTCCCTTTCGCCTTGCAAGCGGCTGTTGAAGTGCCAACAGGTAAAGCAGAGAACCGTGCCAACAACCTCGACCCTGCTTTGGGGTTTGTTAACCTGCCTACCGGCGATGGCGAATGGAACTTTTGGGCCACTGCCGTTGCATCTCAAGGATTTACAAAATGGATGTATGGTACCTTGCATGCCGGTTACAACTTCAGAACAGCGTATTTAGGAAATAACTTCAGCAACCAATACCGAATTGGCGCCGAAATTGGCGTCAGTCCATACGAAACAGCATGGATCATAGCGAAATATAGCGGATTGTTTGCTCAAAAGTTAGAAGGACAATCGAACGATTTCTTGCGTCAGTCAGGAACCAATTTCAGTCAGTATGGCATCATGTTCCTCACAGAAATCAGCCATGGAGTAGGTTTCTCTGTTCAATACAACGGTTTTGCAAATTTCCCAAGTAAGTTGACTAATTTGTACACACCGAACTACCTATCGTTTGGAATATTCTGGAATCGCCAGAAAGCATAACACGGAGCATCTTTGATGGAACTACTGAAGAAAGCATTGATTATTGAAGACGATGCAGATATAAGGAAACTGCTTGAATTGCATTTGAAAGACATGCAGTTTTCAATAGAAACGGCAGCCGATGGCAAACAGGGATTGAGCATGGCACTCAGCAATCCGTTTGATTTTATCATTCTCGATATCATGCTTCCCGGGATGGATGGCATCGATATCTGCAAAGAAATCCGTTACAAAAACATCAAAACCCCCATCATGATGCTGACCTCGAGAAGTGAAGAGATCGACAAAGTGGTGGCGCTGGAAAGTGGTGCAGATGATTACATGACTAAGCCTTTTGGGACAAGGGAGTTGCAAGCTCGTGTGAAAGCTATCTTGCGTCGTTCACCGGCAATAAGTGACGGACAAGATGCCAACAAAATTTTCGATATCGAAGGCCTGCACATCGACCTCGGAAAGCGGGTTGTCAAAAAAAACAATGTCACCCTCTCACTAACACCAAAAGAATTTGAACTGATTGCCTTGTTCATTCAAAACCCTGGCAAAACATATTCCCGCATCGACCTGCTCGATCTCGTATGGAAATACAGCTACGAAGGCTATGAGCACACTGTTAACTCGCACATCAACCGCTTGCGCAGTAAAATTGAAGATGACATGAATAATCCACAATTCATCCTCACAAGCTGGGGCATTGGTTATCGATTTAAAGAACTGAAATGACAAAATTATTCTGGAAACTGGTTGCCGCTTTTCTTGTTGTGCTCCTCTTGGTATCGGGAATCACGATGCTGGTGACCATGAACAATGCCAACAAGATGTCGATGGAGGTTACACAACGCCTCAGTCGCGACCTCGCAAGTCATACCGTTGAAACAATCTCACCGCTTTTGCAATCCTCTGACCCTTCATTGGCACTGCAAGATATTATGCACAGTATGATGGTCATCAACCCCGGTGTTGAAGTATACCTGCTCGACGCCGCCGGCAATATATTGAACTACGTCGCACCCGAAAAAGTCGTACAACTTGAAAAAGTAGCGCTCAAGCCCATACAAGACTTCATTGGCGACCGCGAACAAAAACTAATCCTTGGCGATGACCCGCGTCACCCCGGCACTGCAAATATATTCAGTGTGGCACCCCTCGCAGCAGGCACTGAGACAACCGGCTACATATACATCATTCTCGCTTCTGACCTGTATGCTTCGCACGAAGACGTGCTGCTCGGATCGTACTTTTTTAAAACGTTTTACCGCTCTATTGCCATCACTGTGGTGATTGCTTTTTTGCTTGGCATTATCGCCATCTACTTTATTACCAGACAGTTGAACGGCATGATTCACGTTTTCAAACAGTTTAAAGAAGGAAATCTATCTGCTCGTATGACAGAAGCTAAGGGTGAACTGCAAGTTGTAGCTACCACTTTCAACGACATGGCAGAGACCATTTCAGGCAATATGGAAGAATTGAAAGGGGTGGATAAGTTGCGAAAAGAGCTCATCTCAAACATCAGTCACGACCTTCGAACTCCCATTGCCAGCATTCATGGATATTCGGAGTTGTTGCAATCGAAAGGTCAGCAGTTGAGTGTTGAAGAGAAAACCGATTACCTCAATGTTGTGCTAAAAAACATTGAACGTCTGCGCAAACTGGTTGACGACCTTTTTGAATTGAGCAAGCTCGAAAGTCAAGCTGTTCAACTCTCTTTTGAACCGCTTTCAGTGCAAGAACTTATTACCGACTTGGCTGCCAAATACCGTCTGCTTGCTAAAGAAAAAGGGGTCAGCGTAAACGCCATTTACTCGAAAGATTTACCATTGGCTTTTGCTGATATCGGTCTGTTAGACAGGGCATTGCAAAACTTGTTCGACAATGCATTGAAGTTTTGTGACCACGGCGATGCCATCACAATTGAGTTGAACATTACCGATCAACACACCATCAATTTGAAAATCAGCGATACCGGAGCGGGTATCTCACAAGAAGCGCTGCCATTCATCTTTGATCGGTACTATAAGGGTACAGATACAGCAGACCGCACAGGCAGTGGACTCGGACTAGCTATTACCAAGAAGATTATTGAGATGCACGGCTCTGTGATTCAAGTGAGCAGCAGATTGAATGCTGGCACACAATTCTCTTTCGACCTACCTGTTTATCAGTAATTTACAAAGCCTAAAGCCTCTTACTTTGCCATGGCTTCAGCCTTCATGTCGTCGGGCATCTTCTCGATGGCATATCGCAAAGCAGTGCGTGGCATTTTGGATTTGCGCTCATTCACAAACCGAAAAACTTCAATGAGGTGTTTTTGAGATGCTACTTTCAACATCCATCCGTACCCCTTCTGAACCATATCATCGGTATCTTCTAGCAACAGATCTGCTGTGTGAAAAATGTTCTTTAGATACAAACCTTGACGTCCGGGAACGATCAAAGAAACAGCCGCGGCCCTTCTCTCCCAGCGATTTTCGGAATTAGCTAAAAGGCTCAACCGACTGAGTTTATCTGGAAATTTGAGCAACAACTCTCCTACGCTTTTGGCGCAAAACGTATCACAAACAGCCCAATTGGTAATGTAGGTGCCTATCCATTTTTCAAAACGATCCATGTCGCTGGCGGTATACTGCTTTCGAATGGCATACGACCAATGGCAGGCAATCAGACACTCTTCCATGTACCCCGTTTGAAACATCCTTTCGCAATAGCGAAAGATGACCATTTTCGGTTCTTTGTTGATTTGTTTGAAAGTGATACGTGCAATTTGATTGATTTCGGCAGCAGGAATGCCACGCCCTTTCACATCTTCTTTGAAAAAGCGGCGCATTTTCTCTGCTCTCACAGGATCATTCAAGTGATTCAACGATGTAATCAACTCGTCGATAAAGTCGGACATATTTGCAGATTAAAAACGACAAGTTAATACAAAGCAGCAATCATCGAACGATCTTGGTGCGCTTACCAGCAGCCTCCAGAAAGTAGATTCCTGACGCAAATGAAGTAAGATCCAAACTTGTTTTTAGTCCTGTTGTATTGCCTGTTCTTACGATGGTCCCATCGATGCTGTACAAGCGGTAAACGGTCGGTTCAGATGAGTTGAAGGCGATTACCACCATGCCGTCAGTAGGGTTTGGACTGACCGAAATTTTCGTCGTTGCCTTCACCATATCAACACCAGAAGTACATTCACCTGGAGTATAGCTTGAAACACCGTGTTCGTATTGTGCCACGTCAGCATTCAAATACGTTACGTTATTGCACCCACAAACAGGAGAATCAACAGGGGAAACTGGGTATGATGGATCAATGAGTAAAGTGTTAATACAAGACGGACAACCGCTGATGCATTCTTCATACGTAACGTAGAAATATGGACTGTAGTCTACATTGTCAACTATCCATCCGCAACCACCCATCGCCTCACATGAACCGTTTAAAATGGCATAGCCGAGAAACATTTCACAGTCACCAAAATCAACAGTGGCAACATCCATACAAGCATTTTCATCACAATTGAATTGACAGGATTCGAAATCGTTGTAGAAAAAAGGTGAGTAATCGATACCATTTACTTCCCAACCACATCCGCTTAATCCTATGCATTCTCCATTAACAAGTGCGATTCCCAAGGGCATGTCACAAAACCCAAAATCAACCGACCCGACATCCATGCAATCTATATTGTTAGCGCATGAGTTTTGACAATCGTCTATACTTTCAAAGAAAAAGGGAGAATAATCGATAAATCCAATTGTCCACCCACACCCACTCAACGAAACACATTGTCCGTCTACCAAAGCAATACCCAAGGGCATAGCACATTCACCAAAATCAAGACCTGTCAAATCAAAGCAACTCATTTCATTCGAACATGCAGTAAAACAAGCATCCTCATTATCGAAAAAATATGGAGAGTAATCGACATTGTTAACTGTCCACCCACACCCTGAAAGCAGCGAGCAACCCCCATCAACAAAAGCATAGCCTAGCACCATGTCGCACAAACCAAAGTCAATACCTCCCAGGTCTTGACAAACCATTGTACCACACTCGCCGTCTGTATAAGAAGTCACACCGCCATAATTCACAGCTACACAACCATTGCTATATGTTACACCATTGCAACCACAAACAGGCGTCCAATCAGCGGTACACAAAATATCCGGATTAATGAGCGATTCATCGACACAGTCAACCTGTGAGATTCCAATTTGAGAAATGAAAATCGATAAAATGAGGGCGTAAAGCGTTTTCATGGTTTTGATGATTGCTGTAATAAAGACAAAAAATCAATCGATTTGGTTGCCTAGAGATCGCGCTTTTTAATCATCCAATAATTCACACCCAGCAACAGTGTTATGTACCCTAAAGAAATAGCCAAATCTCCGAGCGCAATGTTCGTTTGTGTTTCCATAAGCGCATATTTTGAAAACGGATTGTGAATCAAAATCTTCGTTGCCCCATTCGGCAGCATCTTAGCCAACCATTCCATGCGCAATGCAAATTGAATAATTGCGTGTAAAATGCTTTCTATCCAACCATAAAAAATCAACACCACAACCGCGATACCTGTCCGACGAATCAATATCGCAATGAACATTGCCCAAAGAAAATCATGGAAGAGGTGAAGAAAATATGCGGGTATGAACTCAATATTCAATAAGATGCTTTCGATATCGGTTACGGGTGAATAGATCAATCCGAAAATCAGACAAATTGCAAAAACGACAGCGGTTACCGCGGCTGCCAAGGTGAGTAAAAAGTACACTTTTCCGAGAAAAAACTCCTTCCGACTCAAACCATCAATAACCTGTTGTCGGGCGGTACGCAAACTAAACTCCTGCGCAATTTGAATCGCTACAATGCTCGAAAGCAGAACGGTAAAAAACTGGTAAATGAAGGTGAAATTCTGCCATATATCAGCAAAATCATACAGGGGGAGAACCGATTGAATGGGCAGATCGGCGGGAAGTAAATTTCCAATTATCCAATTGCCTAGCGCAAAAGTCCCTATCGGAATGGCCGCCAAGATGAACGCAAACAGCGAAAGTAGAATCCAGAAGTATTTTGCCGGACGAACCTTCATGAATTCTATGGAGAGTAAGCGCATCATGCCTGAACGTTTAAAATTGACAAAAATTTCTCTTCCAAGCTCTCTTTGCGTGTTATGAGGTGCGATACATGAATACCCATTGTATTTAGGTATGCATTCAACGCTGCAGCGTCATGTCCGCTCAAAACCACCACCCTGCAATAATCTCCCACTCTTGTAACGGTTTGTACAAAAGGTATTTTCCGCAAGTGAATTTCTAGATCTTTATCTGCCGCACCCACTTCAATTTCAGTCGTCGTTGATTGTTCCGAATCCGATACCTTGCCTTGATAGATAAGGTTTCCTGATTTAAGGATGCAGAAATCGGTGCATACTTTTTGGACTTCGTCGAGCAAATGGCTAGCCAGAATAATTGTTTTTCCTTGTTCCGCTATGTCGCGGATGATGGTTCTAATTTCTGCTATTCCTTGCGGATCCAAACCGTTGGTAGGCTCATCTAAAATCAAAACTTCAGGGTCGCAAAGCATTGCGGATGCGATAGCCAGACGTTGTTTCATTCCCAGCGAATATGTTTTAAAGGCATCGTGCTTCCGTTCTAAAAGTCCAACCATGCCTAAAACAACATCTATTCTTTCTGCACTCACCTCCTTTATCCGCGCTGTAATGCGCAGGTTTTTTTCTGCGCTAAAAGAAGGGTAGAAAACTGGAAATTCGAGGATGGCACCTATCCGCTTTCTTACCTGGTGATTCCCATTTTCTCCGAACCAATTAAAGCTTCCCGAGGTTGGATTCGATGCTCCTAAAATCATCGCCAACGTGGTTGTTTTGCCCGAACCGTTGGGACCTAAGATTCCGAAGACGGCGCCTTTGGATACCTGCAGCGACAAATTTTTTACGGCAGAAATGCGACCGAAATCTTTGCTGATGTTAACTATTTCGAGGACAGAACTCATTGGCCAGAAAGGGATTTAAGAAATGATGGATCTATTTTACTGAAAATACCCGGCAAGTCGTTCGACATCAATTTCACCAGAGAATCGAAGGATATGTCGCCTGTAAAGTCGGCGATGTAAAACGGTTGATCAGGAAAGTGAACCATCATGACACATTGTTTTATATTCCCGTTTTTCACCACCCCATAAATACGTCCATGCTGCAACTCACTTCCCAGCCATTGCCTCGCCAAATTTGCATCTGCTAAAAGTGTATAGCCTTCGGCAGAAAGTCCGTCACTGAATTTCTGGTATATGTCTGTTGCCGCTTCAAAACCAATTTCATCGCATTTTAAAAAGGCAAGCTCTTGTATTTTGTTAATCATGGCATTGAGCATGGCATCATCTGTCTGAAGAATGACACGCAACGTGCTTGGATAGAAGAATGACGATGTAAAAACGACCGGCTTGGGGATGCTATCGGGATCCATTCCTTCTCCGGTTTTACTCCATGCTTCATTCCGCTGAGCATAGTACGATTCCATCGCGAGCGCATCAGCATCCAACTGAGCGCGGGTAACTTTGCTTTGTGCTCGGCCCATGTGGCAAAGCGCTAAGAGAAGAAAGACGGTAACGTATATTCTCATGCTGCGAAGATGGATTATTTTGAAAGAATCAGGTCGCGAAAAAGGACGAACGTTTCATCCCATGCTGATGAAAGGACCGACGAGGTGTCGATCGGTAATGTGCCCGTTTCACCGTTCAGCTTTCGGGTGGCGTAGACATACCACACCGCCAAAGCGAGTAAAAATGCAACTACCAGTGCGATTAGAATTCGCTCCTTTAAGGGAATTGATCTGGAGGTTGTGGAATTAGGAATACTTTCATCAGTGAGTGAATCATCGTTTACTGTTTCGTTGAAATACTGGGCTAAACCTTCGTATTCGGCAGGGACATCGTCAGCAGATAACAGATGACGCAGCCGGTCTTCCTCACGCAACGAAGTCTCGCCGTTCCAAAAACGGGTTACCAACTCATTTAATTCTCCGTGATAAGACTGCTTCATTTTGGCTTAGCTCATTCAACCGAATACCAACAAGATAGAAAAAATAACAGTAATCGATTGTATTCAATGCAATGACGCGCAACTGTCGGCTTTGTTACACCGCTCCATCCACTTTCAATCGCATAATATTAACAATCAGTACAATGAATGTTATGATTTCCAATAAAATAATCTTATATTCGTAATGCACTTTGTTGTACCATGAACCAACGATTAACGATACTCTTTATTTGCCTGCTGGTGGGGATCTCCGCAGGTGCGCAGGTGTCTGTATCCGGACATCCAGTATCGTGGAATTCTAGCAACGACATTCAAGAAATCACAACATACATCGACCTTCCCCCCATTGATGTAGCTCAGCTAATGGCTGAAGATGATGCAGTAGATTTGAAGGAAGTGCCTTATCGCTTTGCATTCAAGCACAATGTTAGTTTGAACACTGCCAATTCTGGACGTTGGTCGACTTTGAGTAATGGCGACCGTGTTTGGATGTTGGGCATTCAAGCTGAAAATGCGAAAGGTTTAAGTGTTGTCTTCGATCATTTTTCACTTCCTGCTGGTAGCGTTTTACATTTATATACTCCTGACAGAGAAAACGTAATTGGTGCTTTAACGAAGGAAAACAACAAGACTTCAGGGGTGCTATCTACATCTGTACTGCCTGGAAACGCAATTGTAATCGAATACTACGAGCCGTATCGCGTGCGTCAGCAAGGTGATATCTCGTTGCGTTCAATTGCGCAAGTATACAAAACTACCGACCCAAACATCAGAGAATCGATTGAGGAGAACGGTTGTTTGCAAAATGTTGTCTGCTCTGGAAGTCTTCCCCAATCCTCATCTGCCGTGCTAATAACTGTTGATGAAGGCACGCGGTGGGCAACAGGTACTTTGGTAAACAATGCGAATTTCGACGGTAAACCGTATGTCATCACTGGAAGTCAGAACTTGTGGGGCGACCCTGAAACGTGGTTGTTTACGTTCAACTACCATTCGTCAGAATGCTTTCCTTCATCGGTAGACAAAGAAAACAAGTCGATTTCAGGTGCTGTTATCAAAAGCAATTTAACCGATGAAAAGTTGGCCCTTTTGGAATTGAGCAAACGTCCGCTTGTAGAATGGAACATTTTCTATTCTGGTTGGGAAATATCATCAGCAACTCCTCAAAATGTCTATTCATTGCACCACCCGGCAGGTGACCTGCAGAAACACAATACAGCGGGTGCCCCTACTCCTGATCAATATCTTGGTGTAGACACGTGGCGTGTATCTTCGTGGGATTCAGGAAGCACAGAATCAGGCTCGTCTGGAGCACCGTTGTTCAACGATCACAACCGGTTGATAGGTGTTTTGTACGGTGGTCAATCTACTTGTATGGATGGTGGTGCAGATTACTTCAGTAAGTTGAGTAACGGATGGAGTGCCTTTGAAAAATACCTCAACCCATTTAACCAAAACCTGCGATCAATAGCTGGTATGTATCTCGGATTTGAAGTTATGAATAACCAAGTCTTTAAAGAAGATATCGCAATTTTTCCGAACCCTGCCGCCAACCAAGTGCGGGTTTTAAACGATAGCGACGAGCCCATCCAGTTCATAGCGCTGTTGGATATTCAAGGACGTGTATTATCGAGAGAAGCTTACACCGGACAACCCGTTATTCTCAACCATCTGCCGAACGGCGTGTATTTTATTGAAGTGCAGCTGCTGACAAAGAATGTACAGCGCCGACTGATTAAGAATTAATTTCTTGCTCAACTTCCAAATAAGCCAACGTGGCCCCTACCGTGCATGTGATAGGCGCCACAACGGTACCGATGTATGTCCCCAACACCGGAATCATCAGCCACAAGGCGAAAAATGAACCATTTGTTACAGCAAGTCCCTTGTTCTGAGAAACGAAACTCACACTTTGCGCAACAGTTTTTTTCCGCCGTTCACTGGCGTAGTCGAGGGTTGAAAAACCAAAATAATAAGCGCTGACAAAAAACAAGATCACCGATACGACAGGTGTACTGATGAATGTGAGGGGGGAAAGAAAAATGGTTATGACCAGATTCAGTCCAAGCAATACAAAGGTTATCAAAAGTTCAATCACCATGTTACGCAACGCTAAAATAGACCCCCTGATGACATCGCGCATCAACTGACGGTATGAAAAAGGAATGCGATTGCCCGTTACTACCTCTTCTGCTTTTTCGCTCACTACCGACATCACAGGAGAAAGAAAAATAAGAATGATGTACTTGCTGATTTTATGAAAGATGTAAATCAACGACACCCAGAGCACCGCTGCTGTGAGGTATCGCCCCACATCCTTTAGAACACTTAAGGTCTTCTGCCACCAGCCATCGCCAGGCACTGATTCAACACCAAGCAGATCATTTATCAGTGGAGTAACAACATCAACAACATAATTGATTCCCCAAAAAGCAAAAACTGAGAAACCCACTAAAAACAAAATGGGATATAAGTAAAAATGACTCAGCTTATTTTGCCGAATGAAGCTAAAACTCTTGAAATATGTCCGAAATCCAAGTGAAATACCCTTTCTCATGCTAGTTGTTGTATCCGTGGTCGACCCTATCGTCGTCTTCTCGCCAGATCTGGAAAAACCAATACACTATATTGCCTACGATTCCCGCTAGAAGGACAATCAACACCCACATCAAACGGGTATTGGAATCAAGCCGCGGATTCTTCAGGATGTGAACCAAATAATAGATGAATAAGCCAAGTCCGATTAACGACGCTAGCGCCATAGAAAGAAAAGACAGTCCAAAAGAGAAGATAACAACGTCTGGATTCGGATTGACATCAAGTCCGTGTGGCATCATCAGCATCGAAGAAACAAACATTGCAATAAGCACCAACGGCAACACATTGGCTATTCCAAGCAATATTTTCGTGGTTCTCGTCATGCCGCAAAGATACAGTGAAAAATCTGTCTCAACACTTACCATCTGATGAACCGCCAATCTGCCCTGAGCAATGGCAGAAAATGCCCTTTGAACAACTTCACATTGCTGTGTTGATTCTTCATCTTGGTTCGGCGATCAAAGCGGATGAAAATGTACTTCCTTCGCAGTATGAAGGTACATTTCATTGCCATTGGCGGAAGCGCGATGCACAACTTAGCGTTGGCACTGCATTACAAAGGATATCAGGTTACAGGGTCTGACGACGAGGTCTTTGAACCCTCTAAATCACGCCTAAAAGCCGAAGGATTGCTGCCCGAAAAAGACGGTTGGTTTGTTGAAAATATACATACCGATTTAGACGCAGTAATTTTGGGAATGCATGCCCGCGAAGACAACCCTGAGCTTATCAAAGCAAGGGAGATGGGGTTGCCAGTGTATTCGTATCCCGAGTTTTTGTACCAACAAACCAAAGACAAAAAACGCCTGGTTATTGGTGGTAGTCATGGCAAGACTACCATTACATCGATGGTGCTGCATGTCTTGAACAAATTAGATATCCACACCGATTTCATGGTAGGCGCTCTGTTAGAAGGCATCCCGCGAAGCGTAGTGCTTGAAAACGATACAGAAATTGCTGTTTTTGAGGGCGATGAATACCTTTCATCTCCCATTGATCGCCGACCTAAATTCCACCTCTACCATCCCCATGTGGCATTGATCTCCGGCATCGCGTGGGATCATATGAACGTATTTCCAACGTGGGAAAACTACCTAGAACAATTCGCCATCTTCGTAGATCGCATTGAACCGAACGGCGTTTTGGTTTATTCTCAAGACGACGAGCACGTAGTTCAAATTGCTAAATCGGCGAGAGCCGATATCCGAACACTCCCCTACACCACGCCAAATCATAAAATCGTTACTGGAAAAACGATTTTGATTACCCAAAATGGAGAGGTTGAATTGGCGATATTCGGACGACATAACCTCCAAAACATGGAGGGCGCGCGACTGGTTTGTGCCCAAATCGGAGTCTCTGAAGCAGATTTCTACAGCGCCATCGCCTCTTTCAAAGGTGCAAGTCGCCGACTAGAATGTGTCCGAGAAGAAGGCAGCTATGTTATATACCGCGACTTTGCTCATGCCCCAAGTAAACTCCAGGCCACTACAACTGCTGTGAAAGAACAATTCCCTGACCGCAATCTTTTGGCTTGCATGGAGCTGCACACCTTCAGCAGCTTGAACAAAGCGTTTCTAGATCACTATGCGGGTACGATGGATAAAGCAGATGTAGCAGTGGTTTATTTCTCACCGGAAGTGATTGCTCACAAACGTTTACCAGCCATCACCATCGACGAAGTGAAAGTCGCTTTTGGAAGAAACGATTTAATGGTTTTCACAGATGTTGAAGCGCTTCAATCTTTCCTCGACCAGCAAGAAAAAGAAAACATGGTGCAGCTGATGATGAGCTCAGGAAACTTCGGTGGAATTCGATTCTAATCATCCAAGTCCCACATCCAACAGCATCATCACGATAAACCCACCAATGAAACCCATTGTGGCGATGTCGGTATATTTGTCGCGCTGCGTCTCAGGTATTACCTCTTCCACCACCACGTAAATCATTGCTCCAGCTGCAAACGAAAGTGCATAGGGCAAAATGGGCTGCATTTGCAATACCAAAACAGCACCCAACACCCCTGCTATCGGCTCTACAATTGCAGATAGTTGTCCGTACATAAAGGCCTTTCTTCTCGACATCCCATGACGTCGCAACGGCATTGAAACCGCAATGCCTTCTGGAAAATTTTGAATCCCTATTCCGATAGCCAACGCTACTGCAGCACCTATGGAAGCGCCTTCTAAACCGGCTGCTGCCCCGCCAAAAAGGACACCTACTGCGAGGCCTTCAGGAATGTTGTGGAGTGTTATCGCAAGCACCAAAAGCGTGGTTCGGTGCCACTTGGTCGGCATTCCCTCTGCTTCGTCGGGCTTGAAATTGATGTGCAAATGCGGCAACCACTTGTCGAGCAAGTACAAAAACAACGCTCCAACAAAGAAACCCACCGCAGAAGGGATGGCACGTGCAAAGCCTTCTCCCTCACTCATTTCAATGGCCGGTGCCAAGAGCGACCAAAAACTCGCAGCCACCATAACGCCACCCGTAAAGCCCAACATGCCATCGAGGGTGCTGCGCTTCATTTCTTTAAAAAAGAATACAAGTGATGCCCCTGCAGCAGTAACCAGCCAGGTAAACAATGTTGCGATGAGCGCACTTTGAACAGGCGAAAACTGCTCAATCCACGTTAGTAACGAATCCATCATGGTGTTATCAATAATAGGTTTGCTGCCACTTGCGATGAAAGTGTCAGTTTGTCTTTATCATTCCTCAAAACCTGCACGCTGCCGTCAAACTGAAAACGTTCAACAATGGTTATGCGGGTTCCTAGCGCGATTTCAAAAGAATCGAGATAGCGCAAAAAAGTGTCGGAGGTGTCGCCGAGACCTACTAGCACTCCTGCTTCTCCCGATAGCATGTCGTGCAACGATTTCTTCTTTCGTTTGTCGTGCATCACGCCCGTTTTATCTGGTATCGGGTCTCCATGCGGATCAAATTGCGGATGTCCGAGCCATGCGTCCAATCTATCTACCAAGTCCCCTGATACTACATGCTCTAGCTGCTCTGCAATGTTGTGGACTTCATCCCACTTGAACCCCAATTTTTCAACGAGAAATACCTCCCACAGGCGGTGCTTGCGCAATATGTCAATCGCTATTTTCCTTCCCTCACAAGTTAAGTGCGTGCCTTGGTATTTCTCATACGTAGCCCACCCACGTTCACTAAGCTTACGCAACATATCACTTACCGATGGTGCTTGTGTCTCCATGCGATCTGCTATGGCACCTGTGGTTATGCCTTTTGTTGAATCAGTCCGCTCTCCCGCTAGCTGCTCCTCCAATTGGTAGATACACTTTAAATAGTTCTCTATGGAAGTTGATATCATACATCAAAGCTAATTCTTTTTTTAGTATTGTCTAAATTTTTTTTAAGTCTTATAAAATACACATTTAATTCATCTTGGCTTCAGCGTGGTTGAAATCTAACGACGGCTGATTGTAGAGTAAAGATTTGAGTGATAAATGCATATAGATACAAAAACAAACTTCTGTTTATCTCCAAGTTTTAGGCGAAAAACGATCATCTACAAAATTGTTTTCAGCACACACAAAGTGCCTATTGACAAGGTTTTTGTGAGCGCTTACCTTTGCAGTGCACGGTGTTGACGGCGCGGGGGAGGGAGGGCCCGCAGGGCCTAAAAAGCCTCGATTGTAAATACATCCAATAAAAAACAATGCTTGTGAGATCATTGACTTCAACCACTGAGATTTTAGATTCACGATTGAAGAATCCTCTACTTCTTTTAACTCGACTTAATACAACTTCGGCAGCGGCAACGGCCTGAACAAAATCTGAAATCAACAAACAAATCATCAATTGTTCGTTACTTCAAATAATCATCAATCAATTGCCGTTAGAAAAGCACCTTATTGAAACAAACTCAAATCCGAATTAAATGGCGCTTTGTTACTTAACCATTACAAATCAACATGAAGCATGTATTGATACTGGTCTTCGCGACCATGATTTCGGCAACAGCGCACGGACAATCAGAAGCAAACCCTAAAAAATCAACATTCGGATTTTCATTGGGTGTCTTGCAATCGAACTTCCAAAACAGCAACACGATTCCTGGTCTTGACGCTGGAGGAATAAAAAACATGGTGGGCTATCGCTTGGGGTTGACCATGGATCGAGAAATAAATTCACAATTCACTCTGGCACCAAAAATCGATCTCGCAGTAAACCAGGGATATTTAGATGCTGAGGTAGATGGCGAATTTACGCCTTACACTCCCGTTGGGTCAACCATCGATTTTATGCTGCATGGCACACTGAATACGTCATGTTCCAATGATCGCTTGTATGTGCTGTTCGGTCCCAATTTTCGATACGCATTGGATGATACCAAGTTCTCAAGCACAGAAATAGATGTCCCCAATGATTTCGCCCTCGACTTCGGTATTGGAATGAGAAACAAACTCAAATCTTTCACCTTCGCTCCAGAATTGCGTTATACAATCGGAACAACAAATGTCAGTCAGTTGGTCATGTGGCAGCGGGTGTACAACCACACCATATCTCTGATCTTTAGCTTCAAAGACTAACCTATTTATCGAGCAAGGTAGAGGCGAATTTAACGAATTCATCAATGTCGGCTTTGGTTGTCGCCAAACCAACAGATAAACGGATCGCACCTCTCATTTTCCCTAAAAAAGCGATCATATCGTAGTAATCGCCTTTATCTCTGCTCGTGTAATAGCGCGCCAATTCGTCGGTTGAAACACAATTGTTTACTTCATCGATCCCCGGATTGCAAAAACATCCGCCCCGAAGCGAAATCATTCGAGAACTGGCCATGGCCTCTATCTCTTCAAATGGATGCGCTGCGCCTGTGTGATTGTATAAATTCAAAATGATATTGCCTCCGCGGTCTTTGCGATTGATCGGACCGAAAATGCGGACAAGTTCATTTCCATTTTGGTGCTTTAAATTCAACAGTGAATCGATCAAATACGCTGTCAATGAAGCGACTCTCTCATTCAACCGCTGCATCCCAATGCCTTCCATAAAATCCAATCCACGCTCAATGGCAGGGATTTCGAGGTAGTTCACTGTTCCATTTTCAAAACGCTCATGGTTGTTTGCCAAATAGTGATTGTCGACGTTTACCGACACCAATGACACCGTGCCACCTGCAAACCATCGCTTGTGGAGCTTCGAAAACTTGTCTTTACGAACCAACAAACATCCAATGCCTGTCGGAAAACCAAATATTTTATAAAACGAAACCGACACAAAATCGGGTTTATAAACACTCAAATCGAGTTGTGAGGTTGGCACATAGGCAGCAGCATCGAGCAAGACATCCCAGCCGGCATTTTGGAATTTTTCGATGTAGTCTAATGGGTGGCGGACACCTGAAACGTTCGATTGAGCCGGGTAAGCAAACAATTTATTCTTCGCACTGGTTTCTTTTTCTAGCGCGTCATTTAAAAATTGCTCATTCAAACTGAGGTCTTCATAATTCAATGGCGAATACACAAACCTTCCGCCCTTGTTCTTGCAATACTCACGAATTCCGTTCACAGAGTTGTGATTGTCTGAACTCAACATCAAAAAACCATCTTCCTCAAAAGGATAGTTCTCGCCAACAATGTGCAACGCCCCGCTGGCATTGGCAGTGAAAATAACAACGTAATCACTGGCATTGAAGAACTTCGAAACCGCTTTCCTTGCCGACTCTACATACTTTGTCGAAAGCCTACTGGTAGGATTCATGGAATGCGGATTACCGAAAACATTGGACTTTAAATAGTCAAAATGCTTTACTACAAGGGATTCCGGATAAAGATTTCCTCCTGTATAATCGAGGTAGACATGCTTTTCTTTCGCTAGACGAGAGAACTCACGCTTGCGCAAATTCTCAAAAAAATCATCTTCATAAAGCGTTTCAGACGACTTTCGAAATTTCATTAATAATCCCATAGTGCATCGCAGAGAATCATTGACTCTGCTTCATTGGCTTAACAAAGATAATTTTTGTCTACTCATATCGAAAACCTAAATTCAATAATTCTCCCCCTGAAGGCCGTCACTAACTGCTGAATTTCTATCTTCGAAATATGGAACGCACGCTCTACTTGATTCGTCATGCGAAATCTTCTTGGGATGATGAAACACAACGTGATTTCGATCGGGTACTGAACCAACGCGGGTTGCGCGATGCACCAGCTATGGCTAAAAAACACGCCGATTCTGGTACAAAAATCGACCTCATCATCAGCTCGCCTGCTATGCGGGCATTTACCACTTCTAAGTTTTATGCGCATGCACACGGCATGGATGTGGAACAAATTGATCTTCAGGAATCAATCTACAATGCCGGTGTGATGCAGCTTTTAGAGGTTGTAAAAAACATTGATGACAGACATGCATGTGTGCTGCTTTTCGGACATAACCCAGGCATCAGCACGCTGGTTGGTTTGCTGAGCGGCGAATCTGTATCGATGCCAACAAATGGTGTTGCCGAATTGAAAATGGAAATCGAGCATTGGAAAGATGCCGACTCGTATTGCGCTGAACTTTTATCTTTCGATTACCCAAAAAACCACATAGAACTTCGATGAATCAAGGTATTAAACTTGCTTTAGGCATATTGGGCGCCGTGCTGTTCATCTGGGGCATGTGGTACTTCAGCTCTATCGTGGCATACATCCTGGTTGCTGCCGTTGTATCGTTGATAGGCAGACCGGTGACAAATTTTCTCTTGCGTATCAAAATCAAAGGTAAAAGCATTCCAAATAGTGTAGCTGCTTTGCTTACACTGCTCGGATTAGGGGCCTCTGCAGCCCTTTTACTCGCTCTCTTCGCTCCGCTGATAATAAAGGAAGTAGAGGTTTTGAGCGTTGTCGACTACAAAAAAGTAGGCGAAAAACTTAGTATACAAATTCAAGGTAGCCTGCAATTTCTGTCGCAAGTAAACCTCAGTGGCGACGATCGGAGCAATGAAGCATTTCTAATTGCTCAAGTGCAAGAGGTTATTTCCGCTGACGGACTTCGTCAATTGGTGAACAATATCTTCAGTGTCGTCGGCAATGCATTTGTTGCCCTCTTCTCCATTGTCTTCATCTCTTTTTTCCTCTTAAAAGACAGTGAGCTATTGCGAAAGGTAGTTTTGATGGCTACACCAGATGATTATATGGATAAAGTTGACCACATCATGCACCGGACATCGCAACTGCTATCGCGGTATTTCGTTGGTCTCATCGTTCAAATATCCATCGTTACCTTGCTGATCGCATTGGGATTGTATGTAATTGGCATTCCCAACGCTTTGTTGATTGGTTTCCTTGCTGGTTTAGTCAACCTCATTCCCTATGTAGGTCCGCTAATTGGCGCTTTCATCGGCATGTTTATCGCAACTACGCTGAATTTGGACCTCGATGTAACGCGTGAATTGGTGCCTATGCTGCTAAAGGTTGCAGCCGTATTCTTATCGGTACAACTGCTCGACAACCTCGTGATCCAGCCTTTTATATTCTCCAATTCCATCAATGCGCATCCGCTGGAAATTTTCTTGGTGATCTCACTTGCTGGAACCTTGGCCGGCATCGCCGGGATGGTGTTGGCTGTTCCTGCCTACTCCTTTTTCAGGATTGTAGCACGTGAGTTTCTATCAGAATTCAAACTCATTCGCGGATTAACTAAGAATGCATGATCATCCGGCGACAGCCGAAATGCATTGCCCGAAAACTGATTTTTGAATGTTTTTTCATTTTCTTTTCAAAAGGTAGCTCGCGGTCGTAAAAGTTAACGTAGTTTTGACTCCCGTATCGTTACTGATCGCGGGACCATGAATCACTCTACAAAGTACGTCTTTGTCACCGGAGGTGTTACCTCCAGTTTGGGCAAAGGAATCATCTCGGCCTCACTGGCCAAACTTCTTCAAACCCGAGGATTTCGGGTGACCATCCAAAAACTCGACCCGTATATCAACGTCGACCCTGGAACACTAAACCCCTATGAACACGGTGAATGTTACGTTACCGACGACGGTGCCGAAACAGACTTAGACCTTGGTCACTACGAACGTTTTTTGAACGTCCCTACCTCTCAAGCGAACAACATAACAACCGGAAGAATTTACCAATCGGTTATCAATAAGGAGCGCAAGGGAGAATACCTCGGGAAGACAGTTCAGATTATTCCGCATATCACCGACGAAATTAAAAGGTGCATTCACATTCTCGGGTCCAAAAGCGATTTCGACTTTGTGATCACAGAGATTGGCGGCACTGTGGGCGACATTGAATCGTTGCCATACATTGAAGCTGTGCGCCAAATGAAATGGGAAAAACCAAACGATGTTTTGGTGGTTCACCTCACACTCATTCCATACCTATCCGCCGCAGGCGAATTGAAGACAAAACCAACGCAACACAGTGTAAAACAGTTGCTTGAATTCGGTGTCCAACCCGATATTTTGGTTTGTCGCACCGAGCATGAACTTACACCGGCTGTCAGAACCAAAGTAGCACGCTTTTGCAACGTAGCTGCCAACGCTGTTATCCAAAGCATCGACGCAGAAACCATTTACGACGTTCCAATTTTGATGCTGGAAGAGAAATTTGACGAGGTGGTGCTCGAAAAATTGGGCATAAAAAGCAAGAAAAAGCCTGATCTGAAAAAATGGATCAACTTTTTGGAACGCTACAAAAACCCAAATCACACCGTTCGAATTGGATTGGTTGGAAAATATGTAGAACTCAAAGACAGCTACAAATCAATTGCTGAAGCCTTTAACCACGCGGGCGCTGCCAACGAGGTGAAAGTTGAGATTGAATGGCTACATAGCGAAAACATAAATGAACGAAACGTCGCTGATTACCTGAAAGATTTGGATGGCGTTTTGGTAGCACCTGGATTTGGTTCTCGTGGCATTGATGGAAAGATTGAAACGATCAAGTTTGCTCGTGAAAACAACATTCCTTTTTTCGGTATTTGCTTGGGTATGCAGTGCGCCGTTATCGAGTTCGCTCGCAATGTTCTGAACATGCCAGAGGCGCATTCAACAGAAATCAAAGAGTATACGCCCTACCCTGTTATCAGCCTCATGGCTGAACAAAAATCAATCACCAACCTGGGTGGAACCATGCGTTTGGGGTCGTACCCGTGTAAGTTGAAGAAAGAGAGTCATGCGGCCAAAGCGTACGGACAAGAAATGATTGAGGAGCGTCACCGTCACCGCTTTGAATTCAACAACGACTACCTTGCTCAGTATGAAGCAGCCGGAATGGTTGCCACGGGAATGAACCCAGAGAGCAATTTGGTTGAGATTGTTGAGCTTAAAGGACATCCTTGGTTTGTTGGAGCGCAGTTTCACCCAGAATACAAGAGTACGGTAGACAAGCCTCACCCACTTTTTGTTGCCTTTGTGAAAGCAGCCAAGAAGAAAGCAATTTCTAAAGAAGCGAAATAAGATCTACTCTTGATCGAGTACTTCTTCTTGCCAGGTGTTTTGTGGTGCAGATTTCTTTAATCCTTGCAGCACGAGCATTGCTACTCCTGCCCCAATTCCAACAGATATTACAACCGACATTATGCTCCAACCCAAATTGTCGGGAGCAAAGGTTTGAACAATCATTGGGGCAATGAAAAATGCAGAAATGTAGGTCGGCACAAGGTAAGCGCACGCACCTATCAACTGCCACAACCAGGTTTTCTGCTTGTACTGAATCGCTGCCTTTTTATAGGTTCTGATGATCCAGATGACCAAAAGTATTTCGAGCATAGCTATTTAGGTAAAGATCTTACAAAGAAACAAAAGAAAAACCCGAAGAATACAACTCCAGACTGCACTTCGAGGAAGGATTCAAAAAGCATGTTTAACCCCAACAAAAGCAGGAATGAAAAGAAAAGGAAATCGCGATGGCGAAGCGCTATGCGGAATCCTGCAACCATGATGACGATCAATAAGATCATACCCAGCCAGCCAAACTCAACACCCGACTGTAAAAACTGATTGTGGGGGTTTAGTTCTTTCTTATAGGCATACGTCTCTCCGTCTTCCAGATAATGTTCTTTTAAAACATTCGTTACATCTCCCGTACCCACACCCATTGGATGCTCAATCATAACTTCTAATGCTGTTTGCCAAGCTACAATTCGTCCTCCAGATGATGATGTCGCCTTCAATTCCTCCCCTGCATTATTCTCGGGTTGATTCAACGTTGTTACCTCTTCCAACCGGCGTTGAGCATTTGGAGAAAACAAGACTACACCGGCAAACAAGGCGCCATTCAGCAGTAAATAAACAAGCCCTTGCATCGATCGCTTCCTGCGTAGCAGCAACAAAGTGACCAAAAGCAATGCAAGTAGTGCACACAAATACCCTGCTTTCGATGAAAGTAGTGCGATATGCAATACCAGCAAAGCAGCGGTTATGTGATGCACCCAAGGCTTACCCAGGGCAAACATATGACGGGAGTACATTCGTCCGAGAACTACAAGGCCAAACGCCATATAAGTAGCCAAATATGTGGGATGAAAAAACCAAGCGAGCTTGTCGTAATAGAAAGCACCAACATCGCCGGTTTCATAGAATATCCATCCTGCACGGCCCAAACTGATGCCGGTGAAAAGCAGACAACCCCAGACGAAGGAGAGTAAGACATTGAAGCGCTGGCGGATTTCAATGTTGGGTTGTAAGGCCCACATCAATGGAAAAAGCAACAAAGAAACTTTGATTTCCATGTTAAACAACGCGGCTGCGCTATCATTGCTCCACCAAAACCACAAAAAATTGAAGAGATAATACAACGCAATAAGGCCAAAAACAGAAAACCCATCGCCAGCTTTCGTCTCTCCCGCGTGTATTTGTCGGCGCCGCTCAGCAAACATAAAAAACGATGCCAACACCCACAGTCCAATAATAGGTGGAACCAATTTCTTACTCACAGGCAGAAGCAAAGCTATTGCTGCAGTAAGATAGCCATGAATGGATGCAACGGATTGGTAGAGCCTTGTTTTCAACTAGCGCGTGGTTTCAAGCCGAGACGAGCGCGGCTTAAGTCGCAAGATAGCAAACCGAACGATACCCTCGAGATATCCGAGGCCATAGCTTACATGTAAAATGAAAAATGCCAACACCACACCTCCCAGCAAGGCCGAAGTTGTCCGCGCTGCCATAGCTGCCCCCATAGCAACCAAAAACCATACGACCAGTGCACTTGCGAAAACACTCCAGAAAAAAGGAAACACAAAACCCAACAAAATCAATGAGAGCATACTAAAAACAAATATTGCTGGTACCAATTGCCTGACAGTTGTTACTGTCTTGTGCTTCATATTGACAAACACCTTCCAATACCCGTATTGGCGGTATTGCTTAAACAGTTTCTCGTAGCTGCCTCTGACAAAATACTTTGAACGTATGCTCGGGTCGAACCAGATCTTGTCGCCCCCAGCTAAAATGCGATAATTGAACTCATCGTCTTGATTGCGTACCAAATCAGCATCAAACAAGCCTACTTTGTCAAAAATTTCTCTTCGGTAGGCGCCAAAAGCAACTGTATCGACATATCCCGGTTGTCCGCCAGTTCGAAAACGCACATTCCCCACCCCAAAAGGTGACGACATCGCTTTGGCTATAATTTCAGCACTGCGGTTTTCATTGACATGTTCTAAAATACCACCTGTGCAAGCCACCTCAAGGTGTTCATTGAGCACTTTGATGCAGTTGGATACAAAATCAGGATAGATTTCCGCATGAGCCCCTAATATAATTACCACATCGCTATCTGAAGCCTGTATCCCCGTGTTCAATGCTTGCGGTGTATGTCTATCAGGGTTATCGAGCATTCTCACCCTACTCCATCGCTCGTTCCAACTGCCTAATACCTCGCGCGTCTTATCTGTGCTGCGACCGTCAGCAACAAAAACATCAATAAGTTCCAAAGGGTAATCTTGTGCGAAGATGGAAGCAAGGCATTTTCCAATATACAATTCCTCATTGTAGCAAGGAATGACTACTGATACTCTAGTTTTATGCATAGTGCCAAATTTAGGAAACTGACAGCGAAAGCCTACACATCTTCTAGCTAAAATCTTTCACTGTCATCAGTTGAAAACGGACAGACAACTCATGTATCGGTAAGGTAAAAGAAGACATCACACACCACACCTAAACTTTTATCTATGTTCAGATTAATAATTTCGCTCTTATTGAGCGCAATAGCCTTTCATGGGCTGGGTCAGCAATTCAACGCTGTTGTTGCCACATCATCCATGGATTTTCTAACCTCAGGCCTCGAATTGGAAAATGGAAACTTAATCATCGGAGGATTCACCAGCGGCACAGGAGAAACAGGAAATGATATTTTGCTAATCCGCATGAATCATTTGGGCGAACGTGTTTGGACAAAATCGCTTGCATCACCAGGCGAAGACCTGATCAATACCCTTCAAGCGTACGACAGTGAACATTTTTTATACGCTGGCATTATAGACACTGAGACAGCTGGTAGTGAGGGTGCTTTTGGCATGTTAGATATTGATGGAAACTTTGTTTGGCAGATTGCCATCGGTGGAAATTCAAATGAAGAAGTAACAGATTTCACCGTTTGCTCCGATGGCAATATGTTCATCGCAGGAAATACCACATCGTACGGTGAAGGAGATCAAGATGTATTTATTGCGTTAATAGATGCTACCGGACATCTAGAATGGTCGAAGGTATTTGGCACTCCCATGTATGAAAAAGTGCTGGGCACAACGTGCGATCTAGATGGTAACTTTTACATCTGGGGCCATCAAAACGGAAGTGAGACAAGCGGTTACGATACATTCATCATGAAATTCGACGCCAACGGCGACGAAGTATGGAACAAGCACTTCTCTTTGCAATCGAATGAATTGGCGTGGGACATACTGCTCACTCCCAATGGTGATTTGCTTTTGAGCGGAGATACCAATAGCAGCGGTGAAGGACAAAATGATATTTTCCTTATCCGCATGAATACCGACGGTGATGTCTTGTGGTCGAAAACATTCGGTAGTTACGCAAGTGAGCATGGTACGACTATTTGCAAAATGAAAAACGACATGTATATGATAACCGGGGGCACCGGAAGCTTCGGAAGCGGTGGACTCGATTACCTTGCAATGTATGTCAACGACAATGGCGATTTGAAGTATGCCAGCGCCATTGGTGGTGAGATAAAAGATATTTCAGTAGGCGCCTTCAAAACCAAAGACGGAGGAGCGGTGCTTTTAGGCAACACGCGTAGTTTTGGTGAAGGATACACAAGTGGATATATGGTGAAAATAAATAACTCAGGTAGAAGCGCCTGCAATACCGCATTTTCAACAGATTTCCAATCACATTCTGTGGAGTTCAATATAGGAAATGCCGGCTTGGCAGAAAGAGGAGAGGGCATTGTTGTTGGCCTCGCCGCATTTCCGAACCCCACTATTGTCGGTGTAGGTTATACCATTTTGTGCGATGACCAAATAGAGGGCGTATCGCCATCTGCTGTGGCCGATACTGAACATGCAGAATTTAATAGAATCCGCCTGCAACCAAACCCTTCTAACGGCTACGTAAAGGCATACATCAACTTGCAAGAAAAAGAATCTGGAAAACTAGAGGTCTTTAACCTTGAAGGACGATTGGTGCAGTTTCATGTGTTCAGCTCCGCAATGAACGGAGAAGTGCGCGCAATTCAACTGCAACCACTCTCACGCGGTGTGTACCTCACCCGCTTGTCTATTGGTAATGCGATTGAAACCAAGAAGTTGATTGTGGAATAGGGTGTTTAGGCAGTTGCCTGAGGCTCTCGAAGGCAACCACTTTTCAATTTTTCTTTCCTACCTTCACCACTCTCCCTCAAGCAATGCGTTTTCACGATTTAAAATACCTTGCTGCCTACATCGTCCCGATGCTGGTTTTTTGCGGTATCAACTTCGGTGGTTGGTGGTCGTTTGCAGGTGTCGGATTTGCATTTGTAATCGTACCGCTGCTAGAACCTCTGTTTCGCGCTTCTGCAGACAACGATTTAGAACCTGAAAAAAATAGAAAAGGGACGATAGCTTTCTTTGATCTGCTCCTGTTTGTGAATATTCCAATAATTTATGGATCTGTGGGGTGGTTCGGTCATCGTTTGGCAAGTGATTGTTATTCCACAAGTGAAACCATCGGCTTGGTGCTTTCCTTAGCTACGCTCATTGGAGCAAGCGGAATTAATGTCGCTCACGAATTAGGCCACCGCTCTTCTTCTTTCGCCCAGCTTGGCGCGAAATTGCTGCTGCTGCCAGCGCTGTACATGCACTTTTTTGTTGAGCACAACCGTGGACATCACCGACATGTAGCCACACCCCTCGATCCGGCATCCGCCGTGCAAGGCGAAATGCTTTATATGTTTTGGATTAAATCGGTTTTCGGTTCCTATATCTCCGCGTGGAAGATTCAAATGCTTCTACTCAAAACGAAAAATAAAAATTTCTTTAGCTCGGAAAATGAAATGCTGGCGTTTCTGTTTATTACCGTTGCTTACCTCTTTACCTTATTTTTACTTTTTGGGTTTGGCGGACTGCTAGCCATAGCCGCTGCGGGAATTGGTGGATTCTTGCTTTTAGAAACCATCAACTACATTGAACATTACGGTTTGCGAAGAAAACAAGTAGATGGTGGGAAATATGAACGCGTGATGCCGAAACATTCGTGGAATTCGAATCACCATTTCGGACGGATTATGCTGTATGAATTGACCCGACACTCCGATCACCATTACCGTGCTTCGAAGCAATACCAATTGCTCGACCATCACCAAGAATCGCCGCAATTGCCTTTCGGGTATCCTACCGCGATGTTGGCATCGCTCTTCCCTCCGCTGTGGTTCAGCATCATGAATAAGCGAATCCCGAAAAATTAATCAAACCTTGGCATTCATGGCCTTCTTGACCCTTTCCAATTGGTGCATGTGGTGGGTGATATGGGCCGCCAAGAAACCGAGGGTGTGCACCAATCCGATTCGCCCAGCAATGGGGTGGTTGAAAACCTGACGGTGGTCGTAAGCTGCAGACAAGTCTTCAATAAATCCGAAAAAATCTTCACGGGTTGCTTCCCAATGGGCAGCGAGGGCATCATAAGAATGTGTTCCCGTTGGTCCTTGCAAGACATTGGGTGCTTGCCACTGACGATCGCTTTTGAGCGCCGCAACCAAACCGACACCTCTGGAAGTAGATTCGGCATCCTCACTAGGAATATCATCGGCAGGAGCTTGGGTCTTCTTTTTCAAATACCCCAATGTCCCTACCTCACTGGTGATGATGTGTTCCATAATCTGCAAGGCATTCCATCCACCGGCCGGGTGAAATGAGCGTTCCTCAACGGTCCATGTCTTCAATTCATCAATGAAACGCTTTTTCTCTGCGTCCATTTCCTGCAAAGCATCTATTCTATTCTCCATTGTCAAGCCTTGTTATCATCGCGTTTACGAATCATGCCGATGTGCGGTATGCCATCTTCGAGGTACTCCTCTCCTACTTGTTCAAATCCAAAAGACGAGTAAAAATCAAACAGGTATTTTTGAGCTGAGATGTGAATTTCAGAATCCGGATACATCTGCTGCGCTGCAGCGATGCCCCTGCGCATCAACTCTTTACCAACACCCAAACGCCGCACTCGGTCTGCCGTTACCACTCGTCCAATAGACGACTCCTCATAGCTCACGCCAGGGGGCAATATACGCAGGTAGCCCACAACTCCATCGTTGTCTTCAGCCCACAAGTGATTTCCCGTGTCATCTTTGCCATCGAGGTCTTGATACGGACAATCTTGCTCAACTACAAATACCTCCGCACGCAACTTCAAGAGAGCGTACAACTCATCCCGGCTCAAATCTTCCCAGGCGAGAATTTTCCACATTAGCGACATACTGCAAGATGCAAGAAAAAAAGGAGATTTCAATGATCAAATCAAAAAGCGAAAATCCCCTATCTATTCGCTTCGCGGATGATGGATATACGCAACATTTCCAGCATCTTTGCAGCATGGAAGGCATTGTGAACTATCTCTCTGTTGAGGGCGTATCGAAGCGATTTGGCGAACGTCTCATTTTCGAAAATCTCACCTTTGGGATCACAAAAGGACAAAAAGTAGCGCTGGTTGCCAGAAATGGTGCAGGAAAAACAACGCTCTTAAGGATTCTCACAGGTGAAGACACTCCGGATGTTGGAAGGGTGATCTTCAACAACGATGTCCGCATGTCGTACCTCGCTCAAGATCACGGACTCGATGAATCAGCTTCCATTCTTGAAAACCTGTTCGATGCTGATAACGACATGGTGAAAGCCATTCGAAACTACGAGTCGATCATGCTGAAACCTGAAAATCAGCAAGACCCAACAGCGGTGCAGCGTGCGATGGATTTGATGGACCAACATGATGCTTGGAACTATGAGTCAGACGCGAAACAAATTCTCGGTAAACTAAATCTGCACGACCTGAGCATGAATGTCGCCACCATGTCGGGTGGCGAAAAACGCAGAGTTGCACTCGCCAAAGCCCTGATCTCTCAACCCGACCTGTTGCTGTTGGATGAGCCTACAAACCACCTCGACCTTGAAATGATTGAGTGGCTTGAAGACTATCTCGTTCGCTCATCAATGACTTTGCTCATGGTGACCCACGACCGCTATTTCCTTGAAGTGGTTTGCGATGAGATTCTCGAACTCGATGAGGGTGTTATCTATAAATACAAGGGAAATTTCTCTTATTTTCTTGAAAAGAAAGACGAAAGAGAAGAACTGGCTCTCGTAAACAGAGAAAAAGCGCGCAACCTGTTTCGAAGGGAACTGGTGTGGATACGGACACAGCCGAAAGCACGGACAACAAAATCAAAGTACCGACAAGATCAATTCGACGATGTGAAGAAATCTGCTTCTATTCGTTTGGAAGATGATGATTTAAAATTGAATCTGAACCCGCATCGCCTGGGAGGGAAAATTGTTGAATTGATCAAGATCAAAAAAGTTCACGGAAAGAAACGCATTGTAAACAACTTCGAATACGCCTTTATTCGGGGTGAAAAAATGGGCATTGTAGGCCCAAATGGAAGTGGAAAAAGTACGCTTCTCAACCTTGTTACGGGCAAAGAGGACGTAGATGGTGGAAAAGTAGTAGTGGGTGAAACAGTGGTGTTTGGCTACTATACCCAGCAAGACATGATCTTTAAAGAAGGCATGAAGGTGATCGATGCGATCAAAGAAATTGCGGAGGTAATTCCTTTGACGGGAGGTGCGAAGATTACCGCTGCTCAACTGCTTGAACGCTTTCTTTTTCCACGAAACATGCACTATCAGTTCATCTCGAAACTGAGTGGTGGTGAGCGAAAACGCTTGTATTTGTTGACAATCTTGATGGCCAACCCGAACTTCCTTATCCTCGATGAGCCTACCAACGACCTCGATATCTTCACGCTATCGGTGCTTGAAGACTACTTGAAAGATTTCCCGGGCTGTTTGCTCATCGTTAGTCACGACCGTTATTTCATGGATAAACTGGTAGACCACATTCTGCTTTTCGAAGGAGATGGTGAGCTGCGCGAAATACCCGGAAACTACACTGTTTACAAGGAACTTCGAGACAAAGAAGAAGCTGTGAAACGTGCCGCACCAACTGTAAAAGCAGAGGTGAAAGAGGTGAAAGTTGCGGCCCAAAAAACGGGTAAACTCTCATTCAAAGAGAAGTTTGAACTCGATCAACTTACATCTAGAATCGAGGAATTAGAAGCGAGGAAAGTAGTTTTAGAACAAGATCTGATGCAGCCTCTAGACCATGAAAAAATATCCGCGATCAGCGCTGAGCTGGGCAGTGTGATTGAAGAACTCGACCGCAGCGGCGACCGTTGGCTTGAGCTTTCAGAACGGGCTGAATGAGTGTTACTGCTGATCGAAATCAACAACGATCTTGCCACTTCGAGGGTGCGACTGACAGGTGAGGATAAAGCCCCTTTCAACTTCTTCTTCTTCGAGTGAATAATTCACTGCCATGTGCACCTCGCCTTCTGTAAGCTTGGCTCTGCAAGTGCAGCATACGCCTCCTTTGCACGCAAAAGGAAGATCAGCACCCAAAGCCAAAGCGGCATCCAATACATTCTTTCCGTCGTAGGGCAAATCAAAGGTCATGCTGGTGCCATCAAGTATCAACTCTACTTGCGCTGATTGTCCGCTGTACCTCGCCTCACTCGCTTTCTCCGCTTTCTGCTGCAAAGCACCCAGTACGGGCGATGTAAACAACTCAAAAAGCACTTTTTCTTTGGCTGCGCCAGCTTTTTGCAAGCTGTCTTTCACGCCGTGTATCATGAGCTCAGGTCCGCAAATATAAAAGGCATCAGTATGCTCAACGTCTACCAAGGCATTGCACAATGCGGTGCACTTTGCTTCGTCGATGCGCCCTGCAAACAACGCCACTTCGCTTGTTTCTCTTGAAAGCAAATGAAACACACGCAACCTATTCATGTAGCGATCTTTCAAATCTTCTAGCGCTTCGCGGAAGATGATGCCACCGAAATTGCGGTTGCTGTAAAACAAGGTAAACTCACTTTCCGGCTCGGTTTCAAGGGTGGTTTTGATGATAGAAAGTACCGGTGTTATGCCTGATCCGGCCACGAAAGCAGTGTAATCTCCTTTTTTCGAGGCATCGAGTTTCACGAAGAAATTGCCCATTGGAGGCATGGCTTCTATCACATCACCTGCCTTCAAACTGCGGTTGGCATAGGTGCTAAACTTCCCTCCTTCTACTTCTTTCACTGCCACCCGCAACTCTCCATCGTTCACTCCACTGCATATCGAATACGAGCGTCGCACTTCTTCTCCATTGATGTCTATACGAAGTGTAAGATACTGTCCCTGAGTGAATTTAAATAACTCCGCAGCTTCAGCAGGGACATCAAATTTGATGGAAACACAATCAGAAGTCTCTTTTTTAACTTCCGCAACACGCAGGGAATGAAAATGACGCATGAAAAGAATTTTGGCAAATATATAAATGTGAAGTCTACATCGCCTGACATAATTGAAATGAACCAACTGACTTATGTTATGTTATTATAGATCAAAGGCTGTATTTTCGTAAAATTGTAGATCAAAAATCCTTCAGACGAATGGAAGAAATGAACTTACTGGATCGTTTTGAGGCTTATGTAGCTGATAACAAAAAGGTTGAACCAAAAGATTGGATGCCGGATGCGTACCGAAAGACGCTAATTCGTCAGATTTCTCAGCACGCACACTCGGAAGTTGTGGGTATGCTTCCTGAAGGAAACTGGATTTCTCGCGCACCAAGTTTAAAACGCAAGGCGATTTTGCTGGCGAAGGTGCAAGATGAGGCCGGACATGGCCTATATCTCTACAGCGCCGCTGAAACATTGGGAATTGATCGCGATACGCTTATTGAAGAATTACTGAGTGGAAAGGCAAAATACTCTTCAATTTTCAACTACCCTACTCTGAACTGGGCAGACATTGGAGCGATCGGTTGGTTGGTTGATGGCGCTGCGATCATGAATCAGGTGCCGCTTTGTAAGTGTTCATACGGTCCGTACGCGCGCGCTATGGTGCGGGTTTGTAAAGAAGAAAGCTTTCACCAACGTCAAGGATATCAGATTCTGCTCACGATTACGCAAGGCACTGCTGAACAGAAAGCGATGGCTCAAGATGCCCTGAACCGCTGGTGGTGGCCAAGCTTGATGATGTTTGGTCCATCGGATGCCGACTCTCCTCACAGCGCGACATCGATGCGGTGGAAAATAAAGCATTTTAGCAATGATGAACTTCGCCAGCGATTTGTCGATATGACAATTCCTCAAGCTGAAATACTCGGACTAACTGTGCCTGATAAAGATTTGAAGTGGAATGAAGAAAGGGGACACTATGATTTTGGTGCCATCGATTGGGAAGAATTCTACAATGTGATCAAAGGCAATGGTCCGTGCAACAAAGAGCGCCTCGCAGCGCGCAGAAAAGCACACGAAAACGGTGCCTGGGTGCGTGAAGCTGCTGTAGCTCACGCCAACAAACGCGCTGCAAAAACAAAGGCTGCATAAACGAACAAATATGAGCAAATCAAACTGGCCTCTTTGGGAGGTATTTATACGCAGCCGTCAAGGGCTAAGCCATAAACATGTCGGTAGCCTGCACGCTGCTGATGCACAAATGGCAATAGAAAATGCACGCGATGTGTATACTCGCCGTCAAGAAGGGATGAGCATTTGGGTGGTGCCTGCAGCAGAAATTACGGCTTCATCGCCGGATGAAAAAGACGAGCTTTTCGCACCTGCTGACGATAAGATATACCGTCACCCAACGTTTTACGACTTGCCCGATGTTTTAAAACACATGTGATGCAGAAAGAGCTATTTGAATATGTGTTGCGAATTGGCGACAATGCGCTGATACTTGGTCAGCGATTGGGTGAGTGGTGCGGACATGGCCCTGTGTTGGAAGAAGACATCGCACTGACGAATATTTCTCTCGATTTGATCGGACAAGCGCGATCGTTTCTGACCTATGCTGGAGAAGTAGAAGGATTGGGGAGAGATGAAGACAAGCTTGCATTCTTTCGAGATGCCAGAGATTTCAGAAATATTTTGTTGTTGGAACAGCCAAATGGTGACTTTGGAGACACCATTGCACGCAGTTTTCTTTACGATCATTTCGCTTATCTGCTTTTTGAGTCGCTGCTTCACAGCAACGTTACGAACATTGCTGCTATTGCTGCAAAATCAATCAAAGAAGTGACGTATCACCGCCGCCATAGCAGCGAATGGGTCATTCGTTTGGGCGATGGCACTGCTGAGAGTCACGATCGCATACAAACAAGCATCAACAATCTTTGGGAATATACAGGTGAGATGTTTAATGCCGATACCATCGATCATGTAGTAGCTTCATTGGGTGCAGGCACTGACCCATCCTCGCTGTATGCGAGCTGGAAAAAGAATGTAGCAGCCGTATTGTTGGAAGCCACGCTCGAAATGCCTGCCGATGACTGGATGCAGAAGGGCGGCAAACAAGGCGTGCACAGCGAACACATCGGATTTTTATTGGCGGAGATGCAGCACATTCCGCGGACATACCCCGACGCGCAATGGTGATGGTCAGCGATCCATCGGATGTTTTTAAACTGCTGACCACCGTCAAAGATCCTGAAATTCCTGTGTTGAACGTTGTCGACATGGGCGTAATTCGACGTGTAGAAATCGTGAACGACATCATCGAAATAGACATCACACCGACTTATAGTGGTTGTCCGGCCATGGATGTTATCGCCGCAAACGTCCGCACGACTCTCGAACGCGAATTTTCCAACCAAGTAAAAATCGCCAGCGTGATGTTCCCACCGTGGACCACCGATTGGCTTACTGACGATGCACGCGCGAAGTTGATGGCTTATGGCATATCGCCTCCGGAGAAAAACACTGCTGATAAATCACTTCTTTTCGGTCATCGCGAAGCTGTAGTTTGTCCGAAATGCCAGAGCAAAAACACCGAGCGCATCTCAGAATTTGGCTCTACAGCCTGCAAAGCCCATTACCGTTGCGTTGATTGCAAAGAGCCTTTTGATCATTTTAAGTGTATTTAAGGCTAAAACCTATAAAACACCGACATCTGTGCAAGCGCAGGACCTGAGGTCAAATCAAATGTTGTGTACTGTGTTGTTTCGGTTGTCCCCGCTACATTATCTGAAGTGGTTTTCTCGGTTGGCCCGACAAATCCAGACATGTAAAATTGTCCTTGCAGCCACCACCTAGCTCCCACGGGCACTAGCAATCCAAGGCTTACACCTGCTCCAAATTGAATAGAACTCATATCTTCTTCGAAAATGGTATTTGTGCTCAACTGCGTTGTATGATAGAATTGATTTGCTGTGCCTGCAGATCCTATAGAGTCGATTTGTGAAATGGTCTCATTCACGCGCTCTCGTCCTTGAGTTAACTCGCCCAAGAGGTCGATACCAGCGACAAAATAAATGCCTGATTTGATGTGACTTCGGTGCTCAAAGCCGACGCCTAAGGTATATGCTTCTCGTTTTTTTGTTGTTATTCGTTCAGAAAGCATGCTATCTGCCCAAAGTACTTGCTCTGTGCGATCGAAGAAGGGGTTGTTCTTACTATTTGTATATGCGAATTTGGTTCGAAAAGCCCAATCATTGTACACGCGTTTGTAGGTAAGCTCTAGCGGCTTTGCACTCGGGGTTTCACCCAAAATTACAACAGCAAAAGGGGTGAGGTTCAAACCAATTTCATTTTTCTTGGTGTTTGGTATTGAATCGACTTGTGCATTGGAAACAAATGGCATTGAAATGACAACGACCAAACTGAGGAGCATCTTTGATTTACACATGTGTTCTGGTATTTTTATGCTGTTAAGAACGACATGAATGTGCAGATATTGTCGGAAAAAAGAATTCTTCAAAACGACAAAAGTCTGAATGCCCAGTTTTTCACTGTGCATTCAGACTTTGCATAAATTTCAAATAATCAGGCCTTTTCGCCTCTAAATCCGTGGAATAACTGCCCTATAAAACCCTGCGGCATCGCCTCATCTCCTGGGTAACCCAGTTTGATATTGCCGTCATCTTTTGGAATAGACGCCGTACCAAAAATATAGTCCCACATGCTCAACGATATCCCGAAATTGATGCCGTTGGGATGTCCTGCCGGTAACTCATACACGTGATGCCACAAATGCATGACGCTGTTGTTGAAAACGTATTTAAGTGGACCCCAAGTGATGTGCACGTTGGCGTGATTGAGGTGTCCGATGGTGATGGCAATGAAATGGACAACGAATGCCATCTCAGGCTCGAAGCCTCCGATCAACATAACACCAATGGTTTTCAGCGGCTTGTATAAAACATTCTCCATCCAGTGGTAGCGCAAATGTGCTGCGAAACCCATCTCTTTAACGCTGTGGTGGACTTGGTGAAAGCGCCATAAGAATTCGTACTTGTGAAGCAATACGTGGGTGACCCATTGGACAAAATCCAAAACGATAAAGAAAACAAGCAATTGCAACCACATGGGCCAAGCAGACATATCAACCAAGGCGAAACTATTCATGCTCAAACCCATTCCTCCAAAGAATTTTTCTAGAACGGCATACACTCCACCAATTACCAATGAGAATCCGAAGAAATTGAAGAACATATAAAAGCCGTCTAACCAGAAGTCTTTGCGGAAAACCGACTGTTCTTTTCGCCACGGGAAAAGCATCTCCAACGCCCACACCAAAAGTGAAATAATGATCAGTCCGTAAAAGTAGTTGTTGTACCAAGGAACGTCGAAGGTGATCATCTTCACCGTCCAATCAAGGCTGCTAAAAAAACTGTTCTTGATTAATTCTAAATAACTATCCATCACTATTAATTTTTATTTTTCAATGTTCTAAAACTCCACTCCGACCATGAACCATCGTAGTTCGAAACGTCATCGAAACCGAGTAACTCTCTCATAACGAAGGTTGTGTGTGCGGAGCGGACTCCCGTGTGGCAATATGTAATGATGCGTTTCGAGGTATCGATGCCTGCCGCTACCATATCCGAAACAATTGCATCGCTCTCCTTCAATTTCCAGTCACTTTCCATCTCAACACATCTACCCCAATCGAAGTTTATACTGCCTGGAATATGTCCCGCATAAAATGCTCCGTCTTTCAATGTTGACCCGTCGTATTCTTCGCTGGTGCGGGTGTCTACAATAACAACATTTGAATCGTTGGTGGCTGCTAGCACTTGATCATAACTAACTATCAAGGTTTCATCACCATTCTCTGCGAAACGAAATCCTTTGCTCTTTGCAGATGTCGTAAAACCTGTATCAACAGCCAATCCTCTTTGCTCCCACAACTGCAATCCACCGTCAAGCAATTGTACGTTGTGATGTCCGTAATACTTCAACATCCACCACAAACGCGCCGCATCACATCCGCCTTTGGCGTCGTAAACGACTATTTTTGAGCCAGTTGCACATCCTATTGAATCGAGTAAAAATGTCAAGCGCGCTTTATCTACACACATGCCTCCAAAAGGGTATTCGTCTGATTGCAGGTTATCGCGCCACAATTGTTGGGCACCTGGCAAATGTCCGTTCAGGTATTCCCCGCGTTTGCGGATGTCGATGATGGTCGTGCTTCCCAACCGGTCTTGAAGTTCGTTGGGTTGCACCAAATCCATTTCATGTTCGACTTTTAGCGACGTTGGGAGCGGCGTTTCTGAACCTGCACAGCCAATGAAAAGCACAGCTACAAATATCAATCTTCCAAGGTGTACCATTCGATGTTTGTTAGGTTCATGCGGCGGCCTGTTGCTACTGGCGCGTAGTTCTTTGCGAGGTAATCGAGTATGATGTCTTCATTTGGTCCCAAATCCCATAGATTTTGGGTTTCTTGCATCCATCGTATCATTTTCTTCCATCCATCCCGATCAGCTTTGTTTTGGGTAATCAGCTTCGATGAATGGCAGGCGGTGCATGATGCTTTCACTTGTTCAAAGCCATCGTCAACTATCAGTCCGGTGGCCATGTGTATGCCATCAACAACCAGGGTGTCTGAAATTGTAGACTCCATGGCTACCATCAAACTGTCGGCATTGGCGCTGCTTGTATCAGCTTGAAACAGCCTTTCCATGGTTTGTGGTGCCATGATGTTCAGCAAGGCAACTACAACGATGAAGCCTGTAGCGTAGACGAGGATGTTGGTTCTGCGCACCACTTGTGCGAGAATCTGCTCCTGTTCAGGGGTTAAATCTGGCTTCTCTATCTCGCTCATTGTACTTTAATGGCAATGCGATGTGTGGCGTTGTTGAGGTACCCTTTCGGATTCCAACCTGGTACTACCATGGGTTGTGAGATCCCTTCACTATCTGTTGCTTTGGCCCATACTTCGTAGTATCCTTTCTGTGGGAATTTGACGTCGGCTGTCCAACGCTGCCACGCCAAGCGGTTATGCGGTGCTTTTAAAACACATTTCTGCCATGTGGCGCCAAAGTCGATGCTGACATGCATGTCTACAACTTCTTTGTCCCCCGCCCACGCATGTCCGCGCAGCTTCAACACTTTATCCGAAGTAATCATGGCGCCGCTTTTCGGATAGGTAATGAGCGATTTCACTGGCATCGATTCGATGATGCACATGTCTTCATCTTTCACTGTCTCTCCTGGAGCCACGGGCTTACATGGAACGCGGTACGATGGCGATTCCATCTTGGGTCCGTCGTGCACGATGTTCCGCACCGACAGGCGTGTAAGCCACTTGCCACTCACTGATGCTGGCCATCCTCCTATGATCATCCGCAAGGGATGTCCGTTCATCAGGGGTATGTCTTTGCCGTTCATCGCAAACGCTATCAGGCTTTCGTCTTCCATGGCTTTTGCAATGGGAACTCCGCGTGAGATAACGACTTTGTTGGGGTCGTTGTTGAGGTGTTTGTCTTTGCCGTAATACCCGACGTACACGGCGTCTTTCTTCACTTTGGCGTACTCCAGGAGGTCGCGCAGGCGGACACCAGTCCACTCCGAACAGCCTACTGCTCCATTCGCCCATTGGTTTCCTTTGGCGGGTGGATTGAACTCTGCTCTGCTATTTCCTCCGCACTCAAGAGTAAGGCGGTATGTGTAATGTTTGAACTTCGATTTTAGGTCGGCAAGGGTAATGACCACTGGCTCTGGAATGGATTCTCCGTCTAAGGTCAATGTCCATGCTGCTACGTCTATTTTTTCAGGAGCTAAGCCATTGTTGCGGACAAAAAGTTTATCGGCTGGGGTTACTTCATCGTCTAACAAATGCGCCGGTGTTTCAATGTTCCACGGTTTGTCGTTGAGTACGATTAAATCGGGATGCTTACCCGGTATGGGCGACCCCTGAGCCAAATCAAGCAATCCCGCCGGAATCAATCCTGCAGGCATATTCTCAGCAAAAACCACTGTACCGCCAAGCACCATGCCCATGGCTGCCAGTCCAGACTTTTTTAAAAATCCGCGTCGCGAGTCCGGGTCCGATTGTCGGCCCCATACAAGTTCATCAGCCTTTACAGGGTCTTCACTATACAGTTGATGTATCCCAATTTTCTTTTTCATCGTTCTTTGGCGTCATTTCGCAACACAAGAAACAAAAATCAATACGAATCATTGGTGACAAAAGTCGCAAACAGAAAAGGAGTTGTGCACGCTAAGTACTCGTCACCACTCTTTGTCGCTGCGGTATACGCTGCCTTTGAAATGGGCGACATCGACATCAAACTGATTGCGGATGGTGATGTGGTATATGCCTATTTTATTGGTGAGCGATATCTCTTCTACAAAGGTTGTGAGGGTGTCGCCTTCGCGCACTTGCTGCACGTGCGAGATGCTCGTTTCTACAGACACGCATTTTCTTCCGTGGGCGTTGGCTGAAAAGGCCAGTGCACTGTCTGCAAGTGCATAGGTTATTCCGCCGTGGGCGATATCGAAGCCATTCAACATTTCTTTGCGAACGGTCATGCGCAAGGTGCACTTCCCCGGCTCTTCTTCAATGCGTTCAATGCCCAACCATTTCGAAAAAGGGTCGTTGTTGTACATGGCATCTATGATCTGGGTAGCGTTCATCAGAAAGGTTCGTCTTTATCGTCAGGAGCAACCGGGCCGGCGTCTTCCATCTCGCGGATAATCTTTTGCACTGCCGATTCTGTATCGCGCAATTTTCCAGAACAAAACTGAATGAGAAATGACGCGCGTTTCATCTTCTCGGCCAAATCATCAATCGTTACTTCTTCATCTTCTAGCTGAGCAACAATTTCATTCAACTCGGCAGATGCGGCTTCATAGGTCAATTCATCTTTCTTCGCTGCCATGATTCTAATTTATTGCAGAAAGATAGAAAATGTAATTATACAGCAGGCAGTGCTGATGCCAATGCCGACAGTATTTCAGGATTTACGTGATCCATGACCACTACTTTGTACCATTTTGGCTGGTGGTGGTTATCGGGCACGAGGGTAAACCGCTTGGCTACTTCTTTTGGTATATCGTCGGCCCGCATGGTGATGATATTCGAACTTGGCTGACGGAAATAGCGGATATTCTTGTCTTTCAGCGCCGCCTCCAATTGATTTGCTCTGTAGGTTAGAACGTGCACTTTCTCTTTCCAACCGAGGTAGCCGTAAGTCATCAAGATCATCCAAACGGCTATGGCATTGGCTCCTGATCGCGATCCTATAAGGGTTGTATCTTCTCCTTCCACATAGCTGGCCTGCTGCGTACGTGCATATTTCATCCATCCTTTCCGCGCCAAAAAGATGCCTGTCCCATAAGGTGCTTGTACCATTTTGTGCGCGTCCAAGGTCACACTATCAATGGCAGGATTCCCAAAATCGAGGTGCTGCTTTTCATCGGTAAACGGAAAGAAAAATCCGCCGTAGGCGCCATCTGCGTGCATCTTAAAATCAACTTGCGCTGCTTTCAGAACGCGCTCATATTTGGCGGGGTCGTCAACACTGCCGAACATGGTGGTCATCATGTTGGCGTATACAATAAAATGGACAATTCCACGTTCTATGCAGCTTTCTACTGTTTGTTTGAGGACTGCTTCATCAATGCTTCTGGATGCCTCATCAACGGCAACGGTATGTATTTGAATACCGAGTAAATTGGCTGCTTTGTAGACAGAATAATGTGCATCCGACGAACATAAAATGCTGATATTTTGTAGGTTAGCCCCATTCTCAATGAAGTAATTTCGGTAAATCCATGCTGCTTGAATGTTGGCTTCGGTGCCACCTGAGGTCACGTATCCGTCGCATGAATGTGGTTCGGCGTTCAAAATATCCACGCTGCACAGTTCAATCAGTTCGCGCTCAATGGCATGGGTGCCATCAAAGAACGATTCGCTTTTTCCTGAAGTATGACAACCGATGTGGTTCGGATTGTGCACCAACGCCGAAAGAAACGGGGCATCTTCTAAAAACGGAGCATCGGCATAAAACACCTTCGGATCGAGGTGTGAACCTGGAATACCGATTATTTCAGTATCGTAAAAATTGACATTCTTTGCGAGTGCTTCGAACACGTGTTTGCGAATGTCTTCCCTTCGCATCTGGCTCCACTTCATAAAAAAGTTTTCCGCGAAAATAGGCAACAAGTGATTGCCTGCTATTGAGATTTATCAGCTTTCTTGGTTGTTTTCTGATACAAAACTTCCAATTGTTCGTCGTAAAGCTGGATGTCTAGCTGCTCACCCGCTTTCAGTTTTTGTCCGCTACGCACTATCCTACCTTCCTGATAAACAATCGCATACCCTCTTTTCAGAAGTTTTTTCGGGTCTGATAAGGATACGAGTTTAGCGTTGTTCTCGAGTTGTTTCTTTTCATTTTCCACTATCCTGCCAGCGGCAGGGATGATGAATCTTCGTGTCTCGAACAACCGTTTGTCTTCAGTTTTCAGCATTCGCTCAACAAGGGGGGGCAACTGCTTGAGGGTATTGGCGAGTTGAAATGATTGCTGCTGCAACATCCGTTCTCCTGAACGAATAAGTTGAACATTGGCAAGGCGGGCCAGCTTTTCTTTCTTTCGTGCTATAAGTGCTGTTGTGGTGCGATCGAGTTTGTTGCGAAGACCTGTCAGCCGCATGTCTTGCACGTGCAACATATTCGGGACTTTCGACTGCAGAATCATTGAGGCATGTCGCAAGGCACCGCGGTGCATGTCCAACAACTCTTTGGCGGCTGCGAAAACGGCATCGCTTTGCTCCAACAAGGATTGCTCGAAGTGCATGTTCTGACTAATGATTGCTTCAGCAACGGCAGTAGGTGTTTTGAGGGAGGTGTGGCAAAACAAATCGGCGATGGTTTGATCGCGAAGGTGCCCAATACCTGTCCATATCGGCACTTCACAACGTGCTATTTCTTTGTTTAGCGCAAAGTCGTCATAAACGAATAAATCGGTTTGTGCACCACCACCGCGCACCAAAACAACGAGGTCATAGGGTGTTGAACGATGTCTGACAGCTATTTCTGCCAACCTACGCGACATCATGCGCGCAGCGTCGTTTCCTTGCACCCTGCAAAAAAAGTAGTCGATCGAAAATGCATATCCATACCGATTGTGCCTCAAGGTGTGTTCAAAATCTTGAAATCCAGCGGCTTCTTTTGAGGTAATGAGGGCGATACGGCTAATTACTGGGGGTACAAGTACTCCCTGATTGAGGGTGATGTACTTGCCATTGATGAGGCGAATGAAGGTCGGACATTGGGCAACCAGTTTTTGGAGAGTCTCCCTGCGTTTGCGCTCCATTTGTCCGATTGTAAAACTCGGATCCAGGTCTTCAACGGTTAGCTTTAATCCGTATTGTTCTGTAAAGCCTACCCGCACCTTAACTAGCACTTCAATTCCGTTTCCTAGCTTTTGTCCTGTTACATTCTCAAATTTCCTTACCGATTCTTGGGTGTTGGCCCACATGACAGCTGAAAACTTCGCGATGGGCGTATCAGAACTCTGGCCTTTTTCAATCAAATCGAAGTAGTGGTTCCTACCTCCGTATACCTTGTAGCTGCTTATTTCACCTGTAACCCAATATGTTTTGTCTCCAAAATGATGGTCGAACATGCGACGCACGGAGGCGGCTAATTTTGAAAGTGAAAGGTGCGTAGCCAAGGAGTGTGCGATATTATATCTGGTCGAATTCTTTTTTTAAGACCTCGAGGGTTACCGGCTTCACAAGATAGCCTTTTACATTGTTGTAAGTCAATGCACGCGCTGCATCTTCTGGATTGTTTGAACTCGATAATACGAAAATAGACACTGGCTTCTGTGAATTCAATTTGGCAACTTCATCTAAGAAATCCCATCCGTCCCAAATGGGCATATTGATATCTAAAAAGTACACTTCAGGTAAGGCTTCATCATTCTTACACAAATTCATCAAACCGTCATAGGCTTCTTTTCCGTCGCTGTACGTGAGCATAAAACCCTGAGAATCAATCAGATTCAACAACGCCTTTGTGATCAAGACATTCGTAGGGTCATCATCAATAATACAAATGCTTTTCTTGATCATTTTTTGAATTTAAGTTTAAAGGTGGTTCCTTCATTCAAAACACTGTCAACAAATATTTCACCTCCAATTGCCTCCACTTGGTTTTTGGTGATGAACAATCCCAAACCCCGTGCTTCAGGATGCCTGTGAAACGTTCTATACATCCCGAATAATTTGTGCCTATTCCTTTCCATATCAATACCTTGTCCGTTATCGGTAATCTGAATTTCAACAAAATTTTGATCTTCAAAAGAAGAAATAACCACCTCTCCAGGTTGACTCAATTTACGATATTTCTGCGCGTTTGAAAGGAGATTCAATAAAATACTGTCGATATAAGCTGGTATGGCCTTCACTTTGACCTCTTTCTCAATCTTATTTACGAAACTATAATTGTCTGTGTTGTTCAGGTTAAGGGTATTGATAATCGATTCTGCGACATCAAATAATCTCACTTCAATGAGTTCATCTCCAACCGTCGCGTTCATCATGGCGACATCTGTGAGGTTATCGATGGTTTCGAGCAAATTGCCTGATGTCGACCTCAAGAGTCTCAACATCTCTGATACTTCAATTGCTTCGGGGTTGGAAGATTGGAGGTCTAAAAGCGACTTTATGTTACCTGCATGGGTTCTGAGGTTGTGCGCTACGATGTAAGAGAAATTCTTAAGGCGATCGTTTTGTTTCTCATACACCTGAAGCATTTCGTTCAGATGTTCTTCTGCTTTTTGACTTTTGGTGATATTCTGAAATGTGCCGTACATTCTCACCGGTCGACCCTCATGCAAATCGGCCTTTCCGAGCGAGCGCACCCATTTTTTCTCACCATTGAAGGTTTTAATTTGAAGTTTCAAATCATAACCCATCCCATCTAAAATCGATTGTTCTACCGCTGCAGATATCTTTTCTCTGCTTTCGCCTTCGACATAAAATTGGATGGCTTGTTCAACATTGGGTTCAAAATCATTAGGCACTTCGTGGATTCTGCGTGTAACTTCGCTCCAGTATAATTTCCCACTTACAATATCTAAATCCCAATACCCAATATCAGCAGCTGAATTGCACGCATCTAAAATGGAGTTTTTGTCCATCAACTCGGTGATATCGGTGTGAATCCCCAACATACGGATTGGCTTTCCAGCTTCATTCCGTATTGCCGTTCCTCGAAAGCGAATCCATGAAACGGTGCCTCTGAAATGCCTGTACCGCACTGTTAAGTCGTACGAAACATGGGGATCGGCTAAATGCGCTTGCAGTAGGTTTTTTGATTGGATCAAATCTTCCGGAAAAATTAATCTCTGCCACGATGATGATGCATGTGGCATGGTTGCAGGGTCATAGCCTAAATTGATCCAAAATCGCTTGTTCATCCACTCATCTTCAGGCTTTTCAAGATTCCAATACCATACGCCATCGAGCACTGTATCGCCAATGAAGTCGAAAATACTTCCATTGGTTTTTATCAAATCAACAAGCTCGGATTCGAGGTAATGCATCATTAGAACGGTTAGATTTTGCTAATATAGATAGCCAAAATCATTACCGCAACAAATGAATGTGCCCACTGTACTCGTAGGCATTTTGATCTTCTCCTTTTACCTTTAGAAGATAGCTATATGCGCCGTTTGGAGCGAAGTAATCACCTCCCTGCACGTTTCCTAGCCAAGGCTCTCCGATGGTATTGCTTTTAAAAACGGTTCCTCCCCATCGATCGAAAACAACAAATTCATATTCACTGGCTCCAATAATACTCGGAATGATGACTTCGTTGACGCCATCACCATCCGGCGTGAAAGCCGTAGGAACGTACACTCTTAGGTTTTCAAGAAGCTCAATATCGCGACAATACAAATCTATACACCCTGAGCCATTGGTAACCTGCAGACAAACTTGAACTGGATTTACGTTGGCGGTTAATATGTTCATGGTTGGGTTCGGAAGGGTTGATTGGACATCTCCCTCTAACGTCCACACATATTGTATGCCCCCCACTGATTCATCAATAAAATCAACAATTGGCTCATCTGTTGTCGGGGTAATTGGGTTGTAAATGAAATACGCATTCGGTAAGGCTAGTCCGCAAACGATGTCGTTGTAAGCACGCGTGGCTGTGCACCCTTGATAACTCGTTACTGTTAGCGAAACATCGTAGCACCCCGGGCCTGTAAAGGTGTGCGCTGCTGTGCCAACGCTGGTTCCATAATTACCGTCGCCGAAGTTCCACAGACAAAATACCTGCTGGGTGCTATCTTGCACAAAGCCCGTTGTGAAAGGGACACATCCTTGAAAATTTGTGGCTGTAAAATCCGCATTCGGAATGCCAAAAACACTCACTTCTTCGGTGTCTGCCCCGCCACAAGAACCAGGAATGGTATACGTTATGGTGTGTTCTCCCACTCCAGCCTCTCCTGGAGCGAAAAATCCAGAAGGGGTGATGCAGGTTCCACAGGTGGCACTCCAAAATCCACCCGGTGTGGCAGCAAACATCTGCTGCAAGGGCGCATCCACACAAAAACCATTTACAGAGGTGATGGTTGGGTCGAAGTTGTCGACAATTTCTATGATTCTGGTATCGCTATCTCCACACAATCCACCGAAGGTGTAAATGATTTGATGCAATCCACTGCCCGCTTCTAACGTGTTAAAAACACCTGTTGATGGGTCGATACATGTCCCGCAACTGGCACTCCAAACACCGCCTGATTGAGACGCTGTAATTTGGATATCGCCGTATCCTTCGCAGTATTCTGCTACAGGATTTATGCTTGCTACATCACTAAAATCTACTACAACTGTTTCTTGAAATGAATCACCACAAAGACCTGGTATTGAATATGTTATGTTATACATCCCAGGACCTGCAATTTGTGGATTAAATGATCCTGTTGAAGTGTTGATACACGACCCACAACTGGCATTCCAGCTGCCTCCTAAATCGGCAGGCGGAAAGGTTAGCGCCGCTGCAGCCGAACAAATGGTGTCGGGAACAGAGAAGATTGCCGACTGCTGTGTTTGTACGTTAGCGGTTACATCGGCAGACACTGCACACTGGGCTCCAACGGTGTAAGTCAATGTATAACTGCCAGCTCCTGCTGATGGATCGAAGGTAGATCCAGACAAGCATCCAACGCACGTTGCCGACCAACTGCCACCTGCAGGTGTGGCTGATAAGGAGTAAGGATCTGAAGAATCACAGAAATTCGGAGGGGTGGTGAGGACTGGCAATTCAACATTTATAACCTCGATGGTTGTGTTTGTCTGATCCGGACAATTCCCTGTAAAGGTGTAGATCAACGTGTGGGTTCCATCACCTGCGGTGGATGGGTTAAAAACACCTGTCTCGCTATTGATGCAGTTGCCACATGAAGCCGACCAAATACCGCCTGCATTGCTTGGTGACAAAGCCACGGGAGCAGCATTCTCACAAATGTTTGTCGGCGCTGTAAAAGCTGCGTCTTGTTGGTCATCTATGGTGATGTTGATGGTGCTGCTAACCGGACAATACCCTGCGATAGAATACGACACCCAAAATGTCCCAGCTCCCGCGACACCTGGGAAAAATTCTCCGGTAGCTGGATTCAGACAGATGCCACATTCAGCTTCCCACACACCTCCAGCCGTTGCCGTCTGCAATGTTATTGCATTTTGAGATGTGCACAAAACACCCACCGCAGTAATGGTTGGATCGGGATCTTCAATCACATCGAAGTTTACTGTTTCTTGTATCGGCCCACAACTCGTGATCACCTCGTAAGTCACATTGAAACTACCTGCTCCTGATAGCGATGTATCGAATACGCCGTCAACATCCAAACAAGCACCACAGTCACTCGACCATGTCCCCCCTGGATCAACAGGCACCAGCGCGTATTGACCTTGACTCAAGCACAAATCCTGTGCATTCGTGATGGTTGCTTCGGGATCAAGAGGGTCGACGTCGGAAATTACAATGATGTCATCAGATACCGTGTTAGAGCCTCCACAAGATGAATAGGTGGCTGATGCGGTGTAGGTGGTTGTCTGAGTCGGACATACGGTAATACTCGGCCCAGTGCCTATTAAACTCCCGTTTTCGAACCAATTGATAGACACTACTGAACTGCCACTGTTCGGTGTAAAGCGCCAAGCCTCATTTGTTGCCGACCATACGCCTGTGTTTCTTCCTGGAGGAGCATAACCCAAAGTACCCGCAGCATTGAGAATACCAACCAATGAACGTCCGCCATTCCACCCTGAACAAATGGGCTTGTTTTGAATATAAATCTCAATAATGTTGGTTGCTTCGTACAGTACAATTTGTGAGGTCGATGTTTGAGAAGTGCAGCTGAACTGACAAACCCCATTGAAATTTAAAACAAATGTCCGACATGGCGCAGTTCCCAAAACTTGCCAGCGGACGTTTCCACAGGTCGCCGGATTTATATCTTGATAAACACCGAAAATTGCATTTGTTTCGAGGGCCGGACTGGGGATTGAGGCAGTGAAATTCCACGGACAATAGCCACCAGCGTTCGACATATCGAAGGTCAACATACCATTTGACCCGACTACCAATTGAGTGTAGTTCACACCAAAAAAACAGAAGTTAAAAGGAATGTTTATCGCCGCGCTGTAAATATCATCCGTATTGATCGGAATGACTGTGCCCAGGTTGTAGGCAAAAGGCGGACTATACGGAATGCTACCAACAGAATAAGTATTGGTTGCAGCAACCGAAAATGGAGTTGCGCTCAATTCGATACACGGCTCACTGCATGTCACCGATCCAGATGCTTGTCCGTCGAAAGTTACAGCCGTCACCTGCGGACATCCCGGTTGGGCCGAAACACGCAGTACACTGAGAAAAAATAAAACGAAATAACAAAGCTGACGTGCGGTCAATTTCGAGATGTTTTGGTATTGAAAGATGCTAAGAAAAAATGAGAAACGGACTTCTTTCGTCGAAAATAATGTCGACATACAAGGAAACTCAATCGTTCACGAACTGCAATTCGAACAGACGTTTATAAGCTCCATTTAAGGCAAGTAGCTCTTGGTGATTACCTTGTTCAACAATACGACCCTGATCCATAACAATGATACGATCTGCCTGTTGAATGGTACTCAATCGGTGGGCAATAACGATAGACGTTCGGTCTTTGGTGAGCTTATCTGTTGCCACGCGAATCATCATTTCGCTTTCTGTATCGATAGACGAGGTAGCCTCATCCAATACCAAGATGCGCGGCTGGTATACGTACGCGCGAATAAATGCGAGCAATTGCCGTTGTCCGGCACTCAACATCCCCCCTCTTTCTTTCACGTCGTAATCGTAATCACCGGGTAACTTCATGATAAAATCATGCGCCCCCACAGCTTTTGCAGCATCTATAACTTGCTCGCGGGTGATGTTTTTGTCGTAAAGGGTAATGTTGTTGTAGATCGTATCACTGAACAAAAACACGTCTTGCAATACCACTGCAACGTTTGTCCGCACCGCACCCAAACTCAGCGTCTTCAATTCCTTGCCATCAATAAAGACCTCTCCTTTTTGAAACTCGTAGAATCGACTCAAGAGATTGATGACAGATGACTTTCCTGCTCCTGTTGCGCCAACAAAGGCAACAGTTTCGCCTTCTTTCACTTCAAATGAAATGTCTTTCAAAACCCAATCCTCATCTTGATACGCAAACCATACATTCTGAAAAGAAATTTTCCCTTTCATGTCCACCAAAGTGCCTGTGCCTTCGTCTGCTATTTGATCTACCGTATCGAAAACTTTAAACACCCGTTCCGCGTTCACAATGCCCATTTGCAGCACATTGAATCGATCAGCGAGCTGGCGGATTGGGCGGTACAGCATAAAAACGTACAAGATGAATTCGAGGATGACGCCGAGTGTCATGGTTCCCGCCACAGCTTCATGCACGCCCCACCAAAGTAGCAAAGCCACACTGCCCGCAGAGAACAGTTCTACAAGTGGAAAAAAGATGCTAAACGCCCAAATGGAGCGAATATTCGCATCGCGGTGTTCCTTATTGATCTTCCGAAACCGACGTTCTTCGTGCGATTCGCGATTGAAGATCTGAACGATATTCATTCCGGTAACGTGCTCTTGGATGAAGACATTGATGCGATTCACCTCATTTCTCGCCTCGATAAAGGCTTTCTTAATGGCCTGCTGGAAAATACGTGTTGCCCACAGAAGAAGCGGAATCGGAATCAAAACGATCAGTGTCAAACGCCAATCTATCGATAGCATGATGGCAATTACAACCACCAAACGCAAAATATCCCCAATGATACTGAGGATACCATCGGAAAAAATCTGAGCCACTCCGTCGATATCCGACACCAAACGCGTTACAAAACTACCAACTGGATTCTTATCGAAATACTGCAAGCGAAACCGCAAAATGTGTTTATACAATTTCGAACGCATATCGAGCGTAACGCTTTGGGCGACAAAATTTGCAAGGTAGGTTTGGTAAAACTGCAATACGGCTTCAAAAAGCAACACCACAATGACCAATATTGTGATCAATAAAAGCGCCTTCCCATTGGTATCAGCATTGCGCATTACAAAAGGGTCGATAGAATGAGCAAATGCGCCCAACTTATCGAGCTCAACACCCTTTACTTTGGAGTCGATGGCATAGGATATAAGGGCTGGTCGAATCCAAATGGTTCCAGCTAAAATCAGGACAAGTAACGACGTGATAAAGAACGGTACTTTATAATCACCAACCTGCCATAACAGGCGGCGAAAAATACCGGCATCGAAAACATTACCTTGTTTATTGGATTGACTCACGGAAAATTTGTTGCGGCAAAATTACAAAAATGGGTACTGCACATTCGTTAAAAAAAGCGCTTTTGCCGACATCGACTGCCCGGCTTCTGATCGGGATTTAGATTCTAGTATTTTTTCAAACTCTGTCATGGTAATTTTCCCTCGCCCTACGTCAAGCAATGTCCCAACAACTGAACGCACCATATTACGCAAAAAACGATCTGCCGTGATGGTGAATACCAGTCGTGAGCCTTCCTGCTCCCACTTTGCTGTGCGGACGTCGCACAAGGTCGTTTTATTGTTGCCACCAGACTTGCAAAATGCTGCAAAATCATTGATTTCCATCAACTTCAATGCTGCAACATTCATCAGGCCGACATCAGGAATGTAGTTCAACTGCAATGAATGGACGGCAAATGGATCTTTATGCAAGTGGCAGTGATACTGATACGACCTGCTGGTAGCACCAAATCGGGCATGCGCCTCATCATCAACAGCCACCGTTCTGAAGACTGCTATTTCAGCAGGCAAGATATGATTCAGTTTGTAGGTCAAATGCTCGCAATCAACCTTGTTTTCGGTATCGAAATGGACAAAAAACTGAGCAGCGTGCACCCCAGTGTCGGTTCGCCCACAACCTATCGTGTCGATTTCTTCCTTTAGCAGCATGCCAAGTGCTTTATTGACCTCTTCTTGCACGCTGGGCTGACCAACTTGAATTTGCCAACCACAAAAGGGTGTTCCATCGTATGCGATTTCTAAAAAGTACCTTGACATGGATGCAAATATCGACAACTTTTCACCGTCAAAGGTCCATTGTAGCGATAAACCGATTGAGGAAAAGAGATTTCATAAAAAAAGGAGACCGAAGCCTCCTTTTCTATATCATAACACATCACGAGCTTAGCTCCATGAAGCGATTTTTTCTGATACATACTCTCCATTCTCAAGCTTTTCTTTCACTTTGGTGAACGTTTCGATGGTGTAATGAACATCTTCTAACGTATGCACCGCAGTAGGAATCAAGCGCAACATGATGGTATCTTTTGGTACAACAGGGTAAACCACGATTGAGCAGAAGATACCATAATTTTCACGCAAGTCGAGCGTCAAATTCGTCGCTTCTCCCAAACCTCCGCTCAAGAAAACAGGCGTTACCGCTGAGTTGGTATGACCGATGTTGAATCCTGCTGCTGTCAAACCTGTTTGCAAAGCGTTGGCAATGTTCCAAAGGTTTTCTTTCAGTTCTGGACGTGTGCGCATCATTTCCAGACGTTTTAAAGCACCAATAACGATAGGCATTGGTAGCGATTTCGCGAAGGTTTGTGAACGCATGTTGTAACGCAAGTACTCGATTACGTGCTCGTCGGCAGCCACAAAAGCCCCGATGGTCGCCATCGACTTAGCGAAGGTACCGAAGTACACATCGATGTCTTTATGAACACCTTGGAAATCTCCTGCTCCACGTCCCATTTCACCAATGGTTCCGAAACCGTGGGCGTCATCGACAAATAAACGGAAACCGTATTCTTTCTTGAATTTTACGATCTCTGCCAACTTACCTTGGTCACCGGCCATGCCGAAAACACCTTCCGTCATCACCAAAATACCACCACCGGTTTTGTCAGTCAGGTTTTTTGCGTTGCGAAGCTGCTTCTCAAAGCTCTCCATGTCGTTGTGCTGGAAAACGAAACGCTTACCATGGTGCAAACGCACGCCATCAACCATGCAAGCATGTGATTCAGAGTCATATACAATTACGTCATGACGATCTACCAAAGCTTCCACAGCACTCATGCACCCTTGGTAACCGAAGTTCAGCAAGAAAGCGTCTTCTTTCTGCATAAAATCAGCCAATTGTGCTTCAAGTTGCTCGTGGTACTTGGTTTGTCCCGACATCATACGCGCACCCATTGGGTAACCCATTCCCCACTCTTTCGCCGCATCAGCATCAATCTGACGCACCTCCGGGTGGTTGGCTAATCCTAAGTAGTTGTTGATGCTCCAAACAAGCAATTCCTTTCCACGGAAAGTCATGCGGTTTGAAATAGGCCCTTCCAATTTCGGGAAGGTGAAATAACCGTGTGATTCTTTTGCGTGTTGCCCAAGTGGTCCGCGGTTGTTCTTGATCCGTTCAAAAATGTCCAAATCGTAAGTTTTTAGTGATGTCCTCCTCTGGCGAGAACCCCTCCATTAATTAGTCGCGCAAAAATACAGTTTTTCGACAATACGGTTGCGCATTTATGGCAGCGAAGGTACAGTGAATCGTCTTACTATGAGCGGGTTCACCTAACGGTTTGTTAACATCGTCGGTTGAAATCTTAGTCTTGCAGCAACTCTTTTGCATGCTTTCGGGCTGAATCGGTAATGTTTTCGCCTGAAAGCATCCCAGCCAATTCTTCCACACGCTGCGCTTCGGTGAGCGATATCAACCGTGTAAATGTCTGCTCGCCAATTGTTTCTTTAAAAACTTTATAGTGGTGCTGAGCCTTGCCTGCTACCTGAGGCAAATGACTGATCGCAATCAATTGCATCTCCCCGCTCATACCGCGCATTACTTCTGCCATCCGAGCTGCTACTTCTCCCGACACTCCGGTATCAACTTCATCGAGAATAAGTGATGGCAACGATAAAAATGAAGCGGTAGTGGCTTTTAAAGCAAGCATTAAGCGTGATAACTCTCCTCCACTAGCAGCTTTTTCAAGCGGCTGAGGGTCCAATCCTTTGTTGGCTTGGAAAAGCAGCTCTACACCTGTTTGACCGAACTGATTCAACTCTTCTGTAACGCTGAAAACAAATTGCAACTTGGCGTCGTTCATCTTCATCAATGCCAGTTTCTCTTTGACATTTTTTTCTAGCAAGCCAGCGGCTTGGATGCGGCCTCCGTGAATCGTTTTTGCCAATTGAAACAGGACTTCCCGTGACGATTCTACTTCTTTCGTGAGCGATTCAATCTTTTCGGTTAGTCCTTCAAAATGTTCCAACTTCGTTCGCAAACCCTCTCGCAAGTCGATGAGTTCAACGGCGTTGTTCAATCGGTGTTTGTGACTTAGTGCATAGAGTTTATCGAGTGTGTCTTCCAAAACTTTCAATCTTCCTGGATCGCCTTCGATGCTATCTCTTTCGCGACTAGCCTCAGCTGCTATGTCTACTAGCTCAATATACACGCTCTTCAACCGATCGCGCAGCTGCACACCGCTTTTATGCATATTCGCTAAGGCGTCTAAGCTTTGCAGTGCTGTCTTCAAAGCTGGCAAGGTGGCCTCGTCGGCCTCTTCCAATCGGTAAACCAATGCACTGAGATGTCCGATTATTCCTTCTGCATTTCTATGCATTTCAGCCTCTTCTTCCATGCTTGCGATGTCGATACTTTCGAGCCCTGCAGCATCCAACTCGTTGAGTTGAAAAGAAATAAAATCAGCTTCAGCTTTACTTTTCGCGTCTTCTTCGATCATTTGCTCGAGATCAGCCTTCAATGCTTGCCATTTTCTAAACTGCTTCTTGAAGGTGATGGCCTGTTCGAATTGTCCGGCTGCGGCATCAAGCAAGTTCATTCTGAACTCTTTTGAACGGAGGTTTGAGGTTTCGAATTGAGAGTGGACGTCGATTAACTTCCCACCCAGTTCTTTGAGGAGTTTTGCACTTACAGGAGTATCGTTGACGAATGATCTCGACTTTCCACCTACGGCGATTTCGCGTCGGATAATGGTTTCTGCTGCGAAGTCGAGGTCGTTTTCTTCGAAGAATGTTTTGTACTCTTCAGAAACTTGAAAAGTGATTTCGACAACGCATTTTTCTGCTTTGTTTCGCAGCACTTCAGCAGCGCCGCGCTCTCCCAAAGCTAGTCCGAGAGCACCTAAAAGTATTGATTTTCCAGAACCCGTTTCTCCTGTTATTACCGACAAACCGCTGGTAAAATCAACATCCAACTGCTCTATGAGCGCGTAGTTCCGAATATTAAGACGCTGCAGCATACATCAACCGAGTGAGGCATCATATTTCTTGATATTCCCTGGGTCCAGCTCTTTCAAGATGGGCAAGATACGCTGGCGTTCAGCTTCCGAAGCGGGAGTAAACAACTTAACCAATTCATTCCCTTTGGTAGAGAAGAAAAGTTGAACATTGTATGACGACGGACGAACTTTGTGGATGTTGCGCAGTTCGATAATGGCATCCGCGATTTCTTTTCGAGAGGTCTCGGCATTCGCGTACAACTTATCGAAACCTTGGCGATGGTAGAGATAGAGGCACGTGCGCAGAGGACGGAATGTTTGAGAAATTACATTCTCAACCAGCCAGTAGCGGTTTCTTTGTCCTTCACTCGCCTTCCATCCTGATTCAGGCGCATTTTGAGCATTGGCCACCACTGTTTGAGCTTTCAAGTAGTGGTTTGTGCCACCTTCCAACGCAAAAGTGTCGTAATCAGTAGCAATTACCATGTAGGCGTAGTAGGCAAGCACACTCGACAAATTATCTCTGTGTTGGTCGAGACTAAATTGAATGATTTGATTGTCTAGAAACGTGAAATCGAAATCACCGTCGTTGACCGTAAAAATTGGCGTTTTGTAGTCGCTATTGTATACTGGCCTGCTGCTTTGAACCATTATAGACCCAGAAAAGCTGGTCTGCGAAGGAGCAGTTGATATGGTAATCAAAATGCTTACCTCGATGCGCTCCATCAAATCGAAATCATCGGTTGTCCACTTCCTGGCATTCATGAACTCTTTGATCTGCTCTTCCATTGTTTTGAAACGAGCGGGGTCAACGTTTGAAACGGTAGGCGCAACAACTTGCACGGTGCAGTTTAACTCTTGGGCGACAATGGCCAAAGGAGCAAAAAGAAGAAGAAAGAGAGCTAGTTGTCTTAACATAGTGCGATAATCTTTTCTACAACGTCGGCAGCGACATCTGTCTTTGATTTCAGTTCAAAATTACTGATATTATCATTTCGGTCGATCAAGGTTACTTGATTCGTATCAAACGCAAATCCTGCGCCTTCATTGTTCAGGGAGTTCAAAACAATGAGATCCAAATTTTTGCGTTTCAGTTTTCCCTTTGCATTGTCGAGCTCATTGTCGGTTTCAAGGGCAAAGCCCACCAACAATTGATGCTCTTTCTTGCTGTCTCCCAGCGTTTTTAAAATATCTGTGGTCCGTTCTAACTCAATAATCAGTTCGTCATCCTTCTTTTTGATTTTCTTTTGAGCTATGTGTTTGGGGCGGTAGTCAGCCACTGCTGCCGACATTACAAAGATGTCTGCATCGGCAAATGCTGCTGTGCATGCGTTGAGCATGTCTTCGGCTGAAACGACATCAATGCGACGAATGGATTTATCGGCTAGAGATACGTTTGAGGGACCTGCGATTACTGTCACATCCGCGCCGTTGGCGCGCAGTTTTTTAGCCAACTCAAAACCCATTTTTCCAGAGCTGTGGTTCCCAATAAAGCGCACCGGATCAATGGCTTCATAGGTTGGCCCGGCAGTAACAACAGCTTTTTTACCGCGCAAGGGCGCATTGGCAAGGAAAAAGGCGTTCAGGGCATCAACAATGTGCTCCGGTTCAGCCATCCGGCCTTGTCCGACCAGCCCACTCGCCAACTCACCATGCTCAGCGTCAATAATATGCACTCCGCGCTCTGAAAGCGTTTCAAGATTTGAACGCACTGCGGCATGAAGGTACATATCGAGATCCATGGCGGGGGCTATAAATACCGGACAGCGAGCGCTGAGAAAAACGGTCAGCAAGAAATTGTTTGACTCACCAGAAACCATGTGTCCGATGCTGTTTGCCGTTGTTGGTGCAACAAGCATCAGGTCTGGCCAAAGACCGTATTCGACGTGGTTGTTCCACACGCCGGCGTCTTTGTCTTCAGTGAAATCAGACGTGACAGCATTTTCAGAAAGGGTAGCCAGCGTGAGCGGCGTGATGAATTCGGTTGCTGAGGGGGTCATAACGACACGGACATCCGCGCCAGCTTTTTTGAGCAGGCGAACTAAAAAGGCAGATTTGTAGGCAGCAATACCTCCTGTAACGCCAAGTAAGATTTTTTTTCCGTGCAACATATCTTGCGAAGCAAAAAAAAAGATGGCACACGACCATCTTTTTTTTCAATCATTTTGCCGATGACGGCTAATATTTTACAGTTGATCGTTTTCTGGGCGACGGATGTATACGTTCCCTTCCAACAATTCTTGCATTGCGATAGATTGTGGCTTAGGCAAGCGCTCGTAGAATTTTGAAATTTCGATTTGCTCGCGGTTTTCAAAAACTTCTTCGAGATTGTCTTGTGACGTTGCAAACTCTTCCAACTTTCCAGTCAATTCTTCTTTCATTGACTTTTGAACTTGGTTCGCGCGCTTGGCAAGTACTACCAATGTTTCAAACAAGTTACCTCCTACTATCTCGTCAAGCTCAAATGTGTTGCGAGTGATGGTAGTGCGTTCTGCTTTTGAATTTTTAAAACTCATGATGCTGTTTTCTGTAGTCGTTCAACCTCTTTCCGGCTATTTACAAAGTACCCTTCGGCTTCTTTGAGAAATTTACTATCCGGGAAATAAGCTACAAAGTTATAATAAGATTCGATGGTATTGTTAAAACGCTCCAATTTCATTTCAACTACGCTGCGATTTGCGTACAAATAGTTCGCGCGGACGATTAAAAAGAGCATTTCTTCCTTGTAAGGAGAATTCGGGTATTCTTTGATAGCACTGTTCAAAGCGAGCACTGCGCTTTTGTAATGCTGCGTTTTTTCGTACAGACGTGCAATTTCAAAACTCTTGCGCTCCAACTTCTGATTCAACTCTGTAATAAGCAGGTTGCAGGTGTCGCGCTTCGCCGAATTCGGATAGCGATCCATGAAAAGTTGCATCTCATTGATGGCCAATCGTGTATCTGTTTGATCGAGGCTTTGCTGGGGCGATAGATTGTAGCTGCACATGGCTGCTAAAAACTGACATTCTTCGGCATAGCCTGAATAGACAAACGTTTTCGTGAAATTGTTGAAATAGTAATTTGCTAGGTAGTAGTCTCCAATACAATAGTGACATTGAGCGTAGTGATAGTATACGCCTTCAGCCAATTGGGTTCCGCGTACCATACCAATGAGGTCTTCAAAAATTGGCAATGCCTGCATACAACGTCCATCGTTGTAGTATTCTACCGCTTTCTCATATTTATATGCAGGGTCTTCGCTTTTTAGCACCTTGTTGTACTCGCCACAAGCTGTAAAAATACCAGCAGCTAGAACGAACAAAAATCCGTACAGCACCGCGCGAGAAACACGGCTGACGGGAGCTAGAGAGAAAAGCACGAAATTTTCAAACTTCATAATGGGTGCAAAGATACATGTTTGAACGGTGAAATCTGAATTCCATTGTGTGACGGCTCACTCGCCGGATGGTTACAGGTCTGTATGCCTTAATATTTCTATTCCACGCTGAGGTAAGATTTCTTTCATTACAAATGAGCTTTGGACATTCCCTATGTTCTCAATAGACGCTAGTTTTTTCGAAATGAAGTTCTGGTACGCTCGCATGTCAACGACTCGTATTTCAAGCAAATAGTCGAACATGCCGGCGATGTGGTGACAAGCAATTACTTCATAACATGCCGTTATCTCTTGCTCAAAATTTTCCAGATACTTCTGGGAATGCTCTTTGAGCGATACATTGCAAAATGCATGGATGTCGAAACCAACAATCGCAGGATCTAGCTTTGTCTGATACGCCCTAATTGCTCCCGACTCCTCTAACTTCTTCAATCGCTCATGAACCGGTGTGCGCGACAGTCCGCACTTCTCCGAAAGTTCCGAAATGGTCAGCTTCGCATCGTCTTGCAAACTGCTTAATATGCACCTGTCGAACTTGTCGATCTTCATTTTTTTGGGATAAAGTACCTATTGAAGGTTAAAAATAAGGACTATAAAGGACATACTATCCATCTTCAATAAATAAAAAGAATTTTATTCTATTCTACCGAACTATATAACACAAATATTCTCAATAATGTACATTTGGCAACATGAAAAGAGATCCACAAAGCATGCACCCTGAATCGCTGATGATGTCGCACGGTTATGAACCGTCGTGGTCTGAAGGCGCTATAAAATGTCCGATTTTCCAGACTTCTACCTTTGTCTTTAAGACAGCCGAAGAAGGAAAGCGATTTTTTGAGGTGGCATATGGACTGAGGACACAGGAGCCAGATGAAAAGATGGGGTTGATATACAGTCGTTTGAACAACCCTGATTTGGAGATCTTGGAAAACAGACTTTGTTTGTGGGACAAAGCAGAGGAAGCGGCAGTTTTCGAAAGCGGAATGTCGGCAATCACCACTACCCTGCTCTGCTATCTGAGTCCTGGTGATATATTGTTGCACAGCAACCCGTTGTATGGTGGCACCGATCACTTCATCAACCATGTCCTTACCCGCTTTGGGATCAAGGTTATTGGCTTCAGTCCAAATGATGATTGCGACCGCATCCACCAGATCATTCAAGAGGCGGGTGCAGGCGATAAACTGAAAATGATTTTCATTGAAACGCCAGCAAACCCAACCAATGCGTTGATCGATATTTCTTGTTGTTCAGGCATTGCAAAGCACTACTCTACCGAAGAAAAGCAGGTATTGCTTGCCGTCGACAACACATACATGGGACCTATTTGGCAGCACCCACTGCAGCATGGTGCTGACTTGGTGCTTTATTCTGCGACCAAATACATTGGCGGACATAGTGATGTAATAGCAGGTGCTTGTTTAGGAAGTAAGCACGTGATGGGACCTGTTAAAACATTGCGCACCTTCTTGGGCAGCATGGCAGGTCCGTGGACAGGTTGGTTGTTGATGCGCAGCCTGGAGACACTCAAAGTGCGCATGGAGCAGCAAGCCTTGAACGCCAAGCACGTTGCCGACTTCCTCAGATCGCATCCAAAAATTGAGAAAGTGCACTATTTGGGACACCTCACGCCTGAACACGGGAGGCAATATGAGATTTATAAGAAGCAATACACCAGTGCAGGAGCCATGCTTTCGTTCAATGTGATAGGTGGTGAAGCTGAGGCATTTCGCTTTTTAAACGCTCTGCAATTGGCGCATTTGGCCGTTAGCCTGGGAAGCACTGAATCGCTTGTTGAGCATCCAGCAACAATGACCCATGCCGATGTTTCGCTAGAATTGAAAGAGGAAATGGGAATCACTTCAAACCTTGTCCGCCTTTCGGTTGGCGTTGAACACTATGAAGATTTGATTGCCGACATTTCGCAGGCCCTCGAGAAGATATAAGGAAACAGAAAAAAGAATTGCGCACACCCAAATCAGAAATAGTCTTTTTGAATAGAGTGTGCGTTTTTTTTAGAACGTTAGATCAAACCCTAAACTCGGTAGGAAAGGAAGTTGATTTACTCTTTCTCCGGTAACACGGTTGATGTAGAAGACGTTTTCACGGCTGTACAAATTCGTAACACCAGCGTTTATTTCCAACTTCACATTTTTGCTAAACTGTTTTGTCTTGCGGAAATTGATATCCATACGGTGATAAAACGGTAGACGTCCCGAGTTCAAATCAGCATATAAAATTGAAAGTTCACCATTGTTGGTGACGATATAATCAGTGCCGACGCCTTGATTCAAGTTTGGCGATTGGTAGTATCCTTGAGTTTGGGTGAATGGCAAACCAGAACCCAGGTTCCAACGGGTGCTAAACTCCCAAGAGTGATCTTTACCAAAGGCTTGAGAAGCGACAAAGTTTACGTTGTGATGACGATCAAACACTGGGTCGTACCAACGAATACCATCCCAGCGGTCGACATTTGCAAGTGAATAAACCAACCACACAGAACGGTGTTTTTCTTCGTATTTAAGCAAGAAATCAAGTCCTTGCGCGATACCTGTTTCAACAATAAAGTCTTTCTTCAGATAATCAGGCACTTCAGGATTGTTTCCATCATCAGGGAATAGTTTGTTTCTATTGATGTTTGTCAGTTGATTGAAGTCTTTGACATATCCTTCAACATTCAGATTCATCCGATCAGTAATGTCCCACTCAAAACCTGCAATGAAGTGACGTGCCGTTTGAAGGGCATGTTTCACATCTCTTGTATTGCCGTTTGGCAAGATCAATTCATCTTGTAAGTTCTGAGGTGCTGTTAAGAATCCGTAGAATAGGTTGACGACATCTCGGTCGCTATTGGCGCTAATTAAGTTTTGGGAGTATAGTCCACCTGCCATTTTCACGCGGAAAACCGGACTAGCTTTGTATTTCAAACCAAAGCGAGGTTCAGGAGAAAAGCGCGTTTGATCGCTGTAATATTGGATTCGCAGACTTGGTTCAATGATCCAATTGCCTTTGCTGATTTTGTAATCGAAATACCCCCCAAACTGCGTCGAGTTGTCTGTTTGTTCAATCTTCACACCAAGTGGATTGAAGGTTTCAAACTCGGTTCTTAGTCCAATTACTTGAATACCATATTTCAGATCATTCTCACCTTGTATGTATTTGAAATCCAATCCGAAGTTGAATCCATTTACAGCGCTGAAGCGATCAGGAAGATTGTCTTCTTTTAGTGTTACTTCGTATTTCGAGCTGGCGAAATTACCGTTAATCAGCACTGCTGATCCGCTTGGGACAACTACAAAGTTACCACCAGCGCCATAGTTTTTCCAGTTCAGGCGCGACAGTGCTTGGTATTGAACGTCATCGCTAAAGCTAAAACCGAAAAGGTTAAACTTACTACCCCCGTTTCCTCCAAAAGATATTTTCCCGTAGAGATCGGTGAAGTTGAAAGGCAGGCCAGCAGAATCGATGTATGTATAAAACAGTTTCGAACTTTGTTCAAGGTAGCTTCTCTTACCGGAAAGGATGTAGCTAATTCCGCCCTTTCCTTCTGCCGGCTTGCGCAGCGGACCTTCCAGAAGCAATTTCGCGCCAAAAGGTGAGGCTCCTATTTTTCCGTGATGTTCTTTTTTATTTCCATCGCGTGTGGTAATGTCCATAACTGAACTTACACGTCCGCCGAACTCAGCACCAAACCCACCGCTATAAACATCCGCGTTAGCGATAATATCAGAATCAAATACCGAGAATAGTCCGATGCTGTGAAAGGCATTGTAAACGATCATTCCATCCATCAACACCATGTTTTGAACAGGTGAGCCTCCACGAATATAGAGCTGTCCGCCTTGGTCACCAGTGCTCACAAAACCAGGCAGCACTTGCAAAACCTGCACAAGATCCGCTTGTCCGCCAAATGATGGAACGCGTTTGATATCTGTCGGACGTATTGTTTCGACTGAAATGCGCACTTGAGATTCTTGATCTGCTTTATCAGCACTGATTTCTGCGCTTCCAAGCTCGATTATTTTGCTGTTCACCTCAAAATTTCGGGTAAATACCTTTCCGTTTTCGACGGTAACTTTCAGGGAAGCATCTTCATACTCAAGACTTGACACTTTGATGGTGTATTCGCCGGCAGGTATTTTGGAAAGGGTGTAATAACCACTAACATCGGTAGACACGCCGTAGCTGGTTCCCACGAGCACTACAGAAGCGAAAATTACAGGCTCTCCGGTAGACTTATCTTTAACAAACCCCTTTACTGTTCCTTGTCCTGTAGCTGCTATTGCAGCAAGAAAAAAGACAAAAAACCCAACACTTTTTAAAAATCCTTGCACGGTATACATATTTAATAGGATGGCGAAAATACCAAATAAACAGCGGTCAGCAACAGCGAAGAGATTCAAAATCTTCGTCGTATTTCATTTCTAACGAACAAATTTGAGCCTTTCGGGGCCAAATCAGCGTTCATATTGCAGCGTCATTTTAGCGATTCGATCGTCTACAGACTCCGACGTAAGCCCAGCGCGCAGTCGATCGACCATAATTGGGAAAGCCAACGGTGTCGGCTTTTCAGGATGCATAATCACCAATTCTTGCTTCGCTATTCGTTCGAGCACAGAACGGAAACGATTTATTTCCAACTGGTGATCAATCATTTCATCAAAGGCTTGTCGGAGCAGCAAATTGTCGCTATCGTAATCTTGAAAAACCTCATACACCAGCGACGACGACGACTGCAGGTGCCGATCTTTTACTTGTTTACCGGGAAAACCTTGGAATACCAGCCCTGAAATCACTGCAATGTCTCTAAATTTTCTTCTCGCCATTTCGGCTGAATTTATTGAAGCTTCAACATCTTGCACCAAGTATTCGGGCGAAAGGACATTGTTATCCAAAGCATCTTGCAGCGGAATAGGCTGATCAGAAAGCAATTCCAACCCATAATCATTGAACGCGAGAGAAAAGCTTATCGGCCGAAGCAGGCTCATGCGATAGGCGATTAAAGACGCAAGTCCTTCATGCACCAAGCGCCCTTCGAAAGGAAAGAAAAACACGTGGTAGCCCTCATCGGTTTGGATTTGTTCAATGAGTAACTGATCCGTTGTAGGCAGGGCAGAACGCGAACCTTGCAATGCGAGTAAGGGAGCTAGTTTTAGCATTTCAACGTCATCGACCTTGCCATTTGCGAAATCAGAAAGTTTTCTTTTGATGACATCCGACATTTTCGACGACAACGGCATGCGACCGCCTCCCCACGAAGGGATTTTTCCTTTTGGCTGCGATGAATCTACAACTTGAACCGTATTGTCTTTGATTTGAAGCACTTGCAAAGCACGTCCGGCGAACCAAAAAACATCACCTTCGCGCAGGCTCGACCCGAAATATTCTTCTACATGACCGAGCATACCTCCCTTTTTGTATTTCACCTGCATCAGTTGATCACTCACGATTGTTCCGATACTCATTCGATGTCGACGCGCAATGCGCGCATTGGTGACCTTGAAAAGTCCGTCAACCTGCCCCACTTTTTGATATTCTGGATATGCAGAAAGGGACTTCCCACCTGTCGTAATGAATCTCAGGCACCACCCCCATTCTTCATCGCTCATTGATTGAAAAGAGAATGTCGACCGCACCTCATTGAGCGTGGCATCAGCAAAAAATCCGTCGGAGACGGCGAGGGTAGTCAGGTATTGCACGAGGACATCGAACGAACGGATGTACGGCACACGCTCTTCCATTTGTCCTTCTACCACTGCCAGCCTCAGGGCAGCCGCCTCAACCAATTCAAGAGCATGTGTTGGCAAAAAAAAGATTTTACTTTCAGCACCCGGCTGATGTCCGCTTCGCCCCGCCCGCTGCACAAATCTTGCAACACCCTTCGGTCCGCCAATTTGAACAATGGCATCTACCGGAAGGAAATCGACGCCCAAATCTAGCGACGACGTGCACACTACCGCTTGAAGCTTGCCTTCAGCCAAAGCATCTTCAACCCAGTGGCGCAGATCTTTGCTTATGGCAGAGTGATGCATACCCATTGCACCTGCCAATTCAGGGTACTTATCTAAAAGAGCATGGTACCATATTTCAGATTGAGCGCGCGTATTTGTAAAAATCAGTGTGCTTTTATGTCTGAAAATCACCTCTGCCACTTTATCAATAAGGCGCAACCCGATGTGACCTGCCCAAGGGAGCGTCTCCACCTCATCGGGCATTAGACTTTCGACACTTAGTTTTTTAATTATTTCAGCACGAATAATTTGAGCATTCTGGGAGCGGTCATAACCCAAAAGCACCTCCAAAGCTTCATCCATGTTTCCAATCGTAGCTGAAATTCCCCATATCCGCAAGTGCGGAGAAAGGTTTTTCAAGCGCGACAAAGCAAGTTCCATTTGGACACCACGCTTCGACCCCATGAGTTCATGCCATTCATCTACTACGACGGTTGACAGTCCGTTAAAAACAGAACCATAATCTTTCGATGCGAACATCACATGTAAGCTTTCAGGTGTCGTTATCAGAATTTCCGGCATCTTTTTTTTCAACTGTTTTCTTTCTTCAGCCGAAGTATCACCAGTGCGGATAGCCACCTCCCAAGTGGAGTTTACCCCTTCAATTAGTTTTCTTGCCGCACCTTCAATTTCTTTAGCTAGGGCACGAATGGGAGCGATCCAAATTACACGCAGATTACCAGAAGCGCTGTTGGACAGTCCTTCGGTGATCAAAGGCACCAACAGTGAATATGTTTTTCCGCTTCCAGTTGGGGCGTTTACGATGCCATCGCCGCCATTGAGAACTGCTTGCCAAGCCTCCCGTTGAAAATCGAAAGGTGTCCATTTCTTCTCACCGAACCAATTCAATACAGGCAATAAACGTTCGTCAGACGCATCAGAATTGGTCATTTCCACCGTTTAAAGTTGAATACATTTTGCATCCTATAGGAATCCTAGTAATTTAGGCATTAAGTTTGCGTAACTGACAGCAGAAAAAAAAGCACAATGAAGAATTTGATACCTATCACCTTACTACTTGTTTCAGGACTGTTCGCAGGAGCACAAAGCAATTATGATGATTTGCTAGAGCTTTTGGTGGATGAAAAGTACGAACGTTGTTTGTACAAAGCAATGAAATACACCGAAGAGGAAAAGACCACAAAAGAAGCTTTACCATATTTATATGTGAGTATGGCTTATTTCAGAATAGACCAATCGGAAGATGAGACCTTGAAAGTGAAGTACGACAAAGCCTTCAAAGAGTCGTTGAAGTACGCGGTAAAGCACCGTAAGAAAGATAAAGAGAACACTTACTTCGCTGAGTTTGCAGATTATTTTTCTGAATTGAGAACAGTAACAATGTCGCTAGCAGAAATGGAGATGGGTGAAGAAAAGTACACCCGATCAAAGGGGACGTACAAATATTTGTGCGACATAGATGCCAACGACGTAGGTGGTTGGTTGATGAAAGGCTACAGTGAGTACATGTTGAAAGCCAAGAAAGATGCTGAGTTATCATGGACCGAAGCGAAAAAATTAATTTCGGAAGGTGCTGTTGCAGGTTTAGCAGAAGAGCAGATGAAACTCTTCAAGAAAGGTATCATCACCATTTCTGAGAAATTAGATACCGAAGGATCACGCAGTCAGGCTGTGGAGTGGTTGAATCTTGCACAACCCTTCTTTGGTGAAGACAAAGAGTTCAACGTTACATACCGCAATATTGCGGGGTAATGTGTAATTCATATTGGATTGTCAATAAAGGAGCTTCGGCTCCTTTTTTTCGCATCATATTTAAGGTAAATTACTTCCAAATTCACTTCCATGACTGAGGCCCAGCCAGAAATACTATTGATTGAAGACAATTCAAACGACGCCGAACTGAGTCTGTTAGCTTTGAAGAAAGCAGGAATCAACAACGTCGTGAAGATTTTAAAAGACGGTGCGGAAGCTTTGGACTTTTTATTCAGCGAAGGCATGTATTCTGGCAAACAATTGCAATTTCAATTGAAGGTCGTTTTTCTAGATTTAAAAATGCCTAAGATCAGCGGCTTTCAGGTTTTAGAGCGCGTGCGTTCAGCAGAGCAATTTAATAGCCTGCCCGTTGTAATTCTAAGTTCTTCTAATGTTGAGTCAGACATTATCAAAGCCTATAAACTTGGGGCAAACAGCTTCATTGTGAAACCTATCGATTATTCAAAACACGCAGCAGCTTTAAGCGGCGCAGCCCACTATTGGGTAAGAATCAATCAAACATTACTAGGATGAGTCAGGAAGCCGAGAACCCAATCGAGAAATTTGACAACGAATACCTGTACATCAATCAAGAAGATGGTGTGTTGCGTGTATTGTTGTTAGAAGATCTTTTGAGCGATGCTGAATTGATAAAGCTGCAGTTACGGAAGTTGCAGTTGGAAAAGCGCGTAGAACATGTCACCAACAAAACAGACTTTGAATCGGCGTTGCTTCGTTTCAAGCCGCACCTAATACTTTCTGACTACGCCCTACCCCAATTCACGGGGATGGATGCCTTGAAAATGATTCAATCATTCAACCCGTACATCCCGGTAATAATTTGCACTGGTTCTGTGAATGAAGAAACAGCGGTTGCTTGTATTAAGGCCGGGGCTGATGACTACATTTTGAAGGATTCAATGGGAAGGCTAACTTCAGCCATTGAAATTGCCGTGTCAGCAAAATCGAACCTCGTTTCGCGCGACAGAGCCAGCAATGACCTTTTGAAAAGCGAAGAGAATTTTAGGGCATTGGCACAGAATGCTCCTGACAACATATATAAGATAGCTCGGGATGGCGAGATATTGTATGTGAATTGCGACATCGACGGCATACCGAAAGACCAAGTAATAGGCAAAACCATTTACAGTTTCGTAAACCAGGAAAATGGCAAGAAAATGCGGAAGGCCATTGAAACTGCGTTTGATGGTGCCTTGACCGTGAGTGTTGAAATAGAGGGAAATCCTGACGACCCAGAATCACAGTGGTACTTCTGCCGAATTGGCCCTGTTATGGAACATGATCAAGTAAAATCATTGGTTTTCATTTCGAGTAATATCACCGAGCGGGTAAAAGCCGAACGTGAGTTATATGACTTAAACCAAAAATTACATCACCTTACCCAGCATCTCGAGAACATACGCGACGAAGAAAAAAAGAAGATTGCGATGGAGATTCATGACCAACTCGGTCAAGAATTGACAGGCAATAAGTTGGGCTTATTTTGGATCAAGCAACAATTGCAGTCTGAAGACCTAAAAAGTCAAAATGTAGAGCCGATAGTTGAGAAAGTCGACTATTTGGTTGACCTAACTACACAAACCATTCAAACAGTAAGAAGAATAGCCCATGAATTGCGGCCAGTTGTGCTTGATGATATAGGCTTGATACCCGCCATTGAATGGCACGTGGGCAATTACAATAAAAACCATGAATCAACCACATGTCATCTCAACATTGAAATCGGTGATTTCACTTTTGAAAAGGAGTTTTCAACTGGATTGTACCGGATCATGCAAGAGGCATTGACGAATATTAATCGCCATGCAGAAGCAAGCAATGCATGGGTAACCATGAAAGCTGAGAATAATTTATTCATTTTTAGCATAGAAGACGATGGGAAGGGTATAGATATAAAGAGTGCCTTAAAATCAAAGAGTTTAGGTCTTTTTGGAATGCGTGAACGCATAAAAAAATGGAATGGTCATTTTGATTTGAAAGGAAAGAAGGGAGAAGGAACCTCTATTACCTTATCTTTTGATATGGAATACCTTCAGGAACATAAGATTATAGAACAAGAGATAAATTATCGGACATGATGTAATAAAACCAATTGCCACACCAACCTCCCAAATACCCTATGAAAACAATAGCAATATGTGATGACCATAAAATTGTTCGCGAAGGCTTGAAGCAAATCATTTCTTCGTTTACAAATTTTGAAATTATTGCAGACGTTGAAAGCGGTGAAGCGCTTTTTCACGCTTTGCGGACCAAAACTCCGGACATTATTATACTGGACGTCTCGTTACCAGGACGCAGCGGACTAGAAGTATTGAAGCAAGTAAAGGCATTGCGACCTCAAATAAGTGTTCTTGTTTTGAGCATGTATCCGGAAGATCAATTTGCCATTCGTATGCTAAAGGCTGGAGCGTCGGGCTATTTGCACAAAGACTCAGAACCGGGGATACTTTTAGAAGCGCTGAATGTAATTTCAAAAGGTGGGGAGTATTTGAGTCCAAAAATCACACAACTACTATTCAAAGAAATGAGTGGCAATGGAGAGGCGCTGCCGCATAAAAGTTTATCTGATCGAGAATATGAAGTATTGCTTTATATAGGTGAAGGTAAAACCATCTCGGAAATAGGCGACCGTTTATCGTTAAGTGTTAAGACAATCAGCACGTACAGAACGAGAATACTTGAGAAGATGAACTTGGATAACAATTCAGACCTTGTAAAGTACATCTTGTTGCACGAATTATCTGCAGGACAAACGAGTGCCTGACAGACCAAGTAGGAATCATCCTACAAATTCTGCGTCCTACATCCTATATTATCTGACAGATTGATAGAATAGTTTTGGCTAAGAAATCAATAAAACTGTCTATTATGATTAATGTAGTTATTTGCGACGATCACAAAATTGTTAGAGAAGGCCTGAGCAAAATCATCTCAAATTTCCCGGATATCTCAATCATGGCGGATGACATTGCCAGTGGAGAAGAATTACTTCAACGCCTGCGTAATGGACAACCTGACATTATCATTCTCGACGTATCCTTACCTGGACGAAGTGGTTTAGAAGTTCTAAAGCAAATAAAAATATTCTATCCCGACATCAAAGTCCTCGTTCTGAGCATGTATCCAGAAGATCAGTTCGCTATTCGCATGTTGAAAGCAGGAGCTTCAGGATACTTACATAAAGATTCGGCACCGGAGGTACTCATAGAAGCTATTCGCACCATTCAGCAAGGAGGAGAGTATTTAAGTCCCGCGATTACCAAGTTGCTTTATCGCGAAATGAACAACAAGAATCAAGAACTTCCTCACAAGCAGCTTTCGGACCGTGAATACGAAGTTTTTCTTGCCATTGGTGAAGGGAAAGCCAACAATCAAATAGCTTCTCAATTGAGCTTGAGTGCCAAAACCATTTCAACTTACCGATCAAGAATTTTGAGTAAGATGAGTATGGAAAACAACTCAGACATGATCAAGTACATCTTGCTGCACAACTTACTGCCATCTGCGTAGCAAAATAGAAAAGCACTTACAACATTGTAAGACATTGCCTTTCAAAATATGTCTCAAGGCTGATTTACCTTTAAGAGAAAAAATTGACAACAAGTTTACTCACCGAACAAGAAGTTGACATCCGTATTCTGCTGTTGGAAGATTATCAGCTTGACGCCGAATTGATTACAATTCAGATCAAACGAATTCATCCACGATGGGAGATTCGGCATGTTAAATCTAAAACCGACTTCAAACGCGAGTTAGTATCGTGGAATGCAGACATCGTTGTTAGCGATTATTCCCTTCATAACTTCACAGGAATAGAGGCGCTGCATTTGATGAAAGAAATGGATTCTCATGTTCCATTCATACTTATCACCGGTGACATTTCTGAGGAGAAAATTCTTGAGTACACCAACGAAGGGGTTGATGATTACATCATGAAATCGTCGTTGCTTCGTCTTGAGTCAGCAATCAAAAATGCCGTCACAAGGAAGAATGCAGAAATCGAGAAGAAAACTGCCGTTGAGCGCTTGAATGAAACATCGAAACGATATAAAACCATTTTCGATAGAGCTGCCATTGCACTTATTGAGTTCCAGTTGGTTGTTGATTTTGAGATAAAAGACGCACAGTACAATTCTTACGTAAAAGACAACGCCTTCGTAAGTCACATGTTGAGTATACTGCACATCTCCGCTGCAAATGAAGAAGCAATAAATCTCTTTGATGTATCTGGCATTTCACAATTGGAAGAACATTTTAAGCATGTATTTCGAAGCGAGGGGGCATGTGTAATAAATGCTGTTATTGGTTCTTATTTGAAGAATAAGGCAGTTGCCGAAGTTGAATTCCAAACCGAGAATCTGGGTGGTACGAAATTGTTCTTGAAAGTACGCACAACAATTAACAAAGGACGACACCCTTCATTTACTGCCTCATTTATTGATTTGACCGCAATAAAAAAATCAGAGCGGGAAGTAAGAGAAATGATGGAGAAGTTGGAGATTACTGTTGGTGAACGGACATCTGAGTTGTCGAATGTAAATAACCTCCTCAAGTCAGAAGCAGAGGCCAAAGAGCGCATCAACAATGCTTTGCGAGAAAACTACATTCAGATGACAGAGAGCATCATTGCTGCGAAACGTATTCAACAGTTGCTACTTCCACCTCCAAGCTCAGTCGTTCAACGATTTAAAGACGCTTTTATCTATATGCGTCCAAAAGACATCGTGAGTGGTGATTTTTATTGGTTTCATCAACAAGACAACGAATGTTGGATAGCTTGTGTAGACTGCACAGGGCATGGAGTACCAGGCGCGTTTATGAGTATGATAAGTGCCAAGTTGCTGACACAGGCTATTGTTGAGAATAAAGAGACAGACCCTGGAATGGTGCTTGAGGCTATAGACGCTTATGTAGTAAGTGAATTGAAGCAGCACGACACCAATACACAGGTTAGTACAGGCATGGATATTTCGCTTTGTCACTTTAATTTCGATACCAATGAATTAAAATTCTCTGGTGCTTTCCATCAATTGTATCACATTCATAACCAGCACTTGGCCGTACACCGCGGCGATAGATACTCGCTTGGCGGCACCTTTGTGATGGCTAAAAAATCGTTTAAAACCCATCACATCACATTTAAAGACGGAGATAGTTTTTACATGTCCACCGACGGATACGTAGATCAATTTGGTGGCGAAAAAAGTAAGAAATTCACCAAACGCCGATTTCAGGAATTGCTTGTACAAATGCACGGACTTACCATGTACGAGCAAGAATTGAGAATCAAAAGTGAACTGCAAGACTGGAAGGGGGCAAATGCCCAAATTGATGATATACTTGTGATAGGGTTGCAGTGTTAGAACTCTGGTTTTCCCTTCCAACGGAGCAGCGGACTGAGCCAATATGGAGCTTTTGAAATCGTGAAGTACGGCGTTAAATTTCCACCAAAGCTCCTGAAGAACAGTTCGACGCCAGGAATCATGCTACCTTCGAAATCGAAAATTTTCAACCCCTTCATCTCGGCCTCGCACATAGAGCGGTAAATGATTGCACTCAAAGCCCCACCGTTTGCATTTCTATCGGCACCGCCAAAAAGATAATAACGGGATTTTTCATCATCGACAAATAGTGCAGAAGCAATTGTTTCACCATTAGCAGTTGCCTTGTAAGCTACTCCAGTAGTAAGAATTTTTGCTATCGCCTCATCATTTACAGCGAAACCCTTTGATTGTCCGCTAAAGTGCAGCCCCGTTAACAATTCCTTCAAACCGCATTTTTCAACTACAACCCCATCTTTTTCAGCACTTCGAATTAAGTTCCTGCGTTTCGATGAAATACGGCTTAGCACCTCATCATCAGAGAAATGGAAACGGTACGTGTATTTAACTGCAGATTTGAATCCACCCCAAATAAACGGTTGGACATCTGTGATTTCAGGAGGAAAGGAAATGGTGAAGATTTTTGCTGGTTGTATTTTTAGCCAATTGCAGATCGCATCGAGGTATCTTTTTAGGCTTTCAGAATCATTCGAGCTGGGGACAAAGAACAGAGAACAATGCGGGTGATAGGCAGGATTTGCGATTGTTGGAATGCCCTTAAGTTTTATCCGTTGTACCAGGAAGCCACCACAAATGGCATCACCTTCAAAAAGAGCGAGTTGTTCAACATCCGCGCCAGCGCCGGCGATTAAACTCGGTGTAAAGAACACCCCACCGTATTTCGCTGAAAGCAACTCAAACGACTGCCGATCAGGGAGATCAGCGACACGCTTCACCCCTATTTCTGCCATATTACATCTTTGTAGAGGTCAAAAAGCACCTGTTCTTCTTTCTCCCAATGCAGATCATTCTGGGCCTTAGTAAGTCCGCCATTGAAGACATGAAAATCTTTCCCCTTCAAATCATTCACAGCCATTTTCAAAGATTCGGCAGTAAATTCATTGAGCACCCAGCCGATGTTGTAGTCTTCGATAATTTTCCTGCAATCGGGCAAATCGTTAGAAAGAATCGGGATACCTGCTTGTATATACTCGAAAAGTTTATTTGGCAGGCAGAAAAGGTAGCTCAGGCAAGTTGGACGAACCGAGAGCAGACCAACATCCGCGCTAGCCGTGTGATCAAGCACCTCATGGTAAGGTACAGCGGGCATGAAATGTATATTTTCAAAATCCCTTGCTGATTCTTCGACTAGATTCTGAAAGATTCCATACCCCATGCAAACCAAATGCGCACCAGAAATTTCCTTGAACGCTTGCAGCGCCTCTTCTAGTCCGCGGTTATAAGTAAAAGCCCCTTGATAGAGGAAAACAGGTTCATCATTGGGGATATTGAAACGCATTCTGAAGATATTCTTTTTGTCGGGAGACACCAATTTGTGTGGCACATTTCGAACCAGCCAAACAGGGTCAACCCCATACCTTTCAGTATAAGCCTTTGCAATATTCGGACTAACCGTTATTACTGCTTTAGCGCGATGGATGAACAACTTTTCGAACCAGCGCACCAAGCGGCGTTCGAAAGAAGAGCGACCATTTCGTTCGCCTTCAAATTCATGACAATCGTATACCAGTTTTAGTTTAGGTCGAAAAAAGCGTGCTACCACCCCTATTCCGAAAGCTTCGATATCGTTGCAGTGCCAGACATCATATTTTCTATAATTCTTCACGATTCTGAAGATGATCTCCATGAATTTGATCAACCCCCAAAAAGTTCCTTCAGGAAGGTTGATAGACTTCAAGGCAATTCTGTTCACCTCAATACCATCTTTCACTTCAGATGCAGGTACATCGCCCTTCAACAAAGCAACAACTACGACTTCATAATTGGCATCTTGCAGCGATTTCGAGATTTTGTACACGCGATTATCTGTTGTGAAGTTATTCAGTACAACATTGGCAACACGTATTTTCTTATCTGAAATCATAGTTTCTCGGGAGATAGAAAGCGCAAGGTAATAAGAACATTAAAAATGAAGTAAACGACCTTTGCGGCGACAAATACAACCATTGCTTCAAGCGGTTCGAGACCACTCCACCATGCGGCGTATAAAGCGACGAGGATAAGAACAAAATGCAAAGCATCGAGTTGGAAAATCAATTTTTGGCGGTGAATGCGATGAAGAATGAACGACAAAGCCGATGCCGTGAAATTTGCAGCAAACCAAAACACCAAGATCCGCAGGTACTGCATAACATCGTACCATTCACTTCCAAAAACGAGCGCCATAGAATTGTCGGGTAAAATCCAAATGAAGACAATCATCGCCAAGCCAATGAGAGTGAAACGCCACAAGCTTTTTAGGTAATACGCTTTTAGATCGGCATCATCGATTTCGGTAATTCTTTGAAAATATACCTGAGAGAACGAAGTTGCAAGCATACTCAACGGCGCCATGATGATTCGTCGGGAAAGACCTAAAAATCCAATTGAAACAAGACCAGCCGGGCCGTACAAGTAGCCAAATATGGCTATGTGAGACCACTGAGAAAGTCGATTTAAAAGCGTTCCGAACATCGAATACCGTGGGTAATCTTTGTACTCCCGTGCCAGCGACCGCATTAACTTTTTGTCTATTCCCTTGAACTTTTCAGGAGTAATTGTAGTGAACCTCCACCACGAGTACGTAGCAGCGACAAAATGTGCGATGCCAACGCTCCAGACCAGACCAGCCCCGCCTAATTTAAACTTTGCGAAAAGGACTTTGAACGGCTCACTGACGACAGAAAACAGCGTTTTTCCGGTTGCTACAGGCTTGTACTGCTTTTGACGACTAAACCAATACCCCAAACCTGTTGTCACGATAAAAAAGAAAACCGACGGACCGATTAACCATGTCAGACCTTTTAGCCCCTCATTCCCTAACCAACTGACAATGAGGTCTTCGGCAAGAAAACAAACCACAGTTAGCGCCAAAGAGAACCAGAAACCGATTCGCATTACAAGCGCTAATAGATGTCGGGCATCGGTATTTGATTTCGGCAACATGATAGCTGCCTCGTATCTTGCACCGGCAATAACACCTAGCACACCCAGAATCATTGCAAACTGTTCAAGCGTTGCAAATTCAGTTGGAGAATACAGCCGAGAAACGACAACAGAAAAGGCAAGAGCGATCAACTGACCGAGAGCCGTCCCTGTCATCAGGGTCAGAACATTTTTAACGAACGTTGATTTCAAGCGCACCTTATTGCACTGCAGTTTTATTGCGTTGTTTTAGCGCACGATCAGAGCAGCTATAAATACGTTCAATGATATCAACAACCTTCAGACCTTCAAGCGCATTGGTTGTGATTTGGTTTCTACCAGCTAGGGTATCGATTACATTTTCAATAACATAACCATGATTTGCGGCAGAACCTTTATAATGTCCGTAATCATTCGCCGGATTTGACTCTTTCAGCACCGGCATCTCATAATCGCGAATGTCTACATACTCAACCTCGTTCATGTATTGTCCGCCTATTTTCACTGTACCTTTTTCTGCCACAATCGTCATCGAGCTTTCGTAATTTTTACGGTCAACCGCAGTAGAAAAACTGATGCTACCCATTCCACCATTTACAAAATCGAAGCTAATGAAACCACTGTCTTCGAACTCAGTATTGTGTTGATGGCGGAAATCTCTAAATCGCGCTTGAATGTTATCGATATCGCCGAACAGCCAGTACATGATATCGACGAAATGGGAGAACTGCGTGAACAGCGTACCACCATCGAGGGCAAGGTCGCCTTTCCACGGAATTTTCCCATAATAGTTGTCGTCACGATTCCAGAAGCAATTGATCTGCACCATGTAGATACTTCCCAGGATTCCTGAGTCTACCACCTCCTTGATCCATTCACTTGGCGGCGAGTATCGATTTTGCATCACGGCAAAAACCTGACGAGAAACATTGAGAGAGGCGTAAATTATTCTTTCACAATCGGCTTTAGACAAAGCCATTGGCTTTTCAATGATCACATGCTTTTTAGCGTTAAGCGCAAGAAGAGCAAGTTGAGCGTGCAGACCATTTGGAGTGCAGATTGACACCACATCCAATTCAGGGTGGTTTGCCAACAGTTCTTCAGTAGATGCATAGAACGGAACATCCCAAGTAACACCGCATTCTTCACGAGAGCGGGGTTCACAAATCGCTATTAATTCAGCCTCATCATGGCGGATAACCATTTCAGCATGCCGTTTTCCGATATGACCTGCACCAATAACTCCAAAGCGCACTTTACTCATGTTACATTTTTGCGGCAAAGGTAACAAAAGTGGAAAGACTTAGTCGTTCCTAACCGACCTGTTGAAAATCAAATATCCGAAATTAAAAACGAGGCTCCATGGCTTCTCTTTTCCTTGATAATAGTTTGTCGCGAGGCTTATTGGGCCAATGGGACTTTCGAAAACCAGATTCGCCGAACCGATGTAGTAAGGCTTCCACTCAGCCTTATATTCAGGTTGCAGCAGCTCATCTTGTTTAATTTGACGCAGCGCATTGAACACATAACCTTCAATTCGGAGATCGAGAGACTCGCTAAAACTGGTTATAAACATAAATCCCAAAGCGGCATAAGAATGGGCTCTGAATTGCGGCATGAAAAACGTCTGAGACTCCGGAATAGGTTGAAAGACTGGTGCAGAAATTACCGAAGCAATGTAATTATCGAAGAAAGGTTGATCAGACAGCACCCCTTCGAGCATAAAGCCCGTAGTAAACGGACCAAATTTTGAAAAATAGTTGACATATGACACCTTCGCATTGAGCCAATTGTGGTAGATGTAGGTGGTATCATTCACCAAAGACGTGGACCCTGGAAGCGTTTTTTCTTCGCCCGTTACCAGTTTTGCTCTCAGCTTGAGAAACGTACCTGAATTGGCAAAAACCTTTCTATTGAAAGTATTTCTAACGTAAGCAAGATCGAAGACACCAGCGTCTAGTCGTGTGCGGTCAGCAGTATCTGTGGCTAAGAAATTCTCTATTTGGTAGTATTCATCTTCGATTCGAGCATAGTTCGAGTGCATTTCAAGGCGCCCTTTATTGTTGACAGGAATTTTTATTTTCAATCCCCCGTATCTTTCATTGATAACGATAAAAGAAGGCTTTACCTCTTCGAAGAACGTAGCGAAAGATCTAAAATAATCCCACCTATTAAATGTGAACCCCGGCTCTATGGAGACGGGGATACTAAATGGAAAATCGAAACGCATATCGGCATGTGCGGAGCCATAAAACTTCCCGAAGTAAGAGTTCGCATGAATAGACGAGCCTACTCGACCGAAAAAGTTGTATCTCAAACCAATGTAACCCACATTTATTGGACGAGAAGAGAAGTTTCCTCCAGCGGTTAGGCCAATGTTTTTTTCCTTGCGGATATTGAGATTCAAAGAATAGTACTCATCCTGTTTGTTCAAAGTAGCAGAGGGAAATGCTGATTTGATTTGATCATCGGCAAGCACCCGGAAGTACGTTCTTCTCATCTTGTTGATCGAGATCGTTTCTGACTTTCGTTCAAAGAACTGCTTCACATAAACCTTCTCTGATTTCTCGACACCTGTGATGGTTACATTATTGAATACCATTGGCTTAAACCTCGACCGGAAACGTTTTCTGCTTTCACTCCGCTCTTCTTCCGAGATTCTTCGATCGGTAGCTGCCAAAATGGTATCCATTTGGACAAGCGCTTGCATGTATCCTGCCCGAATGGCTTCTCCCGCATCTACAAAATCGAATGTGCCGATTACGAGATCCGGCTCGATGATTATCATTTGATCGCAAATGGCGTCGAAATTCGTTTCGTACATCACCATGCTTTTAAACTGGGAGAGGATGTCATCTTCATCGGGAGGTTCTTCATTGTTCGACACATTGCTACCGATGATGATATCAGGCATGAATTCATGGTACATGACATTTGACGGGAAGTTGTTGTAGAGCCCACCATCAAAAAGCAAACGACCATCCACCCTGATGGGTGAAAGGTAAAAAGGGTATGTCATAGAAGCCCTCACCGCCGTTGCCAAGTGTCCCTCTTTAAAAACCACCTCACGCTTTTCTTCAACATCCGCCGCCAGGCAGCGAAAAGGGACGAATAGGCTATCGAAATTGTAGTTTGCAGCAGCATCGGCTGAGCTTAGGTCTCTCATGAGGTTAAAGTCGAGAAGCCCCGTGCTAATAAGATTAGTAGGCAAAGATGAGTTGATGAATTTTCCGCTTGCGAATTTTAGCGTCCCCATGCCAGCATCTTGCTCATATTCTTTGAAGAAGTACCTCATTTCTTCATCGATATTGCCTTGAGCCATGCGCACATACTCATCGGATCTGATTAACGAATCGATTTCAGCGATAGAATAGCCTGAGGCGTATAGTGCGCCGATCATGGCCCCCATAGACGTACCCGTAATATAGTCTATGGGCACATTGTTTTCTTCAAGTGCTCGGAGCACACCGATGTGCGCTGCCGCTTTCGCTCCACCGCCGCTCAGCACAACCCCTATCCTTTGAGCTTGCGAGGATAGCGAGATCAGCAGAATGCAGAAAAGGAAGACTTTGATCAGATGATTCATGAAAAACAGTGGGACACAAAGGTGGTATTTTTCTGTTGAAAATTTCGCGAACAGACATCAATGAATTGTTAGAAAAGCGATGCGATGTATGGAGCAGCTAGTTTCATGCGGGAACCGTACCATGAAAACATTTCACCATCGACAAGTTTTACAGACGTGTTTGGAAAAAGGGCACGATAGCGAGCTGCGTGTTTTTCGACAAACGGGAAAGGTTCTGATGCCAGAAGGATGTGATCGGGGTTTAGCGATTGGAGGCGTTCGATAGATACTTCCGGGTATCTCGTTTGATTATCCGCAACGTTACCATAGCCACAAAATCTGAGCACATCGCCGATGAAAGTGTCGTTTGCAGCTAACATTTCCGGGTGTTGCCAGATGAGGTAGGCGACTTTTTTGCCTGCGGCGATGTTTTTGATTGGAGCCCAATTTCGCATTATTTCCGACACCAAATTCTCAGCTTCTTCCTGCTTATCCGCAAAGTTGCCTACGACACGAATCATATCAAAGGCTTCATCTAACGTATGAATATTGCTCATCCAGACAGGAAACTCAGCCGCCAGTGCTTCGATCTGATCTTTGGTATTCTCTTCTTTGTTTGCGATGATTAAATCAGGCTGCAATCTGCGGACATTGTCTAACCTCACGTTTTTTGTCCCCCCTACCCTTGCAACTTCTTTCCATTTGAGATTTGGGTGGATACAGAACTTCGTTATACCTACAACTTCTTTGTCTAAGCCCAAGTCGAACAATAGCTCTGTTTGGCTGGGCACGAGGGATACAATGCGTTTAGGGGGTGATTGCAGCTGCTGTTCTTGACCAAGAGGATCGATGAAATACATATCAATTTAGAAGGTCTGAGATTTGTTTTGCGGAAAGATCAATTTGTCCGTTTTCAAGCATTTCGATTGCCTTCTCTTGATTATCCGCATTGATACCCAATTTTTTTCCCAGCCCCTTCAAAAAGTCTATTTCACTTAAGCTTAGCTCACCATCGACAGCTGCGAGCAACATGCATTGGTAAAAGAGGCGTACCTTTTCAGAGTCAGCAAGGTTATGCAAACTGCCTGGTTCACCTATCTCACTAACATCAATCCCTGCATTTCGAGCAATTCGATTGATTATTATTTCTTCGGCATCATCAATAACACCATCGATTTTAACAAGTTGCACAAGCCAACTTAACTGCAAAACATTCATACAAAAATATTACGCAGCGAAGGTACAACGAATGTATTAATCTGTTTTCACAAATCGCATCGAACGTGTCCGCTCGCCATTCACAACAACCATGTAAACACCTGACTCTAAATGACTTACCGAAATTTCATTGATACCAACTCTTGATTGTCCGCATACGTGCACCAATCGACCTTGCGCATCGAAAATTTCCATACCCGAGGCATTGCTGCCCAATCTTACAGTCAACGCATCGCGCGCTGGATTCGGGAAAAGGTAATCGCCAAAAGCGTTTAGCTCAGTTACATTATCGATTGTTTGATCACAATCAGTAACCAGGAGCGTATCAGTCGCAAAACACGGTGTATTTGATGTTACATATACAATTCCAGCTTCATAAGCGGTAAAGAACTGACCCGATGTACCATCATGCCACACATACGCATCGAAGTTGGGGCCTGCATCAATAATGGCTATTTCACCATCGCATAAAAAGACATCTGGACCGAGGTCGATGTTTCCTGCGAAAGAGGGTCCAACAACAATTTCATCAGCAGCTGAGCAGCCATTGAGTGAAACTTCTACGCTATAAACCCCCGGTTGATTAACAGTAAAAACTGGCATTGAGGAGCCATCTTGCCATGTGTAATTGTCATATCCAGGTCCAGGGCTTAAAGTCAGAGATTGGCCAGCACAAAAACCCACATCGGAACCAAGATCGATTTCAATTCCTGGCATTACAACCACATTCAACGTATCTGAAATCAATCCACACGTCAGTTCAGTGCTTACTATCAATTTTACGTCACCTGCTTGTGCAGCGGTGAAAGTTATTATCCCATTGGAAACGCTCACTAGCTCTCCAGAACCCTCAAGTTCCCAATTGATGTTTTGTGACGAACATTCAGATTGACTAACAGAATAGGTATGCGTTTCACCAGCGCATACTTGTATTGGACCTTGGGGATACAAGGTAGGACCGGTAGAATAAGCATGGTGGTAATTTGGGAAAGTGTTTATCATGGCACCAATAAACTCGAATTCAAGCTCAAAGTTTAATTCTGAAATATTTTCTTCTTCAGGATTTGTAACCGCGCTCAGCCACCCTGAAATTGATTCATAATAAACAATTCCATTTGGTGCAGCCATCATTCCTACGCCGAAATAATCGACAGTAGTATTCGCAAAATTTTCAACATTGTTCAGCCATTCGGATTGTGGTTGAGACAGATCTATTCTATAGAAGCCTGTATTTAAATAACCGGCTGCGAAATAGGCATATTTACCTGAATTAGAAAAACAATAAGCAAAAACCAATTCATCAAAAACAGTCTCTAAGGCCAGCTCAACTTCTCCTGTAGCTTGGTTAAAATTGAGAATGGCACCTCTAATGAATAGTCTAGACCCTTCATCATTCACCACAAGGGGGGCAGTTTGAACCTGTTCGAGATAAGACAGATCAATTTCACTCACTACTGGCTCTGAACTAATACCATCAGAATTTACCAAATGCGCATGAAATTCATTTTCTAATCCGTCGTAATACACCAACCAAAAGTCAACCATGTTGCAATGCTGAATGCTTCTATAACACTCACTTCCAGTAACTTCAATAAACACATTTTTCACATCTGTCACGCCACCTAATCCGTTATTCAAATTGTTATCGATAATCGAATACCTCAATCCTTGGGTCCACGGACTGGCTGCACTTGAAAAATAATAGACAAGGTCTTCGCTTTCAGGGACATTAATAAATAGAGACCCTTGATAAGCTGTTGGATTCGCAATAACATTTCCGTTTTGAAGCGGATCGAAATTTCTATCGTACAACAATTGACCATCGGCATAGTACATCAACTCTCCCAATTCATTAGACAATGTTGCCCTATTGTGTCCTCCATTTGATTCAAAATCAGGCTGTTCTGAAATGTAAATTTCTGATCCCGACTCATTGAAATTGAACCCAAATGCCTGTCCAGAACCATTGTTCCAATACATCAAATTGGACTCACGACCAGAAAAACAAGTACCGATCATAATCGTGACTATATAAGTATCAGAGCACAGTCCATTGCTCACTGTATGAGAAACGATGTTTACGCCACTATTTGAGAACGTATAGTTAAGAGTAGTTGCGTTACCAGCTGCCTCTCCATTTACTAACCATGTGTGGGTGGTGATACCATCGTTGCTACCTTCAAAAGTCAATGAAGTATTTGGAGGATAAGAATTGCCATCGAAAGGAAAAGTTGCGGTAATCGGACAATTCACTTCAATTGAAAAGACATGTTCTTGTTTGCAACCAGGTTCTGCATTTGTAAGTTCTGCAACGACTTCAAAAACGCCCTCATTGTCAGCAGGGAATTGGAAAATTTGAGAAGTGCTTGATTCTACATCATTAACATACCAAACCACCTGCACACCGGCGGGCACCACAGCTGTGAAAATAATGGGATCGCCAACAATAGTAGATTCATCAGAAGCAATTACTTGCGCAGCAAATGGAGTAGAACAAGGCGTTACACATCTATCACCCTCTAACAAACTGGCTCTTGTAAGCTCGAGCACCGCAGTCATGCGTTCAGCTTGTCCCAAAGTAAAATCTCTAAAGCACCCGAGGTTTGTATAGTCCATGAAATCGTCTTGCTTATCAACCTGATCTCCGATTCCTCCCAGTGCTACTGGTCGAAAAGGGTTGTTCTCACTCAAGTCATCTTCATCGGTTGTGCAGGAGTTCGTTCCCCCGTAACATAAAAATGAAAATGTAACATTGTCTGGAGGAGTATCGCAAACACGATCGCCATTCAATAAACAATCGTTGTTCGGACAACCATCTTGAAATGTGTGATACAGACCTAGGTAATGACCTGCTTCATGCGTATGCACCTTACTTTGGGTATCATCAATACCAAAATAAGCAGCTTCGCATACAATTCCATCTACATTGCTTCCATGAGCTGTGGGAAAAGTCGCATACCCAATTACACCGGCCTGATTCGGGTCTCGAATAATTTCTTTTACGACCCAGATATTCATGTATTTCTCAGTATCCCAGCGTATTAAGTCCTTTAATTCGACATCATCTGATGGAACGTGCGTGGTGGTTAAGGCATTTTGGACACGGTTTATGCCCGTTGTAAAATCCCCATTTGGATCTGTACCAGCCAAACAAAACCGAATGTGGGTATCTATTCCCGTAGGAAGAAAATAAGGTCCCTCATTGGCGAAGGCATAATTCATTTGTTCAATGGCAATTTCAACCTGCTCATCAGAAATGTTCTCATCACCATTTTGGTGGATAATGTGTACAACAACAGGAACTACAAGATCTTCAACCCTTGGAGAGTTCCTTCTGTTGAGGATAAATTGAGCTGTCCTGAAATTGAATTCATGCTCGGCTTCAGCATATCCAGGTATCGACAGTTGGTGTTCGTGGTAATGATCAAATGCACAATTATCTTGCGCTTTCAAAACGCTGACAAGAAACAATAGCAATAGGGTAAAATTGGTTCTCATGTGTTAAGTATTTGATATGCAATATATTTAAAAGCACAATCAATGTCACGGTGTCAGTAAAAATTCTTAAAAACATGCCGTTTCTGCCATTAAACCTGTCAATATTTCACATCAACAGGTCATTTCATGCGATGGCATAAGTGTTGACACGGACGGGTCAAAACAAGCATATAACATCAAAAATATGAGCAAGATAATAGGCATCGACCTCGGGACAACCAACTCATGTGTATCAGTTATGGAGGGTAATGAACCCGTTGTAATTGCAAACAGCGAAGGAAAACGCACTACACCCTCTATGGTGGCGTTTGTTGACGGAGGAGAACGTAAAGTTGGCGATCCTGCGAAACGTCAGGCCATCACCAACCCAACAAAAACAATCTATTCGATTAAGCGATTTATGGGTCAGAGCTACGACGAATGTAAAAACGAAGCCACCCGAGTTCCTTATAATGTTGTGAAAGGCGATAACAACACCGCGCGTGTAGATATCGACGGACGCATGTATTCAGCCCAAGAGATTTCTGCAATGATTTTGCAGAAGATGAAGAAGACCGCAGAAGATTACCTCGGACATGAGGTTTCGGAGGCGGTGATTACCGTTCCTGCATACTTCAATGATGCGCAGCGTCAAGCAACAAAAGAAGCTGGTGAGATAGCCGGATTGAAAGTGAAGCGCATCATCAACGAGCCAACTGCTGCGGCATTGGCTTACGGATTGGATAAGAAAACAGTGGATCAGAAAATCGTAGTTTTCGACTGCGGTGGTGGTACACATGACGTATCAATTTTGGAGCTTGGAGATGGCGTTTTCGAAGTCCTTTCTACCGATGGAGACACACACCTTGGAGGTGATGACTTCGACCAAGTCATTATCGACTGGTTGATAAGCGAGTTCAAAGCTGAAAACGGAAACATCGACATCAGTCGTGACCCGATGGCAATGCAGCGATTGAAAGAAGCGGCTGAAAAAGCCAAAATTGAGCTTTCAAGCACTACCTCTTCTGAAATCAACTTGCCTTACATTATGCCAGTTGACGGCATACCGAAACACTTGGTTCGCAATTTAACACGAGCGAAATTCGAGCAATTGGCTGACAGTTTGATTAAGCGCACCATCGCACCATGCGAAACAGCTATGAAGGCCAGAGGTTTGAGCAAGTCAGACATCGATGAGATTATCCTAGTAGGAGGTTCTACCCGCATCCCTGCTGTGCAGGATGCCGTAAAAGCGTACTTTGGAAAAGAGCCTTCAAAAGGAGTAAATCCGGATGAAGTGGTAGCTGTTGGTGCAGCAATTCAAGGAGGTGTGTTGACTGGTGAAGTGAAAGACGTATTGCTTCTTGATGTTACACCACTCTCATTGGGTATCGAAACCATGGGAGGTGTATTCACCAAGTTGATAGATGCGAACACTACCATTCCAACTAAGAAATCTGAAACATTCTCGACTGCGTCGGATAACCAACCCTCTGTAGAAATCCACGTATTGCAAGGTGAACGCGCCATGGCCAGAGACAACCGCACCATTGGCAGATTTCACTTGGATGGCATTCCACCAGCGCCAAGAGGAATTCCACAGGTGGAGGTAACTTTCGACATTGATGCAAACGGTATTATCCACGTAAGTGCTAAAGACAAAGCATCGAACAAAGAGCAATCGATACGCATTGAAGCCTCTTCTGGTTTGACAGACGACGAAATCAAGCGTATGAAGCAAGAAGCAGAAACGAATGCTGAAGCCGATCGCAAGTTGAAAGAAGAAGCAGACACGATCAACAAAGCGGATAGCATGATTTTCCAAACGGAAAAGTCGCTGAAAGAATACGGCGATAAGATTCCTGCTGAGAAAAAGCAGCCAATTGAAGACGCTTTGGCTGAATTGAAAGCTGCGCATGAATCGAAAAATGTACCTGATATGGAAGCAGCAATGGAAAAAGTGAACACCACTTTCCAAGCAGCAAGCCAGGATATGTACAGTGCTGCGCAAGGACAACCAGAAGCTGAAGGTCAAGCAGAAACTGCAGATCAAGAAGTAACAGATGTTGACTTTGAAGAGGTGAAAGACGAAAAATAATTTTCTCATACTAAAGAAAAGGTCATCATTGCGGTGACCTTTTTTTTTGTCCTCGTCTAAAGTCGTGAAATGAACTATTCTTTTGTCAGAACTTATTGATATCGAAATAAGAATTTCAAAAGTAATTTTGTTTATTTGAGCACTTTAACCAATTAAATAACCCTTTATGCTAAAAGAATTCAAAGCTTTCGCAATGCGTGGCAACCTAATCGACATGGCAGTTGCCTTTGTGATGGGTGTTGCTTTTGCTGCAATTACAAACTCCTTCATCAATGGTGTTGTTATGCCGTTGATCGGACAGATTTTCCAAGTTGGAGATTTGGCTCAAGCTAAATTCGTTCTATCTGATGCTGTACTTGGCGCAGATGGTTCGGTTGTTACACCAGAATCTGCTGTAATGTACGGTGAATTCATTGGTGCTGTTATCAACTTTATCATCGTGGCATTCGTAATGTTCATGGTTGTTAAAGGAGTTAACTCAATGAAAAAGAAAGAGGAAGAAGCTCCGGCTGCGCCTCCAGCACCTACTAAAGAAGAGGTTTTGCTTGGCGAAATCCGTGATCTTTTGAAAAAATAATCACTCACATGTGATCAAAAAGAGGCTGCATTTGTAGCCTCTTTTTTTTGTCTAAAAAGTGAGAAATATGCGATGATTTGCCCATCGCGATAAACTAACTTCGCCTCTCATTGTTGTAGACAGCATGGAAGAGAGAAAATTTCGGAACATCAGTAAAATAGCACTCCTTGTGTTGTTCATAATCACTGCCATAAGTGGTTTTTTGGCCTCTCGCCTCGGTTTCGATTACGACTTCGAAAACTTCTTTCCACAGAACGATCCCGAAACAGAGTTCTTCCGCTCGTTCCGATATCATTTTGAAAGCGACAACGACTACATTATAGTTGCTATAGACAACGAAGCTGGGGTATTCAACAGCGCATTTCTGACCAAGGTAGACTCGATGAGTCGTGTTTTTGATGGACTGGAAAATGTAGACACCGTTGTTTCACCTACCCGCATGACACAGCCGCTGAGGGATCCTTTTGCAGGCAACTTGTTTCAAAAGCCACTGCTCAGGATCGACAACACATCTGATCTCAAGTCGGATAGTGCTATGATTTGGGAAGAGGGGCGCTTGATTGGCATATTCTTTAGTGAGGATGGGAAGTCTGTAGGTTTGCAAATCAATCATCAGCAATACCTCTCGAAAGAAAATTGCGATAAACTGGCCTCAGATGTCATGACCAGTCTGGCGGCAGCAACATTCGACGGCAGCCATGCCATAGGAAGATCAATTGGACAGGAATACTACGTCTCACTCATGCAAAGAGAGCTTATACTGTTCATGAGCATCTCCATTGTATTGATCATCATTTTCCTATTCATTGCTTTTCGCTCTGCTTGGGGGATTTGGGTACCGATATCAGTCGTTTTGTTATCGGCCGTTTGGATATTAGGCTTTATGAAGCTCACGGGCAAAGAGATAGACCTCATGCTCATCATACTCCCAACCATTATTTTCGTTGTGGGCATGAGTGATGTAGTGCATTTGCTGACCAAGTATTTTGATGAATTGCGACAAGGGAAATCGAAGATAGAAGCCATTAAGACGAGCTTCAAAGAAATAGGGCTCGCCACATTTCTTACCTCCCTCACCACTGCTGTTGGATTTTTGACCCTTCTTACCTCGAGTATTCAGCCAATTGTAGACTTTGGATTGTATACCGCAGTAGGAGTCTTCATTGCTTTCGCTTTGGCCTTCACTCTTCTACCTTCTGTGTTGGTTTTGAGCAAAGCACCTAACATCCGCGAGCGAGCGACCTTTTGGCAACGCATACTGCGAAAGACATTTTCTTATGTGCTTAAGAAGCGGGTACCTATAGTTGTAATCTCTGTATTGACAACAGCTTTGAGCGTTGTGGGCCTCATGCAATTGGAAGTTAACAACTACCTTTTGGAAGACCTGCGAGAAGGCGATTTTTTGAAAAAAGAATTCAGGTACTTCGAAAACAAATTCTCTGGTGGACGTCCGTTTGAAATGGCTGTTTTACTCAAAGAAAATGAAAGCATTTGGGACATCGACGTCCTTCGTCAGCTCGACACCATTGAAACCCACCTCACCAGCCAATACGAAGTTGGGTCGTTGTTCTCACCCCTGCAAGTGTTGAAATTGGCTAACAAAACGATGCATGGCGACGATTATTTTGCGATACCAGAAACTCAAAAAGAAATAGATCGCATGGTGCGGCTTGTGCGCCGGATGGACAAAGACAGCATGATTCAGCTCTTTGTTAATGAAGAGATGCACATGGCTCGTGTGCAAGGCAAGGTAGGCGATTTGGGTGCACGAGAATTTGAGCAGCGGAATGAGAAACTTATGGCGGTATATGGCGGACTAGAAAATCCAAAGTTCGACATCCGAGTAACAGGCACGGCAACATTGATTGATTTGAATAACGCCTACCTCGCCACTGATATGACAATAGGGCTCATCATAGCATTTTTGGTTGTTGCCATCATTATGGGACTGATGTTTAAAAGCGTGAAGATGGTACTCATCTGTTTGATACCGAATATCTTACCCTTGCTTATGATTGCAGGCATTATGGGTGCTTTGGGTATTGATTTAAAAGTAAGTACCAGTATAATATTCACCATCGCCTTTGGCATTGCCGTAGACGACACCATACATTTCATGAGCAAGTTAAAATTGGAGTTGAGCAAAGGGAAAAGTTTGCTTTATGCGCTAAAGCGGACATATATAAGCACAGGAAAGGCCATCATCATCACCTCAATTATTCTCAGTGGAGGATTTTTCACCTTGGTCTTTTCATCCTTCCTCGGAACATTTTACGTAGGACTTTTAATAAGTCTGACATTGTTGTTTGCCGTGTTGGCAGATTTAACCTTACTTCCTGTTTTGATTTTACTTTTCTTCAGAAAGAAATGATCGACTGTTTTCTTTTCGTTCCATCGAAATCACTACCAGCAGCAAAGCCACACAAATCATAGCTAAGATTACTGTACCGTACCATGTGGTTTCGTAGCCGTATTCATCAATAGCATGGAATCCGGCATTGTGAGCAAAAATGTGAGATATAGAAAAGGCGATAGAATAGAGCGCCATATAGGCACCTTGTTTCCCCCTTTTCGCGCGATCCATGGCAAAGGCATTTGAAAAAGGGAATGCCACCATTTCACCGATGGTTAAGAATAAAATACTAACAGTTAACACCCCAAAAACCGCTGAAACATTGAGTAAAAAGTAGCTTACAGCTACGAGAAGCGTCCCCATGACAATAAGCCACATTTTACTTTTCCCAGGTTTCTCGAGGTATTTGATGAGGGGCATTTCAAAGACGAATATAAAGAGTCCGTTGATGGCCATTAAGATACCGATTTCATATTCAGACAATCCACCGACTTGGTTGTAGAACACAGGAACGGTGGAGAAAAACTGCAAGAATACCACACCAAAGAGCGTCATGGCCAATAAGAACACCAAGAACAATTTATCAGAATACGGTGATAGAGGCAGGTCTACTTTGTTTTCGTCAATAACTTTCGAATTGCGTGGACTTAGCATTTTCAGCAGAATTACACCGGCTATCAAGCAGGTCAAACCATCGATCCAAAACAACCCAGCGTATCCGACACCTGCTATGATCAATCCTCCTACCGCCGGTCCGGCCGAAAAACCCAGATTGATAGCCAAGCGAATCAGCGTCACAGAGCGTGTCCGATTTTCTGGTTTGCTATACGATCGCAGCGCAACAAACATGGCAGGACGGAACATATCGGCGACAGCCATCAAGAAGAAAATCCCTATGCGTATTGCTTGAACACCATCGAGGTATTGCAAAACGACAAAAAGCACAGCAGAGCCCAACAAGCTCGCAGCCATTACTTTGTATGCTCCTAAGACATCAGTCAACTTCCCTCCTAGCCAAGATCCGGCTACCGAACCTAGTCCAAAAAAGGTCATAACCCAACCTACTTCATCGAGCGAAAATCCTTGATCATTGGTAAGATACAGAGACAAGAAAGGAATCACCATCGTTCCAGCACGATTGATGAGGGTAATGAGTGCCAACACCCACACTTCGCGCGAGAAGCCCTTGTAAGAAGACAAATATTGGTTAAGCCACGTCATAGCGCGAAGGTAAAGATTCGTATCAGTTGGTAGTGTGATTCGCAAAGATTTCACATCTTCGCCAAAATGCCCGCCCGATGAAGAACAGAAGAACATTTTTAAAGCAAGGAATGGCAGCTGCAGCTGCTGGAATTTTACCTTGGAATAAGATCTTAGGTAGTCCGAAAAATGACACCCGCACTTACAAAGGCGGACTAGTTGTTAGTACCTGGATACATGGACTGGAGGCCAACGACGCCGCATGGGAAGTGATTAGCAAAGGAGGCACCGCCGTTGATGGCGCTGAGATGGGTGTACGCGTAGTTGAAGCCGACCCAGAAGGACAGAGCGTAGGCATTGGTGGACTTCCAGATCGCGATGGCAACGTTACCCTTGACGCATGCATTATGGACCATACGGGAAATGCAGGTTCGGTGTGTTTTCTTCAGAACATATTGCATCCAATATCGGTAGCACGAAAAGTAATGGATGATACACCCCATGTTATGCTTGCTGGCGAAGGAGCGAAGCAATTCGCGATAGCAAATGGGTTTGAGACAGTAGATTTGTTGACACCAAAATCGCGCGAAGCGTGGGAAAATTGGAAAAAAGAATCGCAATATAAGCCCATAATAAACATTGAAAACCACGATACAATAGGTTTAATAGCTATGGATTTGGGAGGAAATCTATCTGGTTCATGCACCACTAGCGGACTTGGTTTTAAAATGCACGGGAGAGTTGGTGATAGTCCGATAATTGGCGCCGGGCTGTTTGTAGACAACGAGATTGGGGCTGCAACGGCTACAGGTCTTGGCGAGTTGGTTCTCAAAACCCTCGGATCGTTTTTGATTGTTGAATTGATGCGTCAGGGGCGCACTCCTCAGGAAGCTTGTGAAGAAGCCATTCGACGGATCGTAAAGAGAAACGATGTAAAAGACATGCAGGTTGGTTACTTGGCTGTATCGAAAAACGGTGAAATTGGTGCGTATGCGATACACAAAGGATTCAACTATGCTGTGCACAAAAATGGAAAGAACATCCTCATAGATGCCCCATCACTTTTGCAGTAGGAAGTGCTTGGCGCACCTCGTCTAATATAGTCGCTGGTCCACCAAAATGTTCAATTACTCGAATGTGAGGTTTGTTAGATTGGATATACTCGAGAAAAGAGATTCGGGAGTGTGGTGAAACACCGCCACCGATGAGCAGTGCATCAAAATCGTTTTGCATCAGCATTTTCACGACTGCATCTTCTTCCAAAGCACCATCAGTTTCGAAACCACCATTTCGCAGAATAGATTCTACTTTTTCTAGAATATAGTCGTGTTTACCGATTACTAGTATTCGAGTGGCTTTATCTATTTGTTCAGCTTGCATAATCAAACATCCTTTGGGTCAAAATTCTACCTGCAAGGTACGTTTGAACTTCAACGTCTCATTTAAACACAGGCAATCAAAAAACACATTTTTTCAACATTTGATTAACGAATTGATTGTCGGACAGCTATTACTTTTGTGTACGTTTGTTTTATGACAGCACTGGTAGCTTTTTTCAAATTACTTCGTCCGATTAACCTTCTCATCATAGCCTTCACCATGTATGCTATGCGATGGGGGGTTCTTTATGGATTGCTTGAAAAGAAGCAATATTACCCTGCCTTGCAGTACTCCGAATGGAAGTTTGCCTTGGCCGTATTGATGATGGTCTTGTTGGCGGGAGCTGGCAACCTCATCAACGATTACTTCGACGTTCGCGTTGACCGAGTAAACAAACCGAACCGTGTTTTGGTTGGTCGACAGATAAAGCGGCGAGTTGTTATTGTGGCGCATCATGCACTCAACATCATAGCGACATTGATAGGGCTATACCTCGCCTACGATTTGCAGTATTGGCCCCTGGTAATTGTCCCCATTGGCATAGCAGCAATGCTCTGGTATTACTCCTTAAAGCTCAAGAAAAAAGTCTTCACAGGCAACTTCTCAATTGCTTTAATTGTGGCTATCGTTCCATTGTGGGCAGGCATTTTTGAGATCCCTAAAATCAGTCAACTATTGCATTTGACAGGCGGAAGCGAAGACAACTTACACAACGAAATGTGGATCTGGATGCTTGGTTATTCCATTTTCGCCTTTTTGCTAACCTTATTGCGCGAAGTCTTTAAAGATTTAGAAGACATTGAGGGCGACAGCAAAGAAGGATTTAAGACCATTCCGATAGCTTGGGGACTGAAGCGAACGAAAATTTATATCGGCATCCTCTTTTTTGCTGTGCTCACAATGATTTTAGTTTCGACCTACTATATATTGACTGCTCTGACATCCGCCGAATGGCGAACCATATTTATCACCGTACTAACAATAGGAGTGCTGATACCCTTGATCATGAGTTGGAGAGTGATATATAAAGCTGCTGAGAAAGATGGATTTGGCAAGGCAAGTAGGTTAGCAAAGTTAACCATGGCAGGTGGAATTCTCATAGGTGCACTTCTACCCTTTTGGTTTCATTAAAAATTGAGCGTAACCGCTCGATGACAACTAGTTAACATTATCATTGATTTCGGAGAGATTCGTTAAACCACATATAATGTAAAGGGCACGATAGAGTCATACCGACTGAGTAAGTTTGACAAACTTCGACGGTATGAAAAGGCAGGTGGACATCCTTGTACTATCAGACATTCATCTTGGGACATTTGGTTGTAAGGCACGCGAGCTTAGTCGCTACCTCAGCAGTGTTGACCCAGAGATGATTATTTTGAATGGCGACATCTTCGACATTTGGAACTTCAAGAAAAGCTACTTTCCAGACACACACATGCGTGTTGTTAAGCAGATCATACGTTTTTCGGAGCGGATTCCGGTGTATTACATCACAGGCAATCACGATGAAGCGCTGCGGAAATATGCACGTTTTTCAATCGGCAACCTGCACCTTGTGAATCACCTTGAATTGGAGATCAACAATGAGAAATACTGGTTCTTTCACGGAGACATATTCGACGCCAGCATGCATTACGCCAAATGGCTTGCAAAGCTCGGAGGATGGGGTTATGACTCATTGATCGCCACCAACCACTTTGTAAACAAAATCCTCGACTTTCTCGGACAACCTAAGATGTCGTTCTCAAAACGCATAAAAAACAGCGTTAAGAAAGCCGTAAAATACATTGGTGATTTTGAGCAAACCGCTGCAGAGATCGCGATTGAAAACAACTTTGACTACGTAGTTTGCGGACACATTCACTCGCCACAACTGCGTGAAATTAAGTGCGGTCAGAAAGAAGTGAAGTACATGAACTCAGGCGACTGGATAGAAAACTTAACATCGCTAGAACTTCGTAATGGGAACTGGAAACTCTTCACCTACAACTCTGAAGAGTTTGCTGAACAAGAGATTATAGACCGTTGGTCGACATTTTTGAAACGGGTACCTGCCTAAAACATAGCAGATTTATTAACCTCAAGTTAGCTTTCAACACATCCCGTTAATCGTTCTTTAAACGACAGGTAACATTGACCTAACACCCGTGAAGAGAATGAAAGTGAATTTTGCACCATTAATTCTTACGCAAACTTTTTAAAGATGAACAAAATTTTACGCTTCGGTGCGCTTGCTTTGGCAATTGCATCTTTCAGTGCTGTAAATGCAGCCGACATTATTGTTTCAGACGACGGGTCAGGAACGGGAACAACAACATGGACGAGTGATAACGTGTACTTCCTTGACGGATTTGTGTTCGTAAACTCAGGTCAAGCGCTTACCATTCAGGCAGGGACGGTGATTAAAGGAATGCCAGGAACTGGTGCTGTTGCATCGGCATTGGTTATAGCGCGTGGCGGACAGCTTTTTGCTCAAGGAACTGCAGCAGCTCCTATCATTTTCACAGCTGAGAGTGACCCATTGGATGGCTCATTGCCATTTGACTCACGTGGATTGTGGGGTGGTTTGATCGTTTTAGGAAACGCTCAATTGAACTCAACTCCAGGAGAAACTCAGATTGAAGGAATTCCGGATACAGAACCACGCGGATTGTACGGTGGTACTAGCAATGGTGATAACAGCGGAACACTTACATACATTTCAATTCGCCACGGTGGTACAGACATCGGTGCTGGGAACGAGATAAACGGTCTTACCTTGGGCGGTGTTGGTTCTGCTACTATTATTGATTATGTTGAAGTAGTATCGAATGCTGACGACGGCATCGAATTCTTCGGAGGAGTTGCACAAGTTAAGCACGCAGCCGTTGCTTTTTGTGGAGACGATAGTTTTGACTACGACGAAGGTTTCAAAGGAAAAGGACAGTTTTGGTTTACCATTCAAGATGCAGCAGGTGGCGAAGGCGATCGTGGCGGAGAGCATGATGGTGGTACAGATCCAGAAGATGGTAACCCATTTGCTACACCTACAATTTTCAATGCTACCTATGTTGGACGTGGGCTTTCAGCTGGAAACCGCGCATTGACATTCCGTGATAACGCAGGAGGCTCATACAACAACTCTATTTTCACCAATTGGGCTCGTGGAATTGATGTTGAGAGACTTGTTAGTGGAGAAGACAGCTATGCACGTTTTATTGCTGGTGATTTGAGCTTCAACAACAACTGTTTTTACGACGTTGCTTCTGCGGGAATAGGCGCTACAGCTTCTGACTTGTTCAAAATTGCAATGGGTTCAGGATGGGCATCAACTTCTGACTCAACAGCTGCATTGACTTCGAGCAGCGCCGCATTGCAAGCATCTTTTGCAGCTAATGGCAACGAAGTAGCGAATCCGGGAATTGTTATCGAACTAATAGAAGGTTCAAACGGTTTGATCCCAGTACCTACTAATGATGTAAGTGCATCACCATCATCAGACACCTGGTTTACTGCTGCTGGATACAAAGGTGCTTTTGACCCAAGTGAGGTATGCACATGGTTGACAGGATGGTCATTCCTTTATCAGCGTGGTTTCCTTGGATGTTTAGAGAGCATTGATGAACTAGCGGTTGAGACTCAATTGAACGTAATGCCTAACCCAAGCAACGGTACCTTTGAAATATCAATGGACTCAGACTTGACCAACGGTACCATTGAAATCGTAGACCTTACAGGACGAGTTATTTTCTCTAAGAATATCAACTTCCTTTCTGCTGGCAGCCGCATGCAAGTTGAGCTAGACGCCCCTACAGGCATCTACCTTCTTCAGGTTCGCCAATTGAACAATCTCCGCACAACACGCATTGTTGTCCGCTGAGAATCATAGTAATTCTTTGAATCTGCAGGGCGTTCTCATCGGAGGGCGCCCTGTTTTTATGTTAGCTTTCCCTTAACACACACCTAACATTACCATTCGACCTTTGCACCCGATTCAAGGATTATTATTTACATGAGACAGATTCTCGCTTTAGCTGTATTCGCACTCATTAGTGCGACGGCTTTTTCACAAGGAATAATTCGCGGTAAGGTTACCGACGGTATTACTGGTGAAGCCATGATTGGCGCTAACGTGCTTATAGAAGGCACTTCAAAAGGGGCCATGGCCGATTTGGACGGTAACTTCAGTTTAGAAGGACTTTCAGCAGGCACCTACAATGTTGTATGCAGCTTTATTAGCTATGAGAAAGTTTTGGTAACAGGAGTTGTTGTCAATAACGGCAAAGTAACCATCATCAACATCGACCTTAAGCCAGTAACTTTTGTGATTGAAGACGGAGCGGAGATAGTTGTAAAAGCTGATCGCGCCAAAGACAACTACATGGAGAATGTGAAGAAGAAAGATGCAGCCGTGATGGACTACATTTCTTCTCAACAGATCAAGAAAACAGGAGATTCAGATGCTGGAAGCGCCCTTAAACGTGTAACTGGTGTTTCTACCGTAGGAAATTATGTTTTTGTCCGTGGACTTTCAGACCGCTACATCAAAACCACATTGAACGGCGCTGAAATTCCAAGTTTAGATCCGAAGCGCAACTCTGTGCAGATGGATCTATTCCCTACCAACCTCATCGACAACCTTGTTGTGATGAAAACAGCCAATGCAGATTTACCAGCCGACTACAGCGGAGCGTATATCAACGTCATCACCAAAGATTTCCCTGAAGAATTCATGTTTAACTACAGCGGTTCTTTTGGGTACAACACGAACGCTACTTTCAACAACGACTTCTTATCGACGACACAAAGCAGCACCGATTGGATGGGTTTTGACAACGGCATGAGAGACATCCCTTCAGCTGTTTCATCCGCCAACGGCGTCCCACAGCAAGACTTCTCAAACTATTACGACGCATTGGTTTATGCCGGTTATGAGGACGACCTAACAAATTTGGGTATCACCTCAGCATCAGACATTGGCACTGGTGCCGGTCAGACATCAATTGGAAGCATTGTCAATCAGATTGATGGCATTACTTCTGTATCTCAAGTGAACAACGAGTTATTGCCGGCTGTGCGTGAAGCAAACAACCAGGAGCTTTCAAACATGACGAAATCTTTCGCCAATAACTGGACCCCGGTGAAACGAGCACCAATCTTCGACCTTTCACAATCTATCAGCTTTGGAAATCAGACCAAACTTTTCGGCAAGCCACTCGGATACCTATTTGGTTTTCAATACAAGCGCACCAACCGCTTTTACAACGACGGTGTAACAGGACGTTACAAACTAACTGGAACAGAAGAAGAAGTAACATCATTGAACACCGAGCGTTTGTTGTCGGACACTCAGGGAACCGAGTCTGTATACACCTCGGCGCTCATCAACTTCAGCTATAAGTTAAGCGACAATAACAAAATCGGTATTGCCTACATGCCGAATATTAGTGGTGTGAACAACAGCCGCTACCAAGACGGTATTAACCCAAGTGATGAAGTTGGATTGGGTCAAGAGCAGCGCATGCAGCGTTACCTTGAGCGTAACATGAGCGTTTATCAGCTGCGTGGAGAGCACTTTTTACCATCATTCTTCAAAGCTAAGGTAGATTGGTTGGGGTCATATACCCGTGGCCGACAAGAGACACCAGATTTGCGTGTGTTTATAAACAGCTACCGCGATAAAGATCCACAGACCTTTTACTTCGACGCTGAAGGGAACAACGTTACAGACGAAGCCTTGAACATCCTCGCTGAGGGCGAGAACTTGAACGACTATTTCCCAGGATACAGCACACAATTGGAGACAAATCCTGGTGTTGAGTATAACGTGTTCGACAACCTTTATCCATCGCCTACGCGCTACTACCGCAAAATGATTGACAATACCCTCGATTTGAAATTGAACATCGAGTTTCCTTTTGAGAACAAAACAGGACTGCAGAACAAAGTTAGGTTTGGTGGTTCATACGTAGCAAAAACGCGTGATTACACAGAGCAACGTTACAGTTTTATTGCTAACAACGTTGACTACAATGGCGTTCCTGACGAATATTTCGCTGCTGAGAACATGAATGTCGTTCCAGGTTCTGGAACAGGGTACATCTATTTACGTGATGACACAGAGATTCAGAACAGCTATTCTGCGTACCAGAACGTTCTAGGGGCTTATGGAATGTTGGATATAAATGCCACAAGCAAGCTTCGCATTAATACAGGAGTGCGTTTAGAGACTACAGACATGTTATTGGAATCAGACAAGTTAAAAGACACCGATCTTGACGCAGCTTCTGCTGATGAATTCCGCGGTAGTTTGAACTTGGTAGACGTACTTCCTTCATTAAACATGACCTACTTACTCCGTCAATACGATCTTCAGACAACGAATTTACGTTTTGCTGCGAGCCGTTCAGTTGCTCGTCCGATGTTCCGTGAGAAAGCCCCTTATTCAGTTTTTGACTTCGAAGTGCAGGAGCAACAAACAGGTAACACCGATTTGGATCGCACCTTGATTTCGAATTTGGACCTCCGATTGGAGCACTATTCACGTCCGGGTGAGATACTATCAGCTAGCTTCTTTTACAAAGATTTCACCAACCCTATTGAGCAAGTTATCCTTTCTACTGCTTCGAACGTTGAGATCACTTGGGTAAACGTTGAGCAAGCGCAGGTTTGGGGTGCTGAATTTGAAGTCCGCAAATCACTTAGCTTTTTAGGTGAGAATTTCTCTCCTTTTGGTTTTGGGTTCAACGTTACTTTGGTTAAATCTGCCACGACCATTTCAGCTGATGAGTTGGAGTTGATAAGAGCGACAGACCCTGATCATGCTGACACACGTCCGATGTATGGACAGTCGCCATACGTTATCAACAGCATTTTGACTTACGACAACGATTCACTCGGATTGAATGGCGCATTGAGCTTTAACATACAAGGACCACAATTGGTATTGGTTACCAAAGGAGGAACACCGGATGTATATGACCAGCCGCGCGGCAATCTTGACTTCACGGTTAGCAAGCGTTTGGGTGACCGATTTAGCTTAGGATTTAAAGCCAACAACTTACTGAATCCAGTGTACAGACAAACATATGTATTCAAAGGAACAGAGTACGATTTCCAAAGCATGACTTGGGGAAGAACCTTCTCTTTAAGTTTCGGATACCGCATTTGATTTCACTATCGATACTTAAAAAGGGCTGCATTTTGCAGCCTTTTTTTTTGATAAACGCACGGACAAAATTCCGACCTATAAGTGCATTAGCAGGGGAAGTCCATATTTTTTTCAGAGGACTTAATGAGTTTGTATTAAGGCCGTTGGTAAAATAAAGAGCTGCGTTTAAGAAAGTCTTGAGCAAATTTGCGGACACCCGAAGGGATTATCCCAGTTGGTTGAATTCGTGCTGCAGATTATCAATGGTTTCCTGCGGCAAATTATGCAAATCCAACAGCATCATCCCATCCAAAGCATTATTGAACTTCGGATCAACATTAAATCCCAGAATCTTTGCATTCTGATGCAAATACTTCTTCAACAAAACTGGCATCGTGAACGAACTGGGCTCGATATCTGAAATTATCTTGTCCAATTTCTTCAAGTCATTATCCGTCGCGCTGAGCAAGGCCTCGCTATCAACATTACCGATTTTTACAGTGTAAGCCTTCCTAGGTGTTACATACTGCGATAATTCTTGATCAAAATAATAGCGCTTGACAAACTCCATAATCAAGCCTTTCGATATCTCCTGATAACTGCCACTAATGGTCACTGGCCCTATCACATAGCGATGATGAGGCTCCGATATCAAAACCATTAAAATCCCTTTCCACAGCATGAAAAGTGGCAACCGATGGCGTTGATAAGACTCAACTATAAAAGACCTTCCCAACTCTATCGACTGATCTAGAATGGGATTCATCTGAGCACTCATGCGAAACAATGAATGGGTATAAAACCCTTTCGACCCATATTTCCGCATAATCTCATGCCCTTTGCCTATTCTATAAGCACCAGCTAAAGCTTTCTCTTTGCGATCCCACAAAATAAGATGCTCGTAATAAAAATCGTACTCGTCTATGTCCATCGACTTATTCGTCCCTTCTCCAACTCCCCTGAAAGTGATCTCTCGCAATCGACCAATCTCTCGAAGCAAATGAGGGATCTCGCCGCTGCGTGCTATATAGCAGACAAATTCTGCTTGTTCGAAAAGAATCTTTCCCTGCAATAGCGACAAATCTTTCTCCAATAGCTCGGTAGGCACTGGAGGTATTATATCATCTGGCTTTTTGGGGAATGTAAGTTTTCCGAAATATTCTCTTTTAACTTCAACCGATGAACCCAAAGCATAGGTCTTTGCGCGTAAAAACCTCCCCAACTGCTCCAAAGTCTCAAAACCATCCAAATCTTTGGGCGGGATGGGCTTCCCTATGCGCAATCGCATGGTCTTGCCTTTTTTATTCATAAACTCTGCGGGAAGGCGAAGGGTGCGTAAGGATGGATGAATAACTCCAAGTAAATGAAACAACCTGCTGTTCTTTCCATCAAAATAAATTGGGACAACCGGTACTCCAGCTTTCTTAATTAACTTCAGACTGGCGGTGCTCCATTGTGAATCGGTCACCGTGCCCAGATCGCGGTTAAATGCACTCACCTCTCCTGCCGGAAAAATCCCCAATGGCTTACCTTCCGACAAATGCCGAAGTGCTTCTTTCATACCTCGAAAACTAGACATGTTCGTTTGACCTTCTTCAAATGGATTTACTCCGATGAAGTACTCACCCATTTGTTCTACCCGTGACAATAAAAAGTTTGCCATCACACGAAAATCTTTCCTGCGCTTTGTAACTACGCTGATAAGTGAAATTCCGTCGATGGCTCCAAATGGATGATTCGAAATGGTAATAAATGGTTTGTCTTCGGGTATTCGCTTCAATTCTTCCTCATCAAACTCTAGCTGCAAATCCAGCAAATCCAAAGATCCTTCAATGAACGACTCCCCTTTAAGGTGATTGATTTGTTCATAGAATCGATTGACTTTTTCTACACCTGATATGCGATACATGATCCCTACCAGTGGATTCCGACTGTCTAAGTTCACAGCCTCGGCCATGTTCTCTCTTGAAACTAGTTTACTCAATGCACCCGTTTTGTGGTTATCCCAAATTTAACGGATAAGGGCTATGAGTTTTCATTTTTGCAACAATAATATCAACCTGATTTCAACCCAAATCACACGCGGATCCCAAATAGCAAAATGTCGTCAACTTGATTCTGATCTCCTTTCCAACTGACAAAGTGCTTATGTATAATTTGCTGCTGCTTCTGCATCTCTAAATGATGTACCTCATCGAGTATCTTAATAAGACCGCTCTTCTTTAGTTTCTTCCCATCAGTTCCGCCAAATTGATCCGGCAGTCCGTCTGTAAAATGATAAAAACTATCTCCTGCTTCCAGTTGGATGGAGTGCAAACTAAACGTCTTTTCACCTTCAAAGTTCTTATCTCCGCCAATTGAATGTCGATCTCCTTTGATCTCAATACGTTGTCCATCTTTGTAAACTATAATCGGTCTTCGTGCACTGCTCGTGCGCAAAACACCAGTTTTATAATCGTATTCAGAAATCGAGATATCCATACCATCATCCACAGCGAAATTACCGTGCTTGTTGTGAAGCAATTCTGTTATCTGTGTATTCAAATCGCGCAAAGCGGCCGACGGATCCAATACGGTGGGTTTGAAGGATACGTCTTTCAAAATCACTGTACCAATCATCGACATAAATGCTCCCGGAACACCATGTCCGGTGCAGTCAGCACAAGCAACAATAACTTTACTCTCATGTCTGAAAATCCAATAAAAATCGCCACTTACTATATCACGAGGTTTATATAAAACGAATGACTCAGGGAACATGCGTTCAAACATGCTCGGATCGGGTAACATAGCACGCTGTATATTTTTTGCATAAAGAATACTGTCGGTAATGTCTTTGTTCTTTATCTCCAAGAGTTCTTTTTGGACAACCACCTCTTTGGTGCGGGCGTCCAATTCTGTTTGCAAATATTCTTGGTTGGCCCGCAAGAGTCGCTCTCTTCGATTGATGAAAAACCAAACCGTTAGAACCGTACCCGCGATAGCTAAGAGATAGAACCACCACTTTTGCCAAAATGGTGTGCTAACAATGATTCGGAGACTTTTTATTCGCTCTCCTCCTACTCCATTCTCATGATAGGCTTTGACCTTGAAGGTATACTCGCCTGGATCCAATCTGTTGTAGCGTGCATTGGTTGCCGAAGCTTGCTCTGACCAATCGAGATCATAATTTTCAAGGAAGTAACTGTATTTGACTTCTTCGGGATCTTTGAAGGTGATACCTATGAAATTAAACTCTACGCGATAGGTATTAAATGGCACTTCAACCAACTTATCAGCCGATTGAATACTATCTCCTACTATAACATTATGTAGGTTAATAGAGGGCTCAAGGTGTTTTTGCAAACGGTTATTGCCATGGTAAACTAGCAATCCCTTGCTGGTTCCGAATAACAAATCTCCGAATGGTGTCATCTTCGACTGATCCTGGATAAAATCCAACTTCGAAAATGGTTCGTTGTCGAGTTTTTCTATGCTAAAATCATTGATGTCTATTCTCGACATACCACCTCTGTGTCCAACCCAAATCTGTCCGAACTGGTCGGCTTCTGTTAAGTAACAATAGTCAGAAAGCAATCCGTCTTCACTGTTGAATGCAACAATCTTATCTCCCTCCATCATCACAACTCCAAGTCCGTCAGTTCCAATCCAAATACGGCCTTTGGCATCTTCTGCGAAGGATGTAAAATCAATGAGTCGATCACCAAAGGGCATCGATAATGTCATAATGTCTTCTCCGAAAATCAATGTTACCGAAGAAGTTTGTGTCCCAATAAAAACCCTATCGTTGCTATCTCTAAACAAGGTGCGGATGCGGTTGTGTGGCAAACCTGATTGCATCGATAAATGCTGGGCCACTTCGCCATCACGGATGATGTATATTCCGTAATCTGTCGCAACCATGATTCGATCTTCTATCTCCAGAATCTTGTTGATGCGGTTACTGAGTTGGTCGTCACCAAAGGTGATGGACTGAAAATCGCTCGAGCCGAATTCCCGATAAAACAAGCCTTGACCTTCGGTTCCGACCCATAAATTACTATCGGCATCAACGCAGATTGAGGTAAAGGGTCCTCCGCGAAGTCCGTTCTCATGCTGTAATATATCATCCGACTGATTCAGCTTGCCAGTAAAATGATACAAGTGATCATCTGTTCCCAACCAATACTCTCCATTGCAAAATTCCATGGAGCGGACTTTCTCAGGCTCAAATTGATTTCCTATGTTATAAAACGAAAAATCGTCGGGTGTAAGCAAAATCAACCCTCCTCCTTTCGTAGCCAACCAAATGTTCTCCTCATTGTCCATAAAGAGTTTTGATACACTGCGAATCTCAAATTCCTGCCCTGGATCAGGGTTCAAGGAACGTTGATAAATGTCTCCTTTTCTATCGGTGAGTCGATATGCACCATTTCGATTTGTTGCTATCCATAAACTGCCACTTTTCGATTCGAGGATGTCGTTCACCAAAAAACGGCTCAAATCAATATCTGTTGCCGTAATTTGATGTAGCTCTTGGTTGTCTGACATGTATTGATAGACTCCGAACTCATCGGTCCCAACAAATACAGATGATTTGTCAAGCGATAAATTGAGCGAAGTAATGGGCATGCCCTCCAAATCTGGAATCCATTCTACAGCGGGTGAGCCAGGATTGCCAGTGCCTATTCTTACAGCACCTAAATCTGTTCCTACCAACAACTGATTATTCGATAACTTCAATATGCTACTTGGAATACCGCCAGAAAATAGATCTTCGTGAATACGCCACTCTCCACCTAACATGCGAACGGCTAGACGTCCGTCTTGCAACAAAGCCCATAAAGTGTAAGATTGTTGAGCTAAACCAAGGACTCGGACATTGGCAAAGCCCTTTGGAGTACCAGAAACAGCTTCTGTTGATCGAATGGCTAACTCCCCGTAATAATCGGCATACAATACTTCTCCATTGGAAAGTTGACTTGAGGAAGATACAAAGGTAAACTCGAGTTTATCGCTCGCTGTCGCCCGCTGCATGTGTACTCCATCAAATCGATAAACACCATTACCGGTGCCAATCATCAAATACCCCGAACTATCTTGATCGAGGGTATAGATAAAGCGCTCTTTTAATCCTTCCTTTTCTCCAAATCGCTTGATGTGATAGGTTTGAGAAAAAGAGGCAGAAGATACAAGAAGGAAAAACAGAATAAGGTGGAGTCTGTTCATCATTTTCGAATTGGCTTGGCTGACACCTTGCCTTGGAATTTAGGTATACCACCAATGGGAACCGTATAAAATGGTAATAGTTCCCCGTATTGGTTGGTGACGTAGAATACTACGTTGTTATTGTTCACTTTCAGTGTGTTGTCTTTGGTAAATTGAATGTCCAAAGACTTGCCTCTTTCAGCATCTTTAATCATGTATTGACTCTGCGACCAATGGTCGTCGCCACTTGTTGTCAGATCTTCTGCAAAGGTTACTGCTGAATAAATGCGGATATAGCCGTCGTTGTCCCAATCGTAATTGGCTTGCGCCAACGATATTACTTTATCGTCTACATAGGGATAAACATGAGACGTTTGCCATGGATCTGAATGCAATCGAAAAGTGTATTCAAATGTGAATGCATTGCCTCCTTCTACTCCAATGTTTTTATCAGGAATGGTGGTCATGAAATAACGGTACAAATTACCGTCATCGCCTTTCAAACCTTCTGCAATAAGTTTGAAAACTATACCTCCGTATTTGGCACTTTTCTCACCTTCCGATGGATTAAAAGGCCCGAACGTATACCATTTATTGTCGTAATCGGCCTGATTGCCAAAGGTCTTGTTTGCTAACAAGGTACCGCTCTTGAAGTTTCCTTTTGGATTGGTAGCTCGAGCATCTGGATCTGTTATACACCCTACTCCACCATATACCGAAAAACGGGTCATGGTATTGAAACTGCCGTTCATCTCGTCGTTGGCACCACCGCAATCGGGATCAAAAATCCGGATGTAAAAAGGCTGCTTATAATCTGCAGGCACGGTGAAAAAGAAGGTCTGACTGTGGTCGTCATCGCCCCAAGATGTTGCTGCATCTCCGCCAAATGTGACGAGAAATGGGATATTTTCTTCAACCGCAGGCACAGGCTGAGCCTTCGCCACTGCAAATGAAAAAACAAATAATATAAACGACAATAACTTCATCATGGCTTGATTAATTGATGTTACGAAGAGAATCGAAATTTGTTTCTCGTTCAATTACCGAACTTTAGCTTTAGCTCTACTCTTCGGTTTTGTGTTCGTCCTTCTTCTGTGTCATTGTTCGCCTTCGGCTGCGATGACCCAAAGCCTTCAGAATGCAGTCGCGCAGCTGAAATACCGCTTTTAACAAGGTATCCAACTACTGCTTCAGCTCGTTTTTCTGAAAGATTTTGGTTGTAATTCTCACGTCCAACATCGTCGGTATGGGCTGAAATATCTAAATACAGCAGCAACTCTTCACTCATGATGTCGGATATCAACTCGAGGTTAAACACTGAAGTTTCTGTTAGTGTAGCACTGTTTGTTTCAAACTGAATATCTGCTAACTGCTGTACTTTGTCGTTCAATTCCATCTGCTCTTCTTCTGAATAAAAAGATCCCACTTGGGTGATGGCTACGTTGAACCTGTTCATCTCTTCACGTCGGACGATTGAATTGACGTATCCGCTGTCTAACAACTCTTGTCTCAATCCATACAAATTGCTCATACGCTCGTCGGCACCTACGCTGTAGTGAAATAAGCTATCGTGCTCTTGAAAGCGTTCGGTAATTTCATATTGAACTTTTCCAAAATAAGAATCTGTCAAGGCGACTCGTTCTGGCGATTCGTGAAACTCTACGAAATATGTCAGTGAATCAGCGTTCTCAAAAGCAGGCGCAACCGATTGAATGGATGGTGCCGCTTCAACATAGGTTGGTTCAAATGCATCGCGGACAACAATGCGTTTCGAAGAACAACGTCTTGGCGAATGGGCGTCTGTAGGGTCGATGATTACACCTACAGAAACCATGTAATCACCAGGCTCTTCAAAAGATATTTCTACGTTTTGATCTGCAAATTTTCTTCCGTCAGAGACGATCCAAAACCAGTTTTCATTCGGAAAACCGTTCAGCTCAGTGTCGTCGGAAAGCATGGTAAATATGCTGTTGGTTGAAACAGTATCACTTGCAGTGATCAAAGGCAACCCAGAAGACTCAATGCGTATTTCAAGCTCTGAAATTGTGCCGAAATGTGAGTTGGCAATGGTATCAAAAACGTTCAATTCAACATTGTACGTGCCCAAACCTGGAAAACAGTGCTCGTTGCTCAAACCAATACCTCGTGTACCATCACCAAAGTCCCACTCATATCGCAATGGCAAGGTATCAACAGGCTGAAACTCTGTTTCTTCTATCAAATAACAGGTTGCTGCTGGCCATGCTTCTTCACATGGTCCAAATTCTGGAAATCCGATTGTGAAACTAAAAAGATCCAATCCCTCTCTGTTTCTATCGCTAACCAAATAACCTGTCGACTGATCTCTAAAAACGACGTTGTAATCGTTGAATTCAGAATTTAATGGTGCATCAGCCCTTACCGGCAGTGTCCACCTATTCTCTTCTTTCTCATTGATAAAAAAGATGTCAAAGCCTTCACAACCTGCAATGCTGTCGGTCGCAAACCACAATTTTCCATCGGGCGTGCAACTCGGAAAGATATCGGTCCCTGTGGTGTTTACTGCCAAGCCTAAATTTTCTGGTTTGTCCCAGCTATCCCCATTTCTGGCACTGCGAAAAATATCAGCTTTACCAACAGTTCCTGGTTGATCTGAGGAGAAGAACAAATACCTTCCATCCCTGCTGTACGCAGGATGTGTGATGTTGTAACTATTGTCTGAAGTATTCCACTCAAATGGAACGGGAGCACTCCATCCGCCTGGAAGGCGCTCGCTGAAAAACAATCCCAACATGCCTTCTTGTCGCTTGTCGTGTGGCATCGTTGCGCTGAAACATATCTTTTGAGAATCAGGCGAAATGGCAATCGGGCCGAGATGAAAAGAAGGATCATAAGGCAATTGAAACGACGTTACTTTACCGCTATTTACAGCATACCAATGTGTTGAGTACTTGTCGTCTTTGTCGAATTCTGCTTTGGTAAAATCAGTGCGACGATCGGAACAAAAAACCAATGTTCCATCAATCAACACAGGTGCATATTCATCTGACTGTGTATTAACGTCAATGAGCTGAACCTCATAGGTTTGACCAATCAGCGCCGATGAAACGATTAAACACAATATGACTAAAGTGGTCTTCATCAGAAAAAGCGGGGGTTATTGATTTGTCGGTTGTAAATCATGTCGTAACGCAAGGTCAACTCATGACTCCCTCTTGAATATTTCGAAAGGGCAATTCGCTCCATATCGTACGAGTAAGCAATACTGAACTGAGGTTTCACCCAATATCGCAACATCCCTACAAACGTCTCTGTGCTGCGTGAACTCAAGCCCAATTCAATTTGTTTGTTGTACGCCAAAAGCATATTGATATCCATTTTGATATAATCGCTTTGGCTTTTGTAAATCAATGTTGATGGACGTAACACCCATGAGTCATTCACCTGCAAATTCAATCCCGTGTTGAAATACGGTCTGATTTTCAAGATGTCGAATTCTGCGAAATATCCACCGTCTTGGTATACTTTATTGAGTAAGCTAGGAGCAGACAAGCTGCAATAAAAGGTAGAATTGTAATAGTAAACCCCGGTTCCGATAACAGGCAATACCGAGCGATCATCGTTGGCAAAAAGTATGTCTTGATTATCAGTGGTGCGCACCTCAGACCACGAATTGTGCGCTTGCTCAATCCCTCCTCTCAACCCGAAATGCAAATTTCCAGTGAGGACTTTCAAACGATAGCTACCCATAATTGTAGCTGTTGTGGTGCGTGTTACGCCTATTCTGTCGTTGGTTATCAATACCCCAGCACCAAAAGTGTTGGAGAAAAACGGACTGTGAGCACTAATGATTTGGGTCGAAGGCGCTCCCTCAAAACCTGTCCATTGCTCGCGCGATGTAGCCGAAATACTCATGGCACCAACCGACCCAGCAATGGCTGGATTTAATGGCAAGCCGTGATGCATGTACTGCGAAATTGGTATTTGTTGAGCAAACCCAGCAAGCACCATAAACTGCAATATGATCAGTGTTACATACTTCATGATCTGCGTATGATTAAGTATGATTCCAATGTTGTTCCATCTGGTAATATCACAACCATGAAGTAGGTTTCTGCAGGCAATTCATCACCGCGAAGCGACACTCCATTCCATGAATTATCATAGTTATGGGCTTGATAAACCAAATTGCCGTCTCGATCGAAAACCTGTAGCTGTGTGTTTGGGTACAGCTCCAATCCGGTGATCTCAAAATTGTCGTTGAATCCATCACCATTTGGTGAAAATCCATTCGGTATGCTCAACGACAGCACCTCTATTTTTAAATGATCGATTTCGCTGTGGCATGGTGAATTCGTTGATACCAAGACCATGTCATAAGTACCTTCTTCCAACCCACCAACTGCGATGTTGTTACCGATCATATCGATGGGAGTGCTTCCGCCGCCGAGCCAAGATACGCTCAGCTCGCCAATGCCGTCGAATGCAAAATTCGTATTCAAATCTTGTCCCAATAACAAGGTAATTTGATCTTGGCTAAAACTAGGGATTGATGGTGGCTCAACAAAAGTCACTGTCACGGTATCCGACGCTTGGCAGCCATACGACCCGAACCCTGTGAGCACAAAATGCTCGTCTTGATATTCGTCACTTTCTAAAATAGCAGTCAAATTATTGGCATCAAGCACCATGGCGAATGGTCCACTTGTCCACAAAACACTGTCTGCCGAACTCATTCCGTTTACCACTGTATTCAATCCACATGCTTCGAAGTCTACTCCGGCTGAAACAGTGGGACGCAAGCCAACGGTGAAAACTATCGTAGAATCTGCGGTGCACATTCCTTCAAAGCTGGTTAATGTGATGTTGTGTTCTCCTTCTCCTAAAATACTTGGGTCCATGATGTGCTCATTCACTACATCACCAGACCAACTGAATCCTTCGTCGCTAATTACAAGACTATTCAAATCGATTGCTTCATCTCCAACACACCAATTGATTGACATGTCCCAAGCTGGAATTGCTGGTAAGTTTATTTGTACGAGTGTAGTGCAAGATGCGGCATTGCCAGATACATCGGTAGCGATGTAAACCACTTCGTTGACTCCATCTGCAAATGCCAATCCCGGTTGCCAAATGTTCGATTCAGACAGTTCCAAAGTTGCAACTTCGCAATTGTCTTGAGCAATAGGCGATGATGGCATTACAAAAGGATTACACGATGATATATTCGTACCACAGGTGATGGTAGGTGACTCATTGTCGGCAACAGTAATCACAAATGAATCACTTGCCATGTTGCCCCATTCGTCGGTGGCGGTGAACTCAATTTCATAATCACCAATACCGACCATGTCGCCAATAGAAGGACCTGAGGTCTGAACCAATTCAACTTCGCCACATCCACCAACTAAAATCGGTGTTTCGAAGAAAATGGTCGCTTCGCAATTCGACTCAACACCAAGTGTTGTATCGTTTTGAAGTATAATGGATATATCAGCGAAGTAGTTGAGCGCTATCTGTTGCGAACAGGCAAATGTGTTTCCATTGCCATCAATGGCTTGAATTGAAACGTTAGCCGTGCTTTCTGAAACAATGGTACCTGCCTCTGGAATCTGCGTAAATACTACATCTCCACAACTGCTCAATATCTCAATTCCATTCGTATAATCGGGAATCTCAAATGAACATGAAGAAACCGAAATATCTGAAGGTAAGTTGCATACAATGTCCAAAACCGTTGTCGTCTGAAACTCATACTGGGTTTGGCATGCATTGCTCAGCCCCATTTCATCGGTCACAGTTATTGTAATTGGGTAAATTCCTGGCGATATCAAGGTGCCGATAGATGGCTCTTGTACAAAATTATATGTGCTGCATTCGGCAATTGCAACCACTGCTAAAAGGTCTGGAATGGCTGCTAGACAAGCTTCGTTAGATTGATAAAGAGATGTCGGACATTCAATAATAGGCGCTGTGGTATCTGATACATGCACGATGAATGAGCAAGTTGCAGAATTCCCTGATTCATCTGTGGCTGTTATTTCAACCAGGTGATCGCCAACACTTAAAAGACTGCCCGCTGCTGGAATTTGATCTAACACAGGGGTTCCACAGTTTTCGAAAACCGAGATAATATTCGAAAAATCTTCTAGCTCATACATGCAATCCAATCCCAATGATCGTTCTTGATCTGCGATGCACTCTAAAACGGGCAACTCCACATCTTGAACAGTTACAAGTTGAGTGCAAGTGCTCTGGTTGCCTGCTTCATCAGCTACAATCCAATTGATAGTGGTTGTTCCAATCGGAAATTCTGTCGGCGCGTCGTGCAAAACATCAAATGATTCACAACTACTCTCTGCCAATGGGGCTTGGGGTGTGAACGATGAAATACATAGGCCTGCATCAGTATTTACTACGATGTTACTCTGACATTGAACAGTTGGTGGTGTGGTATCAACGACGTCGATAAAAAACGAACAAGATGTAACGTTGCCATGAATATCAATTACTTCTATGAAAACCTCATGCTGACCAGCAAACAAAACTGTTCCATGAATTGGACTTTGATCAATGGCTAGTATTCCGCAATTGTCTGAATAAACCAGTAATGATGTAAAATCTTCGAGCAGATACTCGCATGCATCATTCACCTCACGATTTTGATCTGCGATACACGATAAGCTTGGGGCTTGGTCGTCAATAACTTCCAATTCAAACCCGCAGGTTGTTTGGTTTCCTGCCTGGTCTGTAGCTACAATTTGAATGGTATGTTGCCCAGTTGTTAATACTGTTCCGACAACCGGAATCTGTGTCAACACAACTGTTCCGCAATTGTCTGTGGCATTTGAAATCAATGTAAAATCTTCTAGTGTGTACTGACATTCTGCCCCTGCACTGCGCTGTGCATCAGACAAACAGTCTAAGGCCGGCGATTGATCGTCGATAACGGTCACAAGTTGCACGCAAGAAGTGGTGTTTCCGTTTTGATCAACAATGGTCCAATTCACAGTGTTAGCACCAATGTTAAACTGCGCTGGTGCATCGTTTGATATGCTCTGAATTCCGCATGCATCAGTCGCAATTGGATTCACCAAGTTGGCTGCAGCCGCACAATCGCCAGCATCTGCGCTAAGAGTCAAATCAGGCGGACAAACTACTGCTGGGGCGATGTTGTCAACAACTTCTACGTTGAAAGTACAGGTCGCTACATTGCCGCCATTATCGGTTACAACTAAGCTCACGAGGTGTGTACCCACACTCAAAACCGTCCCAGAAACAGGGGTTTGAGTGATTGAGAGCACGCCGCAGTCGTCGGTTGCGGATGCTAGAACCGTAAAGTCTTCTAACATGTAGCTGCACAAAGCCGATGCATCACGCAATTGGTCACCTACGCAAGTAATTTGTGGCAACTCTTGGTCAATAACCGAAACGATAAATGAACAAGTTGCCTCGTTTCCATCAATATCGGTGGCTGTGATCGTTACGGTATGGTCGCCAACAGAAAGAATTTCTCCCGGCAATGGTGATTGCTCGATGGTGGTTGTTTGACAATCTGAAACAGCTAAACCTGTAATATAATCAGGAAGCAATGCGTTGCAAGATGCTGCGGTTATTACTTGAGAATTCAAACAATTGAAAACCGGTGCTTCAATGTCGGCTACGTGCACGTTGGTGGTGCATGTCGATACATTTCCTCCCAAATCAGTAACTGTCCATGTAACCGCTGTTGTGCCTATTGAATAAACTGCTGGCTCGTTGTCTGTAACACTCAAAACACCACAAAAATCCTCTACTGTGGGCTGTGGCAAACTATGTGTCGCAAAACACTCGCCTGGATCGCTTGATAAATCAACGTTTGACTGACAAGTCACACCAGGAGCCGCAGTATCAACAACGGTCAATGAAAATGTGCATTGAGAGGTATTGCCTGAAATATCGGTAGCGTAAATGTGAATCAAATGCACCCCTGCAGTCAGTGATGTGCCTACTGCTGGTGATTGTTGAACTGTTGATGCTCCACAATCGTCAACAATGGTGACAAGAGATGTGAAATTTTCAACGTTGTACTCACAATTTGAATCAGCAATCCGGTTTTGGTTCGGCAAGCACGTTATATTCGGTGAATTTGAGTCTTTAATTTGCAGATTGAACTCACAAATTGAACTATTTCCACTGGCATCGGTTGCTGTTAGTGAAATCAAATGCTGGCCAATTGGCAAAATGGTACCTGCTACGGGCGATTGAGTTATTGTAACTGCTCCACAATCTGTAACTGCTGCTATACCTGTATAGTTCGGTATTGCACGTGAACAGCCTGAGATTACAAAAAGTACAATTTCAGTCGGACAAGCTATAGAAGGTGGTTGGTTGTCTTGAACAGTGATGAGCTGCTGACACGTTTTTTCTTCTCCTTCGTCGGATGTGATAGTCCATGTTACTATTGAATCGCCAATTGGAAACATGCTTGGTGCATCGTTCGATATTGAATAGCCGACACATAAACCTTCAACTTCAGGCGCTACAAGGCTAACAGCCGTTGAGCATGTTCCAGCAGGTGCATTTACAACAAGGGCTGGCTGACATGTAACTGACCATGCAGCATTCGGCTCAACTCTCAAAATAAAATTCGCGATAGTCGCATTGCCTGATGCATCTTCAACTTCTATTTCTATTGGTGTGTCTCCAATGCCTACAATCGAACCTGTAAATGGGAACTGGTTAAAAGAATAGGATGTGCAATTTTCAGTTACGCTAACATACCCTGTAAGATCTTCTATCGTAAGCGTGCATGACGCATCAGCCTGCACAGTAACAATGCTTGGATAAGTCAATATCGGGTCGATTTGATCTACTACCTCAACAGCAAAAGATGTGGTTGCTGAATTCCCAGAATTGTCTGTACAGGTTACAATAACGTTGTATGTACCTGGTGATCTATGCAATCCTGGAGCAGGCGTTTGAGTCAATGTGTAGCCACACGACTCGTCGACTCCGATCAATGAGGTATAGTTCGGCATGGCAACTGTGCAGCCAGAAACTATCTGCACCGTCTGCACTCCTATGCCGCTCAATACTGGCGGTTGATCATCAATTACAGATAGGCCCATGCTGCAGTTTGAAACTGCCCCAAAAGCATCTGTTAACTGAAAGCTTATGGTATGATCACCAACGGTTAAAGGGGTTCCAACCGTTGGGGTTTGCACTATCGTTGTGCCTGAACAATAGCCCGTAAGCACCAAGAGTGTTTTAAAGTCTTCTACGGTATAACTGCAAGTCGATGTCGCTATTCGTGTTTGGTCAGCCGGACATTCAAACGTGTTTACACCAGAAACGATGTGTAAAACAGATGTGCACGATGTGCTATTGCCATCAGCATCTGTAGCTTCAAAGGTAATATTGTAGTCGCCTACATTCAATGATGTACCTGGTGCAATCGATTGTGTTACGGTCACCAATCCGCAATTATCATTTGTTGCAAAGAGGTTGGTAAGGTTCTCAAGAATGTACGGACAACCATTGGCAATGGCTTTGGTGATGTCGGGAACACAAACCATTGTCGGAGCTGATGTATCTTGCAGCGTCAAGTCGAATGAACAAGATACAACCGGCAAACCTGCAATTGACCCTTGAAATGATACAGTGTAGAATCCTGATGTCAATGTCGTTCCTGGGGCTGGTGTTTGAACAATATCCATCGGACAAGCCCCAACAAGAATGAGTTCATTTGTATAGTCTGGCATTGCGAACGAACAACCGCTCGTTAACGATACCGCTTTATCAGCAGGACAGTCCAAAGAGATTGCAGCCGTCAGGTTCGTACTCAAGATATTCGAATTGGCAGTTCCACAATCGCCAAAATCAGTTTTTACGCGGTAAAATCCAGAAAGTGGATTATTGATTACAATCGGGTTCGAAGTAACTGCCTGAACATTCACCCACCCAAACCCCAATAAAGAATACTGCACCGTGCGATTTTCAGCCATAATATCATGATGAATGATCAAAGGCTGACCAGCGCAAAGACTGAGATCATTACTTTTAATGGTTCCGCCATCATTGGCTAAACAGCAGTTCGCTGTTCCAGTAACGGGGTATGAAATTTTTGCAGCAAAGCCATTTTCACCATCCGATACTTGGCTATCGATAAAACCGTTGAATGATTGTCCATTTTTACCACACACTACCAGCTCACCTGCGTCGACAATATCCATATCAAGCACGGCATCGGTGTCTTCACCCTGAAGCTGCAGCACCCATGTGGCGTTTCCATTTACATCTAAACCGAAAACAAGCCCATCTGCGTTATCGCCCGAAAGGGTTGGAAATCCTGGAACAATAATACTTTGCTTGGTGAACCCACCTACGATTACCCCTCCGTGATTATCAACTTCAATGGCCATTGCGACTTCGTCATCATTGCCTTGAGGAGATTCATAAACATTTACCCAAACCGTTTGTCCGCTGCCGGCAATAAACTTTGCCACGAACATTTCTCGCTTGTTCGATCCAGAAACGAGCATACCAGGAAACTGCAATCCGCTCGAAAAACGCATTGCACCGCTTAAATACAAGCCATCGCACCCCGCTGCTAGTCCGAAACCTCTAAAATTACCCGATGCTGTCTGTATGGGTTGAACCCAATTAAATCCGCCGCCGGTAATAAAGGACGTTAAGAAGACATTGTCGTTCGAAACAGCATCCCAGGTATTCGTAGAAATTGTAAACGTGTTACCAGAAATATTAAATCCAGGTGTGTTGTAGACACCTGCGATGTATAGGTTGTGATCAAACAGCGCCATCCGTGGTCGCTGATCGTCCAAATTTTCAAAATCGGTTGATGAACTCGGAGCTCCAAAACTCGTTTTCCAAATCAACTCATGCGAATAGTCGATATTTTGAAGCAAATACTGATGTTCACTATCCAAAGAATAGAATGGTGAAATGAAAGTCTGAGATTCGTGATAAGTCAATACATTCAACCCATCTTCATCAGCTTTTATATCAACGATTGCTGCGTCTTCAGGTGTTCCGTAACTCATGTTCCAAACGGGATCTCCATTCGGATTGAAGGCTACAATGAACGGATTGCGGGGCTCGTCTGAAACGTTCGAGCCTATCTGCATTGACGGACCTGTCGACGAAGAAATTGAGGCGATGCCTTGCAGAAAACCTCCTACGTAAAGCAATCCATCTGCTCCTACTTCAATGGTCAAAGCGAGATCTTCTTCATCACTGCCGAAGGTCTTGAACCAAACCAGTTCACCATTGTCGGCTAATCGTGCCACAAAGACATCCTGGTCACCTTCTGAGGTAAACGACATTGGATAGCCGAACTCAACCCCTCCACTAACCGCAACAGCATGTGTTATCGTGCCTTCGAAATACCCAGACACGTAAAAGCAACCTTGTGAATGATCTCTTACCACTGCAGTAGCGGTTTCTGTGCCATTCTCATCGGTTGAAAACATCCAATCTGTGCTTTGTGCTCCACCATTCAGGAACACAAAACACAAACTGAAAAAGACAAATAGTCGCAGGGTATTCGACATCATTGTTTTCGAAATCGCATTAGGGTGAGGCGCGATTCCGTCAATAGATACGGGTGTTACTCTTAAAAGGTTTCAAAAATTTCGACCCTTTTTGTATAGGTTACTCGAAAGTCATCAGATGAATTCCGGAAACTAAGATGTAAGCATTTTCTGATAAATCAGTAAGCGGAATTCCTGTCAAGTCTTTGTTCTTAAATAAAACAGTCACATGCTTCTTTTGAAATGCCATCGATCCGTTTTCATTGGTCAGTAGCTCAAAAACAAAGGGCGAACATGGATTTCCAGCTCAATGGGAGCGGTGATCAATTTTTCGACATCTTCAGCGCTCAAGCTGGCAGAAGTCGTAATCACCTGTACTTGGTTGTTTGTGATATCGGGAACCGCTCCAACTGGCAAGTTTAAAGCCGACCAAACACCTACAAGCGCGATAAATGCTGTAGACAATAGAACAGCCGCTTTGTTGTGCAGGCTGAACCTGATAATTTTTTCTATGATAATAAAAATTCGTCCGAAATGGTGATGACTAATGATTGCGAAGAATCATTAGCAGTGCGGCGGACGTTCAAGAGGGGTTATACCTCGAGGTCGAGATGCATCTTGCTGACATAGACTAGAAGGAAAAGATTGCGCACTTCGTTTCCTGGCATCAAACAGCCAAGTCCGAAATACAACAGCCAAACATAAGTGAGCAATCTAAACATGTTAGAAAGCTAACCATTTGGGTATATGCACAATATCACGAAAATATAAACTTCGTTATTATTCATGTTAACCCTTTTGTTCGCTGTACTTTTGTATCAGTTAATTCATCATGTTTACAGAAAAGCTTCCTCAATATGTTATCCCGGTCGCGATAATAATTATACTCGCGATTGTATCCAACCGTTTGATTCGATGGATGTTGAACAAACATCTAGCAAAAATGGATCGCGATGCCGCTGAGGCAACGGGTATTAAGTTCCTAAAGAACACTACGAGATTTGTTGTTTGGGTAATTGCCGTTACCGCCATTATTTTTGTGATCCCACGATTCAGATCTGTAGCTGTTACTCTTTTTGCAGGTGCTGGTTTGATGGTTGCCATCATCGGTTTTGCTGCTCAACAAGCCATTGGAAACATCATTAGTGGTATTTTCTTGGTGCTTTCGAAACCGTTCAGAGTAGGAGATTTGATAACGGTGGGGAAAAATGATTACCGCGGACGTGTGACCGATATTACGCTGCGACATGTGATCATCAAAGATTTTCAGAACAAACGCATCATTATACCGAACTCGGTAATAAGCGCAGCCACGCTGATCAATGACTCTATATTTGACCAGAAGATCTGTCGCTTTGTTGAAGTCGGAATCAGCTATGAATCCGATATCGACCTTGCAATGAAAATCCTTCGCGATGAATGCACAAAACATCCATTGCTCATCGATCATCGCACTCCAGAGGAAATCGAAAACAATGAGCCTTTGGTTGATGTGCGTGTGATGGAACTAGGAGAATATGCTGTGAAATTGCGCGCTTGGGCATGGACAGATGGTCCCATTGAAGCGTTCAATTTAAATACAGATGTGAACTACTCTATCAAGAAGCGATTCCAAGAGGCTGGCATTGAAATACCATACCCGCACCGAACGTTAGTTATGAAGGGATCATCTGAAAAATCTGTAATAATATGAAACTCTTTCACCTTTTACCTTTATTAGTTTTGGTAAGCTGCACCCAGCCTGCTGCTATAGAAATGCCTGTTGTTGAAATACACGGACATAGAGGATGCCGCGGGTTGATGCCTGAAAACAGCATCCCAGGGTTTATTTTGTCTGCTGAATTGGGCGCTCAAACACTCGAAATGGATGTCGTTCTAACTGGCGACAACGAAGTAGTAGTTAGCCATGAACCTTGGTTCAATACCGATATTTGCCTCGATAGCTCCGGTAATCGATTCAGTGAGAAAACAAGCTTGCTGTCGCTGAGCTTGTCGGATATTCGAAAATGCGATTGCGGCTCCCTGGGAAATCCTAAATTTCCGACTCAACAAAAAATGGCTGTCGCAAAACCAGCTCTATGGGAGGTTTTCGCTGTAACAGAACACATGTTGTCTATCGACTCGCTGCGCTTGAACTACAACATCGAAATCAAATACGAAGAGAATGAATTCTTCCCAGATCGCTTTATGCTTGTCGGACGTGTGATGGAAGAGATTTCAAAAGCTGGTGTCGCCAGCAGGACAACCATTCAGTCTTTCGACCCCATGATTCTGGAAATCGTCAAGTCGGTTAATCAAGACATAAAATTGTCATTCCTTGTTGAAGACCTAAACAGTGTTTCTGAGACACTTCAAAAATTAACCTTCAAACCCTATGCTATCAGTCCTGAATTCAATGCTTTAACAGCTGAAAAGGTGCAAGAAATGCACGATTTAGGAATTGTTTGTTTGCCGTGGACGGTAAACGACCCTGCTGAAATGTCGGCCCTCATCAACATGAAGGTTGACGGTATCATTACCGACTACCCCGACCGTCTGTACACCCTACTTCACGAAAAATAAAAAAACGGAAAAGCACCCGTTTCCAGGTGCTCTCTATTTTCAGTATTTTGGTTAAGGGCGATGGTTAATCGCTAAATGGTCTACTAAATTAGTTATTTAATCGATACTATCAACATTTTAATCGAAGAAAATGGATGCATGCATACCTCTTTTCGATAAAACAATTGATGTCTAGTCAATATCAATCACCGTCATACGCCGGAACAGTGGCACCTTGTCTGATTTCTTCATGGCGTATCTCGCCACCAGAAGTACCAGCCCCTGTGCCTAAAACCACTACTACAACAGCAAGCAATAGCACAACGATTGTTATTCCTCCAGCGATCTTTTTTCCTTTGTAATTGGCTCACAGTGCGAGCAGTGCCGCAGCTCCCAAGATATACGACGCCAAAATAAACGTCTCTGCCCTTTCTTCATGCTCGTGTATCAATTGGTGCGATACTCCTGCTAATTCCTCCACCATCTCTTCGGCACCTTCACCGGTAAAAGCAGCAGGGAAAGTGAGTACCCCGCCTAAGACAAACAACCCTAACGCGACACGTTTAATGACTGCCGATTTGGTTCCGAATCCAATGACTAATACGATCAATGCGACAATCGGTATGATAATCGGGAAATGATTCAATACGAGATGGAGATGTGCATCGTTCATGATTTCTAAATTTAATTTCTAACGAATTTAACCGTTTATTGGCGGGGTGCAACAGCAGGTGCTAATTTGAAATTAGTCCAATTAGACGTGACAGTTTCGTGACCAACCAAGGATTTCGAGAGCATATCTTTTCAAATTGTTATTTCAACCCTACCTTCGCCTTATGAAAATACCGAACCTTTTTGTTGCTTCAACTTTTGCCATAACGCTTGTTTTAAGCTCGTGCGGCGTATCCTCTGATGTTGTGTCTGATCGTGGCATTCAAAAACGGAAATACAGAAAAGGTTACTTCGTAGTGAAGCCAGAACAAAAGCCCGATGCTGAAACAACTTACCTAGAGCCCATTGAAATCAATCGCACTGTCAATGCGATTCTGGTAGAGCGCGAAACGCCTGAGATGGCGGCTATAGCGCCGACAAAAACTGCAGATAAAAAGTCTACTTCACCCAATCCATTGAGCAAAGACGCACCTACAAATGCAACCTTGCCAGCAAAAGTTGGTGCAACTGAATTTCACGAATTGGCATCAATGCTGAAAAAACAGACACTTGCGTTTGAAACGACGAAGGCAGAAAAATCAGAAAAACCAATGGATGATCAAGAACTCGTTCTTTTCTTGATTCTTGCCATTCTGCTCCCCTGGTTGGCTATGATTTTACTTTATGGTGTCGGCAAAGAATTCCTTATTTCATTGCTGCTGTGGTTTGTTTTCCTGCTGCCCGGTATCGTATATGCTGTGATTATGGTGCTGCGTAAGCTGGGTTGATTTAATCAGTTTCCCTAACTTTGAACCCTAAATCTTCCCGGTGCTTGTTTCCGGGTTTAACCTGGTAATTTTATGCAAGTACAAGATCAACACACAGTGCGTGTCCATTACAAAGGGACATTGAGCGACGGAGAAGTATTCGATTCAAGCGAAGGACGTGAGCCTTTGGAGTTCGTAGTTGGGGCCGGACAAGTTATCCCTGGATTTGAAAATGGCGTTTTGGGAATGGCTATTGGTGAAGAACGCACGCTAAACATCCCAAGTGATGAAGCATACGGCCCTGCCGATGACCGCCTAATTCAAGAAGTTGGCCGCGACCAACTGCCACCAGATATGCAGGTTGAAGAAGGCATGATGCTATCTTCTACTTTACCAAACGGACAGCAGATACCAGTTCGTGTAGATGCCGTAACTGATCAACACATCGTGATTAATGCCAACCACCCATTGGCTGGTAAAGACCTTACTTTCGCTATCACTTTGGTTGAAATAGTTGAGTAAAATATTTTATCGATTAAGGAAAAGGACTGTTTTCAGTCCTTTTTTTTTGCCCATACCAAAGCCGTCAATTCTGTAACAATCGAAAAAAGATAAACCCTATTTCGTAACTTTCTAGGCATGAACTTGCAAGAAAAACTGGGTAACATCGACATATATCTACTCGATCAGTTGCTAAAAGGAACGTATAACAATTGTAATTCGGTGCTGGATGTCGGTTGCGGAAGCGGTCGTAACCTCACCTACCTTGCTAAGGTTGGCAAAACGATTTCAGGCATCGATCGAAATGAAGAAACTGCCAAGCTTGCTTTGAAGAACATTTCTTCAATTCCCGACGCAAAAGTAGGCGTCTTCGCACAAGCTGAAGCCGATGATTTGCCATTCGAAAAGGAAACTTTTGACTTGGTTATCGCCAACGCAATGCTTCATTTTGCGAAAGATGAAGCACATTTCAACGCTATTCTCGATGAGTGTTTTCGCGTTCTTAAAACGGGCGGGTATTTCTTTTGCCGCACTGCCAGCGACATCGGAATTGAAAGCCTCGTTAAAAACCAGCATGAACGCACATTCATCCTGCCGGATGGCAGTACCCGCTTCTTGGTAAATCTCAAAATATTGATTGATGCCGAACTGCGACTAAAGGCCATTCCCCACGAACCCATTAAAACCACGAACGTGCAAAACCTGCGGTGCATGACGACTTGGTGTCTGCTGAAAACCTAAAAAATGAACAAAAGTCTGATTTTGCTGTTCTCTTTCACATGGCGAACATACTCATCATCGGAGGCTCTTCAGGCATTGGTTTAGAACTGGCAACGCAGCTATCTAGCAACGGGAACCACGTTTTTACATCGTTCAATAAGAATGATCAACCTAGCAAAAATAACCTGACCTATTTTCGACACGACGCGCTAGAAGAACCGAATATGGATCTCTTGCCAGAGGTCATCGATGGTTTGGTGTACTGCCCGGGAACGATTAGCCTTCGTCCGTTCGCTCGAATAGATTCCGTTGCTTTTCTTAACGACTTTAACCTTCAAGTGGGTGGCGCCATTCGTTGGATTCAAGCGGCATTGCCTCGTTTGAAAAAGTCTGAACAAGCATCCATCCTGCTTTTTTCAACGGTAGCCGTTTCAACAGGATTGAATTTTCACTCGTTGGTGGCTTCGTCGAAGGGTGCCATTGAAGGACTTACACGATCTCTCGCTGCTGAACTAGCTCCGAAAATACGTGTGAACTGCCTTGCCCCTTCCCTAACCGACACTCCGCTAGCTGAAGGGTTGTTGAACTCACCTGAAAAACGTGATGCCAATGCTCAACGACACCCCCTGAAGCGCATTGGAACACCTGCCGACCTCGCCAATGCCGCAAAGTTTCTGCTTTCAGACCAAGCTGGTTGGATAACTGGACAAGTCTTACACGTCGATGGCGGTCTCTCGAATTTGAAAATCTAATACCAATTATATGTTCTCTTTCCTGAAGAAAAAATCACCTCTCGAAAAACTCAACGAGCAATACGCTGCGCTCATGAAGGAGGCCTTCAACCTTTCGAAGGTGAATCGCCAAAAAAGCGATGAGAAAATAGCCGAGGCTGAAGCCATTATGAAAGAAATCGAAAAACTTTCCTCAAAAGGCAATCATTAAGGTTGTCTGAAGTATATTTCGAGAAATCGATGTATGAAACTTTGTGCACTATTACTCTTTGTGGCGGCTCCTTTGTTCCTTAAAGGACAATCGTACACTTCCTATTTCACTGGTAATCAATCAAATATCACAACTATTCCGTCGGGAGGTACTTGCCTCATGGGCGGCGCTTCCGAAAGCGATGAAGCGATGATTTGGTTTCTTGAACAAGCAAACGGTGGAGATGTTTTGGTGTTGCGCGCCAGCGGCGCGGATGGTTACAACGACTACTTCTATTCAGAGCTTGGCGTAAATGTAAACTCAGTAGAAACGATCGTTTTCTCGAGTGCTGCTGCGAGTTTTGACACGTTTGTTCACGACAAAATAGCCGGTGCAGAAGCCATCTGGTTTGCCGGTGGCGACCAATGGAACTACGTAAATTACTGGAGAAACTCCCCCGTTCAAGACCTCATCAACAGCGCCATTTCAGATCGGAATATTGTGATCGGTGGGACGAGTGCAGGCATGGCCATCTTGGGAGAATATTATTTTTCGGCTCAAAACGGTACCATATCTTCTACCGCGGCTTTGAACAACCCTTACAATGCCAACGTAACCGTAGATAATACGCCGTTTCTCAACATCCCATTTATGGAGAATGTGGTGACAGATACGCACTATGACAGCCCCGACAGACGAGGCAGGCACGTGGCTTTTATGGCGCGTATCGCGACCGATTATGGTGCCAACCCAAAGGGTATCGCAAGTGAAGAATATACCGCTGTTTGTGTCGATACCAATGGCATAGGTCGTGTTTTTGGCGGATATCCGCAATACGAAGATTACGCCTACTTCATCCAAACCAATTGCGAACTTCAAGATTCTTCGCCTGAAACATGCGAAGCAGGCTCAAACCTGGTTTGGTCGCATAACAATGCTGCACTCAATGTCTTAAAAGTGCCCGGCACAACAACAGGAGAATACTACTTGGATCTAAACAATTGGGAAACTTCGAACGTTGATGCCTGGCAAAAATGGTATGTCATCAATGCCAATTTAGGCACTGTAAATAGCCTCGCTCCCAATTGCAGCGTGAACATTGTTGAAACAAAGAGCAATTTGTGGTATGGACCAAACCCAACCGCAGACAACGTTTCAATTACGAGCGATGAAAGTGTGTTGCGTATTGAGTGCTATAACCTTTTCGGACAACTTGTAATCGCCGAAAAAGGAAAGAAAGAAATTTCAATGCAACATCTTGAAAGTGGGAATTACATTTTACGTGTCATCACTCAAACAGGTGAAAAACGCATTCCCGTGGTGAAAATCAATTAATCGAAATCGGCATCGGTTACATATAAAACAAACTCATGCTCCCAGTTTGAAGGTGCTTTTTTGAGTTGATTAGAATAAACAACCCAGCTATCAACATCGTAAAGGTTCGTTTTCAACGTATCGTTATCGCTGTTCACGATTACAAAACCCAAAACATCAATCAATGGTTCACCAGCATAATCGCTGCCCCCAAATTGACTTGAGGCAAATACCGTTTCACGTCTCCCTGAAGGGATCTGAAATGTCGTCCACACAGAATCATACGACATAACATAAGCTGTAATCTCAGAAGTAGTTACATTTTTTACAATTCTAACTCTGTCGGTATTGCCTTCACACGCGCTCAGTACAAGTGCCATTCCTAGTAGACCCAACATGTATTTTACTCGCATAATAAATTGAATTGCTCTTAAACAAAGATAGACAAGCATTCTTGCTTTTGGTTTCATCTCTGAAAACTGATTACTCAAATCGTATAGGATTCTCGATCGGGCAATGTTATGTTTTACAATCGTGTATTACCTTAACAATCAATCAACCTCGGGCTATCATTAATTTTTTTTAACTCGCCCATTCTAGCGATAGAATTTTTCCTCGAAGCACCCATTTGCAGCGACTTACAAACTGTTACCATCGGTTGAAACATCTGCACACAGCGGTAATGATTGTTCGCATAGTAATAGCATTCAGTTAATTGAAACTTAGGGTAAGAAACGGAATTTGCACTGGTTTATTCAACCATTCAAGTCTCCATTTCTAACCAAAATCAAAAAAATGAGATTAATTCACTTAACACTCTGCTTAGGCTTGCTGCTGGGCGGAATCAATGCTTCAGCACAAGACATGCTGATAACCGCCATTTATGATGGCCCCCTCTCAGGAGGAACTCCGAAAGGAATTGAACTTTATGTTGTTAACGACATACCTGATCTTTCAATTTATGGGATTGGCTCTGCAACCAATGGTGGTGCTTCAAATGGTGTAGACTACACTTTACCTGCCGATGCTGCTACTGCTGGTTCCTATATTTACATTGTTAGTTCATCTGCTACCTTTCCTGCATTTTTCGGAACAACTGCCACATATGTGACTGGAACTGCTGCCATCAACGGAGATGACGTTATTGAACTATTCTTGAACGGAGTCGCTTTTGATGTCTACGGAGTTGTGGGCGTTGACGGCACCGGACAACCTTGGGACTACGAAGACAGCTGGGCTTACCGTGTTAGCGGAACCGCAGCATCTACGACCTGGAATCCTGCTTCATGGACTGTAGCTGGATCAAATGTATACGATGGAACAACCACAAATGCTGCCGCAAATCCATCAATGCCAATTGGCACATACACTGCAGCCGCAGGTACTCCTGGCTGTACCGACGCCAATGCTTGTAACTACGATAGCAACGCGACTGTAAACGATGGTAGCTGCTTCTCAATTGGCGATGCTTGCGACGATAGCGACGCCAATACAGTGAATGACGTGATACAATCGAACTGCTCATGCCTCGGTGAAACGTCAATTCCGGGCTGTACAGATGCCAATGCTTGTAACTACGACAACACAGCCACTGTAGACAATGGATCTTGTGACTACTCTTGCATTGGCTGTACAAACGCATTGGCCTGTAACTACGATTCTAATGCCACAACAGACAGTGGCCTTTGTGCATTTATCGGAGATTCTTGCGACGATAACGACCCACTCACTGCAGGTGATGTTTACCAAGGTGACTGCTCATGTGCTGGAGTTGTTAATGTGCCTGGATGTACAAACAACACCGCATGTAACTACAACTCAAATGCAACAACCGACGATGGTTCTTGCGACTTCTCGTGTCTTGGTTGTACAAACAGTGCCGCTTGTAATTACAACCTTGCAGCAACCATCGACAATGGAACATGTATTTTGATAGGCGATGCTTGCGACGACAGCAACGCTTTCACTGTTAATGATATCATTCAAGCCAATTGTTCTTGTGCGGGTGAACTACAAACTCCAACCTCTTCGTTAATTATCACTGCTGTTTACGATGGACCGCTTTCAGGTGGTATTCCAAAAGGTGTTGAACTGTACACGCTAGCTGCCATTGCTGACTTAAGCACTTTCGGAATTGGTTCTGCTAACAATGGTGGTGGAACAGACGGACAAGAATTTACATTCCCTGCGATTTCACTCCCAGCTGGCACATTCTTCTTTGTTTCATCTGATGAACCAGGAGCTCCTGCTTTCTTCGAAAGTACAGCACTGAACATCAATGCTTCTTCGGTTATGGGTATAAACGGTGATGATGCGATTGAATTATATGAGTTCGGTCAAGTGATCGATACTTTTGGAGATATAAATGCTTCTGGTACTGGCACTGCGTGGGAATACCTCGACGGTTGGGCAGTTCGCAATTGTGCTACAGATGCTTCAGGAACGACCTTTGACGCAAACAACTGGACTTTCAGCGGTATCAATGTATTTGATGGCGTAACGACTGTGAATTCTGCAGCCTCTTTGCCTATGCCTATTGGGGCTTACCTTGAATCTTGTCCGTCTGTAATTTTTGGATGCACAAACTCTCTGGCTTGTAACTACAACATCGCTGCAACTGACGACGATGGTTCGTGCATACTCATCGGAGATGCCTGTGATGATGGCAACATTTTCACTGAGAATGATATTACTGGTAGTGACTGCTCATGTGCTGGAACTGCAATCGTTTTGTGCAATCCAGTTGTATGGACAGCTGTAGATGTTACACTGTCGTCAGGATCAACTGGCGGTTCTTTCGTTGAAAATGCCGGTAGCTACAATGCCAATGGTTACTGCGGAGTCGGTTGTATTCAGCCTGTTGAAACATGGTTGGTGAGCAATGGATACGATTTCTCTGCTGCTACCACTTCGTCGATGTTGATTACACTGTCTGAATCTTTCGGTGTTACTGACCTTGAATTACTCTACACCACTGAATTTGACGGAGTACCTGCAAACTCAATTTGGTATCCTCTAGCCGTATTTACTGCTTCAGGTCAAACAAACTTCGATTTATCAGAAATTATCGGCGAACCAGGAATTTACTTCGGTTTCCGCTACGCAGATGATGGCGCTGATGGTTATAGTTCATGGACAATCTCTCAAGCCGCAATTGCTGGTGACTGTCCATCAAACATCACAATCTACGACTGTCCTGCGCTGCTTGCTAACTTCGGCGCTCCTTGTAACGACAACGATCCTTTGACAATCAACGACATGATCCAAACGGATTGTACTTGTGCTGGTGAAACCTTTACTCAAACCAATGCCTTGGTAATTACAGCGATTTTCGACGGACCGCTTGGTGGAGGTCTTCCAAAAGGTATCGAAGTGTATGCAAAGCAAGACATTCCTGATTTGAGCATCTTCGGCGTTGGAAGTGCCTCTAATGGAGGTGGATCAGGCGGACTAGAATATTCATTCCCTGCTGATGCAGTTACGGCTGGAACATTCTTCTTCGTAACTTCTGACGAAACAGGAGTACTTACTTTCTTCGAAAGCACCAATACCAACTACAATGCTGGCAATGTTATGTCTATAAACGGCGATGATGCCATCGAGCTTTTTGAGAATGGTTTTGTAATCGATGTTGTTGGCGATGTAAATGTTGACGGGACTGGAACAGCATGGGATCACCTTGATGGTTTCGGTGTCCGCAACTGTGGCACAGGTCCTGACGGTGGCACTTTCGTTCAGGAAAACTGGACCTTCAGTGGCATCAACGCCCTTGATGATGCGCTGCCTCTCAACGTGAACGGAACAACACCAATGCCTGTGGCTGCTTACCAAATCACTTGTGAGCTTGGTTGTACCGACATAAATGCCTGTAACTACAGCGCTACTGCAACTGCTGATGACAATTCTTGTATTCTTCCTGTAGCAAATTGCTCGGTTTGTAATGCTACCAACGATGGACTCGACATTGTAGATAGCGATAGTGATGGCATTTGTGATGCTGATGAAGTAGCAGGCTGTACTTCTTTAACTGCTTGTAACTACGATTCTTCTGCAACAGATGACAATGGTTCTTGCCTTGAGCCGGTTGCGAATTGTTCAGAGTGTAGCGGACAAACGTTGATTATCATTGACACCGATGGTGATGGCATTTGTGATGCTGAAGATGGACCTGTATGTGATGAAGATATAAATCACGATGGCGTTGTAGACGTAAACGACTTCCTACGCTTGATTGCTGTATTCGGATCTGTTTGCGAATAATACGATTCTTAAATAATGAAGTGGCTGCTGGATTTCTAGCAGCCACTTTTTTTTATCCTTGCCGTGCGCAAGAGGAAGATAAAACTTTGGAAACAGCAAACACAGCGATTTCATATCTTCGCCAACATGTTGGTGCACGGATTCACGTTTATTAAAAATGCAATTCTTTACGACTACCCCGTTGTAGAAGCCATTCAATCGATACTGCCACTTTGCGACAAGGTAGTTGTAGCAGTCGGCCGGTCGGATGATGGTACGCGCGAATTGATTGAAAGCATCAGCCCAGATAAAATCATCATTGTCGACACCGTTTGGGATGAATCGCTGCGAGAAGGTGGACGTGTGCTGGCAGTTGAGACAGACAAAGCTTTTCAGGCCATTTCGGCCGATGTTGATTGGGCAATATACATTCAAGGCGATGAGGTGATTCACGAACAATACTTGCCTGAAATCAAATCGAAAATGCAGCAACATTTGAATAACGATGCCGTTGATGGCCTTTTGTTCAAATACGCTCACTTCTATGGTTCGTACGACTACGTCGGATCTTCATCAAATTGGTACCGCAACGAAATACGTGTCGTTAAAAACAACAAGTCGATATTTTCTTTTCGCGACGCGCAAGGGTTTAGGAAGGGCGATAATCTCAAACTTCGTGTCAAAGAGATCGACGCATATGTGTATCACTATGGCTGGGTAAAAGACCCACGTGCGATGCAACGAAAGCAAGAAAACTTTCATAAGATGTGGCACGATGACCAATGGGTAGAAGAAAATGTCGTGAAGGCCGAAGCCTTCGATTATTCGGCAAACCTACGCAGCTTAGAAAAATTTAAAGGAACCCACCCCGCGGTGATGCAAGAGCGTTTGAAACGCGTGAACTGGCAGTTTGATGTCGATATTTCTTTTAATCGCGACACCTTTAAAGACAAGGTAAAGCGTTTGTCATACAAGTGGTTCGGACTGGATTTCAACTATAAAAACTACAAGAAGGTTTAACCTTATTCCATCAATTGCTCGTCAGCAGCGTACCCAGCAAATATGCCCAGTCCGCCCTGTATGTTACTATAAATCTGTACCGGCTGAGAAAAGGGATTTCCAGAAGCATCGGTAGCTAATTTCAGCGACTTTCGGTAGTTGAAATAATCACTTGAAACATGCACCAACTGAATACGATTATCAGTTTCGAGTAATGCAAACGCTGTAAAACGAATATCTACTGATTGGCTGGTGAAACTGTTGTCGTCGAACAGACAATCATCAAAATAAAAGAAGGAGTTCTCCGACAATTCATCGGTGTTTCTTAAAAATTCTTCTTGTGTTTCGAAAGACAATAAATTTGGTTGTCCGCCAAAATCAGTATACAACAACAAATGGTAAAAATCGTCTTCTGAAGCTCCATCTTCGAATCTGATATCGATGTCAATCTTGCCTTCCAAGTCGTCTGCGATTTCAACGTTTACCACTTCCAATGCAACATTATTCGGCACTGTAGTCTCAGCCTGCACCTCACCAAGCAACGGATCAGCGCATTTGATATTGTAAGTTTTACCCGCTTCAGGAGTATAATTCAAGACATATCTACCTTCTCCCAATGAAGTAAAAGTCCCAATCAACGTGCTGCCATCAAAAAGTTGCACCACTGCGTTTGAAACGAAAGTAAGCGGCTCGTCTGAAAGCACCGTCTCCGTGCGACTCACCTCGGCATAAACTGCCAACTCTCCTGCGCCAATATAACAATTCAACACAACTTTTTGCGCGCTGAGGTCGCCGTCAAAAGGAATTTCTTTCTCACAAGAAACCAAGGCTAGAACCAGAGCTATGTATAGTAAATGTCTCATTATCAAAATTTAAAGCTGTAAGTAATGGCGGGCAAAACAGGAAACAAACTGATTTGATACAATCCGCGATTGCCCAGTTCGTTGGTGGAGAAGTACAAGAAAAATGGATTCTGTCGGTTGTACGCATTGTACAACCCCAAGCTCCAGGTTCGCTCACCGTACTTCGTAGGTTTATGGATGTTGAAAACGAAATCCAAGCGGTGATAGGCGGGCATTCGATAGTCGTTTCGATTTTCAAAGTAATCGGCGCTGAAGAAATTGCCAGCATTATTTCCTGTATTATCAATGCTCGGTATAATGGTGTAATTGTTAAAACGCGTGGTGGGCAAGCTGATAGCATTGCCTGTGCCATACACCCATACCACCCCTATGTCTAAGCGGTCACTTATGGTATATGTCGCTGCAGCTCCTATGTCATGCCGCCTGTCGTAACGATAATAAAACGGCTCTCCGAAATTCAGGTTTTCAAAGTCTCTCCAACTCCAACTGAGCGTATACCCTATCCATCCCGTTAAGGCTCCTCGCTTTTTCTCGAAAAGCAACTCCAATCCATAGGCTGTGCCATCGCCACTTTCTACGAGGCTCTCCCAATTCGATCCCGAACCTTGAAAAGTTGCCCCGTCTTTGTATTCAATTAGGTTTTTCATCCATTTGTAGTAGACTTCGCCGCTGAGTGCGTAATCGCTGCCGATGTCGTGGCTCAGTCCCAACGCTACCTGGTCGCTCGTTTGCGGCTTCACAGCGTCGGTTGCTGGCAACCATAAATCTGTCGGCAATCCAATGCCTACGTTGGTCAACAAATGCAAAAATTGATACATCTTGGCATAAGAGGCTTTGACAGATAATTTGCTATTGATGAGGTATCTGCCTGAAAATCGCGGCTGTAGACCTTGGTAGGTGCGGCCTTGGACAAAAAACGCAGCATGGTGAAGGCCGATGTTCATCTTGAACTTTTCACTCACTCGCCAATCGTCTTCAACATAGGTGAAGATCTCATTGGCAAACACGTCATCAGAGCCATAGCGCAAAGAAACATTCGACAACTGATCAGAAAATGAGGTCTCGTTGACGCCCGGTGAGAATACGTGATATGTGTACCCGCCCCCAAATCGAACGTAATGGTCTGGCTTGGGGAAGAAATCGAAGTCGGCTTTTACGCCGTAATCATTAATTCCAGAGAAATAGACAAATTCCGACTCATCGAATTCACTGCTGTTGGGGTCGTCACTTCTGAACTTGAATCCTGTCGAAAACTTATATTTAGAAAACGTTGCAGTGTAGTTAGCAAATAATTTGGGCGATAATATGTTGTTCCAACGCAAGGCAACTATGCTATTTCCCCACGAAAGATCTGAATCAAACTCTTCTGTTGTGCCCGAAAATCGCTCTTTGTAGTTTATATAGGCTCTGTCTTTCCCATGGTATAAACTCAAAAACAATCGGTTGTTGTCGTTGATTTTGTGGTTCACCTTCCCATTCAAATCGTAAAAGTAATATCCGCCACTGGCGTCATCTGTATTCGCGGCGATAATTGGCCTAGTGAGAAAATCGATGTAGGTGCGCCTGCCCGATACCAAAAAAGATGTCCGATCTTTCCAAATGGGCCCCTCCAACGTCAACTTGCTCGATATCAAACCAATAGCACCCTCCCCTTTGAACTCTTTCGAATTTCCTTCTTTCATGCGGATGTCGATAACAGAGCTCGTTCTACCACCATATCGCGCAGGAAATCCACCTTTTATGAGCTCTACATTGCGAATTGCATCAGAGTTAAAGACTGAGAAAAAGCCAAAGAGGTGTGAGGCGTTATAAACGGGTACGCCATCTAAAAGTATGAGATTTTGGTCGGGTCCGCCGCCGCGAACATATATGCCACTTGCCCCTTCAGTGCCTGATTGCACCCCGGGCAGCAATTGCAAGGTTTTCAGAACGTCGCGCTCACCAAGCAGCACGGGCAACGAGGCTACCTTCGACATATCGAGGGTGATCGCACTCATCTGACTGTCCTCAACTTTCGAATCGGATTGAGACTCGATAACGGCTTCACCAATCAGTGTGATCGGACTAAGAGAAACATCCAATCGGGTATCTTCTGTTAAAACCAAGCGGAATTTTTGAGGCTGGTAACCGACATAACTGAACGTCAATTCAACGGTATCTGCTGCAAGCGATAAACTGAAAAAGCCATACACGTTGGTCCCTGTGCCTTTTTGTAAACGCGACTCATAAACAGTGGCTCCGATGAGCTTTTCACCTGTTTCGGCATCTTGAATATCTCCGCTAATGGTGCGCACGGGTTGCGCAAATGACATGATGGCGCTGCAAGTAAATACAAGAAAAGAGAATAGAACCTTCATAAAATGAAATTGGTTATCAGGAGTTCTAGCTAACGCAAAAACCGCGACAAATATATATCCCAAGAGATTAAAAAAACATACAAACCTTGAATTCCTTACCTTCGATTTCAATTTTCCTCTCACATGGATTTCATCGACAGCGCAAAAAAGCAATTCGCCTATTATCGCCACCTCGGTGCGCAAACAATAGATCGTTTAAACGACGAACAACTGGTTTGGCATCCCGAAGGCGATAACAATAGCATTGGCATTGTTGTAAAACACTTGTGGGGCAATATGATGTCGAGATGGACCGATTTCCTGACCTCCGATGGTGAGAAAGAATGGCGCAAACGCGATGAAGAATTCGAAAATGATGGGTTGACAAAAATATCCATCACCCACATGTGGAATGAAGGATGGGATTGCCTGGAAAAAGCTCTCGCTGAAATCACAAACGACGATTTGGAGAGAATAATATATATTCGAAATCAAGGACATACGGTAATGGAGGCCATAAATCGGCAGTTGTCGCATTACCCTTACCACGTCGGACAAATCGTGTTTCTCGGTAAAATGATTTTGGGGGCAGAATGGACGTCTCTGTCTATTCCAAAAGGGAACTCGCAAGTGTACAATGCAGATAAGTTTTCGAAAGAGCAGCGCCGCGGACATTTCACCGATGAGATTTTGAAAAAGCCAGGAGAAAAAAATGCATGATGAAAGTATTTAGTAGTCGATACTTCGCGATCTACATAGTTCTTCTCTTGTTTCTGGTTCAATCTATAGGCCTCACAAATCCTCCGTTGGAAATAGAACACAACTGGCGCCAGGTAACAGGTCTTATGGTTTCACGAAACTTCTTAGAACAAGGCCCTGATCTTTTCTATCCGAAGGTTGACGATAACCAAGGGGGCAGCGGAATCATAGGCATGGAATTCCCACTGATGAACTACCTGTATTATCTTGTAGCATCTGTGTTTGGATATAGCCACTGGTACGGACGAATCATCAATGCAGTGGTTACCTGCTTCGGTTTACTCGCATTCTTCCATATCGCAAAATCGCTGTTCAACGAAAAGATCGCGCAGATAGCTCTGCTCATGATTTCATGCTCCATCTGGTTCGCATTTGGCCGAAAAATGATGCCTGATACTTTTGCATTATCACTAACTATGATCGGCATTTGGTCAGGTATTCGCTTTTTAAAAGATGGAAAACCATTGCAGATTGCCTTGTATTTCATCTTCTTAGCATTGGGGATACTCTCAAAAATACCGGCTGCTGTTGTCGGCGCTTTTTTGTTTATTCCGCTTTTCGACAAATCTATTTCTCAACAACGTAAGTGGACGCTTGCCATCGTAGGCGCCCTAGCCCTAGCCCCAGCTGTGTGGTGGTATTTCGTTTGGAACAGTCATTTGTCTGAGAAATTTGGGTATTGGTACAATAGCGGACAATCTTTTAGCGATGGAATGCGCGCTATAACATCACATCCGCTTTCATTCTTTAACAGATTCATTTTCAGCGGATTCAAAAGCTACATCGCGTTCACCGTATGTCTAACAGGAACGGTTTTAGCATTCCGTCAATTCTTTAAATCAAAAAGAAAGTACCAATTGTTTGCACTTGCTACCGCTATATTGTCGCTGCTGTATATCATTCGATCCGGACATTTTTTCATTCATCATGATTATTATATGCTGCCGTTGCTTCCCTTTCTCGCCTTACTCGGCGGATTTGCTGTCGCCACGTTAAACAAAAAGTGGATGGTTGCCATAGTGCTCGCTGGAATGTTCGAAGGCCTTGCCAACCAGCAGCATGAACTTTTCATTAAAGAATCTGAAAAGTATAAGATGACACTGGAAGGCATAGCAGATATCCATATCCCCAAAGATGCGCTGATTGTAATCAACGGAAACGGTAATCCACAACAACTGTATTTGGCTCACCGAAAGGGTTGGAATATCAGCAATGAAGAAGCGCAATCTGTTGATTTTATTTCTTCCCTAAAAGCCAAAGGAGCCGACTACCTAATCTTAAACAGATCTTCAAAAATTGAGTTCGCTATTGATCCAGTTTATAGCGACGATCACTACCAAATTTTTGATCTTCGCAAATTCAAAAACAACCTCTCACGAGGTTCCAATGTATAGCATGTCAAAAGGAAGAATCTTGTATTTCAGCGGACCCGATTGCTCGGTATGCCGTGACTTGAAACCAAAGTTAAACGATGTCGCCCTCAGCGAATTCCCTGATTTCGAATGGGTAGAAATTGATTGTGCCCTTCAACCTGATGTTGCCGCCCTGCATAGCGTCTTTACTGTGCCTGTTGTCGAAATTGAAATCGAAGAAAAAACCTATTTGCGGTTTGTCAGACAGATCTCAGTTTCTGATTTCACTGAAAAAACAAGACGTTTGTACGACATGTTGTCTGATTGATCAATGCTTTTAACAGCATATTCTTATCTTCCCCCCTCAAAGCCAAAACCAATTGCTTAAGATGCACACTGAACACGTACCAGCCCAAGGAGTTCGAAAACTTAGAATTGAAGATCAAGCACCAAATTGTGAGATTTTAATCAACGGTACGCTTTTTCATTTGGAAGATGTATGCAGAAACAAACGCGTTGCCGACATCGGGTGCGGATACGGTGCAAACAAACCCATTGTTGAAGGTGTTGGCGGTGAGTGGATAGGGGTGGAACCTTTTGAAGGGGGTGCGCACACGGTTACTGCGAGTGCCGAAGACCTTCCTTTTGAAGACAACAGCTTCGATGTTGTGATCATGCATGCCGTTTTAGAACACATCCCGAATGTTGCTGCGGCCTTTTCAGAGGTGGCACGCATTCTTAAACCAGGTGGGGTATTTGTAGGATATGTGGCTTTTATGGAGTGTTTCCACGAGATATCATACTCTCACCTGTCGCACAAAGCACTCGAACATTTCAGCGATATCAACGGTATGAAGCTGGAGAAGATAGCAGGCGGTAGCCGTTTTGGTATCGACTATCACTTATCGGTACTCATGTTTCCCCTTCCGTTTCAGTGGATTCGTCCGCTGATCGCTTCGTGCATTCGCGGACATATTAAAATCAAATCGTGGGCGATGTACTGTGGTTTGCGTTTCGCACGGAAAAGACCAGCCGAAGAAGCAACCCGAAGGTCAAAACTCTACTATCAAGTGGAGTGTCTGCGCCAGTCGAATGGCTTTCAATACATCATACGAAAGCAGTAATTGAGAGATCTTTAGAAAAAAGCACGGTAGAAAAACGGATACACCATCACCGCTCCTACTATTAATATGAGGCCAAGAGAAATGCGCTTAAATGATTTCTGACTGATTTCCTTCAGCATTTTTCTACCTATCCATGTGCCTACCCATCCGATGATAAGAAGAACAGGGACGAACATCAACACTTGTTTGGTAAAATATCCGTTCAAAAAGTAAACTCCACCTCTGCTTAGATCTACCGCTAGATCTATTCCTGCAGATGTCGCAACGAATGTCGACTTCTCCAAATTGAAAGCAGCCATGGTCAATCCGCGAACAGCGCCACCCGTGCCCACCAATCCGGCGAGAAACCCTGAAGAGGTCCCGCCAATAATCGCTTGAATTTTACCGGCTTTTATCTGAACCTCATCAAAAAGCAAAAAGAAAAGGCTGAAAAGAACGATAAAACTGGCCAAGCCAAACTTGAGGTATTCTGCATTTAAAATTGAACTCAACCAACCACCAAATATGACAAACATCACCGATGGCAGTCCCAACCATAGCAAAAGCTTTTTGTCCATGCCCTTTCGAAACATAGCTATCTTGCTCAAATTGCTACCGATGTGAAACAAAGCCGTCATTCCCAAAACGGTATTGAAATCGAAATAAAAATTGGCAATGGGGACGAAAAAAACACTGCTTCCAAAACCTCCTACTGTGCCAATGATTTCAGCTATCAAGGTCAACAATAAGAAGCCAATTACTTTGATATCCATGCAATGAAGGTATTTGAATCTTTCGGAAATCGTACATTTAAATCATGAACAAACAAATTGCGCTGCTGCGGGGAATAAACGTAAGTGGACAAAAGAAAATAGCAATGGCAGATCTCAGAATGTGGCTTTCTGAGTTGGCTGTTTCCAATGTCCAAACCTACATTCAAAGTGGAAATATTGTATTGAGCTCTAAACTCGAAAACAAAATTTTGAGCGAAAGCATCAAAAATAAAATATCCGAAAAATCTGGATTTGATGTTGTTACACTTACAATCTCAGAAGCTGAATTGCAAGCAGCGATTGATAACAATCCCTTTTCTGAACAGGTGAACAATGGCTCCCAAATATATGTTACCTTTTTTGAGGAAGAACCAAGAGCCGAAAATGTAAAAGCTGTTATCGATGTTTGTCCGCCCAATGAATACCTACATTTCTACCCAAAACTTGTCTATTTCTTCTCAGAAACAAGCTACGGATCAGCCAAATTGAATAATAACTTTCTGGAAAAAAAACTCAAAGTGAGCTGCACAACGCGCAATTGGAAGAGTGTTGAAACGTTGTTGATTATGTCACAAATCAATAAATGAAGAATTAATTGAATTGTAAGAAATTGTCCTACAAATTTAACCATCTGCTTTATTCACTTTTGTAAATAAGCAGTTACAAAAGCTGCCAAACTATCAATGATGTCAACCATTTCACTAATTCAGCTCATTCAAAAGCTAGAACCGTATTATGTCGTTATCGATAAGCATCAATCCATCGTTCTGGTTTCTAATGCATTAGAAATTAAGCATCCCAATTTCAAATCTAAATCTACCTTTTTCGAATTATGCAATTGCAAATTAAATTTCGATTCTCAGCCGAAGGATGCTGTAGGTTTTATTGAAAACAAGCAGATCATTCTGCATTTTCACTACGAAGAAGATCACATTATTTGTGATTTTAATGAGATATCAATTGAAAACAATAAAATAACTCTTCGTCAGCGCAATCGGGAGGTTGAAGATGTTTTAGACTCTGAAATAAAATTAAATCGAAGATTGATTCAAACAGAAGGGTTTGTGCGCGCTACTGTGCATGATCTCGGTGCTCCAATCAATAACCTGAAAGCCTTGATCAAACTTTATGAAATAGAAACAGAAAAAAAAGAATCAGATTACCTTTTCGAATTAATCAAAAGATCGGTAGAAACCCTTTCTTCTCGACAGAAATACGTCAATCAACTCATTAAAGACGATTACTTGTTCGATGAAGAAGCCATGGGCCCCCTCGAATTGCATGCCCCTTTAGTTGAAATCATAGAAGAGTTCGAGCCACTTTTCAAAAGTCAAAAAGGCAGAATAGTAAAGGATATTCCAATTCAAACAGTGGTGCATTTCTCTTCTACTGCTTTGCGCAGTGTCTTTGAGAATCTACTCAGCAATTCTTTAAAGTATAAAAAACAAGATGAAGCGCCAGTTGTCGTGATAAGCTGTGCGATTGAAAGTAAGAAAGTGACAATAACGTATACAGACAATGGCATAGGTATGGACATAGCCAAGTTCAATCAGAATCCCTTCGGGTTGTATCGCCGGTTCAATGAAGATGCAGCTTCAGGAAGTGGATTGGGGCTGTACATTACGAAATCGCAAATAGAAAAAGCAGAAGGACATATTGATATTCAGAGTGAACAAGGTCAAGGCGTGACGTGTACAATCACCCTCAAAATACCAGCGAAATGAAATCTATCATTTTACTAGATGACGATGAAATTGCTCAAATCATCTCTAAGAAAATGATTAGCATAGTGCTGCCTGATTCAAAAACTACCTGTTTCTTTTCCCCCATCGCATGCACCGCGTTTTTAGAATCGGCGAACGATCGCAATCAGTTCATCCTGTTCTCGGATCTGAATTTACCCGATGCTGATGGATGGACGTTCTTATCGCATATTATCAGCCGGAAACTATTGAACCACAGTCAAATCGTTGTCCTCACATCAGAAGAGCTGTGTGAAGATGGACGTGAATTAAAATCCAAACTCGGTATTGAGCACTGTGTTCCCAAACCACTATCTCCCGACTTCTTAGAAAAACATTTGCGGAATATTTAATTGTCTGCATCGGTTCTTTATCTTCACGGCACTTATACCTGAAATATGAAAAACTGCACCAAATGTGGTCATCAAAATGATGATTCTGCGTCGTTCTGCTCTGCTTGCGGAACAAATTTCTCTACCGTCGAAGCCGGCACTGTGGCAACAGGTGGTGAAATGTTGGATAGCATGAAGCCCACAAAACCCGACAACCACTTGGCTTGGGCGATTCTCACAACACTGCTTTGCTGCATGCCTTTCGGTATAGCATCTATTGTGGCTGCATCTAAGGTCGATTCGCTCTATAACAATGGCGATTACGATGGGGCAATTGAAGCTTCGAAAAATGCTCAAAAATGGGCTGTCGTTTCTGCTATTGTCGGTGTCGTTATCACGATTCTATACGTTGCTGTTGTATTCGCTACAGAATTCATGTAACGTGTATGCAAGCAAACTAAAATACTGGGCCATCCTCCTCTTTTTGTTGAGTTGGATGGCCTACTTGTTTTATTTCAATCCTGAAAGTGCCGACGGTATTTACCCAAAGTGCATATTTAAAGCCGCTACCGGACTGGATTGTCCGGGATGTGGCAGCTCACGTTGCGCCTACGACATTGTCCATTTGGATTTTTGGGCAGCTTTCAAACACAATCCGCTGGCTTTTATAGCAATACCCAGCTTAATCATCTACGCCGTTGGCGGGATTTTTAGCGTGAAATTTGAAAAATTCTTCGGATTTATTCCCAGAAAATTGCGATCGAATTTTAGTATCATGCTTCTCGTGGTAGTGGTTGTCTTCACTCTCTTGAGAAACCTGCTTTGATTAGTTTATCACTCGTTTTTCGAAACTACCGTCACTAAAGCGATACACATACAATTCGCCTGCTAACACTTGTTCTACATCTATCACACGTCCAGTCAAATCATACACAGCATCCAGAAATCGATCGTTTGCGTGCGCAGTGGTTGCGATGTTTTGAGGTAAACTAAACAAGTTGAAAAAATCCCAGATCTCTTCGTTGACGTCGATATCTTGATTGGTATTTCCGAAAACAACCGTCGGAAACGCTCCTGGCCATGTATGTCCGCCACCTTCAATCAAATAATTCCAAACACGCACTCCATCATCACAATCTGCATACTCTGTTTTCACTACATTGCTGAAATCAAGCAAATTAGGGTTCGCCAATGGTGTTGTAATAGGTGCCGCACAACTATTGAAATCTGTCCAATACGAAATGACATCTGCTACCGATAGCAGTTGACCGAATCCAGCTCCTTGATTTGTACCTCCTATAGCCACCACCAAATCGGCATCGCCATGCACTTCCATAATCGGGAAACTGCGCGTTGGGGTGCATTGATCCATCATATCCGTGTTCATCGATCCAGCCACAGAAGCAATGGCCGCGAACTCATCACTTAGCTGGCAGGCTATGGCATAACTCATGATGCCGCCGTTTGAAAATCCGCAAGAATAAACCCTGTTGGCATCAAAAGCATATGTGTCTATAAGGTACGACCGCAATGCGCTGATAAACCCAATGTCATCAACATCATTCGGGTCTTGCCACGCATTCCAATGGTTGATGCCAAATGAATCAGGTGTTCCTTGCGCATACACAACAGCAAAACCGCTGGTGCTGGCGGTTTCATTCATCCCTGTTAATGTCATTTGCTGGCTCGCATTGCTCGTGTATCCGTGTAAATTGAATACCAATGGCATTCCTTGGGTGCTGCCCGATGGGGTGTATAAAATATAGTCTCTGCTTAAACCCTGGTATTCAAAGGTATACTCGGTTTGTCCGATTAAATTGATAGTGAAAAACGCTAATACAATTACAAATAAATGCTTCATACACTACTTTATGAAAATCTGTTGTCGCGATACATCTTCGTTCGACTTCACCTCTAAAATATAACATCCAATTGAAAATGCTTGTAAATCAACAATTTGATTTCCTACACAGTTGTTCTTCTGATAGATTAATGTTCCATCAAGAGCAAACACGCTGCATTCAAATATGCCATTCATGTCTGTGTTGATATTGAATAAACCATCACTTGGATTTGGAAAACACTTAAAAGTAGCGGCTTCTATCACATCCGCCGATTGAGGCGCCTCAGTGCATGAAATGGTGGCTTCCCATCCTTGTTGAGTGATGGAAAAATCGCTTGTAAATTTGAATGTCAGACAATTTTCCGTTGACGTATAAGTCAAGGGTCCATAAGATCCCGTCAATGAAGCTAATTCGGGGTCAGCCACCGTGGGGCCATCATAGATGGTCAGATAATCGTAAGAGTTCTCAAGAATTAACGTCTGAAACGAAACGATTACATGAACGTCGATATAGGCTGCACAAATGGTCTTCACGAAATCTTCATTGTCCATATAATTTTCTCCGCCCCCTGAATCTGTGAAAACGCCGTTACAAGTAGAAATTCGATCGTTTGCCATAGGATAAACGCTTCCTGTTGGACCGCATTCAGTGCATCCAATCTCCGCCTCCCAACCTGAACCTATAACTGAAAAGTCAGTTACAAAAACGAAGGTCATGCAACCACTTGTCGCACAAAAATCGACATCAGACATGGTTCCTGTTAAAACTCCAAGCACTTCGCTTTCTGCCGAATCACCGTTAAACACCGTCAATGCATCGAAGCCATTTTCTGAAATAAAATTATTGAAGTGTATTTGTAGTGGACTTCCTTCAATTACTGAACAAATGGTAGTGGTCACATACAAATCGTTCGAATAATCACCAGCCCCGCCCGGATCTCGAAAAATGCCCTTACAAGCTTCAAATGATCCTTCAGTCATGTCGATGTACTGCGCCGACAACGTGGACGACATCACCAAAAACAATGTTAAAAATAGTATTCGTGCCATTTGGAAATTTTCAGTAAAGAGAAGGATTTTTAGTGGATCACGAAACACCCAACTTTTGCAATGTTTGAACTCTTGAAAACCCTCAATTCTCTTTCATACTCAAGCCTATACGCTTGCGCGGGATGTCTAGTTCTGTAATGCGGACATAAACCACCTGTCCCAATTGCACCACTTCCATGGGGTCACTCACAAATCGATCTGCCAATTGAGACACGTGCACCAAGCCGTCTTGCTTCACGCCTATGTCTACGAAGGCTCCAAACTTTGTGATGTTGGTGACTTTTCCAGGCAAACGCATGCCTTCTCTCAAATCGCCAATTGAGGATACGTTTCCAAATTCAAACTGCTTGGCTTTACCTCGCGGGTCGCGCCCTGGCTTCTTCAACTCTTGGCGGATATCTTCCAAGGTGGGAAGTCCTACATCTTTGCCTACATACTTTTGCAGATCTACGTCATCAATCCACGAGCTGTTCAAAAGCTCTGACTCTGCCACGCCGTGATCTTTGGCCATCAGGCGCACCAATGCATAGCGCTCTGGGTGTATGGCCGAATTATCGAGAATATCGTCGGCATCTTGAATGCGCAAAAATCCAGCGCACTGCTCGTATGCTTTGGGACCAAGACCCGATACATCAAGCAAACTCTTCCTGGTTGTAAAACCTCCGTTCTTTCTACGATGATCGACGATTTTCTTTGCCAATCCTGCACTCAATCCACTTACATACTGCAGCAAGTGCTCACTGGCGAGGTTGAGGTCGACGCCTACGCGGTTAACGACACGTTCTGTTACCCATTGCAGCTTCTGCTTGAGTTTATTCTGGTCGACGTCGTGCTGGTACTGCCCCACCCCAATCGATTTCGGATCGATTTTCACCAATTCTGAAAGCGGATCCATCAATCTTCTGCCTATGCTCACTGCGCCGCGAACCGTGACATCGTAGTCGGGAAACTCAGCCCTCGCCACAGCCGATGCCGAGTAAATAGATGCGCCAGCTTCGTTCACCATGTATATTTCTACCTGGCGTTTTACATATACTTCTTTGCGTATCCACTGCTCTGTTTCTCTGCCCGCAGTGCCGTCACCAATGGCTACTACGTCTATTTTATGCGCTTCAATAAGCTGACTGATCTTCGAAGCGGCCTCTTTGTGTTTTGAAACTGGCGGATGAGGGTAGATGGTGGTGTTCTCTTTCAACTCCCCTTGTGCATTCAGACAAACCACTTTACAACCTGTTCTAAATCCGGGATCGATAGCCAAGGTTGCTTTACTGCCCAGTGGTGGTGCCATCAATAGTTGATCGAGATTCTTAGAAAAAACCTCAATCGCCTCATCTTCCGCACGTTCCAATAGTTCAAGACGTACTTCAGATTCCATTGCAGGTCGCAACAAACGCATGTAGGCATCTTTCACTGTGTTGGCCATAATTTCTGCCATGGCCCCTTTGCACCGAATAAAAAACCGATCGAGTTGCTCCAAAGCGATGTCGCGCGGTGGCTCAATCGATAAGCTTAAAAATCCTTCGTTCTCTCCGCGAACCATGGCAAGCAATCGATGCCCGGGTGTTCTATTCGCTGGCGAACTGTACTTAAAATAATCGCGGTACTTCTGTGCCTCTTCTTTGTCCGACTTCTTTTCCTTTGCCACGAGCATTCCTTGGCGTTGAAATAGCTGCCGCATTCTATTGCGCGCTCCTTCGCGCTCACTCATCCACTCTGCCATGATGTGGCAAGCACCTTCAATGGCTTCTTCTAAAGTCTGCACTTCACCCTTCACAAAGCGTTGCGCATACCCTTCAGGATCAGTCAATTCTTGTTTCATAAAAGCCCCAGCCAACGGCTCCAGTCCTTTTTCACGAGCTACCGAAGCTTTGGTCTTGCGCTTTGGTTTGTAAGGCAAGTAGATGTCTTCTAACACCGCTCCATCCCACGTCTCCTCTATCCGCTTCTCGAGCTCAATAGTCAAAAACCCTTGTTCGCGAATGGTATCTAAAATGCTGATTTTCCGCTTTTTGAGCTCTTCAAGTTTGTCGTGTTGCTCTTTTATCCCCGCAATCTGCACCTCATCCAAACCGCTGGTAGACTCCTTTCGATAGCGCGCAATAAAGGGTATGGTGGCACCATCTTGCAACAAATGCAGGGTTGCTTCTATTTGCTTCCCGTTAGCACCGGGGATGTTGATGAGGTGGGTTATAGACATGCCACAAATATAATGTGACTCTCATGAATCAGAAAGCAGAAGTTACGTGGGTTAAATGAATAAAAAAAGCCACCAGAAAGTGACTTTTTTGTTTGAAAAAGAGTGCAATGCTCTATTTAATCATCGGCATATACTTCTCTCTGCTATCGATGATTACCCACATGTTGATTGCAAACAACACCAAGGCAACTGGCAGACCTGTGCCTGCAACTACGTGGGTTAACAATATCCCAATCATAATCGGAAAAATCATGATGGCTCCCAAAGCGCGAAACTTCGGTACCATAAACAATATCCCGCCTACAATCTCTACAATGGCAACGAGGGGAAGTATCCACCCAATGGTCATCATGGCTCCAAAGGCATCCAACATATAGGTCGGCATGTCTTCTGGCATGGGCATATACTGTAAAAATTTATTCAAGCCTGAATTCACGAACATCAAGCCGAACAAAATGCAAAGCACTAAGAGTATTTTATTTTTCATGGTATAAAGGTGTTTGTTGAATAGTAAGGTACGTCGATTTTAAAAACTCTTTGCACAGCACTTTATTCTCTTCAACAAGTTCTCTGTTTACAACCGACAAAAGTCCTGTAGATTATCGGTTGTGATGTCTCAGAAATATTAACCAATCGCTATGCTTACAGAATTTTCACAAGCACATTCCCTATTTTCTCACCCGTGAGGACGTATGTGAAAGCTTCTTTTGTCTGCTCCAACTGATATGTGCGGTCTATCAAGGGTTTAAATGTGCCAATAGCAAGCATATTGGCAATGAAATCGACATGACTAGGATTGATGATGGGTATCGGAAAAAGAAGCTTTTTGCCCGTTGAAAATTTTGAAGTCAATGCTAAAAATGGATTCTGGTTGTACGGACCTAACTCGGTAGAAATATAGATTCCTTTGGGCTTTAAGATGCGTTTGCACTTCGCAAAGGTACTCTTGCCCACAGCGTCGAAAATAAAGTCGAACTGTTTGTCGATCTGGGTGAAATCTGAAGTGCGGTAATCGATAACTTCATCCGCGCCGAGCGTTTTTATGGTTGATAAATGATCGGTTCCGCAAACAGCAACTACTTCGGCCCCGAGGTGTTTCATGATCTGAACCGCTGCTGAACCAATAGCCCCAGTGGCCCCATTCACCAAAACAACACTCCCTTTTTCAACCTTGGCTTTTTGTATATCAATCAAAGCGTAATGCCCGCCTTCACATGCCGCTGCAGCCTGAACAAAGTCGATGTTATCAGGTATTTTTCCTACACCTCCGTTTTCATCTATTACCATATACTCGGCATGAGCTCCAAAATGAGTGCCCTCGTGACCAAAAACACGATCTCCTACTTTGAATCGTTTCACATCGTTGCCGATGGCAACCACTTCTCCTGCGAATTCATTGCCAAGGACTTGAAAACGCGGACGTCGCAAACCACTGAAAAAGCGAGCTATGAAAGGCTTACCCGTCAAAAACCCGCAATCGGTGCGGTTGACAGTGGTAAAATGTACGCGGATTTTAATCTGCTCCGATGTGGGCGTTGGCTCAGGTATATCGCGAATCGATAATTGCTCAACTCCTCCGTAATTGGTGTAATATGATGCTTTCATGTCTGTTGTTGCTGACATGCTGACGTTCAAGCCAGTACAATTGTTACTTGTGGTGTTTATTTGTTTCTGATCACCAACTTCCCTCCTATGTAGGCCATGGGAATATATGCCAGTAACAAATCTGCTGCGTTAAACCACATGGGGGCTGGCAACACTGTTACCATGTATACTCCTCCTATCAAAAAGACACCGCCTATGACCAGTGCAAAGGTCATTTTCCGCGTTCCAGCTATGAGAGCTGCCAATAATGCTCCTACAAAGGTGCCAAGGGCATGAGCTAAAAATGGCATCGTGTAATGTTTTGCTTCCAGCAGGTGTATGGTCGACTTCATTCCTTCAATGGTGGTGCTGTCGTACCCGTCAGGCAAGGGTATTATGTTTCCACTTATTCCTATGATTCCGCCATTTACCAGACTTCCTACAAAAAGGCCAATCAATATGGCTGCTATGTTTCTAAAAATTTGCATGTCGCTTTATATTATAATATTCATTATCAATCCATTAACTATATACCAGAAACTCCGAAAAGATACCCAATTAAAGCTGTAATCCCCATCGCTACTGTGCCCCAAAAGGTAATCCTTAGGATGGCTTTTTTGATACTCGATCCGCCAGCACGGGATGCAATGGTACCCAAAACAATCAAAAATAACAATGAAAAACCGTATTGGATGTATTCCATTCCCCTAACAGGTGCGAATAAAGCGACACTAACGGGAAGCAAACCTCCAAAAACAAATGCTGCACCAGATGCCAAGGCTGCCTGCATGGGTTTGGCCTGGCTAATTTCATTGATACCCAGCTCATCGCGCGCATGGGCTTCAAGCGCATTGTGTTCGGTGAGTTGCTTGGCCACCTGTAGCGCTAGGTCTTTGTCTAACCCGCGCTTTTGGTAAATTTGCCGCAGCTCTTCTAACTCCATTTCGGGTGTTTCTGCCAATTCTTTCATCTCCCGTTGCAAATCTGCGTGCTCAAGGTCAGATTGAGAACTAACAGAAACGTATTCACCGGCTGCCATTGAAAGTGCTCCAGCAACCAATCCTGCAACACCTGCTAAAATAATGGTGTCGCGTGTATCACTTGCAGCAGCTACGCCAATCACAATACTGGCTGTTGAGATTATCCCGTCGTTGGCGCCTAAAACAGCTGCCCGCAACCAACCGCTCCTTGTGGTATAGTGCTTCTCTGTTTCCATGATCTGTTTGAATGAAAAACCCGTTTCTAGCAACAAGCATGTACAAGTTAGAAAATCTATTCGCTCGAAGTGGGTAATTGTTTCGGGTATGACATACAAATCGTCATTTGAAGGTTACCTAAAAAAGAATAGGAGGCACTTTTGCCCCCTACTCCAATCCAAATACAATATATGAAGTACTCTCCGTTAGCAGATTTATAATCGTACTAAGCAGAAAAGCGAGGTTATTCTGTTACATAAAAAGGAAAATTAGCAGTGGCTACTTTGTCTTTCCCATCGGTGATATAAACAAACAAGCGGTATGGGCCTGGTACTGATGGTGCGCTAAACTGCATGGTGCTCTGGTCTTGATAAGAAACGAGCCCTGATAAACTTTTCGGACGTGCTTCTTTGTCACCACCAGCCCTGATATCAGTGCTTTCAGGCAATATCTCCCACCTCACTTCGATTGGGTCACCATCGGGCTCTTCAACTTCAATTTTGGCTTGTCCACTCGATCCTGTGGCAAGCTTTACGCTCGATCGCAATGCTTCGTCTTCTAAGCTAAATGACTTCAAAATCGGCGCGCGGTTCGCTGGTTCCGCCTTTTTCCATGAGCGATGCAAGGCATCCAATGCCCCTGTTTGCTTGCCATCTTCTAAAAATACTCCGTACCATGTCGGGGTGGTTTCTTGCTTTTGACCCCATAAAAAGACGTATGATCCAATGCAATGTTCACCATCGGCAGCTATACCTGTGCGGTAACGTGTTTCGTATGCCACTGCTTTCTCACTGCTGGTCTCCTCAAATGGCGCGCCCCAGGTGGTTTTAGGGACTTCCCAGTGTCCTGTTGGACCCCATTCCGTAACCATATATGGCTTGTCCCAACCAAACATGGCGATGTCGTACTTTAAATTCCCAATACCTCCGTAGGTGTTCACTCCAAGTATATCAATGCTGGGTGCACGCTCTTGAATAAGCTGCACTTCAGCAACGTCAATACCAGCGGTTACAGCACATGTAGGGTGATTCGGGTCGAGCTCATGTATCATGGCTGCTATCTTCTCTGTGGCATCCCAAACGTTCAAATCACTGTAAAAAAGGTCTACTTCGTTTCCAACACCCCACATCAATAAGGCTGGATGGTCTTTAAACTCTTCTACTGCTTTCCTAAAACCAATTAACTGATCGGCAACTGCCCACTCGTCGCTGTAGTTAAAACCATGGCGCTCATGTGCCATCCACAACCCCAACATAACGGTGAGTCCGTGGGCCTGGGCGTCGTCTAAAATGGCTTTGGCATTCTCTAATCCCCAAGTGCGCACTGAGTTACCTCCGCACTCTACAACTACGTCCATGTGCACTGTGCCTCCCGCTCCGTTTACATAGTAAGGCTGTCCGCCCCGCAACATCTGCCAGCCACTTGCGGTGCGCTGCAGCTCAACCTTCACCGGACCAGCAGACATCCCATTTATGGTTATTCCAAAAAGAAATAATATGATGGCTAATCTCATGGTACGAATATCTTGCGGACAACCAAATCTTGTCCTGATAGTAACTGAACGAAGTAGATTCCTGAAACCGCTGGTAAGTCGATTTGCGAATTCCCAGGAACAATTTTTTGCTGATGAATGTTCTGTCCATTAACATTGTAAACGCAAACGTCCCCTGCTATCGATGAGGATATCTGAAGTATGTCATTGCTCATGAATGCTTCAAATGCGATGTCTGTATTTTCAACAATGCCTATCGGCAGGCATGTGGCATCGTAAACAACTATGTCATCGATGTAAAAGGTATACCCCAAATTCTGAGGTCCAACTACACGAAATTCAAGTTGATTGATGGTTGTTGGATCAATAGCAGGTGTAAAACTGCTTTCTTGATTGAATACCATTGTACTCCAAACATACGATGCCGTTGTGGTCTGCAAGTAGATAGATTGTGTGCCACCTGTGCCATCTGAAATGTTTTCGTTTTGCAAACGGACTTCAACCGTGCTTTCCGGTGGGGCGTTGGTGTAATATTTGATGCCCAAAACTTTTTCGCCTGTGTGAAATGCTGTTGCATCGGTAATGCCTTCAACTCCCAATCGCAAGCGAGAAACTTCATTCGGTGGCAAACTCCATCGCAGGCAAATTGAGCTGTTGTTAGTAGCATTTGGAGCTGGTACTGGTTCAATTCCCATTCCGCCATTAAAAGATGTCCAATGTGCTCCAAACTTGGTTTCAAAATCAGTTAAAACGCCAACACATTCATTCAAAACATGAACTGTTCTCTCCACAACACTGGTGCATCCGTTGTTCGAAATGGTCGCTTGCAATACTTGATCTCCTGATGCTGTCCATACCAACTCGGCTGTATCACCACTGCTTACTGAAAACGCTGCACCTTCCGATGACCACGTTACTTCAGCTCCCATCGCGTTGTCGATCGAATAGGTATGTGTTTCTTCTGTCGGTGCGTATGCCGGACCAGAGATAATGGCCATCTCAGGCTCTTGGTATATGCGCACGTAATCAACAAACATGCTCTGTGGAAACTGGGTTGTTTCATTGGGGTAACCGGGGAAATATCCTCCCACCGCAACGTTTAACAAGAGGTGAAATGCTTCGTCAAAATGCCATGGAAATGTGCCCAAGTTGCTTTGGGTGCGTATACTGTACAATTGATCATCGAAATACCAACGGATGGTGTCTTGCTTCCACTCTACGGCGTAGTTATGGAAATCTTGATTCAATTGAAACGGGAGGGTGATGTTCTCGCCATTGTACTGGTTGTTCGGCCATTTTGCGCCAAAATGTATGGTGCCAAAGGTGGTTGATGGCATGCTACCTATCAATTCGGTAATATCTATCTCTCCAGACAAGGGCCATCGTCCGTAAACCTCATCTTCTGGCAACATCCAAAATGCTGGCCACAAGCCCTGACCAGTGGGCATCTTGATACTGGCCTCAATGCGCCCTGAGGTAAATGATGCGAAATTTTTTGTCCGCAAGCGCGCAGATGTTACTTCCGGATTCCCTCCGTCATTAAACTGTGCTGTGATACGCAATAATCCGTCTTCAACGCCCAAATTCTCGGGCTGACCGGTGTACGATTGCATCTCTGCATTGCCCCAGCCACAAAGGTTCGGACAACCATCTCCCAATTGGATTTCCCACTTCGTGAGATCCAGTGAGGTACCATCAAACTCGTCGCTCCAAACCAGCTCTGAACATTGATTCTGGGCACCAAGCTGAATGGCCATTACCGACAATCCAAGTATTATATTGAGTCTCTTCATCATCTTACTGTAAATGGTATTACCAGTGTGTCAATTTGAACGCTGAACTTACCAGGCTCCAACACCCACTTTAAATCTTGTCCTACAAATGCCAATTCCCTCACGGGGATGTCGAAGCGGACTTGCTGTTGCGAGCCCTCTGCCATTTCAATCCTGCGATAACCGCGTAAGCGTTTTACCGATGGTGTAATAGTCGCGACACTGTCTGAAACATACAATTGCACTACTTCTGCTCCTGCCCTATTTCCGGTGTTGCTTACTTCTACATCCACCCGCAGGGTGTCGTCCATTCCCAATTCGTTGCGCTCAATCTGCAAACCTGAATAAGCGAAAGTGGTGTAAGCTAAACCACTACCGAAGGTGTAAAGTGGATCAAAGGCGTTCTGCGAAAAATCAGTATCGATGCGATCGGTGTACTTGTGATCATACGTTGTGTGCGATGAGGCATGACGGGGATATGTAAACGGTAGCTTACCACATGGATTGAACTTGCCGAAAACTATGTCTGCAATGGCTTCTCCGCCGAAATCTCCCGGCAACATGGCCAACATAACTGAATTGATTTTCTCAATGGATGCTGGCAAAACACGCGGACGTCCTTCAATCAACAATACCAAACTCGGCAACTGCAAATAGTCTAGTTTGTCAATTACACGGGCTGATTGCAGTGGTATAGACAAATCTTCAATGTCACCAGGCTTTTCGGTATAGGTAGACTCTGAAATAACAGCAACAATGCAGTCGTATTTCTGAGTCATGCGCATACTTAAAAATTCTTGCTCCGTAATCCATTGCACGTTGTCGCTGTGTTGCTGCAATGCTTCGTAAACCGTCGCTCTATCAGGGGTGTTGTACTGTGGATCCGCTCCTTGCCAGGTGCGTGTCCAACCGCCATTCAATATGTTCAAACTATTCGCTCCATCACCGATAACCAAAATCTTCGCGCCTTCACTCAAAGGCAATAGGTTATCGTTCTTCAACAATACTATGCTTTCGTGGGCAGCTTTCAACGCCAATGCGTGATGTTCTTCACTTCCAAATTTTGGATAGTCAGCAATCGTTGGAACCCCTGTTTCAAACAACCCTAACTTGTACTTCATCTTTAAAATGCGACGCACAGATAGGTCCAATCGTTCTTCTGTCACGCGTCCTTCAAGAACTAGCTGCTTCAGCAATACTGGAAACTCGAGATCAACGGGTACCATGCTCATATCTATACCAGCGGCTAGAGACATCTCAATGGCATCTTTGTAGGTCGCAGCAACGCGATGTCGGGTTACAAGGTATTTTATGTCTTCCCAATCGGTTACTGCTACGCCCTCAAAACCGAGTTCGTTGCGCAAAAGGTCAGTGAGGATGTTCTTGTTAACGTGAACGGGTATTCCGTTTATCTCTCCTGAATTTATCATGATCGACATCGCCCCGGCATCCATTGCGCGTTCAAATGTCGGCAAGAAATACTCCCTCAATTGTCGCTCTGCTATCCATGCTTGGGTGCGATCTTTTCCGCTCAGGGTGACGCTATAGCCCATGAAATGCTTCAGACAAGCGGCAACGTGTGCATCACCAATGGCGTCGCCTTGATAGCCTTGCACCATGGCTTCTCCAAAGTCAGATGCCAATTTGACATCTTCTCCAAAGGTTTCCCAAAATCGCGGCCAGCGCGGATCACGCGCTATGTCCAACACGGGTGAGAAATTCCAACGGATGCCAGATGCCCGCACTTCATAAGCCGACATCTCAGCCAACTGTCGAACCAACGCGGTGTCCCATGTGGCTGCAAGTGCTATCTGCTGTGGAAACAAGGTCGAACTGTCGGTATACGTCACTCCATGAATGGCATCGATGCCATACAAAATGGGTATGCCAAGTCGTGTTTTCGATGCTTTCCGTTGAATGTCTCCAATCATGTCCAACCACTTCTCTCGAGGATATGAATGTCCACCACAATTCAATATCGACCCGACATGCAATTGGTTGATTACAACGTCCAACTTGGCGGTATCAATGGTATGCGGCTCACTCAAGGCATAAGGCTCGCCGTAGCAAACCATGTCGAGGGTGAGCTGGGTCATCTGTCCGATTTTCTCATCTACAGACATCAATGCAAGCAGGGAGTCGACTTTTTTGTCGATTTCACTGACATCCGCCGCAGGCGCGTGCTCAGAATTTGGTGAGCATGAAAACATGAACCCGATAAAAAATACGAATATGAAATTGGACTTACTCATTGATATCTATGCTTATATTTCTCATCTCTACCAATCCGCTACCTTTTGTTAAAACGATGAGCTGCTTCAATTTCGAAACGTTCAAATTCTTGTATCCTTTAAAATCTTCAAATGGTATACTCACACGTAACCATTGACTCTCGAGCATGGCCCCGTTCAAAGTTTTTGAATCCAACTCTATACTGGCGTTGGTGTAATCGTAGCTTTCAAGGGTCAAGGTGATCGGTAGCTTGGTAACTCCTGCATCGCTCAAATTTCGAATTTCAAAGCTCACTGCAGCGCGATCAGCCGTTGCCGACATGTTCGCAGCCTTCCAATTCGTCCAGCTCAATCCCCAGCGATACCAATAGCAGTCGTCGCAATCTTCCCACTGCATCCGAATAACTCCGTCGTTACCGATCTTGTCGAAATATCTTCCTTTGATGCTTCCTAGTCCCCAAATCTTTGTATCGGTAGATTTCATGAGGTCTACAGTTGCATTCGTAGACACCACACTTGGTGGAAAGACTTTCTTGTTCGCAATCTGCCGATTAACCTGCGGCTCTATGCGAATATTGTCCATCAATAGGTTGCCAGACCCTTGCAACTCGATAACGAGCTGTTTGATGTTCGTCAAGTCTATTCCGCATGTCTTGTAATCGAAAGCACTCAAGGGCAATCTGCACTCTTGCCACACGGTGTCAATGGGGTAACGCTCAATGCAGCCTGCACCGGCAACTCCGGCAGACATAGTAGTTCCGTAATCTTCAAGCAAGAAAATCATGGTCGGTATCGGCGATATTCCTTCCGCTGCGCGGATATTAAAAACAAATTCACCGTATTCCATTACTTCAGACATGTCTTTGGCCTGCCAGCCCGACCATCCAATTCCAAAACCTACCCAGTCACATGTGGTTTTATTCCAATTCAAATGCAAAACAGTTTGATGGGCGTTGTCCATCCGCACTTCCTGAAAGTCTTTGCAGGCGTCTTTCTCCAATCCCCAAACGTCGGTGGTTGAGTTCAAAAATACCTGCCGAGCACCAAAAAAATTGAATGCTTGCGACTTGGTGATCGGTGCAGCGGCGCTGTCGTCGAGGGTGAGGCTCTGAAAACCAATTCCACACCCTGAAAGCAAAATCGATAAGATTAAAATTCTTACGGTGCCCATGGTGTGTATCTAGTGAAGTTGCAATAATCAAGTCCGTAACCTACAAACCCTGTCGTTCCCTCCCTTGCCAATAAGAGATATTCTATGCTCGCAATGCGATCTATGTTTTGCACTCCGGTGCCGTCGATGTTCCCAAAACCAGCTACTGTGCTGAGGTTAAACTCATCCAAGCGGATAGATACTACTTTCCATCCAAGCCAATCGACAACGATTTCTCGGTTGTAAGTACCCTCCGTAAAGCGGTCATAGGTGCCATCCAAATTGTCATCTTCCTGAAGCCCTATCGATAGTCGGGTATTCCCATCTCCAAAACCATGCACCAGCATGTTCAGGTACACGTGCTGCGAATTGGTTGTTCCTACGTTGAAATAGGTTCCTGCTGGTGTCTGACTGCTATTGGCTGCCGAAATGCTGGTACCACAAATGAATACGCTGCTTTGGTTCAAATAGGTCATACGCCAATGTCCCGACCCTTCTGGTGCCACGACCTGGATAAACGAGGGTGTGGCACTGCTCGGATCTTGCACAAAATAGGGTGTTGTCGCCAACTGATTTGTGGCGGGTGCTTCTGCAAATGATCCCCAACCTCCGGCTGTTTCAAAGTCTGAAATGAGGACGTCAATGTTGGCTTCCGGACGCACGGATTCAATGTATATGGTATCTCCCCATAAGGTATCCGGATAACTGGCAAAGGTCATCATGGTCATGCAATTCTCCGCTTCAAACAAGGGCGCGAAGGTTATGGTGCCATCCCAAACGGCTACGTCGTCGGCAATGCTGCGGTCACGACCTGTAATTTCTTTCTTAGCGCCGCTGGTCATGCCTATTATAGATATGGTCCAATCGGTGCGAATGGTCAACTCGCCATTGAAACGTACTTTTTGTCCCAATGAAAAATCAACGGTGTCGCGATCAGCACTCAAGGTTTCGATGACGTCAAATTCACCAAAAATATCTTGTAGCTCAGGTCCTTCGATCTTATCGGGACGACAGCCGGCCAATACGACCATCAATCCGAGCGTGAGGTAAATACTTTTCATCAGAAAAACATGTTGTAGGTAACAATTACTTGATTCCACTTGTAGTTAGATCCAACAATGTTGCGATCTTCTATGTTCGAAGTGCGCGCCTGAATCAATAAGTGGTTGTTCTGTGTGAACGAATATTTAATTCCACCAAACCAGGTCTGATCCATCATATCGATGTCGACCTCGGTGTAATCGGTAATGTATGAGTATTGATCTCGAACGCTCAAATACTCATTTCCTTTGGCACTCAGCAACACCAATCCTCCCTGCAAGTAGAAATGATCAGATAGTTCATGCGAAATGGATGCTTCTATAAAATTCGAAGCAAGGGTTACGGCTCCTATTCCGCTCAAACTGGCGATGTCTGATGTCAATCCATCTCGGTTGGTAGATTCTGAATGGATGTGCAGCTCTCCCATGGTCTCCTTCTTTCCTTCCCAAATGTTATGCAAACCAAGTCCGGCTCGTACATCTGCCAAAAAGAAGTTGCGGTAGGTGTTGATGCCTTCCCCACTCACTTCGGTGAGGTAGGCTACGTCGGCATCTATGTATGCGCTGCTTGATGAGTCGGCCTTAAACGATATACCTCCGCGAATACCTTGTCTGTTCGGTGTGGCTGCCCCATACGGCAATACGTTCGAATAGGCTGGATTGAAGGTTTGCAAAGAAGCAGAAATGGTTGATTGATAGACGTTTGGGTCTTGATACAAGTCAAACACGCTCAATGCACGTGGCGTTTCTTGGTTGGTTTGAAATGTAAAGACTTCTGGTGCTGTGCTGTAGTTCACTTGGCGTGATTGTGCACCCGGACTTCTGAATCCTGCTTTGACGTGAATGAATTCGCCGTAAAACTTCAATTTGCTGCTGGCGTCTACTTTGCGTATTCCCAATTGCAAAAATACGTCTCCTGTATCTGCCGGGGCGCCTTCTTTCTCTTTGTATTTGGTGCCCGACATTCCCATTTCTCCATATAAAACCAACGGTTTTGATGTGAAAGGCATCACCTCAAAATTAAGGGTCTGCACGGTGATAGAAGTAGTAGCATCTGAAAATTGTGCGGTCTCGGCGATCTCGAATAGACTTACATAACGATAACCAATATGTCCCAATTCTTTGCGGTGGAAATCAAACTGCCCTCCGCCTAACATGCGGTCTGGCGTAAAGAAATAATCCGATTGTCGATTTTTGGTTATGAATCCATAAACGTCCAATCTATTCCCTTCACCTGGCAGTCGCAATTTAAAGTCTGTCTCAGCACCTTGCTGCCTCCATCGGTTGTCGCGATAAAAATGCTCGTAATCAACGATGTCGCGATAAACATGCAATGGAGACAATCTGCCATTCAACAAATCACCACCGGTGTTGTAAAGGGTAAATGGCGTTAGCTTCACATCCAAGTCGCCAACGCGGTAGCGCACTTTTCCTTTTATGACGCCTCTCGCATACAATTCGCGGAAACCAAAGCCAATACCTGCTCCCCAAAATCCGTCGAGCTCGCTGCGCACGCGTGTGAGTACTTTGATTTCTGTTGATGCATTCGGACGCAAACGGAATCCCAAATCGAAAAGGGCATACCCTTGAATCTCTCGTCGGGCATTTACGCTATCTGCCGCCAATGTGTCTCCCGCAAACACTCCTCCTTCATATCGGTCTCCTTGTGCCTTATTGGTCTGCATTACAAATCGTCCAGAGCCATACACACTGAACTTATCATCCTGCCCAAAAAGGGACGATGTAAGCAGCAATAAGCTGAAAAGTATATAGTTAAATTTCATCTTCATTAGAAAAATACCTTGAGTTCAATTGTGGTCTCGGTGCCACTGATCTTATCTTCTACAAAATGGCTGTCTGCCTGATTGAATCGTTTGTGGCGGATATACAATCCTGAATGCTCCGACATTTTAATGTCGACACCAAGTCCTATCGAATGGGATGTTTGATCCAAATATCCTGGCGCCCCAGTCGTCGCTCCTGCATAACTGCTTCCAGGAATGGCTGTGCCTTCCAATCCGTAATCGGCAAATGATGCCGCCGCGCTAACATTGGCACCAGCCAAATTTCCATCAACATCAAAATAATAGAGGTTGTTGGTCTGGTCGTTGGCTTGAATGCGCTCCAATCCGTATGCGAGGTCAACACCAAACCAATCGTTGATCGGGATGATGATGTCGAACTCATGATATCCGGTGCGCAAATAAGCCTGATCGTTCAATTTAGGAACGATCGAAATCTTGTCGCCTACGCTGCCCAAAGAGCCGAGGTAAAGGACATATATGTCTTGTTTTCCGATCTCAAATTTGTGCTTCAATTGGAATTGGAAGGTGTTGAAGGCGAGCTTCTGAAAGGGCAATCCTGCTGTATCTACATCTGTTATGAAGACGTCTTCAGCTACGCCACGATAAAAGGATGTCCAACGTCTGTACGGACCGATTCCAGCTGCGAAAGGAGCAAATCGTGAAAGCGCCAACCCGTTGATCTTATGTCCGAATGATAAGCGATTGGTCGTTCTCTCCATCTCTTGAGAAACCATGTTCCCGAAGTTTATAGTGGTATTCTTAAAATTGAACCACATGTTCACTGATCCCCCTTGTCTGTTGTTCAAGATCTGACCAACGTCGGTAATGCTGCCCACAAAATTTGAAGCACCTCCTCCTCCAGAAACGTTCTGCAACTGTCCGTCGCCCAATATCTGGGTGTTGAAACTCAAGAAATTGCCGTAGTAGTTGACAAACTGTGGCGAAAGTCGAAAGACTTCAAACTCAATCGGAACTTTTGGTAACAATTCTTTGAGGCGCAGATTCAAACGAATGCCTTCTCCCCAGCCTTCATTTTGGACTGTCGAATACAATTGTCCTACCCCTCCCTCTGCATTGAATGCTATCTTGTCGTTCTCATAACTGGCAGAAAGGGTGTTGATGCTGATTCCACCTCTTTCCGTTGCAATGGAATCAAGGTAAACGACGTAATTCATGCTGTTCACTCCAACCATCCCTTTTGTAAAGGTTTTGTTGATACGTCCACCGGCGGTGAAATTCGGACTTTCAGCACCCAGCACTGCGGTTGTTGGAGTTTTACCATACAATAGTCGCGCATTGATGCCGTATGGCAACTCGTCAAGATCTATGAGCACTCCTTTAAAGGCCTGCATCGCCCATCTGCTCTCACGCGAGATGTCGCCGTATTGCATGTAATTCTGAGCGCGATCGGCCCCTTGAGCGTTTCCTTCCCAGGCCCATCGTTCAAACAGGCTGAATCGGTTATAACCTACAAAACTCGAAAACACCATGCCCGATACATCGGTCCAGTTAATACCGCCTATCTGAAATCCCAAACGGGCAAAAGAGGTGGGCACGGTGCCATAAAGACTAATTCCTAAGTTCAAGTTCGATGGCACTTGTCCAGGTATCCCAACTGCGTTAGAATAGAGGGCGTAATCCATGTTGATGGCTGCGCCGCCTCCCGGACGAATACCGGCTGTCATGAGCAAGATGGGCGGATCTCTGTATACGTCTCCTAAGCCAAACACATACGGTGGTGTGTTGGCAAACTGATTGTCTGGCAATACGCGATACCCCGCATCTAAATTCCTATTGAAGCCATAAAAACGATAATATCCTCCCACCGAAAATCCGTTCTTGCGCTGAATAACTTTATAGCGATTCAAGGTTTCTGGCTTCCAAGACAAAGTGTCGTCTTGCGCTACTCCTGCGTATGAGGATAAAATGGCGAGTATTAGTAAAAGCTTCCTCATGCGATTCCCATTGTGCTAAATACAATCCAAACCACTGCAACAGCCACAAGCAAAATGATGCTCAACAAAATGTCGTTGCGCACCGAATTCCCCATTCCTGTTATTACCGATCCGCTGCCAACTGTGAGGTGGTCTATCTTCTCACTTTCTTCCTGGGTGGATGTTAAACTGATGCCAAACAAGACAAATGAGCATATCATAAACAGCAGCAATGCGAAGTGAAGGAAGTTCATGTCGACGATCATCGATAATATGGAGTCGTGCGGAAATTGAAAATAAATCTCTCCCGCTTGGTTGGGTGTCTTCAAAAACTCAAAAACCAACCTTCCAACGCCGATGATAAATCCTGACCACAATGCCCACAGTGCCCCGCGGGAATTCACTCGGCGCGAAAGTATTCCAAACAAGAATACTGCTGCTATTGGCGGTGAAATATAGGCTTGTATGCTTTGCAGGTATTTGAACAATCCACCTTCCGACATCATGTTCTCCATCAATGGTATCCAAAGCAATCCTATCACAACCAAAATGGCTGTTGAAAGCTGTCCAACCAAAACGAGTTTCCTATCTGATGTTTCAGGTCTCCAAATCTTAAAAAAGTCGAATGTGAAAAGTGTCGAACAAGAATTAAAGACGCTGCTCAGTGAGCTCATCAAGGCAGCCAACAATCCTGCTGCTACTAGTCCTCGTAACCCGCTTGGCAAATAGTTCTTTACCATAGATGGCAATGCTGCGTCGTGCACCACTTTTCCTGATTCGTCGAGCAATAAGGTGCCGTCTTGGGTGTGCAAGGCAAATGCGACAACGCCTGGAAGTACAAACAAGAAAATAGGTAGCAATTTCAAAAATGCCGCAAAAATAGTCCCTTTACGAGCGTTCGATTGATCTTTTGCCGACAATACGCGCTGCACGATAAACTGATCGGTACACCAATACCAAACGCCTAAAATAGGCGCTCCGAAAAGTATACCTGTCCACGGATAATTGGTGTCTGACGATGGACGCCACAAATTCAAATAGTCGCCAGATTTGCTGCCGGCACCAGCCGAAATGGAAGCTCGCAACTCCGACCATCCGCCGAGTTCTGAAATCCCAAAGTATGTAACTACCACAGCTCCGCCAATTAAGACGAACATCTGAACCATGTCGGTATAAACTACGGCACGCAAACCTCCAAAAATGGTATACACACCGGTGGCTACAACCACCAAAACGGCTCCTGTCCAAAACTCTATGCCCAGCAATTGTTCGAAAACCAAAGCTCCCGCAAAAATGGTTACAGATATCTTTGTTAAGATGTACGCGACAATTGATATGATACTCAAATAGTTACGCGCTCCTCTTGCATATCGCTTTTCAAGAAACTCGGGCATGGTGAAAACGCCACTGCGGAGGTAGAATGGGACAAAAAACCATCCCAGCAGCAACAATATCAGTGCTGCAAGTATCTCAAATTGTCCGTTTACAAAATCTCCTCGCGATCCTGATCCAGCCAATCCTATCAGGTGCTCGCTGCCTATGTTGGAGGCAAACAAGGAAGCACCAATGACAAACCAACCTGAATTTTTTCCACCCAAGAAATAACCAGAAGAAGAGACTTCTTTCCGTTCTTTTTTGGTAACAAAAAATGCTACCGCAAAGACGAGGATGAAGTATGCAAAAACGATTGCGTAATCTAAAATGCTCATGCTTAGTTGGTTGTTGTGCCGAACACAACTTGCTTATGAGCAACTTTATCTCCTGCGGTTAAGCGCAATACGTAAACACCTGATGCCAAACCTTCAACAATTGCTGAGTTAAGACCTTTGGTAGATAAGGTTTGGACAATGCGACCAGATAGATCAATCACTTCCAAGAACTCAACTGCACCTGACGCATCCCAAGTAACCTGCATGGCTGTTGTTGCCGGGTTAGGAAATGCATTGAAGGTGAAATCCGATTCTTCAGAAACACTAACCTCAGTTACCAATTTCAAATTATCAATGTAAAAGGTCTCTGCCAATGGCTCTCCTGGAGCAATTAACAAAACGAAATTGGTCGCATTTGGCAATCCTGTCATTGCTGCTAAGTCCATTGTCAATGTCTCCCATGTGTTACTCGCTGTTGAAGTCAGGTTGAAGAGCCCGAGCTCCAATCCAAAATTGTCTTGAATAGAAAAGACAATGTTTGTAGGGGCATTCGGATCGTAAAAATCAAAAGACAAGGTGGTGAGCGGCAAGATGTTCAAGGCTCCGTTGAAGTCGCCAACAATTACATCGTCAGTTGCTCCTCCATTGCGAGCATACTCCAATACGTTCCCTCCAACTGCTAAATCGGGATTCGGGAAGATGCTCAAACGTCCGTCTTTGTATTCTACATCAAAGCGATCGTTCTCACAATCAGCATCCATCAACATTTCAAGGTCGGTGTTTGCTTCGGTGCAAGCTTCGGTAACCCGGGCAGGGCCCGACAAGTTGTCGAAGTAATAGTTCTCGTTGATGTTCACTCCTGGATTAAACAACAACACCATTTGATCTACGTCGTTGTTAGCAGTATTGGCATCTGGCCACCATCCTGAGTTTGATGGATCCATCCACGGCTGACCCGTCAATGAAAAGGTAAGCGTCTCCCATTGGCCACCCGTGGTAGTCACCGCCTGATATTCGCTATGTCGACCTTGTGGATATCCTCCGAGTGACAATAGATTGTTCTGCAATGATATCTGGATCGTAATGCCCGGTACCGGCGCAAATACATCCATGGTCATTTGATTGGCTCCCGAAAGATGTCCACTCAAATCAGCCAAATCTCCACAATTGATTAAGATAACATCGTATGTCTCTGAAGCATTCCGCGTATACTGCGCACACATGTCGCTTGAGTTCACGCCATTAGCGCCTGGATTTTCAATATACTGAAGAAAGGTTCCGTGCCAACCTGGCCATATTGTCCCCCCTATTCCGTTCTGCAACTGGTCAGGAAATGGAACATTCAATCCATAAGTCACGTTCCGAACATCGTCAAATGTGTCGTACATAACCTGTGAAGTCGTTGTTTGAACCATTGCAAACAAACATGAAGCTAAAATTGTAAATCTCTTAATCATAAAGGTTCTAGATTTGGGTGAGACAAGGTAACACGAAAGTCATACATACAGTTAAAATAGACTACATCAGAATTTCATCTACTAAATTCTTTACTACATCATTGGTACTTCATTCGGTCTTAAAGCTACTACTAACATGCTGAAATCAAGTTTTTTATCAGATTTTATTAAAACTTATCATTGAATTGTTATTCATCTTATCTTAGTAGCATGCGCTACAATCTATTTCAACTCTCGTTCCTTACCATGTGCGTTTTGATGTATCAAACGATGTGGTCTCAACAAGCCGGTAGCCCGAATATTATCAATTTCTCGAAGTCCGACTTCCAAGGTGGTTCCCAAACCATGGAAATTCAGCAACTGCCCAATGGCTATATCTGCGCAGCAAACAACCATGGTTTGCTGATTTTTGACGGTACTTCGTGGCAATGCTTCCGTCAACCAAATCAAACCATCATGAGGTCAATTGAGGTGGTGGGAGAGCGTATTTACTGCGGCGGACAAAATGAACTCGGCTACTTTACGTTCGAAACGGGGAAAGCAAAATACAACTCGCTACTTCACTTACTGCCGCCTTCTCTTTCGAATATCGGCGATGTCTGGCAAATTCAAACGGTAAATGACAAGTTAATTTTCCGGACGTCTGAGCAGATATTCAGCATTGAAAATGAGAAACTTACTCTCCTCGCTGAAAACGGTGAGTTTAAAAGCTCGTTCTTCTTCGCACAGTCGTTCTTCTTCCAAAAAGACAATGATGTATTCTCCCTCGAAGATGGCAAGGCTTTTATATCGCTTGAAGCGGATGCCATTGTGAAGGGGTGCATCGTTAGCAATGCCGATACGGTAATCGTAACCGAAAAATCTGGATTGCTAAATTTGTCAAAAAACAATGCTGCTGCCGCTTTCTCTGGCTCCCTCCACACGCTGCTTTTGGATGCTGGCGTAAATGCGTTCTATGCCATCGATCAGGGATACGCTTTCTGCACGGCGCGTGGTGGTGTAATTCTGTCTGACCAAAACCTTGTCGTAACAGGGGCTTACACCATTGAAGAAGGTATGCAACGAAATGATGTACTCTGCCTTTTTAGTGATGATCACGGCGATCTGTGGGCAGGTACAAGCAATGGTATCGATTTTATTACGCAAAGCTCTCCGTTTCGATATATCCATCCTGACGGACGTTTATTGGGTGCCGGGTACGCTACTGCCCTATTCAATGGTAGAATGTACTTCGGGACCAACAATGGTGTCTATGAAACATATTACAATCACCTCGCGAATCAGGATTTTCAACTGCTCAATGGCACGGTCGGACAAGTTTGGGGTCTTAAAAACATTGCTGATCTGCTGTGGGTCGCACATCATGAAGGACTATTCTACTACAATGGTACAACTCTGAAAAATGTTTCGGGTTTAAGTGGTGTGTGGGATGTCCAAGAAATACCCGGACATGTTGATCATTTGCTGGTGGGACATTACAATGGTATCAGTTTAATTGCGCTTGAAAATGGTGAATGGAGGTTGAAAAAGTCGTTCGATCAACCCGCACAGTCTGCTCGTATATTCGCCCGTGAAAACAACAACACATGGTGGATATCTCACCCTTACGTTGGTTCATGGCGCTTCTCTATCAATACGTCGAATTGGGAGATGGAGTCAATAAAATTCTATGGTGAAGACGAGGGGTTTCCTTCAAACCTCCACATCCACGTAGCAAACATCGCTGATGAAATGGTTTTTACGGCCGAAAACGGACTGTTCGCCTACGATTCGAAAAGCGATCGCATTGTGGAATTACCCGACTTCAATAACCTTTTCACTGGTAACCAACGTTTCCTCCGTCTGTACGATAGCCCCAACAATGATGTATGGTTTATTACTGAAAAAGAAGCAGGCATCATCGCTATCGAAGAGTCTGCGCTTGTGAAATCGGCCAATAAACACACGATAACTCCTCTAAAATCAAAACTCGTTGGTGGTTTCGAATTGATTGCCTTTGTAAATAACGAATCTGTGATCGTTGGCGCTGAAGATGGTTTCATTCACGTCAATTACCCGCAACTGGAAAAGGTATACCTGGAAGGCCCGAAAATCTCTATCCGGAGGGTTGAGGTGATTCACAAATCCGACTCTACTATATTCGACGCTCTGGCTAACAATGATTCGTCGTTCACGGTGTCGTACGATCAACGGTCGCTGAGATTTGGATTTACGAATACAAGCTTCCATATCGCCAAAGACATCGATTACCAGTTTAAGTTGGAGAAATTTGATGTCGATTGGGTCAATTGGGACAACAGCTTCTCGAAAGAATATACCAACCTGCGCGCAGGTGATTACACGTTTAATGTCCGCGCTGTATCAGCCGATGGCACTGAACTTTCTCGCTCTAGCATCCCATTCACTGTCTTACCTCCTTGGTACATGACAACAACAGCCATCGTGGGTGGTGTGCTGCTCTTTATCTTCCTCATTACGCTGTTCGTATGGGCGCCAAAACGAAAGTATGAGCGTGAGAAATTGGCTATTGTGACCATGAAAGAAAAGGAATTTGATGAACACAAGGCGCAAAGTGACTATGTGATCGATAAACTAAAAAATGAAAAGCTGGAGGTCGAAATCGGTCACAAAAACAAGGAACTGGCGTCGGCAACAATGCACTTGGTGCAAAAGGGACAAATACTGCAGAGCATACGCGATAGCTTGCAAGAATTTGATCCTTCGTCAGGCGATAAAGCGAAAAAAGAACTGCGCCGTTTGGTGAAGTTGATCAATGATGATATCAAACTAGACAACAACTGGGATCAGTTTGAATTGCATTTTGATCAGGTTCACGTGGATTTCCTAAAACGTCTGCGAGCGGCATACCCAAAGCTTACTCCCAACGATCACAAGCTCTGTGCATACCTACGCATGAATCTGTCAACAAAAGAAATAGCGACCATCCTCAACATCTCTGTACGTGGTGTTGAAATTAGTCGCTATCGTCTTCGCAAAAAGTTAGATCTCGATACCAACGATAATCTAACGGAGTTTATCACAAACCTCTAAAACAATGCGGCTCTAGAAGCTTAGTGCACCCGGCTTTTCGAATATGCGTTAATCGCAGTAGGTTCCAAAGGCAGATAAGAAGGTCAGCAAATCTTGGGCGTTTACTACTCCGTCACCGCTGATGTCTTCCGGACAGGCGTTGGCTTCCCATACACATTGTCCGTCATCTGTCGTGGCGTTCGGGTTATAATTGCTTGCTGAGTCATAGGTACATCCCAAAACCATTGGGCCACTGCACATGGCTTGATCTCCTATTGCAAATGGATTGAAATTCGCTTGCAGCGGATCGTTACATCCTACACAAAGTCCACATGATCCAAAGCATTCTATCGGCAACACAACATCCACCGCAGGTGCCGCAATACTGCGCTCCCCTGCATTAAAACACGCTGCTGTTGCACTCTCCGAAACACCGTCTTTCTCAAAATGATACGCTACCTGATCTCCTGACTGTAAGGTGATTGAAACTGTCCACAAGCCCCATCCTTCATGATTCATGGTCAACGATTGCTGCGCCTGTCCTTCAGGCGTTACTTCACACGTTACAACGCCAGCTTCCCCTTCCACATCAACACGAAATGTAACGTCTACACTTGTTGCAGCGCAGGTTTCACATGAATTGAAACATACAATATTCAATGCCATGGGTTGTGGCAACTGGGTGAAAATTCGGTTAGTAAAAACTTCGCCATTGCCTCCAAATGTGGTGAGGGTGCACGCGGCACCGATGTCAAACATCTCTATCTCTCCACTCCATCCGTTCACGGTGAACTTGTACTCGTGATTGCCGACTGGCAGATTGACAGTGGTCTCCCATTCATTCGGTTGTGCTTCAATCATCGGATTGCACGTCCCACACCAACCGTTGAATGTGGAATTGAGGTGAACAACATCGGTCGGAAGCAAGCCCAACTCTGAAGTATTAACCCTAAAAGTGGTGGCGTAAACACAACTGCCATCGTCGGTGTTCGCTCCGGGGTCGTAATTCGTTGCGTCACTATCTGTGCATCCTGCGAAGGTATTTGTCACACAGCTGGCACAACTATTAAAACATACAAGCGGCAGTGTAACATCCGTAAATGCAATGTTTGCATACCGATTGACAAAATTACTCGGGTTGCCGTATGTGGTGATGGTGCAAAGCTGTCCTTCAGAAAACTGCTCTTCCAAGCCGTCCCATCCGTTGGTTGTGTATTTGTACTCGTGCAGTCCGGGTGGCAATGGAAGGGTGATGGTCCAAATGCCATTTCCTGTATTGATCATCGGATTGCAGGTGCCGCACCAACTATTGAAAGCACCGTTAACGTACACGATATCTCCCGGGTTTAGAGTTTCTTCGCTCATGTCGACACGAAAGGTCACCGGAACGGTCATGGGGGTGTATTGGTAGGCGCGTACGTAATCGACAACCATTTCTTGCGGAAATACGGTAGTTCCATTTGGTGCTCCAGGCCAGTTTCCGCCAACAGCTACATTGAGCAGCATGTAGTAATCTTCATCAAACAACCACTCGAAATTGGGAGTCACTTGTGATCTGTTTACTTCGTAATACATCTGGCCATCTAAAAACCAACGGATGTTATCCGGAAACCATTCAATGCTATACGTATGAAAGTTGTCTGTCAACGACGAAGGTGACACGATTGAACCTCCGAGTGAATAAACGTTGCCTGCGGTTCCTTGGTGACATGTGCCATGTAAGGTATTCGGCGCATTGCCGACGGTTTCCATAATGTCTATTTCACCGGGCCAAATACCAGCTTCGCGCAGCATCCAAAAAGCCGGCCAAATGCCCTGCCCTGTTGGAAGCTTCATCCTTGCTTCTATCTTCCCATAAGTCCAATACGCATTGCCTACAGTTCGAATCCTGCCTGATGTATAGTTCATGCCTCCAACGTTCTGCTGTTTGGCGACAATGTGCAGGTTACCCCCGCTAACAAACACGTTTTCTGTACTGTTGGTGTAATACTGCAGCTCGTTGTTTCCCCAGCCGTTGAGACCAAATTGTGAGCCTGTGCCAAGGTCGTACGTCCAAACATCGGTGTTCAATGATGTGCCGTTAAACTCGTCACTCCACACCAAGTTCCACGTCTGCGCTGTTAGCGCAACTGAGCATAAAAAGAAAGATAGTAGTAGGTATATACGCATGACCATAAATTTAAAAAAAAGGGGATTCCGAAGAACCCCCTTTTTCGCTTTAGTTAGTTATAGGAGTCAATATTACAAACAAGCTGTACCGAAAGCACCAAGGAACTGAAGTAGGTCACCAGCATTGATAATGCCATCTCCGTTCAAGTCTTCAGGACAATCTGAACCTGTAGTAAACATGCAGCTTCCGTCGTCTACGTTAGCAGCAGCGTTGTAGTTGTCTGCATCAGAATAAGTACATCCGTAAACCAAACTTGTTGCACAAGAACCATCGTCAGAACCTGCAAATGGGTTGTATTCCAAGCTCAACGGATCAGTACATCCGGCGCAAGCCTCACATGAACTGAAACAAACCAATAAGGTTTCATCGCTGTTACCTACTGTGTGCGTGCGGTTGAATGCTCCAAATCCGTCATCTAAACCACATGCACCAGGTACTGTTTCTTCACCAACGAAATCGTTACCATTCAAGTACTTGTATTCGAACGAATCACCTGAACCAAACAATATTGCGTATTCATAGATACCATAACCCATGTAAGACGTTGGCGTTGATGTAGCATCCCATCCTTGGAAAGAACCTACCAAATAAACACCAGTTGGTGATACCGTTTCGTTCGACATGTCTACGCGGAATGTTACTGTGTAAAATTCTGTAGCACAAGCGCTGCAGCTTTCCCAACAAACAACTGGAAGCACAACTGAGCTGTTTACAATGATTTCACGGTTTGTGAAGCCCAACGATGTGAAAGTACAAGGCTCGCCTCCAACAAATGTTTCATCATCAGCCCACATGTCTACCTGGAACTTGTACTCCTGGCTGCCTGAATTGAGCAACAACGTTGTTTGCCAAATGCCATCAAGGTCAGCATCTTGCAATGGGTTAGCATCTGCAGACCATCCGTTGAAAGTACCAGCTACATAAACGGTTGTAAATGTTCCAGCGTAGCTGTTCATATCAACGCTCAAAGCGATTGAGTACAAACATGTTCCATCAAGGGTGTTCGCAGCAGGGTTGTAGTTGGTAGCACCTGGATCAGTACAACCAAACACCACTCCTACCACACAATCTTCGCAGCTCTCCCAACATACTGGAGCCAATGCGGTGTTGCTTGATATATTCACGTAACGGTTGAAGAAACCGAAGTTTTCAGTTACACACTCAGAAATTGCTGTGAAGTTCTCTTGAGCTGTAAAGCCATCAAGTGTAAACTTGTATTCGTAGTAGCCTTCTTGAAGTTGAATGGTGATGTCATAAGTCAAATCACCATCTAAATCTTCCATTATTGCGCAAGCACCACACCATCCGTTGAAAGTACCGTTGATGTTCACGTCAGTGTAAGCACCAGCATACTGTTGTAAGTCGATAGAGAATGTTACATCATATAAACATGAGCCATCGTTTGCTGTTGCTGCAGGGTCGTAGTTGGCTGCGGTAGCATCAGTACATCCTGGCACTCCACCACCGATACAAGCGAAACAGCTAGCGAAACAGACAACATCAAGGGTTTGCGCAGCTGCCGCAACATCCAGTGTACGGTTTGTATTTCCGCCTTGTGTAAGGGTACATGATCCTGGCGATAGGTTTTCCTGATCTGTCCATGAATCAATCTGATATTTAAACAGGTAATCTCCAGGAGCAAGCGGGAAAGTTCCAACCCAAACACCATCAAGATCAAGATCTTCCATTTGGTTACAGTCGGCACACCATCCGTTCCAGGTACCTGAAACGTTTACAAATCCAATTGCGTTCGGGTAGTTGTTCATGTCTACCTGGAAGGTAACGTTGTACAAACAAGATCCGTCATCAAATGTAGCTGCAGCGTCGTAGTTCGCAGCAGTAGCGTCGGTACAACCACCTGCACCGCAAGCATCACACTGTCCGTAAGTACCAGAAGGGTTTGCATCACCTACGTTCCATAAACGATTCGCATAGTTCGAAAAGTCGGTAATCGGAGCGCATGTCCCACCATTTTGCATAGCTGAAATAAGGTTCTCTTGAACACCATCAACAACCCACAAGTATTCCATGTTGGCTGCTGGCGCAGGATCAAGGGTAACAGTCCATGTTCCATCACCGTTGTCGGCTGCAATTGGACCAGCGTTTGGATCCCATCCCCAGAAAGGACCTGTCATGCGCACTGACGCAGGTGCAGGCGTTCCTGAACATGATACATCTACAGTTACTGTAAGAGGTGGTGCTACACAACCTCCACACTGATCGTATGTATTGCTCACGTTTCCGCTACCTACTGTCCACAAACGGTTTGCATAGCTCGCGAAATCAGTAATAGGTGCGCAAGAAGCTCCACCCGCCATATCGTCAATAAGGTTTTCTTGAACTCCGTCTGCAAGCCACAAATACTCCATGTCTACTGTTGGCATTGGATCAAGAGTAACAGACCATGTTCCGTCGCCGTTGTCGGTAGCTACCGGACCTGCGTTTGGATCCCATCCCCAAAACGGACCAGTCATGCGGACTGCTGTTGCAGTGGGTGCTGTGCAAGAAACGTCTACCGTTAAGGTAACTCCTGTTGCTGGAACACATCCCGCGCATTGATCATACGTATCAAAGGTATCAGGATCACCAACTGACCATAAACGGTTGGCATAGTTCACGAAATCAGTAATGGGCGCACAAGATGCTCCACCTACCATGTCGTCTATAAGGTTTTCTATAACCCCTTCTACGTTCCATTTATACTCCATGTTGGCAGCTGGTGCCGGATCGAGTACAACTGTCCATGTGCCGTCGCCGTTGTCGGCCGCTACAGGACCTCCATTCGGGTCCCACCCCCAGAATGCACCTGTCATGCGGACAGATGAAGGATTAGGAGTCGCAGAACACGACACATCAACTGTCAACGACAACTGAGCTTGTACTCCTAGTGTTAATACAAAAAGTATTAAAGTAAATACTTGTTTCATAATATTAGGTAATTAAGATTTTGGTTACTACAACTTAAATGCGTTAAGCAATTTTTAAGTGGCCAATAAATTTACAACTTAACGTGATTGATGTGTGAAAAAGCACTACATCAAAGCTACATCCAATTGCATCTCAATTCAACAACACAACTTGTTAACATTTTGATTCACTGTGTTTTGCATTTTATCGATGTTACTTCACGATAAAATAAGCACTTGCTCACGTATACTTTTCAAAGAATTTCTTCGATTTACAGGTTGGCCGTTTTTCGAAAATATTTTGATGGTTTGCGTCTCATTCTTATCGACATTCTTCCTACATTAGTTGTTATGCAGAAAGTTCATATCCCCGCCCCTTGTCCGATGATTTTTTCAAAAATGGAACCTGTTGCTGGAGGACGGTTTTGCAATGGTTGCAAAAAGACGGTTTATGATGTCTCTGGATTTTCAGAAGATGATCTGACGGATTTTTTGAACGATAAGAAACAGGGAGTTTGTGTAAGCGCGCTATCTGATCAACTCGCACCGTCAAATCGTACGACATGGTTCAAAGTGAAATTTGCTGCTGCAGTGATGCTGGCGTTTTTTGGGTTCCAAATGAAACCAATGGCACAAACGGTGAAGCAAAAAAGCGACTATCCTGTGGTATACAAGAAAGATAAAAATACCCACATCAAAGAATTGAAGTGTTATGATGCTGGTCCTGCAACCAAACGCCGATTCCGTCTCTTCAGGAAAAAGAAAACAATGACAGCCAGAATGATTGGCTGTCCGAGTTTCTAACCACCCCCTACTCCCCTATCAAGAGTTTTTCTACAACAACGGTTCCGCTTACAGGCACCACACGTGCGACAAACAAACCAGACTTCATCGCCATTTCGAACTTCCCTCCTGCTTCCAATTGATGTTGCTCGTGCACGATTCCTCTGCCCGACATGTCAAAAACTTCCAAATAGAACAGCTTCGTTTCGCTTGATGTATTCTCTACAATCAACTGATGTCCAGAGGAAAATAAGCGAAATGCCTCGGCAGACGCGTCTTCAATATGCAGGGTAGGCAAATAGCGAATGGTACCATTTATATCTTCTTGTACGAGTCTGACATACCATTCCCGGTTTCCATAGGGCAAAAGGGTATTGAATTTATAAGCACTGGTGGTACTGGTAGTTCCATTGCCTTCCACAAATCCGAGGAGCGACCAATCTTCGGCATCCGTGCTTATCTGGATGTAAAAACCGCGGTTGTTTAGCTCACTGGCTGTCGTCCATGCTAACGATAATAGCTTTTCTTCCAAAAGCGCATCAAACCGCGTGAGTTCTATTGGCAGCAGGAGGCAGAACGGACAGCCGCCAGAAACGTAGATCACATCGTAGGTAATGATTTCATCTGCACGGTTCGAATTTCCTTCCACTACGATGGTGCCACCTGTTTGCGTATGAGCATCGAACAATGATGCGTTTGCAGAACCTGTTTGCCACGGAGGTAAGGGGCCTAAACTATTTCTAACACGCAGTCTATCGCCGCTATCGGCACCACTAGAAGAACAGCCAGGTCGGTTCGACATTCTGGCTTCTACAGTTACTTCACACGTCGGGTCGAGTGGAATCAGTATCGACATATTGATTTGTCCGGCAGTGCAATTGCCCGTTGCTCCACTCCCACAGTTCACACCCCCGAAAGCTGTCAAGTTGCACCCCGCCAAACAGCCGCACCCAGGGCCCGAAACAGTCAACGTACCCGAGAAACACTGTCCGCTACTCAAATTAGCAACCAGAGCAAAAAGCCAAAACAGACATGTACGGACACCAAGCGACATCGCAACAATTTATGGTACAAAGGTCACCAATACAGATCGTTTACTTACCTCATTCTAGGTTATGGAAAGGTGAATTAACACATCTACAAACTTTTAGTGTGCGACTGCAAAGTATTGGGATGCAGACATCCCAGATTAGCCTTTCAAACAAGACCTCAAGCAATCACAAAAACAACTTCAAAACAAGGTCTCCCGGCCTAATAGTCCGACCTGTAGAGCTTCAAGCAAAAGAAATCGTAACCGCAACCCACTGTCTGAGCTTATCGAACTCGGTGGCTGAGCTTGTCGAAGCCGCCTTGACTTTTGGTCTTTTCCTTGCTTTTTGTCAAGAAAAAGTAACAAGAAGAAACAGCCACATCTCATGCAGAGACTACTTCAAACAGCTCAACTAATTGAAAACCTTTCATTCTGTCCTAGTTGTCATGAAATATTTACAAGCAAAAATCCAGACATCCCAGATTAGCCTTTCAAACAAGACCTCAAGCAATCACAAAAACAACTTCAAAACAAGGTCTCCCGGCCTAATAGTCCGACCTGTA